>JBJFHG010000017.1:0-51242 GCA_051893455.1 Bacillus sp. (in: firmicutes)
GTTTAAAGGTAGAACTACGGTCTCCAAAACCGTCAGTGTGGGTTCGATTCCTACTACCCCTGCCAAACTTATGGCGGTTGTGGCGAAGTGGTTAACGCATCGGATTGTGGTTCCGACATTCGTGGGTTCGATTCCCATCAGCCGCCCCATTCATAATTAAAATGAAGCAGCATATACTCATATAAATGGGCTATAGCCAAGCGGTAAGGCAACGGATTTTGATTCCGTCATGCGAAGGTTCGAATCCTTCTAGCCCAGCCATTTTTGCGGAAGTAGTTCAGTGGTAGAATACAACCTTGCCAAGGTTGGGGTCGCGGGTTCGAATCCCGTCTTCCGCTCCATTTATACTTAAGATATGGCGGCATAGCCAAGTGGTAAGGCCAAGGTCTGCAAAACCTTTATTCACCGGTTCGAATCCGGTTGCCGCCTCCATAATCATGCCGGTGTGGCGGAATTGGCAGACGCGCACGACTCAAAATCGTGTTCCTTCGGGAGTGTCGGTTCGACCCCGACCACCGGTATCATTAGATTAATTCCTGCCAAGATTAATCGCTAGAGAAAGCTCACAAATGTTGTTAAATCAACGTTTGTGAGCTTTTTTCGTTTTTGAAGTATACGATAGAAAACGATAGGATTTGGTTTCGTTTTGCACAAATTTCACACAAGAATTAAATACTCTAACAAAAGTCTTGAAGAGGAACGGGTTTGGTTATCGGAATCTTGCGCGTTTCCGGGCCAGAATCCTTCTCCACCAACAATACAAAACAATCGGCAATAAATAGGATAAGGGATAGAGAAATGTTCACCCCCTAACATTTGAAAAGAGCCTTTTTTAAGTAAACTAAAAAAACATTTACATTACATATTATTACATATATACTAATACTTGTAATAACGTGAACGAGAAGTATCTCTCCTGCATCGACAAAATAAGTAAAAGGAGGCAACTAGATTGAGTAGTAGGAAATCGGAAGATATTAAAACGATTTAGGAGGAGTAGAAATGGAAAAATATTCGAATGAAAAGAAAAAAGGAATTGTAACTCGTAAGCTTAAAGCTACGATTGCTGTATGTGCGTTTTCTGTTGCTATGTTAGGGAGCACTGTTTTACCTGCATATGCCTGGGTAAATCCAGGTTGGCACACCCAGTATCCAGCTGAAGGTGGAACTTGGAGGTACGGATTTGTGGACGTTGGACTTCGTTCTCAGTACAACCACCCAACAAAGGTTCATGGCTCAACAGTACAAAGGTTAATCGATGGTAAGGTGGTTAGCACCAACAGAAGTCTTGATACAGCTAAGGGACAGTATTCTTATGCCTATATTGGAACTATAAATTCTCCTGGTCTGAAGGGCCAATACTACTACCGTACCAACTAATCTAGGTAATCACGCTGAGGTAGTGAGATTTTTATAGCAATCTCTAGATAGTACCTCGAGATTTACTGACAGCGTTTGATAGTAGCGCATCATGTTCACGTTGTTAATCTCCTTTTATATCATCCTCAAATAATGACATAATGGTTATTTATGAACTAGATAAGCTAATTCTTCTTATGACAGCTTATTAAGTCGGTGCAGGAGCATTTTTTCTGTGAAGCAGGATAGGTTGGGTTGGATCCACATCAAAATACCATTCACTAAGGGGTGAATGTTTTACCCATAAAGGTTACCAAGAGCACGGATACATTTATAAGCACCTTTTCATTGGGTACAGAAATAAATCCCAGGTTGAATTGTATTCAGGAGTGGGTTTCAACTCAAATAGATGTATGGACCCAACGCTGTTCTTTTAGTTGCTGAGACGTTAAATAGATGATAGGGTCATTCTGGTTCAACTGCTATACAGTGATTGCTATAACTGGAATCATACGTTTAAACTCGTCTCATAAGAATTGACCTTAGGGTCATTTCTTTTTGTTGTTGATTTTTACTATGCGAAATTTTTATGGGAATTAATTTGTAATATATTCTCCTGCACTTACTTGGTGAAAATGTATACCTACTTAAAACTCTTTAATCGGAAAAATTTCTTAGGTGGCTGGGGATCATTATCACAGTCTGTGGGGTATTCTCCATGAAAGATAATGGACATATTGTGGAGCAAGGGGATTGCGTAAATGCAATTAAGGGCAATGCCTAATGAAAAAAGGAATAGAATATTTGAAAACTCTTTAGGTTGGTTAGATGCTGGTACATAAATCCAATATATATAAGGTTAATAGAGGGATGATGAAACAAGGTTCTTTATTTCTATATAACCTGAATAAGTAGGGTGTTATTAAGGAACTTTATGTCAACCCGGGAATTTTGGACTTTTATGGTGCTGACAATTGAAAGAAGAGAGAAGAGCAGAATTAATAAACAATAATAAATGAAGGGTGATCTAATTAGTATGAAGATACTTTTCGTTAAGCGAAATAGGTTACTTTTGAATCCAAGAGTTGAAAATGTCGAAAATGAACGGTGGTACAAATGTTAATTGAAGCACAAGGCGTTTCAGTGAAAATTGGCGGGCGCACAGTTCTTGAGGATGAGAATGTGCACTGCACACCGGGAACAATAACAGCCCTCGTTGGTCCAAGCGGTTGTGGAAAAACAACACTTTTGCATTGCCTCGGACTGTTACAGCAAGTGAACCAAGGGCGTATCTTAATTGACGGAAAAGATGTTACAAGATATGGAAATCGGGAACGACGCCATTTTTGGCGAGATCATGCGGCATTTATACTTCAAGATTATGGCATCATGGATGAGGAGTCAGTTGCCTTCAATGTCACGATGCATGCCAATTGGCTGGGGCGACAATTCAGAGGAAACCGGGAACGCTTGGCACAAGTTCTAGAACAAACGGGTCTTAAAGGGCGGGAAGATGAGTTGGCGAGCCACTTGAGTGGTGGCGAGAAGCAGCGACTTGCATTAGCTCGTGCCATCTACAAGGATGCTGCTGTTCTGTTCGTCGATGAACCTACTGCCTCGCTTGACACTACTAATCGACGGAAGGTCATCGATTTGTTTAGGGATTTTGCCGCACGCGGATGCACTGTCATTGTGTCGACACATGACCCTGAGATGATCAAAGCTTGCGGCAATCGGTATAGGGTCGGTTCTAAAAGCTATTCGAATGAATCAATCAATAATTCAGCTGACCTAGGAGGATCGTCCTTATGAGGTTAACCACTAAAAAAATCATCGCTATTGCTGTCGCTTTATTACTTGTAGGGGGGAGCGTCGCATACTTAAACGGGTGGATCACATTATCATCAAAGGATACGCACCCGCCGTGCGAACAGCTACCAACCGTAGCTGAAGCCGCTTTGGCGTTGGAAAATAATCAAGACCTGGCAGAAGAGATCAAAGCATTGGGTGACGGCATTGCGGTCGAAGTGGGGGAAGTGTGTCCCGATAACCAGGATCGAGGGCTAATTAAGGTAAGTTATGCTACAAAATCCGAGCACAACTCTATTGCCGATCTACTTAGTCGCCGTGAAGGGTTTGGCGTTCCGGTACATCTTGAGAAACGTTAAACACTGATTTTCATATGGAACATTTGATGCAACTTTTTTCAGTTGTTTGAAATGCGATTGGGCATTTAAGCCAGACAGACATAGCGACTCACCTGCGTCAAATTCGAGACTTCGGCTAGGTTGTATGAATAACGAATGAAAAAATAAACCTGCTCACGGTTAATGGACTGAATAATGATAACATTGGAATTTTGCTAACGCAGGCAATAAAGTCGGATCCTGAAAAGAGCAGTTGCTACAGCTATAATCTGGATAATTAGTAAATCAGACATTTCTTGGAGGGCCAATTGTGTATAAGCGTATAATAGTGATTGTTTCTTGTGCGTTGTTTGCACTGCTTGCACTGCTGGCAGTGATTATCACGGATTTATATGATCGGGATTTTCCTCAGGCTGTTGGTGTGGAAAGCAGGTTAAGCCTGAACTTCAGCGAATCGGGGCTTTCTATCGATGAAGCGTTTACGACGTTGGAGGAGCTCGATAAGAAATGGAATCTTGGTCTTATCAAAGTAGCACCTGATCTTGCTGACGACGGGGATGGTCAGGTTTTTGTGGCACTTAATGGTGGTGACATCCCCTCTGAATTTACTTGGTTCGGCGGTGATCGTGCAGGGAAGGTGGTCGGCAGGGAACGGCTAGCTAGTTCTTATCCAGACGGGTTTTATCTCGTTACTAAAGATAACAGACATTTGGATGAATTCGAAGAAACGCTGAGAAATGAAGGTGTGAAGGTTGTCCGCAGAGATGCATCCGTTTTCAGTAGTCTTGGATTCGTGGTGCAGGAAAGAGGATTTGCTGCAGCTGTTCTTGCGTCATTTGCCTTGATTGCAGCACTCTCCTTGTTCTGGTTGTCGCTTAGGGCGCGGGGACGTGCACTTCGGGTACTGGGAGGGTGCCCGACTATCAGGATTCAAGTGCAGGACTTGGCAGGGTTTGGGGGAGCATTACTAGCATCCGCCTTCATCGTAGCACTAGTATCATCGGTTTTTGTGGGCATGTTTTATGGATGGATATATGTGGGTTCATTTCTTAAGGTGCTCATCAGCTTGCAAGTAGCCGTTATCGCCGTATCCCTGCTCGCTGCCCTTATCATATCAGCCTCGGCTTGGCCGAGTACGACTCTGCTTGCGACTAGACAACCAGCAGTAAAGAGCTTGCGGACGGCAGCGATTGTGACTCAGGCACTGACATTCCTCTTGGTGGTGGCTTCGATCGGTCCTGCTTGGTCCTCATATAAAAACTCCTCTGTGATGGCCGCAGAAATGGCACAATGGAAGCAGCTGGCTGATCAAGTTGCCATTGTGTTTGCGACAGAAGTTGATGAAATGGATCAGATGGAGCCACAGATCGGCCAGTTAATAAAAGAAGCTGAATCGCTTGATACGGTTGCTCTTTCTTATACTTACACCCAAGAAATGCTAATGGGGAGAGATTTGGGGGGATACTCGGCTATCTCCTATGTGAACCAGCGTTGGCTGGATTTGATGGCCGTGGACGCAACAGATCCTGCTTTTAAAAGGGTTCCTTATGAAAGCATTCCAGAAGGGGTCAACGATTTAATTCAAGAACAAGCTGATATTTTGTCGAGGGAAGGATCCTCGGAGGAGCTGTTGGGACAGTTCAAGTTCTTGCGCCCTGCAGACGGTTTTAAATTGCCGGTGGCACAAGGGGGCGGGGGGGAAAGGCTTCATTTTTTGGACGATGCCTTGGTGGTTGTCGTTCCTTCGCTTTTTGACACCTATAACGACTCTGCCTTAACATCCTTGGCTTCGACCAGCAACGTCGTCTTCACCGGTGTAACTGATACGCAGCAATTACTAGAGAAACAAGGTCTTGATGTGCAGGCGCTGAGAGATCGTGATATAAGCGGTGAATTGAAAGTTGTTTATATCGCAGAGGAAGGTCTTCTGCAAGCACAGTTTGCAGCGTACATTGTATGGTTACTGAATCTTGCATTAGTTGCATTGGTTATTGCATTCACGGTAGCGGCTGCAATCAGTGCATTAATTACGGCATTGCTGAAAGCAAAACATGATTTCCCGTTAAGACTGGCAGGCAGGTCATGGATATGGATTCTTCAGGGGCGTGTAATCAAGGAGATACTTGCAGGTGTGGGCCTTGTAGTCATTGTACTCGTGCTCCAACGACCTGATGAGATGGGGGCTGTGCTTGTGGGAGCTGCCTTTGGGTTGCTTGTTGTCCCCCTGTGCCATATGCTTGCTAGCCGTTGGTGTTTTGATGGCGTTAGTAGACGCCGCATTTAAGATTAAGCTTTCGGCTTAAGGTAGCCATGTTAAGTATAGTAGTTTCATACAAGAAAAGCCCCTCATTCAGAGGAGCTTTCCTTGTATGATATAGCGATCAGGGGCATCTCCGACATACGTGAATGGATAACATGTCGTCAGGGTCAGGACTGGTTCATTTTTTTTCACAATCACTGACCTGTCATCCTTATCGGTGATCCATGTTTTTTCGATGATGTACGTGAACGTCTGCTCTTCAAACTCCACAATCAACCGGTCGCCGGCATCCAATTTTTCAAGCCCGGAAAAGACTGTGTCGCGATGGCCGCTGAGCACTGTATGCCCGTGTCCTGGAAAGGTGGTTAGCGTGCTATCAAACATTCCGACTCCTTTCTCCAATACATCTTCTTCTGTTCCCCAATAAACAGTGAACTTTTGCTGTATGTCCGGTATGATAAGCGTTGCGATCTTTTCACCGTGCTCGTACTCAGGAGAAACCGTTGTCTGGCCAGTTGAAGTTTGAACCGTCAGAGACTCATATTTCTGCAGCTCTTGCCCGGTTAATGTTGAAGCGGAAGAGCGGCTTTCCTGCCAATTGATAAAATTAGTGATAGCCACATATAATCCACTAATCAGCAATAGTACGCCCGCCATTTTTCTAACCATGATTCACCTCTAATAAGGCGGTTCTCTTTTATTTATGCCTTTGATTTATTTTTTCGTAATACGAGTATACCTCCCGCGGCAGCAATCATTGCACCGATGGCTATCATGGATACATTGTCGGTGGCTGTATCCGGTAATACTTCTCCTTCAGTGTTCCCTGCTCCCTGGTCGGAACCGGTTCCTGAATTGCTATCTGAGGCAGGCTCATCATTTGACTCGTCTTCTTTGGAAGCTACATATGCGTTATATTCACTTTGGCTTGTTTCACAAGGCAAACCATCACTGTCACGGTCCAAATCATGTGGATCATTGTCGGCACTGTAGCCATTCTCATACCAAAATTCCATCACTTCTTCCTTACTGGAAAAATCCCCACAATTTCGATCTTCCTCAGCGAATACATACGCGCTTTGACCAGCCAACAAGAAACCAAGTGCACAGATACCTGCAAACCACTTCCTCATTTACATCAGCTCCATTCTGTCGAAATTGGAAATCTTATTCCAGTCATATTATGTGACAAGCGTTCATGAATTTTCAAACGATATACTAGAGATATACTGAATTTGGTAAAATACTACCAAATATATTGGTGGTTGGGGATTGTTACGTTTGTATAGCGGTATTATTGGACTAAATACAAAGACCAAATGAATGAAGTAAGTGAAATGTTATATATTGATATAATATTTTTTTATTATGTATATAAGAAATTTGTAGATTACTGGCGTAGGTTTATGGAATAATGTATAAAGTGGTAATAAATACATTTTTTTCATGAAGATGAGGTATAAACTAAAGAACGGGGGAATGTTGTTGAAAAAGATATTTGCATTATTTGTTTCCATCTTGGTTTTATGTTCAGTGTTTCATGTGAATGAAGTGGCAGAAGCCGCCTCCAAGACAAAGTATGTGAAAGCCAGTGTTTTGAATGTTCGCAGTGCGCCGAGCACGAGTGCCAAAATTGTGACACAGGTGAAGAAAAACAGTGCGGTGACGGTGACACAAACGCGTGGGTCCTGGGATAAGGTGAAGGTCGGAAGTAAGGCAGGCTGGGTCTCAAATCAGTATTTGACAACGAAGAATCCGGCAGTTGCCCAATCTTCCGCAAAGACGATGTATGTCATAGCGAGTACACTGAATGTACGAAGCGGAGCGGGCACAAACTATAAAGTAGTCACAACTGTCAAAAAGAATAGTTCCGTCAAAGTTCATAAAACGAGCGGTGCTTGGAGTCAAGTCACTGCGGGAACCCAAAAAGGCTGGGTTTCCAGCAAATATTTAACTTCCAAAAAGCCGGCAGCGTCGAAAAACTTGGCGCAAGGCCTGAAGACTGTTGGAGCGAATAAGCAGCTTATTTTAGTGACAGCCAATGGGTACAATACCTCTACTGCTGAAATCCGCACGTTTGAAAAGGATTCAAAAGGTAATTGGAAACCTGTTTTAACTGTGAAAGGGCACATCGGCAAAAATGGTTTTGCGACGCAGCAGAATATGAAGGAAGGCGGCAAGAGGTCGCCTATCGGCAAGTATACAATTGGTACGGCTTTCGGCCGTTATGCAAACCCAGGCACAAAACTGAATTACCGGAAGATCACTTCGGATGATGTCTGGGTGGATGACCCAACATCAAAGCTCTATAACACTTGGCAGTCCAAAAAGAAAACACAAGGCCAGTGGAAAAGCGCCGAGAATATGAATGTCTTGCCTTATAATTATGGGTTTGTGATCAATTACAATATGAGCCGAACCCCGTATAAGGGAAGCGCAATCTTTTTCCATGTCGGTAATGGGTACACATTAGGATGCACAGCCACTTCTGAAGCAAATGTCAAAAGCATCCTGAATTGGTTGGATCCAAACCAAAAACCGGTCATCATCCAAACACCGATCAATGAGCTGAATAAATATTAAAAGAATATATCCACAAAAAAATATCTCTTTATTAGTCATGAGGAAGGAAGTCTCTCAGCTTACAATCTCTTATCTCCTTCCGGTCCGAGGGGTCTCCCTCTCGCAGGAAAGATCCATGGATATCTTTTTCGGTTTTGTCGGAATACATCTCGGTGTCCATGTTGCCGCCGTCTTCGAATTTGTTCTTCATCGTTTACCTCTTTCCAATCAACTGCTACCATTTCCGGTTTAGGAACTCCTGGTTTTCAGCTTGTAATACAGCGTTCTCCGCCTGAACGGCCTTCAGCGCCTTAAAGTTTTCCCTGCAGGGGTATGGTTAATCGCCCAGCAGGAATTGGAGGGCGGTTTTGTATTTCTCTGCCCGTCTTCTGTCTTCATCAGTTGGCTCCGGTAATCTGCTCAGATCGCTGTTATCCTTTAAGTCTGCTATTTTGGCTATTTTGGCCAAAGGGTTGAAAGCGACTCGCTCAAGATAGGTCCCGTACGATTCGCCGGGCCGTTTTGTTATTGCGTCGACCGCTTCTAGGATTTCATCCGGAAACCCTTCCTGACGTAAATCATCCAGTGTGCAGGAAGTGTCCTCTATAATATCATGCAGTACAGCCACCATTTTTTCATTATAGCCGGATACATTCCTCATCACTCTGAGAGGATGAAGGATATAGGGCGAACCTCCTTTATCTGTTTGTCCCGTATGCCCTTCTGTGGCCAGAATAATCGCTTTTTCCAGTAGGTGTTCTGCCATGATGTGTTCCTCCTGCTTGGTTTTTGCTTCTAATTCCATCATAGCAGGATTTCCGGATGCTCTCTAGTATTCAGGCTTTGCTGCGAACCGGTTGCGATTGCTTTGTTTTTTTGTATAAAAAAATAATGAGAAGAATGATACCTGATGCGATCCAGATGGAGATATTGCCGAGAAGGACACTGAAGAATGTGCCGATCAGGGCTCCTGAAATGAATGACAGGATAATGGCGGCAAAGGCTTTGAATTGCCGCATCGACTCGGGGTCATGATCGGCAAATGCGGCGTAAGATGCTTGTGCGGCGGTCCGCAGATTCCCTGTGGTGATGGTCGAATTGTAACTCCATTTCTCCAGTTTATTGAATGTGGCGATCTGAAGCGAGGAGACAAAAGCAATCGCCATTGTGACAATCATGTCCGGAAGACCGGATGGGATGAAGCCGACGATGAATAAGATGATGCACTCCAGTATCAGTACGGCTCGTCTATGTTTGCCTAACCGTTCTTTCATATGTTCCGCCACCAGGACGCCGGCAATGAATGCGACGAAGGGGGGGACGTTCAGGATGGCTCCGCTATGCTCAGTACTGGCAGCCCGGACCGCAAACAGTACAGTATTCCCTGTCTGGGCAGTGGCGAATACGCCATCACGCGTTATATACGTGTAGGCATCCAGATAACCGCCGACCAGGGCGAGCATCATACCCATGAGCAGGGAATCGGGGGTCATAGAAAAAATCCTGTTCTTTATGTGATTCATATCATTTTCTCCTTGATTAACATGTTGTAAGGAACTTTTTTGACTTAAGCAAAATCATTCCACCAGTCAGCATGGTTTATGCAGGTTTCTAGAATGAGGTAATATCTGGAGTGTGAAATGGGAGGTACTTTTTAGGTGTATTTTTATTTTGAAATAAATTATAAAAAGATATATTGACATAAAAAAAAGAGCGTTATATAATAAAAATTGTCCGAGAGACATTTGAGATTATGCCAGTGTGGCGGAATTGGCAGACGCGCACGACTCAAAATCGTGTTCCTTCTGGAGTGCCGGTTCGACCCCGGCCACTGGTATCTTAAGGCAGTATGCCAAAACTGCCCCAAAAAAGGTTCCCAACAATTTAGCTGGGAACCTTTTTTGTTTTACTGGTCGATGGTAATGCCTCTGGCAGTATTAATTCTTGGTGAAAGTGTCCTAGAAATATAAAAATACATAATTCTTATATATGTCTTCATCATGCTCATTGTAGCTAATTATTGATGATTCCGTTTAGGCTCTTTTCGTAAACATTGTTGCTAATGGCTAAAAAAAGAAGGCTGTTTTCGCAAACTTTGTTGCCTATGAAGAAGTAGGCTCCAGGTTGCTCGCTTTCCGCGAGGCGGGCGGTGAGCCTCCTCAGCGCCAAGCGCTTGCGGGGTCTCACCCGGTCCGCTAATCCCGCAGGAGTCTCGCACCTTCCGCTCCCAATCAACTGGTTTTCATTACTGAACTTATGTAAAACAACAATCTTTTAGAAAACAGCCAAAAAGAAAGACAGTTTTCGCTGGCTCCTTGTTCCGCTAAACCAGCTAATAGGTTGTCAATATCCTTCACTCAAGCATAAAAATTTTTATGCTATACTGTTTTTAGGCATACCAACTAACCCTCCAGATGCATTGTGGAAGGTTTTTTTTACGTGGTTAAAAAGTCTTTCTAAGCTATATTTAGGAAATGTTCTTTCCTTTTTAATAAAGCATAAATCCAGTGAAGAAGCTTATTGATACAAGCGATAATTGCCACTTTAGAAGGCTTTCCTTCTAAGCGTTTCTTGTCGTAGAACTCTTTGAGCTTTTTATTTCTGGAACTCCTTATTCCACATAAAACAGCTAAATACAAACTATGCCTTAGCCTACTGGAACCTCGTTTCGTTATCCGATTCGTCGTCGCTGTAAACTTTCCAGATGAATGGACACTGGGATCAATTCCAGCGTAGGCAACTAATTTCTTAGGGTGATTAAACCGATCAATCTCACCGATTTCGGAAACAATCGTGGCGGCGATTTTTTCTCCGATTCCAGGGATGGATTGGATAATCTTATATTCTCCCCCGTACGTTCTATCCTGGCTACTGATAGATTAAATTGAAATAAAAAAAGTTCAACCAGAAAGTTCTGGCTGAACTATATAATACGGAGCCCCCGTTAGTTCAACAAGAACTATAACTTCTTATATCATGAACGTGTGTTTTTTACGATTTTTAATGTTCTCAAAAATGCTATAAGTGTGTAAAGAATAACTGTATACACAAGTACACCGCACATAGAGTAGAATGCTTTTAAATTTGTACTTATTGGATAGCCACTGTGAGCATTAAAATGATATTCTTCTCCTTTGTAACCGAACCATATACTAAATAACGTAAAGCTTATTAAAATAAGAGCAAAAATGGATTTCTTATGAAAAATCATTTTTGTTAAACTATCTTTAAAAACTGTTATGAAGTTTATTGGTCTTGGGTGCTGATTCCATCCACTTTGAAAAGGGACTAAAAAAAATACAATGAGTCCACTATAAACTAAAAGCATTACTACAATCTCTGAATATCCCATTAAGACCTCCTACTTTTGGTCATCTTTACTTTTAAGATTTGTCAAAAAAGAAAAAAGTTGCACGTTACTACCCAGTTATTTAATTACTCCGCTAATTGCAGAAACTTACCTTTTTTAAGAAAAAATTAGCCGTTTTAGCAACCCAACAATCTTCAAGTAATGCCCCCGTTTGTTTAAGTGTATTTATTCACAATATGTTCTTGTCAAAACGATATTTTCCATTTTAATACTATTTTAGCCATAATGACCGACGGATTTTAAGATTATAACGCCAATGATGGTAAAACTTAATCCCCCAACTATTATTAAGACGAATGTTCTGATTTTTTTCGTATCAAACCACGCAATTAACCCCGTTAGAATTTGAAAATAATCCCGAAAAATATTGAGGCATAAGGATTAGTCGGTTGAATCCAATCGTACCAATTTAAAAAACCTATTAAATCCTTCCTGTTTTTAGCTACGTTTCGTATTAAAAGTACTAGATTTTCTAGATTAGTTCAGCTCTTTAATATTAAAAATAACCTGGATTTCCTCTCTGATCATTTGATAAGCAGACATTTCGCCTTGAATGTAACCACTTCTAAAGTCTACTTCATTTTCTTTAAATTTATCTTTTAGCATTTCGGCAATTTTTTTATATTTCACTAAATTTTTTCTATGTGAGCTATCTTGTCATTATCCGTAGATTCCAACAGTAATTCCAAGTCAATAACAATTTTTTCATAACCTAGAGCCATTCCTTCAAATAAGCCTCTTTTTAATTCTTGAGGAACTTTAGCAATTTCTTCCTTAGCTTCTTCGGGTATATTGTCAAAGTACATTCCATTTACTATAAACTGCGCCTTTTGTTGAAGAAGCTATCTCCATTTATTGGTACTATAAAATGGATATTTACTTCATTAATTCAGGAGCAACAATCTATGCGAAAACAGCTTTAATTTAAGAAGCAAGTGGAGAGTAATGAGTCATTCGTTTTTCTCCACTTGTTTTTTATTTTGGTGGGTGAAAGGACAGGGTTCTCACTGATACCTGGAGGTTGTTTGTGAATGCATATCATTATTACTAGATGAAAGGTTGGTGTATCATTTACCTTTACACGGAAGTCGTTTCGGCTATAGGGGAAAGGTGATAAACAGATGGAATTAATAAATTATATACCGGAAGAAATACAGGGGTTGCTTGAGGATCGAAAACGAAAAATAGCTTCGGAATATGATTGGCTGATTGGTAAATCGGCATATCTTCCGCCAAATGAGGAGTTGATTATCGACGCGATTGCGGTACTCTCTCTTGGGATGAATGTCCTCTTGACAGGGCCGACAGGGAGCGGGAAGACGGTCTTGGCGGAAACATTGTCGAATCTGTTCAGGCAGCCGATGTTCAGCGTGAACTGCTCGGTCGATCTGGATGCGGAAGCATTGCTGGGCCATAAGACCGTCTCCTATGAAGGAGATAAACAGACCATTGAATTTGTGCCCGGACCGGTTGTCCAATCGATGAAGGACGGAGCATTCCTTTATATAGATGAAATCAATATGACGAACCCGGATACATTGCCTATCCTCCATGGGATGCTCGATCACCGCAGGCGGATCACCAATCCGTTCACGAGTGAAGTGATTACGGCCAAGCCGGGATTCAATGTGATAGCGGCCATCAATGAAGGGTATATCGGTACGACGCCGCTGAATGAAGCGCTTAAGAACCGTTTTGTCGTCATTCGTGTCCCGTATATTTCGGGAGACCAATTGAAGCAGGTCATCAGGAGACAGACGAAGCTGACTGATGAACGTCTGATCGATATGTTCGTGCGCCTTTCTGCGGATTTGGGGGAAGCCGTCAGACAAGGGAAGCTGGATGAGGATGCCGCATCCATCCGGTCGTTGCTGTATGCATGCAATCTGAGTACGGTGATTTCTCCGGAACGAGCTGTCATGCGGGCTATCGTCGACAAATTGACGGAAGATAGAGAACGGGATTTCGTGATGAATATCATGGAGACATACTGATGAGGAGAGGGAATGTCCATGAAGCCAATTCAGTTCAATGATTCCATAGTGGATACGGCCCTGTTTCTGCAGCTGCAAGACCTTGCAGCTGTCGTTTCCGGCATCCCTGATCTGGACTTTGAATATAATTACGGGGCATTGGTGGACCTCGAACATAAAAAGGTGATGGCCAGCCACCATTGGGATAATGTCCTGAAAGCGGAAAAAGAGGCCGGGCTGAAAACAGATATATTCCTGCGGGCTATCGGCACGATCCGCCATTCCGATCCAAAGGCACTGAAGAGGTACAAAAAGGTAATCGATGACAGCGGGATGCCGTATTTTGCGGCCAACCTGTTCACAGCGATAGAGGATTTGCGGCTGGAGGAAGAAATCAAGAAGGACAGAAGAGGGACGAGGCGCCACTTCGATATCCGCAGGAAGCATTACCGCCATTATTTCGAAACCCAGCTGGGCACGAATGTGACGAAAAGCTATCCGCTGGATGAATTATTCTGTCTCATTTATCTGCATCTTCATTCAGATGTGCCTGATCCGGTCTTTCCGAAAGCAAATGAAAGGCAACTGGATGAATTACAGGGCATTAAGCAATTTCTATATCGTGTGTATGATGCCCGCCATACAGCTGATGTGGTCGCTATATGTGAGTCGGTCTTGTTCTGGCTAGAGGAAAAATACGATGATCAGTTAAATCAATATTTCATTTTTCCGGTGTCGGATATCGAGAAGCATGTCATGGACTCATTGTTCGATGAGCTGACCCGCAATGATGAATTGAGTAATTGTGACGTGGAAGACATCGGCAACGAGGACCAGGAAGTGATCGATGAAACGTTTTCTACCTGGCATAGGGAAAATAAAAACGGCAATCAGAAATCGACCTTCCTGCAGTTTGAGTTGGAGCAAGGAACCCGGACGTCAATCATGGGCGGCGGTGCCCGTGAATCGGAGGAGGCGGACCAGGCGATGGCAACGGTCCAAGGCTCTTCCGGCAGAAGCAAACAGAAGGATTACTCGGACCTAGAAGCACTGGAGGAGAAGGAGCCAGCTAAGGGTGAAGCATCGACCCCAATCTATGGGGAGCGGAATAAGGATGCTGTCAAAATCATCAAAAAGGCGAAGAAGCCTTCAGATGCAGAACGGATCTTATACAATGAGCAAAAGCAGCTGATTGAAGCGGAAAAAAGGCGCTTATCCAACACGATTCAAAAGATGATGGAGCACAAAATGAACGCCAAAAGAAGGAATCTGTTGTTTGGCCGGCTTTCAAAAAACATTTTGCCGCTCGTCATCGACCGGACACCGAGAGTCTTCTATAAAAAAGACCAGGAATCTTTGGAGGTAGATGCTGCTTTCACGCTGCTCGTCGATTGTTCTGCATCCATGAACAATAAGATGGAGGAAACGAAGAAAAGTATCATATTGTTCCATGAGGTGCTGAAGCAATTGAAAATCCCCCATTCCATCATCGGCTTCTGGGAAGATGCCAATGATGCAAAGAAAGGGTATCAACCGAACTATTTCCATATCATAAGTGATTTTCCGGAGTCGACGCTGCCGGCTTCGGGACCGGAAATCATGCAGCTGGAGCCCGAGGAAGATAATCGGGATGGATTCAGCATCCGTGTAGCCGCTGAAGCGTTGCTCAGAAGAAGAGAAAAAAGCAGGTTCTTGCTCGTGTTCTCAGATGGAGAGCCGGCTGCCTACAATTACGAAAAGAATGGCATCATCGATACACATGAAGCCGTGCTCGAAACCCGCAAATCGGGAATTGAAGTCATCGGCATGTTCCTTTCGGAGGGCATTATACAAGAAGGCGACGAAATGATGATGAGAAATATTTATGGGAAAGAGTTCGTGATGGTCCCGGGGGTCGAACAGCTGCCCGACTATTTTTCCGCTTTATTGAAAAGGGTATTGTTGCGTTCACTCCAATAAATGCAAAGAATCTGCAGGCCTAAATCGGCTGCAGATTCTTTGCATGAAATTATGGAAGTATATAATTCGGAGCGGTAATAATCTCGCTAAGACAGGCACTCCCAGTTGATAAACTTGTTTTCTTTATATTGTGTGGACTTTTTGTGTTCCGGATGAATATTTTATTAAAAAAGCATTGCCAAATGATTAAGTTTTGTTTATAATAAGTTTTGTTGTTACGAATAATACAAAATTCGACAAAATAAGTGCGGGTGTAGTTTAATGGTAAAACCTCAGCCTTCCAAGCTGATGACGAGGGTTCGATTCCCTTCACCCGCTCCATACATAGGTACTAACGCAGTGTTTCGTTACATAAGAGAACGAAGTATTGCGTTTTTTTATTTTATAGAAATATGTGTTCACCTGGTGATCCCCCATCACTTAATAACAGAAAAGCTTCCTTCTCCCCCGTGGAGATTCAAGAATGAATCCATGACGGATTTAGTCAGCTTGGCCGCCTCGTCTGCTTCAAGTGAAGGGCGCAGATAAACAAGCTGAACAGCATTTTTCGTCAAGACAGTCACCTTTGTCCGGTCTGAATCGACATAAGGGCTTCCGAATGCGCCGATGGCATCCTTGGATACGATGATGTTTTTCATATTGTTGACACGTCCATTGATGCCTTCATAGGAATCCTTTTCTGTGCCGATGGTGAGGAGTATGTCCCCATCTATCTGGTCGGAATCATAAATGCCGAGCGGGCACTGGTATTGAAGAGAGAAAAAATTGTTCAGGTCAGTCGCCGAATGCACCGATGGAAGGAAGTTTTGCTTCTTGACCCGCCGATATAGTGCTTCGGCAGAGTGTCGGTAACGGGAAGCGTCCGTGCCGGCGGCCTTGAAGACCTGTCGCCATTCCTTGATGCCCGGGAAGTCCATGAGTTCCTTCTCCTGTGTTTCTATGTATAAAGATTCCTGAAAAAGCTGCAGCCGGCCTTTCACCATCTGTGGCGATTCCGAAACAGTTATATCGCGGTAGGTGATGGCTCCGATCTGAAAGCGGTCCACCATGTATGTAAGCTTTGGGTCGATATGGATAGCTGTCAAACAAATCCCCCCTTTGTCATTTTGTCCATTTTACCATATAATTTCCGAAGAGGAGGTCGCGCACGCATGGACTACCATCAACTTAAACAAGATATCATTCAGTACAGCAAGGATATCGGCATTGATCAAATCGGCTTTGCTTCCGCGGACCCATTCACGGAATTGAAAGACCGCTTGATCAGGCAGCAGGAACTGGGCTATGCTTCCGGTTTTGAGGAACCTGACCTCGATAAACGGACAAATCCGTCTTTGTTGATGCCGGAGGCGAAGTCCCTTATTGCGATTGCCCTTGCCTACCCTTCCAAGATGTCAGAGCATGTCCAAGGAAAGAAGGGAGAAAGGCGCGGTATGTTCTGCCGGGCATCCTGGGGTGTCGATTATCATGTGCTTGTTAAAGAAAAACTGAAGCTTCTGGAAGCTTTCATTATAGATAGAGCGCCTGGCGCCATCATGAAATCAATGGTTGATACAGGGGAGCTGTCTGACCGCGCAGTGGCGGAACGCGCCGGGATCGGTTGGAGCGCCAAGAATTGCGCCATCATTTCTCCTGAGTTCGGTTCCTATATCTATTTAGGTGAAATGATCACTAATTTGCCGATTGAGCCGGATGAACCGATTGAGGATCAATGCGGTGATTGCAGGAAATGCATCGATGTCTGTCCGACTGGTG
Organism: Bacillus sp. (in: firmicutes); assembly: GCA_051893455.1. Lineage (GTDB taxonomy): Bacteria > Bacillota > Bacilli > Bacillales > DSM-1321 > Bacillus_AD. The sequence continues at coordinate 17,386 of JBJFHG010000017.1, forward strand.
CCTTGATCGACGGAGGCCAAATCAATGCAAAAATCTGCATCGCTTACCTGACACAGACGAAAGAAATCATACCGGAGGAATACCGGAAAAAGATTGGAAACCGTGTTTATGGCTGTGATTCCTGCCAGACAGTATGCCCGAAAAATAAAGGGGTCAATTTCCATCTTCATGAAGAGATGGAACCGGACCCGGAAATCGCAAAACCGCTTCTGACACCTATCCTGAAAATGAGCAACCGTGAATTTAAGACGGCTTTCGGGCATCTTTCAGGAGCATGGAGGGGAAAAAAACCGATCCAAAGGAACGCCATCATCGCCCTCGGCCACTTTAAGGAAGAAGAATCATTGGAAGACCTGAATAAAGTCCTTCAAAACGACCCGAGACCGGATATACGGGCCATGTCCGCTTGGGCAGTCGGTCAAATCCGGTCAGAGACAGCCAAACAAATGCTGATGAAGGCAAAAGAGAAAGAAACAGAGACAGAGGTGCTAATAGAAATCGAACAGGCGCTGGGCAGCAGATGAATTTATCTGCTGTCTTTTTTTCTATACCCGATCAGTTGTTCATATACTAGAACAAAGGGAGGGAAACGCTATTGAAACGGCAGCTGGAAAAACTTCTGCAAGAACGTTGCGAGAATTTTGTATCGACTCCCCGCAGATTCATTGAAGCTGAACGGAAGTCGATGCTGATGGCAAAAAGGAATGCTGAAATCGTCCGCTGCAAAGCAAAGAGCAAAGTGCACACAAAGCGGACAATGAGACATGAAGAGGAATATCATTATAGAGTTTCTTATCAGTTTCTAGTCAAACAGGGAGAACTGATGTACCTTGAGGAAGAGGCAGCAGAACGGATTGCTTATTTCTACAAAGGGGTCCTCGTTTCTGATGACCCTGCAGAACGAAAGAAGGTCCGGGATCATACAGAGCCGCTTGTTTTTACAGACGATGCCCGGAGATCGTATGTGTATGATAGGCTGGAGGCCGTCAAATATGCCGATACATGGTGGAATGAATATAACCCGGCCTACCGGAGTTTTGAGAATGACTGCACGAATTATATTTCCCAGTGCCTTCACGCGGGAGGCGGCCCGATGAGGGGCGCACCGAACAGATCATCAGGCTGGTGGTACAGCGGAAATTCTTGGAGCTACAGCTGGACTGTCGCCCATGCACTCCAATTGTATTTGCAGAACTCGACTGTCGGGCTTCGCGGAAGGGAGGTATCATCACCGTATGAATTGGAGATCGGGGATATCATTTGTTATGATTTCGAAGGCGATGGCCGATTCAACCACAATACAATCATAACAGCGAAGGATTATTATGGAAACCCGCTTGTGAATGCACATACGACGGATAGTCGGCACAGGTACTGGTCTTATGAAGATTCAAGTGCCTACACGCCGAACATACGATACCGATTTTATGCAATAGAGGATGATGCATAAGCCGATAGCTGCAAAACATGCTATAATGGACGAATGGAATTTGAAGATTATATAGAGGTGAACAAAGGTGGCAATACATGTAGTACTATATCAACCTGAGATACCGGCCAATACTGGGAATATTGCCCGGACTTGCGCTGGGACTGACACAGTTCTCCATCTCATTAGGCCGCTTGGCTTTTCCACAGATGATAAAATGTTGAAGCGTGCCGGGCTGGACTATTGGGAATATGTGAAAATTGTGTACCACGATAGTCTTGAAGACTTCTTCGAATATTCGGCTGGAGGAGAGTATTATTTCCTTTCCAAGTACGGCGAACAGCCTCATACGACATTCGATTACAGCGATACAGAGAAGGATCACTATCTCATTTTCGGACGGGAAACGAAAGGGTTGCCGAAAGACGTCATCGAGCGTAATATCGACAGGTGCCTGCGTATACCGATGACCGGGAACATCAGATCATTGAATCTTTCTAATGCTGCTGCGATATTGGTATATGAAGCATTGCGTCAGCAGAATTTTATACATCTATCTTTGAAGAACCCCGAGTGAATTTCGGGGTTTTTTGAGAGGGTTGACAAACGCTTGCTTTAACGTTTTCAAGCCAGTCTCAGTCTAAGGGGTCAGGTCATCCTTTGTATGTCTCATCACTTTATCGGCATAAAAGCGTGTTTTATGAAAAAACTAATGAAAAAGGTATAAGGAGAGAACTGTATGCAAAAAGTGAGAGATGTGATGTCTACGGATTTACAATACTGCACGCCGCTCGATAATGTGTATGAGGTGGCTGTGAAAATGAAGGATTACAGCATTGGAGCTGTACCAATCTGTGAAGAAGGAAAGCTTTTAGGAATAATCACAGATCGCGATATCGCTCTTCGGGGAGTGGCGAGTAAACGGACGGGCTCGACAAAGGCGACAGAGATCATGACTGATGAACTTATGACTGTATCCCCCGAGACAAGTGTCGAGGAAGCCGCCGAACTGATGGCTGAACAGCAGATCCGCCGCCTTCCTGTAGTGGATGAAAACCAGCTTGTCGGTATGGTCTCGCTTGGAGATCTGGCCATCCACAACCCATCCTCGGCAAATGCCAGTAAGGCATTGAGCGAAATATCGGAATGTCATGGGGAAATGCATCATTGATGGAATAAGAACTCAAAAAGGACAGGCACTTTTAAACGGCCTGTCCTTTTTGTTTAAAATTGAAAAATTATTTCACACCTGGTTTATCGTTGTACCCCGCTGTGAACATAGCTGTCAGGAATGCTAAGGCGACGAGTATGAGCGCTGTCAATGCCATGAGATAGTTCCTCCTTCATTTCATTCTCCGAAATTTCCAATCATTTCATCTAAAAAGATTATAACGAATTTTTACCTCATTTAAAAGGAAAAGTATGGCGTTGTTGTAACATTTTATAAGTTGGTTCCTGTTTGTCTTCCTTGCTCACGAAGGCTTGTTCTATTGTTTTTTGCCGTTGATGCGGGAGATTGCTCTGCTATTGTTTATTCAATCATCAATACACCCAGTCCTGCATATGGTAGTAGAAACGTCTCTGATAAAACAAGGGAGGTTCCTTGATGGACATTTTACGAAAGATAGAACGTTTTAGGGAAGAAGAGCAGAAGCTGAAGTGGGAAGGCACCTTCGGAGAGTACTTGGAATTGTTGACGGAAAAACCTCATATAGCACAATCCGCTCATGCACGTGTCTATAACATGATTAAGGATGCAGGCATAGAAGAAGTGAATGGCCAAAAGACGTATCGTTTTTTCAGTAGTCAGATGTTCGGCCTAGAAGAATCATTGGAAAGGCTTGTGGAAGAATATTTCCACCCGGCAGCCAGGAGGCTTGATGTCCGGAAACGGATTTTGCTATTGATGGGGCCGGTCAGTGGAGGGAAGTCCACACTCGTAAGCATGATTAAAAGAGGACTAGAACAGTATTCCCTAACGGATCAAGGAGCCATCTTTGCAATTAAAAATTGTCCGATGCATGAAGATCCGCTTCATTTGATTCCTCATCATCTGCGGGAAGACTTCTTTGAAGAATATGGGATACGCATTGAGGGCAATCTGTCTCCCTTGAATGTGATGAGGCTGGAGGAGGAATACGGAGGCAGGATAGAGGATGTCATGGTTGAACGGATCTTCCTGTCTGAGGATAAGCGTGTCGGAATCGGTACATTCAGCCCGTCGGATCCGAAGTCACAGGACATTGCCGACTTGACAGGAAGCATCGATTTTTCGACAATTGCCGAATTCGGATCGGAATCAGATCCCCGGGCATATCGGTTTGATGGTGAGCTCAATAAGGCTAACCGAGGAATCATGGAGTTTCAGGAAATGCTGAAATGCGACGAGAAGTTTTTGTGGCATCTGCTGTCATTGACCCAGGAGGGGAACTTCAAGGCAGGCAGGTTCGCTCTCATTTCGGCAGATGAAATGATCATCGCTCATACAAATGAAACGGAGTATCGTTCTTTCATCAGCAATAAGAAAAATGAAGCCCTGCATTCACGTATCATTGTCATGCCGGTACCGTATAACCTTAAGGTCACGGAAGAAGAGAAGATTTATGAAAAGATGATAAGCGAAAGCGACGTCCGGGATGTCCACATTGCCCCTCACACGTTAAGGGTGGCTGCCATGTTCACGATTTTGACGAGACTGAAGGAGCCGAAAAAAGGCGATATCGACCTGGTCAAGAAGATGAGGCTCTATGATGGGGAAACGGTGGAAGGATTCAATTCAGCGGATATTGATGAAATGAAAAAGGAACATCAAGATGAAGGAATGTCGGGAATCGATCCGCGCTATGTCATCAACCGTATCTCCTCGACAATCATAAGGAAAGAGATCCCGTCGATCAATGCGCTTGATGTGCTGAGAAGCCTGAAGGAGGGACTTGATCAGCACCCTTCCATTACGACTGAATTGAAGGAAAAGTATTTGAATTATATATCTCTGGCGCGTAAAGAGTTCGATACAATTGCGAAAAAAGAAGTCCAGAAGGCTTTTGTGTACTCATATGAGGAGTCAGCCAAAACGCTCATGGATAATTACTTGGATAATGTTGAAGCCTACTGCAATAAATCTAAACTGCGTGATCCATTGACAGGCGAAGAAATCACACCGGATGAGAAGCTGATGAGATCGATTGAAGAGCAGATCGGCATCTCGGAAAATGCCAAAAAGTCATTTCGGGAAGAAATACTTATCCGTATTTCCGCCTACGCACGTAAAGGAAAACGGTTTGATTATAATTCGCATGATCGCCTCCGGGAAGCAATCCAGAAGAAACTGTTTGCTGATCTGAAGGATGTTGTTAAAATAACGACATCAAGCAAAACGCCGAATGAAGAACAATTGAAAAAAATCAATGAAGTGGTCGCGCGATTAGTCAATGAGCATGGGTACAGCACAGCATCGGCCAATGAACTGCTCCGTTATGTCGGAAGCCTTTTGAACCGGTAATGTTTCATTTTCCCCTCCTCGGGTATAGGACAACAAATGTGCCTCGGGGAGGGAAGCCGTGCATGAAAAGAGACCAAGTGCCGGATAATAGTTCAATGGCGAAGGATGCCGAGGAAGTGCATATCCTCAGCAAACAGATGGACAAAATGAAAACAAATAAGGAACTGAAAAAGGAGCGGGACCTGGATTCCGATCCAAAACAAGAGTATAGATGAATGGAAGCATCCAGTCTGACTGGATGCTTTTTTGTACCATTGGATAATTCTTCTTGCAAAGGTATAATGAACTTATAGTTATTCTTTCCGGTTAGGAGGAAAAGGAATGTGGATAGCCATCACTGCCATTGTGTTGGGCGCGTCCATTCCAATCACTGCCTTGCTCACAGAACACTTTCAGAAACAGACTAAATTGAAGGGGCAAATGCTGAAAGATCAATTGGAATTGGAAAGGCTCAAACAGGCCAATTTTATCAGTGAGACCGAAAAATTGAAACTGGAATTGAAGAGAATGGAATTAGAGCATACGGACCCGTTTGAACAGAAGCGGATAGCAGACTAATTAGTATCAGACTTATTCAGTTAAGGCATTTGGCAGCAAAGAAGGACCCTTCCTTTTGGGATAGGGTCCTTCTCTTTCTATTTATTGTCCCTTTTTGACGACGATTTTCCATTGAGCATCGCTGGTTTGCTCGAAGTCGGTCACTTCATGTCCATCTCTGGCTGCCCACTCGGGTATGCTTTCTGTAGCTTGGGTACAGTCGAAGTTGATGATCAAATCTTCCCCGACCGCCATTTCATTGATTGCTTTTTTGGCTTCTACTAATGGAAATGGACATACCATACCTGTTGTTTCTAATACTTTTGCCATGATGAATTCCCCCTATGTTTATTAAGAAGTCGCTGCTTCGCTTTGAACGACGGCAGATTGAGCTTTTTTATTCGGACGGATGATTGTGAAGTACACAGCGATATATGTTCCTACAAGGAAGAACAAAATTGCTGCCCATCCTTGCCATGTGAAGATGGCTGAGTTCACAAGCCCGTTTCCGATTGTACAGCCTCCGGCGATGCTGGCACCAAAGCCCATTGTCAAGCCGCCGACTGCATTGTTTCCTAATGTCTTTTTATCAGGCAAACGGAAACGAAATTCACCTGCCCCCTTGGCAGCAATATAAGAACCGAGCAAGATTCCGAGGACGAGCATGACGCCCCAATCTATCCTTGACCCATCGCCTGTCACTAAAAAGGAAAGTACATTGGCAGAGGGAGTTGTAATCCCGAGGCCATGAATCCGCCCGGTGGCAACACTCAAAGGCCATGCCATAATGGCAATTAAGCCGACAAGCGAGGCTGTAACGAAAGGATGCCATGATTTTTCGAACAGAATATGGGCAAGCCCGGTTTTCTTCGGCTTCATCCTGAAAATTTTCAGTGTCGGTTTTTTCAGTTCCCGCCAAGTAAAGTAACCGACTACAGCTGTCAAAAGTGCCACCAATACCCATGGAGATATATTGAATGTCTCATGAATATATGTGTCGTTTGCGCGATAAGAAAGAATATTTGTCCCGACAGGCTCAAGTACACCGTATTTGGTTATGGCTGCACCGAGCATATAACCGAACAGGGCAATCCAGCTGCCGATCAAGCCTTCTCCGGCCCGATACCAGGTTCCGGTTGCGCACCCTCCGGCAAGAACCATGCCGATCCCGAATATGATGCCGCCGACCATGGTGCCGAGCCAAGGGAATGCCCCTGCCTGCAGCGTAATCATGCCAGTCCCCACCATGATGAAGACGCCGATGCTTTGAATGGCGATAACGATGAAAGTAGCCAAGAACATTTTATTGCTTTTATTTATGAATAAATCACGGTATGCTCCGACGATACAAAATCGGCCGCGCTGCAATACAAATCCCAACAACAAACCACATAGTATACCTGTAATGATCATATGTCTCATCCCCCAAGTTTTATCATTATTAATAATACAATAAAACACATCAATTTACTATGAATTGAAGCGTAATTGATTCGAAAGGCCTGTGTTCATCATGCTTGTCATTAGGCAACTGTCCAATTATCTAAATAATCAGCAAACTATTTAGGGGTTAAGCATAAGATACAGTAGACAGAGATTAGAATTATAAATAGGCATCAGGGAGGGGAAAAGTATGTCGGCTGAAAAGGATAGTAAACAGTTTGCTATATCCAAAGAAGATTGGTCCCTCCACCGAAAAGGGTTTGACGATCAACAGAGACATCAAGAAAAAGTACAGGACGCCATCAAGAATAATCTTCCCGATCTCATATCAGACGAGAGCATCATCATGTCGAACGGTACAGATGTCATCAAAATACCAATCCGATCTCTCGATGAATTCAAAATTAGGTACAATTATGATAAGAACAAACATGTCGGCCAAGGTGACGGTGACAGCCAACTTGGAGATGTAGTGGCGCGGGACGGTTCATCAGGCCAAAAAGGAGCGGGAAAAGGGCAAGGAGCAGGGGACCAGGCAGGCGAAGACTATTATGAAGCAGAGATATCATTGCTTGAACTGGAGGATGCGCTGTTCAAACAACTGGAGCTGCCGAACCTTAAGAAAAAAGAGAATGCCGAACATACAATAGAACATATTGAATTCAACGATATTCGGAAAACCGGACTCATGGGCAATATAGACAAAAAGAAAACGATGGTGTCAGCATTCAAACGGAATGCATTAACAGGCAATCCGGGTTTCCATCCGATCTTGCCGGAAGACCTGAAATTCAAGACATGGTCGGAGGTGGTGAAGCCGGATTCCAAGGCGGTTGTCCTTGCCATGATGGATACAAGCGGCTCGATGGGGTTATGGGAAAAGTATATGGCCAGAAGCTTTTTCTTCTGGATGTCCCGGTTTCTGCGCACAAAATACGAGACAGTGGACATTGAATTCATCGCCCATCACACGGAAGCGAAAGTTGTATCGGAAGAGGATTTCTTTACAAAAGGAGAAAGTGGCGGTACGATTTGTTCGTCCGTATACCGAAAATCACTGGAATTGATCGATGACAAGTATAGCCCTGAAAAATACAATATATATCCGTTTCATTTTTCGGACGGGGACAATCTGACATCGGATAACGCGCGATGCGTAAAGCTGGTGGAAGAACTGATGGAAGTCTCCAATATGTTCGGATACGGGGAAGTCAATCAATACCATAGGCACTCTACGTTAATGACCGCCTATAAAAATATTAAAAACGAGAAATTTTATCATTATATTCTTAAGCAAAAAGCGGATGTCTTCCATGCGATGAAGAGTTTTTTTCGGAAAGACGATGAAAAAATCCATGTGTAACAAGAAAAGGGGCTGCCAGAAAGTCAGTGAAAACCGACTTTCTGGCAGCCTCTGCATTTAGATTCACAAGCGGTTTTTTATGAGTAATCCGAAGACGAATGAGGTACAGTAAACCACACAAACCATGTTATTTCTAAGAGATAGAGGAAACTCCTGTTTACAAAAGACAGTTAACCTCTGCTTACATTAACCATCAATTACAAGGAGCATGTGGAGTTCGTAATTGTGGCAGTGGCCTACAATCTTTTGAAAGTGGCTTAGGATCCGCCAGCTCCATTCACCCAATAATCCAAAAAACAAAAGAATAGGTGGAGAAAAATGAGTCGTTTTTCTCCACCTTTTTCATTTTAGGCTCTTATTGGATATCCCCATTCCTATGTTTTTACGAACTGAGTCCAACAGATTTACCAATATAATTCTCGTCTTCCAGTGCCTGAACCATAAAGTCCGCTACATCCTCGCGCGGGATGCTGCGCCCTTTATCAGGAATGCCTTCAAAGGCTTTACGATAACTTCCGGTTGCCCCCTGATTTGTCAATCCCATTGGCCTTGCAATTGTCCAGTCCAGGTTGCTGCTTTTGATTACTTCTACTGCATTTCGGTGATCTTCTAACACGTTAGACAGTAATTTCATGGTCATTTTGCCCATCAAGCCGGGGATTTCATGATCGATACCAGCGGAAGCGCAATAGATAATCCTTAGAACCCTTTGCTGCTCCATAGCCGAAACAATCTGTTTTGTCATATTATGCAATTCTGTCGTTTTCTTGAGTCCGCTATTAGAGCCGAGGCAGGAAATGACGGCTTCCTGTCCGGAGACTGCCTTCAGAATGGCAGATCTATCATTAGCATCACCGGTCAGTACCCGAAGGTTTTCGTGGGATATATCTGCAATCTTAGAAGGTGTACGCACAAACACAGTCACCTCATAACCCTTATCAAGAGCTTTTTTCAGAGCATGCCTTCCGGTCTTTCCGGAAGCCCCTATAATTAATAGCTTCATAATTGATTCCCCCTGCAAAATGCCACTTTGTTTGGTATTTCACTATTACTGTATCACTTTTTGCCAAATACCTCATGTGCCGATGTTTATATTTTAAAATAAAATACTAGAATAATCTGAAAATTCATGTTATTATATCCGCATATCTCTTTAATCCTTTATAGTGATAAAAAATCATTCGTTCTAGTAAGTCATCATAACAACAGGAGTGAGTAATGTGAAAAGGAAAGAGTACATGATCGATCGGATGTTTAAAGCATCAACAGGAATCGCCAATGCTGTATTGGTGACTTTAGGTATCGGATTACTTTTTGAATCCATCGGGGGTTATCTGCATTGGGAGGCCTTACTGTTGGTTGGCGGGGCAACGAAAGTTTTGCTTGCTCCTGCGCTGGGTGCTGGTATTGCCTACCAGCTTGGAGGAAACTCGCTTGTGATCTTCAGCGCAACAGCAGCCAGCACTGTCGGGGCCGCTGCTATCTCCAAAACGCCGGAAGGTATTTACACAATTGTGACCGGTCAGCCAATCAGTGCTGTTTTGGCCGCTATTGTTGCTACATATGTCGGGAAACGTGTAATGGGAAAAACAAAACTGGACATCATGGCCATCCCTCTATCAGCTGTATTCATCGGCGGAATATTCGGAGTCGGTGTTGCTGCTGTGACAACCCCGCTGTTGACTGAAATTAGCGCGATGATCACTTCATCTGTCGAAGGATCGCCTATACTTGGGTCAATCGTGATTGCTCTGGCGTGGAGCCTTTTGCTGATGACGCCTGCTTCATCAGCCGCTTTAGCGATTGCCTTACAGTTGGATCCTGTCTCAAGTGCAGCAGCATTAATCGGGTGCACAGTGCAATTCATCGGGTTTACGGTCATGTCCCGAAAAGACAATGACCTTGGGGGGATTCTGGCTCAAATCATTGTAACACCGAAAGTCCAGTTCCCGAACCTGATCAAGAAACCGATTTATATTATCCCTCCTTTCATCGCAGCAGCCATATGTGCACCAATCGCAACATTGCTGTTCAACTTCCAAGTATCTTATGAACTGGGGGGGATGGGGTTAAGTTCGCTGATTGCCCCGATCAGTATTTTGACGACTCAAGGGGTGTCGGTGTTCCTGATTTATCTTCTGGCAGGCGTTGTTTTGCCGGCTGTTATCACTCTTGCATTTTATAAAGTGCTACAGGCGGCAGGAAAGGTGCAGGCCGGGGATCTTCATTTGAAGGTAAGCTGATAAAAACTGAAAGTTTAGAGGCCAGAGTGTCATGCTCTGGTCTTTTTGCGTATATAATAGTTACATAGACAACCCTTTGGCGCAAATGGCCAAAACAGGCAGGATTTACAGAAATTGGTCTTCTAAATAGTCACCATTCGGTGAATGGTTTGCTATAATGAAGTCTATAAAAAATCTACTCCATGCACTTACTTTCTTGAGTGGCATGATAAATATAGAAACGAAAAAGCAGGTGAGAATATGATTTTGGAATGTATAGTAGAAAACGGGAGAGATGCCCGCAAGGCTGAAGAGCTAGGCTTTCATCGTCTTGAATTGGTTTCAGCCATGAAGGAGGGCGGTTTGACTCCTAGTTTTGGAACTGTAAAAACGGTGATGGAGAGCGTGAAAATCCCGGTTCAGGTTATGATCAGACCGCATGGTTATCATTTTGAATACGGGGAAGAAGACTGGAGGGCTATGCGTGAAGATATCCAATCCTTCATGGATCTCGGTGTAAAGGGGATCGTATTCGGATGCCTGAAGGATGGGCAGATAGATCAAAACTTACTTGAAAAAGTGATTCGGGAATTTCCGAAACTTGACATCACTTTCCACCGGGCTTTTGACCATACACGTAATCAGGGGGACGCATTAGAGATCCTGTGCCAGTATGCAAGCCATGTCAAAAGGATCTTAACGTCCGGCGGCAAGACTAATGCGATGGAAGGAATGGAGAAGCTGCAGCAGATGATTACATTGTCTAACGTTTGGAGCGGTCCGACCATTTTGGTGGGAGGAGGCTTGAAAGCAGAGCAAATGAAAGAGATGCACAGCTTTCTCCAGGCGGATGAATACCATTTTGGCTCTGGGGTCAGGAAGGCAGGCTCATTCGCAAATGGCTTCGATATCGAAAAGGTCCAAGCACTCTTGGAATTCATGGCTGATCCACAAAGTAAGGTGACAGGAAACTTTTAGGATTGAGGTCTCAGAACCCTGACAAATAAGACATCCGCTTCTTGAGCGGATGTCTTTCTTGCTTTCTGGAATAAGCTTAGGTTAGGGATTCGAAGGGTCACCTGGATACATGAGGATTACCGGTGACCCAAAAACGGTATGGGTAATCCCGTGCCTCGCCTGTATTGTCGATCCCGATCCGTTTCCCGGTTGAAATGCCAATCGGTCGGTAGCCTTTGGCAATCATTAAAGCGGAGGAATAGAAGGTCTGTCCGTAATCGGCCATGGTGATATTCATGGCTTTCGTTAATTTGCCGGGACCATTCGTCAGTTTCTTCATATCGGACAAGCCTCTTCGTTGTTTCATGATATCTATTCCGGTAAATGGCTCAATTGCTCTGATTAACACGGCTTGGGGGTCTTCTTCCATGCTGCTCACGACGTTGACAAGACAATGGGTATGCATCACATACGTATAGATATGGCCGGGTTCTCGGAACATGATTTCAGTACGCTTTGTCCTGCGGTTTCCGAAACTGTGAGCAGCACGGTCCGTTGCCCCCAGGTAAGCCTCTGTTTCCACAATAAAACCGGATGTGATCCCATCGTCACTCTGTTTGATCAAGAGACAGCCCAGAAGAGAACGGGCAAGTTCAAGTGTAGGTTGCCGATAGAAGTCAGCGGGTAGCACATCGATCGGCAATGAAAAAGATTGGTTCATTTCAGAAACTCCTTATTTCTTGTCTTGTTAGTATATGTAAAAACTCTATTCTAAGCAGGGGAAGGGGGTCAAATCATAAGCTCTATAAAAACCTTTCATTTCAATGGAATGTGAAGTGTTTGTTTATTAATAAAAAATATTTTGAACATTTTTTAAATATAATAAAAAAACGGCCATGCTAGGATGTTTTGCGATTACAATAAAAGGGTGACGAAAAAAGTAAAGGAGATGTAGTGTAATGAAACCGATTCGCCGTCATTCTGGTAAGCATGACAATCAAATTCAAAAAGCAGATTTTGATCGATTTATTCAGCGTTTCTTTGATGACTCATTTTTCTTTTCTTCTGATTCGTTTTTTGGGGATTCACTGACACCATCCATGAATATCAAGGAACAAAAAGAAAACTATGATATTGAACTGGAGGTACCGGGTGTCGATTCGGATGATGTCGACATCGAACTGGAAGGGAATGTGATGACAGTCAAAGCTGAAAAAACGCATAAATCTGATAAAAAGGATGAAGATTCCAAGATGCATATTATCGAGCATTCATACGGTTCCTTTTATCGATCCTTTACATTGCCGGACAATATAGATTCAAGCAATATTACGGCTGAATGCAAGAATGGTGTACTCAATATAACTGTACCGAAAAAAGAAAAAAGCGTAGCGAAACGAATTGATGTGAAAAAAAAGGACAACTAATAATTTGAAAGGGCAGGAGCCTAAGACTCCTACCCTTTTTATATACACGAGGATTAAGCTTTATCCAAGTGCATCATTTTTGTTAATTTTTTAGAGAATGCAAGCAGAATCAACCCGAGAACAATAGCTGATCCGCCGATTACAGCGAATACTTCGAAGTATCCAAGTGATTGTGTCACAGAAGCCAACTGTCCAGCCAGTACGTTAGCAACCCCTGTACTTGCCATCCAGACACCCATCAATAGAGAAGCAAGCTTTAATGGAGCCATACGGCTTACCATTGAAAGGCCGATAGGAGACAGGCACAATTCACCAAGTGTATGGAAGAAGTATGTCATGATAATGAACATAATACTTGCCGGTTGGAATGCTGCATCAGGATTGCTTCCAGTTCCCATTATTGCAATCAGCAGAATCAAGAAACCAGATCCTAGAAGAATCATACCAAGTGCCATCTTGGCAGGTGTACTGATGTCACCGCGTTTAGAATGAGCAAGTTTTGTCCAGATCAGAGAAACGATAGGTGCCAATAATACAATGAACAATGGATTGATTGATTGGAACCATGGAGTCGGAATCTCAAATCCGAATAATGTACGGTCAACAAAGTTGTTTGTGTACAATGTCAATGAGCTTCCTGCTTGTTCAAAGCCAGCCCAGAAGAAGACAACGAAGCAAGCAAGGATCAAGATGACCGCTGTACGTTCTTTTTCCACTTTTGTCAGTGGTTTATTTGTGGAATCACCTTTTTCGTTAACTGTGCGTCCAGTTGGTTTCAGGCCATGCTCGCCTAAGTATTTGTTGCCCAACATATTGTAAAGAACTTGTCCGAAAATCATACCGATGGATGAAGCTAGGAAGCCCCATTTATAACCGTAAACCATGATGTCGCCTTGCATGCCGCCCATGATTTTGTCAGTAATCAAGGCAATCACTAAAGGAGCGAAGAATGCGCCTACGTTAATACCCATGTAGAAGATCGTGTAAGCTGCATCACGCTTAGGATCTCTCAGGTCATACAAATCTCCGAGAAGGGATGAAATATTCGGTTTAAAGAAACCATTACCGATAATCAATAGAACTAGGCCCAGATACATGGCCCATTGTTCTTGTTGCAAGAAAATGACAAAGTTACCAATTGCCATCGTAATACCACCGACGGTGATGGCATGGCGTTTGCCTAGGTATTTATCTGACAGCCAACCGCCGATTAGAGGTGCAATATAGGCAGCTCCAGTATATAAACCATAAATGCTCATGGCAACAGTTGCGCTCATACCTAGACCGCCGCTTACCAGTTCAGTCGTCAAATAAAGTACGAGAATCCCGCGCATGCCATAGTAGCTGAATCTTTCCCACATTTCCGTGAAGAACAAAAGAAACAGTCCAGGCGGGTGCTTCTTCGGGAAGTGTGTCATTGATGTCTCCATGTTAATCCTCCTGTAATAAGTTACTGTAATAAAGTCTCTTAATGACAGTAATTATTCTAAAATAATTATATAATACAGTCAAATGAATAATTATGCCATTCAGAATATCAATTCTAAATGTTTTAAAATATGTAAACACACAAATAAAAAAGATATGCGCAAACGTCCTATAGATAGGATGCGCATATCTTTAGTATTTATCATTCAATATTAAAATCTGGCAGGGCTATTTTGTCCGTTTTGATTACAGGCTTTTTCCACCGATATATATTTATATCCGAGATCTTCGGCTACTGCTTTGTAAGTCACAAATCCGTTAGCTGTATTGACGCCGGCTGCTAATGCCGCGTTTTCCCGGATGGCTTGGAGGGCGCCTTTATTGGCAATCTCCAATGCGTAAGGGACGGTGACATTCGTCAAGGCAATCGTTGATGTCTGCGGAACCGCGCCAGGCATATTGGCGACAGCATAGTGAAGGACGCCATGTTTTGTGAAAGTCGGATTATCATGCGTGGTTATGCGATCGACTGTTTCAAAAATGCCTCCTTGGTCAACGGCAACATCGACAATGACGGAGCCTGTGGACATACTCTTAACCATTTCTTCCGTCACAAGCTTCGGAGCCTTAGCCCCCGGAATCAGTACAGCGCCGATCACTAAATCCGACTCTGCAACAGCTTGGGCAATATTGTAGGGATTGGAGATCAAGGTTGTAATCTGCTTCCCGAAGATATCGTCTAGTTGGCGGAGCCGATCCGGGCTTAAGTCAATCATCGTAACATCTGCGCCTAGGCCGACAGCAATCTTTGCCGCGTTGGTACCGACTACTCCTCCTCCAATAATCGTCACTCTTCCTCTTTTGACACCGGGAACTCCTCCGAGCAATATGCCTTTTCCGCCTTTGGATTTCTCAAGGAATTGTGCCCCGATTTGTGCTGACATACGGCCGGCAACTTCGCTCATCGGCGTCAATAACGGAAGTGACCGATTTACTGTGACCGTTTCATAAGCGATGGCCAGTGTTTGGCTCTCCACCAATGCTTTCGTCAGCTCAGCTTCAGCAGCTAAATGGAGATAGGTGAAAAGGATTAGGTCACTGCGGAAATATTTATACTCTTCGGCCAAAGGTTCTTTGACTTTCATAATCATATCCGATTCATTCCAGACATGGGAAGCCTCTTCAATAATGGTGGCTCCTGCTGCCATATAAGAATCATCGGTAAAACCGCTTCCTTCTCCGGCGCTTTTTTCAATCCATATATCATGTCCGGCTTTTTTAAGTGCGGTCACTCCGGCAGGGGTTATGGCAACACGATTTTCGTGGTTTTTGATTTCTTTTGGTATTCCTATCCGCATTGTTGAAACCTCCAAAAAATTACTTTTTTTAAAAGTATAATCCCTATGGAAGAATCATTGTTTGTGGATTCCGAAAAATAGAAAAACGAGCCTTTGTGGAAATCGACAAAGCTATTTTAAGTTTAATTTCGACTTTCGGATTTGTGTGTACGGGACTCATAGAATTGCAGCAACAGCTCGAAATGAAGTGCCATTTTCTGCAAAGGGTCTTTCAGGTCGATGTTTGTAATCTCTTTAATCCGCTTCAATCGGTAATGGACAGTATTGACATGAAGGTGGAGTTCCTTTGCGGCTTCATGCGGATTGCTGTCTTTCTTTAAATATGTATGAAGGGTGCCATGCAGGTTGGCCTGATTTCTCCGGTCATATTCTTTCAGCAGATGAAGGCATTCCCGGTAGTAGCTGTCCGGCTTTTTCAACGTTGTTACCTGGTCCAGCAATTGATACATGCCCAGTGAGCCATAATGAAGGAGGCTGTCATCTTCAAAAAATTGTTGGAGCTTCAATGTATACAGAGCCTCATCGTAGCTATTGCGCGCATGCGAATAGGAACGATAGAGATGGCCTGAGGCCCCTTTAATTCCCTCGTATCCGAAGCGGCCCTTCATTCCGGAGATGAAAGCCCGGATGAATGATTTGATCTTATCCATAGATCCTTCCTGCTGGTCAGGACTGGCGATGACAATTAAGGAACTTTGGTCGATTGTCCAAAGCGGAACCTTCAACTTTTGGGTAGTGCTTAGCATATAGGTGATCTGTTGATCGATTGTATGGTCGATTGGTCCATGAAATCTAAACACAACGATTGAGAACATAGAAGGAAGCGACAAGCCACGCTCGGAACAGACGAGGGTAATTTCTTCTTCTGTTTCGAAATGGCCGGTCAGCAATTGCCAGACAAGCTCCTGGTTGTTTTCCAAATGCCGCTTTTTTTTGCTGTGCACCTGGAGCAGTTGATTTTTTGCTTCACGGGCTGCAAAGGAAAGAAAGGAGAGGTCCTCGGCAGAGAAAGGCCTTGTGGATTCAAGTGCCCAGATGAAACCGAGAACTTCATTGTTTTTTCTGATGGAAATGGCGGCACGCTTCGAAAATTCTGTATCTGTAAGGGAAGGAATGACGACGGGTTCTGCCGACTTCAGGAGGGCAGGCATATAACCTTCTTTCCAGAGGGCGTTGATCACCTTTTCGGGGACACGCCGGCTGGTGATGGTGGCAATCCTCACAGGATCACTCAGGTTATCGTGGATACTGTATGCAAGCAGCCGGTGATTGGCGTCTTCTAAGGTGACGGGGCAGCCAAGCACTGAACTGACCAGATCGACGAATTCGGTTAAGTCACCATGAATCCCTTTAAATAAGCGTGCATATTTATCCATTGAATGTTGACTCCTTTATTTGATCTTTCTTGTATCATAATATATACAAAACTATTTTCACAACTTTCATAATAATCCGCACAAAAAAAGACAGCCCATGAAGAGCTGTCTTTTGGTATTAGAATACCAAATCTAATAATAAGTAAATAACGGCTGCTAGTGTCATTGAAATAGGCAAAGTGATGACCCAGGTAATGAGCATGCGCTGCGCTGTACCCCATTTGACACCCTTCAGGCGATGTGCTGAGCCAACACCGAGAATGGATGAAGAAATGACATGGGTGGTACTAACAGGCAAACCGATTGCTGTCGCCCCGAAAATTACGCTGGCACCGGTCAGGTCGGCTGCCACCCCATTTACAGGGCGGATTTTCATGATTTTGCCTCCGACGGTTTTAATGATTTTCCAACCTCCGACAGAAGTACCAAGCCCCATAGCTAATGCACAGGAGAATTGAACCCATGACTGGATGTCAGATCCTGTTTGGTATCCATTGGCAATCAAAGCCATTGTAATGATACCCATAGCTTTTTGCGCATCGTTCGTACCGTGAGTAAATGATTGCAGAGCGGCTGTAGCGACCTGCAAGTACCTGAATCGTTTATTGGTTTTGGTCAGGTTGTTATTTTTAAAGATCACTTTAAATATACTATAGACAATGAAACCAACCCCAAATGCCAATAAAGGTGACAAAATCAACGCTTGGATGATTTTGATGAACCCGCTGGCGTTCAATACCCCAAACCCGGCCGCAGCTACAGCGGCACCGGCAATGCTGCCGATGATGGCATGGGAAGATGAACTAGGGATGCCATAATACCAGGTAATCAAGTTCCAGGCAATCCCGGATATAAGTGCAGCCAAGATGACCAGATCACCGTTCGGAAGAGTGAATGGGTCAACGATATCCTTGGAAATTGTTTTGGCTACACCGGTGAAAGCCATGGCACCTGCAAAGTTCATCACGGCGGCCATCATAATGGCCCTTCTCGGCTTAAGGGCTTTGGTTGATACGGCAGTGGCAATCGCATTAGCTGTATCATGGAACCCGTTAATGAAGTCGAAAGCCAAGGCGAACACAACGATAAGGACGGTAATTAATAAGACTGTATCCATTGTGAGTATGCTCCTTACGCGTTCTTCATGATGATAGTTTCTAATGTGTTAGCCACGGCTTGGCAGCAATCAGCCACCTCTTCAAGACTTTCATAGATCTCTTTATATTGGATAATGCGAATCGGATCTTTCTCGACAGCGAACAGATTCTTAATGCTTTGACGATGGATTGCATCGCATGAAGACTCCAAGTCCTTAATCTTAATAGCGTGATCACGGATGTCCAATAGTTTTTTGGACGCGAGAAGATTCACTGCCTTCTCAATTTCGTAGGCGCTTTCCCTGATGTTTTCGACGAATTTAAGCATGTATTCATCCGCATTAATGATTGAGTACATCTCAAACATCGCCGCACAACTTTCCAATCCATCCAGGACATCATCCATGCTCATAGCAAGGTGAAGGATATCTTCACGCTCAATCGGTGTGATGAACGCTTTGTTCAATTCCATGATCACTTCATGGACAAAGTCATCACCTTTGTGTTCGTAATCCTTCATGGAATCTGTGAAGACTTTCAAGTCGCTGATGTTTTTCAACTTGTAATCCGCGAAGTAGTCAGCACCTTCTTTTAGATTTTCTGAGATGCTAAAAAGCAGTGCCGCAAATTTATCTTTCTTAGACTTGAATACCATAATAATTCCCCCGAATTTTTTTGATAAAGTTCTGAACTTCCTTAAATCTATAAACCATACCCTGAATCTTGGATAAAAGATGAATAGAATTTTGGCTGAACGAGCTTATTTTACTTAGATTTATGCGGATAATAAAGGGTAAACAGCAAAATTTACATAAACTTAATATTTCTGCGTTGACTTCTTAACAATAAGGCGTTATTTATAGACAAATCCTTCTATTCTGTCTAGCAAGAATAGAAAGGAGGATTATATCAAGAATATACATTTATAGTCAGCAGTGAAGAATTGTGGTTTATCATGAAATGGCAGTGACTTTCCGATTTTTTGAAGAAGAAATGTTTGAGTTTTACAGATGGTGGTAAACTTAGTACCATAACAGCTACTGTTAATGGCCATTAACAAACAGCATATGCACATATTAAAAAAAACACTTGGAGGTATTCAATTATGTTAGGGTTTATATGGTCACTAATCATTGGAGGATTAATTGGATGGATTGCAGGCATGATTGTCGGTAAAGATGTACCATTCGGTATTATAGGAAATATCATCGCAGGATTTATCGGAGCTTGGTTGGGAAGTGCCATCATGGGTAACTTAGGACCGGAAGTCGGAGGATTTGCAATTGTTCCTGCTTTGATTGGGGCTGTCATCTTTGTCTTCATCCTCAGCCTGATCTTTAAGGGAGCAAGAAGAGCACATTAAAATGAACACCTTCTTCAATAGATAGACAAACAATAACAAGTAGAGGGAGGATGTGAAAATATGAACGTTTTTCAAAAAGTGGCACTTGCACTGGTAATTATCGGAGCAGTCAACTGGGGATTAGTAGGATTCTTTCAATTTGACCTTGTAGCAACATTATTCGGAGGTCAAGATGCAATCCTGTCAAGAATCGTATACGCGTTGGTAGGTGTGGCAGGGCTATTCTGCATTGGGTTGTTATTCAGACCGAATGAGGAATATGCCGACCGCAGGGTAACCGATTCTGTTCGCTGATTATCTCAGATCAATAAAAAAAGGGCTGCCCGAAAAGTAACTTTTTAGATGAATCCTTAAGAGTAAAAGCCAAGAATGTTGGTTTAACAGCATTCTTGGCTTTTCAATTTGGTTTCATTTAATATGGACTTATTAGACAGCCCCTTTTTTATTTCCTGAATATAGGAGGGTGATCCAAGTATGGAGCAGTAACATCCACTATTTCATCAGTAAACGGATGGGTAAAGCGAATTTTCCTGGCATGAAGGGCCTGCCTGTCGAATACATTTTTCCCTCCGTAGAGTGTATCGCCTGCCAGCGGGTGCCCGATATGGCTTAGGTGTACACGTATCTGATGGGTGCGTCCGGTATCCAAGTGACACTCAAGCCATGTAAGGTTTTGATCATGGAAATACTGGATGACTTTAAAGTGTGTTACAGCCTCCTGACCGGAGAGGGAGACGCGTCTTTTTGTGGCATGATGACGGTCTCTGCCGATCTTGGCATCAATTATTCCTGTCTTTTGTTTTACGCGGCCTTGCACTAAAGCATGATAAGTTCTCTTAATGTCCCTGGCCTCTAACATTTTGTTCAGAAGATTC
Source organism: Bacillus sp. (in: firmicutes) (assembly GCA_051893455.1). Taxonomy (GTDB): domain Bacteria; phylum Bacillota; class Bacilli; order Bacillales; family DSM-1321; genus Bacillus_AD. The sequence goes on from JBJFHG010000017.1 coordinate 37,763, forward strand.
GCCGCTAAAGCGTGCTTCGCAAATAGGACAGCTCCAGTGGTATCTTTATCTAGCCTATGGATATGGGAGATGGCCCCGCCTGTTTCTCCCGATAACATGAGATGCCAAAGAACCCCGTTAACCAATGTATCTGTTTGTCCAGGCTTTGATGGATGTGTCTCCATGCCTGCCGGTTTATTGACTATCAGTAAATGGCAGTCCTCATAGAGAACGTCAATGTCCAACTCAGAGGGGGGAGGAAGGTCGGCTGTGTCCATATATAAAGGAAGCATTAAACGATCCTTTGCTTTGAGCCGTTCATTCCATACCGCCTGCTTCCCGTTTAAGGTGATTGTTTTGTCCATCCGCCATGTATGGAGCAGCTTTTTGGGTGCTTGCCAATGGCTTCTCAGAAGGTCATCAACAGTCATATCCTCTATGTTTTCTGTATATATAATCTCTAAATAATTTCCTTTTCTTGTATACTCCATCTGCCGCTCGTCCTTCTCGTTTAATCGTCTTATGGGAATAAACTATAACATAAAACAAGAAAAACCGGAAAACAGATGCAGGTTCTGTGGATGTAATTACCATCAGGTTTTGTAAGTATTCTATGTTATTCTTAAAGAAAGTGTTAAGTGAATATTACGAACATTTTAAAGGGCGGGATAAGTGTGAAATTGATGTATGCATCTACAGTTGAGCAAGACGAGGAGATTGAGCAGCTTTTGAATGAATTGCGTTTTCGTATCTTGCCTGCTTTCATTGATGGGGAGAAGATGAAGGAATATGAGGATGCGGGTGTTTTACAATTTCAGGAACACCAGAAGATGTACAATGGCACAATGGGTGAGGCATTTCAATTAATGGCGGCTCTTCAGCTGATCACATCGCTTATTATGGGAGCGAATGAGATCCAAGTGGAAGAAATGTCAAAATATCAACGTCTGTTTACGAGAAACAAAAAAATTTTGGAGTACTTCGGTCTGTTTTTCCCGTTTGATCTACACTTTTTTATTTATCATTATGATGGGAAAATGATGGTGACAATCAAAGATAATCCTATTCACGATTTTCTGGTATGAATTAAGCGCCTGGCGATGCCTGGCGCTTTAAACTTGTACATTACAGATTCTCTTTAAAGAAGGCTTCATAAGCTTCTTGTCCTTCTAGTGATCCGGTTGCGCGTGTCACTTCTTTCCCATCTTTATAGATGATAAGTGTCGGTGTGCTTTCAATATTGTACTTATTCCAGCCTTCTGTGAATTCCAGGATATTATATTGATGGACTTCCACATCCTGCTCATCTGCGGCAGCCATTACATGGGGAGTGGACTGTTTGCAATAGCCGCATTCAGGACTGAAGAAGTAGACGATCTCTGTGCCTTTTTCCTGTAATTTATCTTCGAGTTCGCCTGGCAGGATGATGTTTTGATAATTTTCATCCTCGAGCAAGTCAATAGTGGACTGTTCCAGATCATCAGTCTTGTATGGATTATTGGCCAGCTTTTCTGAATTTGACATGTTGTTTACGATGATGAGCCCCGCAAAAATGACAACGATAACTCCAATAAAGATAAGTACTTTCTTCAACGTTTTTCCCCCTTAGTATGCCTGTGAATAAGAAAACTGCAAATGAAGATCATGATGAATGCGGTCAAAGCAAGAAATGGGATGGTAATGAATCCAAACCAGTTGATGTATTGTCCGGTGCAAGGGATCTGTCCGCATGACGGAGCGGCATCCGCCAAAAAAGATAGTTTCTGCAACGCATAGTGGTAGCTCGAAACAGCGATTCCGATTCCGGAAATAATCATGCTATAAAAAGCCATACCGAAATCTTTTTTCACGACAGCTATACCAAGAAGTATGGTGAATGGATACATGATGATGCGCTGATACCAGCATAATGTGCATGGAGTGAATCCCCTGATTTCTGAAAAATACAGACTTCCGAATGTAGCGATTATACTGACTGCCCAGGCAACGAACAAGATTGTTTCTTTTCTTTTATTATCCATTTCTTCACTCTCCCGTTACCTAGATTATAGTCGGATTATTCATGAAGTGTCTAATGTTATGACTAATCATAAAAAACGGCACAAAAGAATTTCTTTTGTGCCAAACTTGTTTCGTTTATTCTTCCATCCATTCCCGAAAATGTATCATGAATCATTGGAGAAACTATGGGTAAGCATCAGGAAAATTGTGTTTCCCGTAACTTGGCCTGGGCAAGGCTTCGTGAAGCATGCTCCAAATAACGAAGCAACACATATAAGTAGCGTTGGATAACTGTATAATCCTTTTCAAACTGATAAGCATGCAGGAAATGCTCGATTTTTTTGGAAAGGAAATGGTCTTCCGTACGCACCATCAAAATGAGTAAGTGATCCCATTGGGACTGGTGAGTGTAAAAAACAGCACGGTCGTAATCTGTTTCTGTTTTGTCCATTGCGCTTACTGCCTCCTTAAAGAGGAGATTACTTATATTGTGTACAGAAAACGATTGATGTTACCCATGCAAAAGTTGGGCAATCTGTTGTTTGGTTCAGAACATATTGCCAGGACGTACAGGATGCCCATGTCTCGGGTGTTATGCATGAACCGGACAAACAGCTCTGCCTTCTGGAAATCACTTTTTCACGATGTTGAAGTTACTCTGCAACAAAAGCCAGTTTTGGGGGAAGGATAAGCCAAGCTTCCAATAACTGACCCCGAGCAGGCCGAGTTCCTTGACGAGATCAAATTTGGCTTGGATGGAGCGGGCGTCTTCAAACCAGACTTCATGTTCCCTGCCATTATTGTCTTTGTAATTGAAGAAAGGGGCTTGGGCTGTATAGTCATATTTAATGATGGTCTCATAGCGGCGGGCGAGGGCAATTGCCTGTTGAGGCGACACTGCTTTTGCCGTCGTTCCTTTTTTGAAGGGAAGGGTCCAATCATAGCCATATAAATTTTGGCCCATCATCACTTTTTCGGCAGGTATTTCAGAAACGGCATAGGTGAGCACTTCGCGTACCGGTCCGATCGGAGAAACAGCCTGAGCTGGACCGCCACTGTACCCCCACTCGTATGTCATAATCAACACCCAATCGACAATCGCGCCTTGAGCCTTATAGTCATGTGCTTCATACCAGATACCTTGTTGAGATGCTGATGTCTTGGGGGCCAGAGCAATGGACACTTGCCAGCCTAACGGCGCGAAGCGATCTTTAGCTTTCTGTAGAAATGCAGTGTAAGCATCACGGTCGTTTGGACGAAGAGCTTCAAAATCGAAGTGGATATCCCGGAATCCGGTTGTCTGTGCAATATCCTCTATATTTGAAAGCAATCTATCCTGGACATCCATGTCATTTAGAAGAATACGTCCGAGTTCACTGCTGAATGCTTGATTCTCCTGATTGGTCACCACCATGACCAAAATATTATTATTCTCTTCTGCGATTGTGGGGAAATCATCAAGGAGAGGGGCATTTAAGGAACCGTCACGTGTAGCCGTGTAACTGAATGGCGAAAGGTAGGTGAGGTAAGGGGCAGCTTCTCTGGAAGCCTGTGTCAATGTTTCTGATACGCTCGTTCCCCTCGGTTCCATATAAGCATTGAACTCGCCATCCCGTTTATTTGGTGGGATATACAATCGGGTGCCGACGAGAAGTTGTTTGTTGACTGGTATTTTATTTACGGTTGCCAACCGTTGCGGGCTTATGCCGAACTGCTCTCCGATTGTATACAGGCTGTCCCCCTCTTCCACCCAATAAAAGCTGCCTGTTATCGGAATCACTAAGGCCTGCCCGACAACCAGGTCATTCGGATCCTCTAGCTGATTGGCCGAAATGATTCTTTCTGGGCTGATCCCGTATGTTTTCGCTATGTCATAAATGGTGTCACCTTGCCTTACCACTTGAATTTGCATGGAACACCTTCCTTTCTCCTTTTTAACAAATGTATGTGTGAAAATGTAAAAAAGAATGTATAAGTAGGAAGAGATTGTTTCACCTATTTATCTTAGGCTGTTTTCGCAAACTCTGTTGCCTATGAAGAAGTAGGCTCCAGGTTGCTCGCTTTCCGCGGGGCGGGCGGTGAGCCTCCTCAGCGCCAAGCGCTTGCGGGGTCTCACCCGGTCCGCTAATCCCGCAGGAGTCTCGCACCTTCCGCTCCCAATCAACTGGTTTTCATTACCGAACTTATGTAAAAACAACAACCTTTTAGAAAACAGCCTTATCTTAAGAAATAATTCATAAAGTTCACGAAGGTTTCTTCACTTTTGAAGGCTACAATGTACATATATTTAGGGGGAGAGGGGGGCGTGCAGTGTTGAGTAAGCGGGTATTGTGGACTATATTACTTATCTATTTGATAATTTTGCCGAAGGTGCTGCTTTTCAAGTATTATTCTTATCCGCAAGCATTCACACATGCAATGGATTTTAGGCTAGACAACATAGGGATCGGATGGCATAACGCCAATTTCATTCCGTTTCGGACGTCATTAGATTATTGGAAAACGGATCTACCGACGGCTTACATAATGAAAAAATATTTATCTGAAATGACTGCATTTGCTCCGCTGGGAGCATTGCTGGCATTATTCAACCACAGACTGATGTCGTGGAAGCTTATGGTATTTTTCGCTTTGGCAGTCGGGTTAGTGATTGAGCTCGGGCAATGGATTTTCCATTTCGGAGTATTTGATGTCGATCAGATTTTTAGCTATGTGTTAGGAGCCTCATTGGCTTATATGCCAATGAGACTCCTCCATCAGGCTACCTGTCGTCAGAGCAGATTGCGCCATAGGAAAAGCCCCGGTTGAAGGAGGCTTTTTTTGTTCCTTTCATTTATCAGTATCTTTATGAGCATAGGTCTTCCGCTTGCATACAAGCATGGAAAGAAGCATTTCAAACTCTTCTTCCGAAAGAGATTCAAGACAATCAATTTTGGATTTAATGAATTGCTTATCTTCATCTTTCTCCACTGTTTTTGATAAATAGGAAGCAACACTCCCGGTGATCATCCCAATGCAGCCGATCCCGAAGAACATAAGGATGACGGCAATCAGCCTGCCTGCCCATGTGACCGGGGCGATATCACCATAACCGACCGTGGTTGTCGTCACAATGCCCCACCAGATCCCCTCTGCAATACTGCCGATGCTCTCCTCAAAAAAGGTAATCGGAATCGCGGCCAGGATGATGGTCGCCAGAGTGAATAGGAGCACTTTATATAAACCGTTTGATAATAAAATGCCGGTAAAACGCGGGAAATGTTTTTTCAGGACTTTGCCAAGCAATAGCAGACGGACCAAACGAACCAGCATGGCCCCTTGAAACACACTCTCCGCAGGAATCAGGGCAATCAGTTCTAATGGATGAGTCTTGATATACTGCCACTTGTTATCCGTCTTACAGAAATCGATGCAAATGACAACAAAAAAAATGAACAGAATGACATATGTAAGCCATCTGTATTGATGCTCGTGATCAAACATTAGCAATAAAGACAGAATCGCCAGGCTGGAACAGATCAAATCAATGATGACTTCTTTTTTCATTGGGTCAACTCCTCCTATAAAAAGCGTACGTTTAGTGGAGGAATATGCACAATGGTACATATCACCAGAAATCGGTACGGCAATATTGTTGCTTCTTTTCCGGCGTGCCCCTCATATGATGTGGTAAAGGAAGAAGGAGGGAATTGGATGAGAGGGAACGAACAGCTGGAACTCGAGAAAGCTATCGACGAAATCACAGAAATCGCAACAGGATTCGGTTTGGACTTCTACCCGATGAGATATGAAATTTGCCCAAGCGAAATCATTTATACATTCGGGGCCTACGGGATGCCGACGCGATTTTCCCATTGGAGCTTCGGAAAACAGTTTCATAAGATGAAGCTGCACTACGATTTCGGTCTAAGCAAAATCTATGAGCTGGTGATCAACTCCGATCCGTGCTATGCTTTCCTGCTCGACTCGAACTCATTGATCCAGAATAAATTGATTGTCGCCCATGTCCTTGCACATTGTGATTTCTTCAAGAACAATATCCGTTTCCAAAACACCAAACGGGACATGGTGGAAAGCATGGCAGCCACTGCTGACAGAATCCGCCAATATGAAATAGAACATGGGAAAGAAGAGGTTGAGAAGTTTCTCGATGCAGTCCTCGCTATCGAAGAGCATATTGACCCTTCCTTATTGAACCCGGCATCTGTCATGCGGCTTGAGGAGGAGGAAGAGTCCGCCGCCGTTTCCCCAAGTCCCTACGATGATCTTTGGAATCTCGATGAACCTGTCCGAAAAAAAACAGCGAAAAAATATAAAAAGTTTCCGCAAAAACCGCAAAAAGATATCCTGCTTTTCATCCAGGAATACAGCAGAGAACTAGAAGGCTGGCAACGTGACATTATGACAATGATGAGAGAGGAAATGTTATATTTCTGGCCCCAGCTGGAAACGAAAATCATGAACGAAGGCTGGGCCAGTTATTGGCATCAACGGATCCTCAGAGAGCTTGACCTGACACCAGGGGAATCGATTGAATTCGCCAAGCTGAACGCGGGAGTCGTGCAGCCGTCCAAAACTAGCATCAATCCTTATTATTTGGGGTTGAAGATGTTTGAGGACATCGAAGAACGCTTCGATAACCCGACGGATGAAATGAAAAAACGCGGCGTGGAGCCAGGATCGGGCCGAGCGCAGATGTTTGAGGTGAGGGAAGTGGAATCAGACATCTCCTTCCTGCGCAATTACTTGACGAAGGACCTTGTGCTGAGGGAGGATATGTACCTGTTTCAAAAGCAGGGCAAGGATTACAAAGTCGTCGATAAAGACTGGGAAGCGATCCGTAATCAATTGGTGAACATGAGGGTCAACGGAGGGTTCCCATATATCACGGTCAATGACGGTGATTATTTGCGGAACGGGGAGCTGTATCTCAAGCATTGGTTCGAGGGTGTCGAGCTCGATGTGAAGTACCTGGAGAAGGTACTTCCGTATATCTATCAGCTGTGGGGACGCCCAGTCCATATTGAGACAATGGTTGAAGGAAAGCCCGTCGCTTATTCTTATGACTCGAAGGGGAATTATAAAAAGTATTTATAGATTTGTGAGGAGCAGCATCCGTTTGGGTGCTGCTTTTTCCTTATTGAACGAATGGGCAGGTTTTCTCAGCAGTATGTGGAATATAATTAATTTAAAGTTATTATTAATGAAAATAGGAGGTTTTTATGGGAGTGCTATTTTGGTCTTTAATAATTGTTTCACGTCTTTTTTCGCTATTTTAGCCATAAGTTTTAAGAAATCAAAACTTCTTTTAATATCCTCAACAACCATAATTGTAAACGTAAATAAAATATAATTATCGTTCGACGTCATTCTCTCTACTTCATTTTAATACTATTTATAAATTATTTATAGGCTGCTCTTTCCATAAGTTCTTTCCTATACTGTTATATACAAATGTAAAAATATAAGAGGTGTATCAATATGAATGACAAAAAAGAAGTCTTAGATAATGGTCCTTTCTTTCATGGTACTAAAGCAGAACTAAAAATTGGAGATTTATTAGAACCACAACACTTATCAAATTACCAAGATAAGAAATCTAACTATATATATTTTACTGCAACATTAGATGCTGCAAAATGGGGTGCTGAATTAGCGACACCTAATTCAAAGGAAAGAATATACATTGTAGAACCGTTAGGTGATTTTGAAAATGATCCGAACTTAACTGATAAAAAATTTCCTGGAAACCCAACACGTTCTTATAGGTCTAAATCGCCTTTAAAAATAATAGCTGAATTAAGTTCATGGGAAAGACATTCAAATGAAGAAATAAACCATATGCTTACATCTTTAAAAAAGTTGCGTGAACAAGGAAAAGCTATAATATATGATTAATTCTCAACATCTATAAAGTCTAAATTTGTGAACTAATACCCTTAAATTATCGGGGGCAATAGCAGAAGCTAAAGGCTGTCATAGTGGCGGTCTTTTCTTATGCTGCTAAGGGGCAGTTTAGCTCGATTATAAACTGGTTATTTATGTTAATATAAAACTTGGATAGGCTACACTAAGTTGGACAGGAAAAATAAGGGGTTGTAAACTAAGACTACTAACGTAAGGAGCGTGCTGTTATGACACGTCAACGTCGAACTTTTACACCTGAATTCAAACTACAATTAGTAAAGCTCTATGAAAATGGCAAATCCCGTGCGGATATTTCGAAAGAATATGACATTACCCCTTCTGCTTTAGATCGTTGGATCAAGAACTATCGTGAATCCGGATCATTTGCTGCAAAAGATAATCGGACAGAAGAAGAAAATGAATGGGCCCGGCTTCGCAAAGAAAATCAACGTTTACTGATGGAGAACGATATTTTAAAGCAAGCAGCGCTGATCATGGGACGAAAATAGATGTGATTCGCAATAATGCTCACAAATATTCGGTATCAGCAATGTGTGGCGTCCTCAATCTTCCTAATAGTACGTACTATTATCATGCCAATTTATCAAGAAAATCCGGGTTACAAATGGAAGAACAAGAGCTTACCAAAGAAATTGCCCGTATTTTCAAGGAAAGTCGCAATAATTATGGTACACGTAAAATCAAGAAGGAGTTAGCTAAACTTCCGGAAACAAAACAGGTTTCACGACGGCGAATTGGCCGTATTATGAAGGGATTAGGATTGGTTTCAAACTACACAGTGGCACAATTTAAGCCGCACAAATCAATGTGTAACGAGGCGACGGTCAAGAATGAACTTCAGCGTCAATTCAACCAGGATAAACCCTTAGCTGTCATTGTCAGCGATTTAACCTACGTACGTGTGGGGGAAAAGTGGAATTATGTATGCTTATTTGTCGACCTTTTTAACCGCGAAATCATTGGTCACAGTGCTGGTGAAAATAAGACCGCAGAGCTGGTCTATCAGGCATTAGCCAGCATTAAGGGAAACTTGAACGATATTCAGATGTTTCATACCGACCGTGGGAAAGAGTTCGATAACCAGGTTATTTCAGAGGCACTTGAGACGTTTGGCATCCAACGATCACTGAGCATGAAAGGTTGTCCATATGATAATGCAGTAGCTGAAGCAATGTTTAAGGTATTTAAGACAGAATTCTCTAACGGGGCCCATTTCTTTTCTCTTGACCAGCTAGAACTTGAACTGAAAGATTATGTGCATTGGTTCAACAATATTCGAATCCATGGAACACTAGGCTACGTAACGCCTGTGGAATTCAAACAACAGACCTTATAATTTTTGTCCAGTTTAGTGTTGACATTCCAACTGATGGAAAAATAAGGAGGTGGTGTTTTGATATATAAATCACTTGTTATCTCTACACATATAATCATTTTTCTATTAGCAACTATAATCGGGCTCGGTGGAGTATATAACCTATCTGCTCCAGACCCAAGCAGGACTTATGAAGTTTGGTTTGCAGGTATTATTCTTTTTAATATTCTTGTAGTAATCTCTAGCTTCATACAGCTAAGACTTAAGAAGATATGGTTTTTTGTATGTAGTCTGCTCGTGTTAGTCATAGTGTTCTATTTCTTGCCTCACGTTGTATTGTATATTGAAGGGCTACTGTAGTAATAATATAAATCAGATTTTTTAACGTTGTATCTTTAATGCGGAAATGCTTTTACAAAAAAGTTGACTTCGGTTCGTGTTTATAAGCCAATATGAATTTTGAAATTAAAACTGTGAATATATATACTTAAACCAAAAGGTGCTTTACTTTAATTACAGGAGCTATGATGGGCTCCTTTTTATTATGCAGCTAATGGGGCAGTTTAGTTGAAGAAGTCATCGAAATTATGGCTTATATTACAAATTAAATATAAACGGGTGTAACTTATACAGAATAAAGCTCAGGTTTAGAGACCTGAGCTCTTTTAACTGTTCTATTTTATTATTTTTGCTTAACCCCCTTAAACCTACTCATCTCAATCTCATCAAATGCATAGGGAGAATTAGGATCCTCAAACATCTTAGGAATTGCAATACGAATAATTCCAATATACCAGAAGAAGATGAATGAAATTCCAAAGAACCAATCCCAGCCACTAGACAAATTATTAACACTAATATAGTAAATATAGACAATCATAATTGGTACGTGACCAAACACTACCGAAGCAAGACCTGCATTATAGAAACGTTTCAATACTTTATTGTTGTATATTCCATGAACAAGGAGTTGCATGACCCCACCAAAAATAACTGCTGCAATTCCCAGCCAAATAGCATCTGGAAAAAATACAGGCATCAAGTACATAACGACCCCAGTCAACCAGTTAATAATAAGAGCAGAAAGTTGATTCAATGGATAGCGATCAGGTCTAGTACTATTTTTTGGAGCAAAAATTGTATTGCAAAACTTAGGGAATCCTCCTGGGAATCCGAATTCCTCAAAGAAGTGAAAATTTATAACCGCAAAATTCAATAGTGCAAGTCCTTGAAGAAAACTTAAGTCATTCCAAAAGACAACAGCACCGATAACAGATAGTATTCCGATGAATAAACTGATGTTATACCAATGTCTTAATAACAATTTCATGATATACCTACCCTTCTTTTATTTGTACACCTATATCTATTAAGAACGTTTGTTATTACGATCAAGTGATGCAAATTCTTGTACTTTATTGCAGCGTTCTATCTGCCATTCTGGAATCGCATAAGGGGAATTTTCATCCTTTAGGGCTTGTACTGGTAAAATAGTCGTTAAAATTAAAATAATGATAAAGGTTATAGCTCCCCAAAGCCAATCCCAGCCAGTAACTAGGTTGTTTGTAACAATAAAGTACATGTAATAAATGCTTATTGGAATAAAGAGAAAAATCACTGAGGCTAAACCTGGATTGTACCATGTTTTCATACTTCGATTCATTTGAATGCCGTGACCGATAAATTGAAATAAATTGAAGAACATTGTGGCTAGTCCTAACCAAATAAATTCTGGCCAGATTATGGCACAAATATATACGATATATGCTAAATGATTCACAATCATCGAAGATTGCATGTTGCCAGGGTAGCGTCTAAAGTTAACTTTTTCACCAAAGTTAGCTTTATTAATGACGACAGGACCCCCACCTGGAAACACATACTCCTCAAATTGGTGGACTAATACTGACATAAAACTAAACATGAGAATGGTTTGAATGTGGCTAAATGTATTAACACCCCAAAAAACCATATAAAATGATAAAAATACAAAAAATAAAATAGTTAATTTGTACCAGTTATTGCGATAGAAATTCATGATAAACCTCCATATCCTTAGACTTTTTAATTGAAATAAGGGATACTTTCATGATTTGCTAAGAGAATATAATTATTCAATTCATGGAATAATTAATAGGTTTTTAATCTTTTGTTGTATTCCTCATTCAATTTAGACTATAATAAACAACACGTTGTTCGTTTAAAGTGATTATATGATTAGATGTGGATTTAAACAATAATCAAAAACGATCGATATGTTGTTTAGAGTACACATTAAACAAAAGTGTTCGATATATTATAGGAGGAAATGTCTTGATAAATAATAAAATGGATCTACGAGTACTCCGTACAAAAGAGGCAATTCAAAATGCATTAATTGAGTTAATAGAAGAAAAAGGCTTTGAATCAATTACAGTAAAAGATATAACTAATCAAGCAAAAATAAATAGAGGAACTTTTTATGCTCATTATCAAGATAAATTTGATTTAATGTCCAAATGTCAGGAATCAATCCTGAATGACATGCAAGACATAATAACAGAGAACCTTCCGAAAACGATTGTTGAAATAGGATCAAGTGATACTTCGCTAAAACCAATTTCCAGTGCAATTGCCATTTTTGATTATCTAAATAAAAATAGCAGGCTTATGAAAGCAATGTTAAGTCTCAGTGGCGATTTATCCTTTCAAACGAAAATGAAAGATTTTATGTGGAAAGCATTATTTGAGGAGAATCCAAATGTACTCATTAATGAAAAAGATTTGCTTGTACCTGGGGAATATTTGTCATCCTATATTGCTTCAGCACATTTAGGTGTGATCCAAAAATGGTTAAATAATGGAATGAAGGAAAATCCTCAAGAAATGGCTGAAATTTTATCTACGATAACGATAAAGGGTCCTTTTGGTGCAGCAGGATTAGTTAAATAAAACATTTTCAATTATATAAAAATGAAACAAACTAATACCGAGATGGACAGGAAAGCTGTTGGAATGGAAGGCTATATTAATTACTGTGAATTATTGTATTTCAACTAAACCAGCTAATAGTTTGGCAAACATTTCACTCAATCATATAATGTAAGCATGTTATACTTAAAATAAGGCATGACAAATAAACTTCCTTCGATGGTATGGGAGTCTCTTGAATATTTGTTAAAAAATGTTTTAGGCAATACCTTGGAAGGTAGTTTTGCTTTTCAAAAGAGCGTAAATCCAGTGTAATAGCTTGTTCGCACAGGCAATAATGGATACTCGATAAGGCTTTCCTTCGTCACGTTTTTTGTCGTAAAACTCACGTAATCTCTTATTTCGAGGGATGATTTCTTTGGTCGTTCTTGTTTTACGGGCATCTCGAATGGCACAACGGACAGCTGTGAATAAGGCATGCCGCAGCCTGCTGGAACCCCTTTTCGTAATGCGGTTTTTGATACCTTTAAAGGTACCCGACTCGAATACACTAGGGTCAATTCCCGCAAAGGCCACCAATTTCTTAGGGTGATTAAACCGATCTATTTCCCCAATTTCAGAAATAATCGTGGCCGCGATTTTTTCACCGATACCAGGAATGGATTGGATAATCTTATATTCTTCTATATTTTTTGCTAAAGCATCTATCTCTTCCTCAAGCTTGGATAGATGCTTTTTGTATTCAAGAAGAATGTGAATAAGCATCTCTAAACTAATCAGATGACTATGGTACAGGGTCTGCCTGAAATGGATTTCGATTAGCTGCTTGTATGAGCTTATTCGCTTGATTACAGGCCCATTTCTGAGATTGGCTCTTGCACAGTTCATAGATCTTCCTGGATAGAACCTCTTCACCAGCTTCCAAGATGTCTTTAGAGGTGGGAAAGGCTGATAAAGTACGCAAAGAGACATCCGAATACAATTCCCCAAACACACCTACATACTCAGGAAATACTTGATCTTAGCACAGATTGAAATTGTAGTTTAGCTTGGACAAACATACCCGTCAAATTCTCGTGCTGTCTCGTCAGATTACGCAAGTTTAAAAGCTGAATGCCACGCTTTTTATAGGGCTCTAAATCCTCTTTGTAATACAGCTCGCAGAGGTGGTGGGCATCAATTACATCTGTTTTGACTTTACGTAAACTCGAACTTTTCGCTTTGTAAGAAATGAGTGGATTCACAACGATTAACAGGTATCCTCTTTTTTCGAAATACTGTAGAACAGGCAGATGATAATGCCCGGTGGATTCCAAAACAAGGGGAGGTTTTGATCCAGATACTTCT
>JBJFHG010000018.1:0-48427 GCA_051893455.1 Bacillus sp. (in: firmicutes)
AATAGGATAAGGGGCAGAGAAATGTTCTCTACCCCAACACTTGAAAAAGAGCCAATAAAAGCCTCCACCTGTCGTTAAGGAGGTGGGGGCTTCATCTTATTCATTACTTATCGCTTAGGCGAGTACCTGCAACTGCATAATGATTTTTGCTCATTTCTTCAATGAATACTACAATGTTTTCCTTTGGCGCATTGGCGGTTTCTGAAACAGCTTCAGTCACTTTTTCCACTAAAGCTTTTTTTTGTTCTTCTGTGCGGCCTTCAAGCATTTTGACTGTAACGTATGGCATAATGGCAGTCTCCTTTTCTTTCTGTTTGATTGTAGTTTTCCATAAGATTGAAAGAAAATCAAGATGGACTGTGAACTTGCTCTTGAAAATGGGACGTTATTTCCTTATCTAACCAATAAAGGAAACTTTATATGACCGGAAGGGTAAGCTATACTAGAGGTATGAAATGCGGGGGTGTGAACTATGGACTTTTTCAATAATATACTCAGTTTTTCGCTTGAAGATCTTCCGTACGTAGTCATTTCCGTAGTGCTGGCATTCACAGTTCATGAGTTTGCCCATGCCTACGTTGCCTATAAGTTCGGCGATCATACAGCGAAGAATCAGGGAAGACTTACGTTAAACCCCATTCATCATATTGATCCGATCGGTATGATTCTGATCCTCTTGGCAGGATTCGGTTGGGCGAGACCAGTTCCGGTCAATCGTTACTTCTTTAAACATCCGAGGCTAGCAGGCATTCTTGTATCATTTGCAGGTCCATTGAGCAATTTTGTGTTGGCGATATGCGCCTATTTTGTTCTTTATGGTATGGCATCGCTTGGGTTTGGTCCGGCAATGCCAGGCTTTTTGGTTACTTTTTTAGAAATGTTCATCTATTACAATGTCCTGCTATTCATCTTTAACCTAATTCCTTTGCCGCCGCTTGATGGCTACAGAATCATTGAAGACCTTGCCCCTGTCCATGTAAGGGCAAAAATGACACAATATGAGCAATACGGGACGTTGATTTTTCTGATTTTGGTACTGGTGCCGCCGCTTGGCGCAGTTACCATATACCCGATTCTGAATACGTTGATTCCAGGAATCATCATTGGGTTGCATGATCTATTCAATATAGTGTTTTTGAGGTAGGAGGTAGTTTAATGGAAGATAAAAAGAAGAAATTACAATTTAACATCATAAAGGATGCTCCGACTGATGGACATAAAGGATTTGGAGTAGGCAGTTTAAGCCTTGAGAACATATCTCCGATTATTGTCGATGTCAATGAAGGCACAGCCTCTATCGAAGTAGGGGCGCTGCATGCGCGCAGTCCGGTTGAAAGGGGGATTAAGTTCCTCACAGACAAAACAGCAGTGCCGAACGGAAAACCGTACTGGCTTGTTTGGGTAGCCGTTGAACTTTCGGAAGAGGGGGCTTATTACGCAGGGGTGACCGCCTGTGAAATGACGGTCGATCGTGACATTCGCCGCGGCTATAAATCCTTGCCGGAGCACGTTAACAACTTAGATAAAGCAATGAAACGGAAAATCCATGTTGCTCACATGGATCAGAAGTCAAAGAACATATTGAGGCATTTCCTGATGGAGCATGATAACGGGTTTTGGGAGCATTCCAGCGAAGAGTTGAAAAACCAGTTGCTGTAAAAATATGTCTAAATATAGAACGTCAGGAAAAATATTATATATATCGCTTGTCGTTTTATGAAAAAATGAGTAAACTTAGAATCAGCGTGCAACGCTATAAAACTAGGACACGAAAAAAGGGCATCCTCACATACGGGGCATGCCCTTTTTTCAATGGACTGGCTCCTGGCTTGGCAAAATCACCTAAAAGGATTCCACTTTTTGTACCATGGTCTTCTGTCTTGTTCATTTTTGTGTGCCGGTGCGCCTTCTTTATCCCCTTTTTCATCCGCCGGATGCAATCCGCATGTCTCTGTCGGTTCACTTCCTTTTGTGAAATAAGTCAGGACACCGGCGGAGCAGTTGCTTCCGGCGATTTGTCCTGTCTCCGGGTCTATTTTAATGGCGACAATATCACTTGATGCGGCCTCGAAGCTTTGAACAGGGTCGTCCTTCAGGCTGTCTTCCATAAAGTCTGCCCATATTTGTTTGGCATATTGTTTCTCATTCTTGCCCTCGATCAGTTTCCCGTGGTCATAACCGGTCCAGACGCCAGCGACTAAGCCGGGTGTATATCCGATCATCCAACTGTCCGTTTTAGTTGAGCCTGACTTTCCGGAATACTCCCGTGTCAGCCGCGGTGCAATAGAAGCCCCTGTTACGGTGGAATGTCCATTCAGCTTCTCATTAAAAACACCTTTCAGCATATTCGACATGATGAAGGCATAATCGGAATCTAGTTCCATGTCGAATTCCGCCGGCGATTTGTAGATGACTTCGCCTTTATGGTTCTCGATCTTTTTGATAAAGACAGGATCAACAGCTTTTCCGCCACTGGCAAGCCTGCTGTATGCATTGACCATCTCAATCACCTTTACCCCGGATGTTCCGAGGGCCGCGGACGGAAGTGCTTTCACTTCAGATTCTATCCCGAACTTGCGCGCTGTTTCAATTAGGTTCTTTTCGCCAAGGAACAGATGGGTTTTGACTGCGTAGATGTTATCGGACAAAGCGATTGCTTGCAGCATCGTGATTTCCTTGTCAGCATATTGGGAATTGAAGTTACTCGGTTTGTATGGATGGTCGCTGTCTTTGAAAGTGAATGACGTCGATTCGCTTTTTAACATTGTGGCAGGGGTGAACCCGTGCTCAAGCGCTGAGTAATAGAGAATAGGCTTGATGGTGGAACCGGGTTGACGAACGGCCTGGGTAGCACGGTTAAATTTGCTTTTGTCAAAGTCACGTCCTCCGATTAAGGCTTTCACTTCCCCTGATCTCGGTTCCATAGCCACAAGGGCTCCTTCCATATCGCTAGCTTCTGGGAATGTAAGGGCAAAAGCTGTTTCTCCGGCTTTTTGTATGTCTGTATCAAGGCTTGTATAGATTTTCAGACCGCCCATGTGCAAATCACTGTCTTTCAGCTTGAGCTTGCTGACTTCCTGTTTGACCGCCTCGAGATAATAAGGTGCCATTAACGGCGGCTCTTCATGCTGGCCGTTCAATGAGATTTCCTGACGGTGGATATTCTTCCGCTCCTCAGAAGTGATATAGCCTGCCTGTTCCATTGATAAAAGAACAACATTTTGCCGTTTTTTTGCATGCTCGAATGATTGGATTGGAGAATAATAGGACGGGCCCTTAGGAACACCTGCCATCAATGATGCTTCGGCAGTATTCAGTTCGCTTGGGGCCTTGCCGAAATAATATTGGCTGGCTGCTTCCGCTCCATAAGCCCCGTGGCCAAAATATATGGTGTTCAGATACCCTTCTAATATCTCATCCTTGGAATAATTCATTTCTATCCGCAATGTATAAAGGGCTTCATTCAGTTTCCGGTACCATGTCTTCTCGTGGGTCAGAAACAGATTCCGCGCATATTGCTGGGTAATCGTACTGGCGCCCTGCACTTTAGATAAAGCCTTGACATCAGCTACTACAGCTCCCGCAATGCGTTTGAAATCAAATCCATGATGTTCATAGAAATCGCGGTCTTCGACGGCCAATACAGCTTCAATCAGTTCCGGGGACATTTGATCGAGCGGAACCCAGTACCGCTTTTGCCCGTTATTGGACTCACCGATGACTTGTCCATCATCACTATAGAAGACGGAAGATTGGGGGACAGCTAGGGGCGGGGGTCCCAACAACCTGGCATAGATGAGAAGGGCAGCAATGAACAGAAGCAATGCTGCCGCTCCTGATAAACCGATGAAACAAATAGCCCTTATCATTTTTTTTAGTTTACCGATGTATTGATCTGTTCTTGATTCCACACTTAGGGCCCCCTTCATAATAGGTTGATTATTATCAGTATGGAAAAAACAAACAGTCTATAAACATTTCTTATTGTTATAAAATTATCTTGTAATTAACGACATTTAACCTATAATTTTCCTGTAACTGCTTTTTCTTTAATCTGCGCGCAAATAATGGGTTTCGCGAATGTCTCGTTGTGTAAAGAGGGAACAGGGGCTTTCGGACAGGGCGCTCCAGTTAAAGACTTGAAAGGATGAGGCAAGATGGGGATTTGGTTTACCGAAAAGCAAACGGAACATTTTGGGATCACAATGGAGATCGAAAGTACGGTGCATACGGAGCAGACGGATTACCAAAAGCTGAGCATTGTAAAGACTAAGGAATGGGGAAAGATGTTGCTGTTGGACGACATGGTCATGACATCAGAAAGAGATGAGTTTGTCTACCATGAAATGATTGCCCATGTACCGCTTTTCACACACCCCGACCCGAAAGAAGTGCTTGTAGTCGGTGGAGGAGACGGAGGTGTAATCCGTGAAGTCCTGAAGCATCCGGGTGTAAAGGTTGTAACCCTTGTTGATATAGACCAAAAAGTAATGGAATATTGCAAGGCCCACCTGCCCACGATTGCCGGTAGCCTGAAGGATGAGCGTGTGGTAGCGCGGGTGGGAGACGGATTTCTTCATATTGCGGAATCAAAGGCTCAATATGATGTCATCATCGTTGATTCAACGGAGCCGGTGGGCCCGGCTGTCGATTTGTTCACGAGGGGTTTTTATGCAGGTATCAGCGGAGCTTTGAAAGCAGATGGCCTGTTCGTGGCCCAGTCTGATAATCCGTGGTTCAAATCAGAACTGATTGCTAAAGTCCAGGAGGATGTGCGAGCCATATTCCCTATAACCAGGCTTTACACTGCGAATATCCCAACGTATCCTAGCGGTCTTTGGTGCTTTACACTGGGATCCAAGAAACATGATCCCCTGCAGGTGAAGGATGGGCGGTTCCATGAGGTCGGAACCAAATATTATACGAAACAGCTTCATAAAGCAGTATTTGTACTGCCGAAGTTTGTGGAAGAACTGACGAAGTAAGGGGAGCAGGATAATGAAATTCGATGAAGCCTATTCAGGCAATGTATTTATAGGAATGAACAGCAGATACAGCGAAGCGGAGCTTATTCTGTACGGAATGCCGATGGATTGGACGGTCAGTTATCGCCCAGGGTCGAGGTTCGGTCCGAAACGGATCCGTGAGGCATCAATCGGATTGGAGGAATACAGCCCTTATGTGGACCGTTCGCTGGAGGAAATAAAATATCATGATATAGGGGATCTTCCGCTTCCTTTCGGGAATGCCCCGAAAAGCCTGGAAATGATCGAGTCGTTTGTCAGGCAGTTGCTCAATGACGATAAATTTCCTTTTGGCATCGGAGGGGAACATCTTGTTTCATGGCCAGTCATGAAAGCTGTAGCATCACGGTATGAAGATTTGGCCATTCTCCATTTAGATGCCCATACAGATCTACGCGAGCATTATGAGGGAGAAGAACTGTCCCATAGCACACCAATCAGAAAAATAGCGGAACACATTGGACCGCATAATGTATATTCGTTCGGAATCCGCTCAGGCATGAAAGAGGAGTTTCAATGGGCTGAAGAACATGGCATGAAAATCTCCAAATTCGAAGTGCTTGATCCGCTGATGAAGTATTTACCGGAGTTGTCCGGACGCCCTGTTTACATCACCATTGATATAGATGTTCTTGATCCCGCACATGCACCGGGGACCGGAACGGTGGATTGCGGGGGGATCACACCGAAAGAACTGCTGGCCTCCATACATGCTATTGGGGCTTCAGATGTCCAAATTGTCGGTTGTGACCTTGTGGAGGTTGCTCCTGTTTATGATTCATCAGAACAGACTGTCAATGCCGCAGCAAAGTTAATCAGAGAAATGATGGTAAGCTGGGTGAAATAATAGAAAAGGACGTATGAATGGATGAGGGACAGACCTTCATCCTTTTTTTGTTCCCAAAGTCATCTGTCAACCAAAAGTTGAAACCTCATGGAAAAGTCTTTATACTTAGAAAAGCTGAAGGCTATAGCCATAAAAATGATATCTTACAATAAAGCTTTTACACAAAACAGCTATAACAAAGATACGATATATTAATTTACAAAAGGGTGAGTATATGTCAGGAAGCAGACCGGTGACGATCCACCTGCATACAACCATTACGAACGGTGACGAAAAAGAAACATATGAGCTCCGGACAACAGGGACAATCCAAAAGAAAGGGAATGCCCTCTATCTCAGATATGAAGAAGTCCAGGAGGATATGCAAAAGATAAATGCCACCATTAAATGGACGGAAAATGAAGTGTTCATCATGAGGAGCGGGCATGTGAACATGAGGCAGAGATTCATAAAAGATGTGATGACGACAAGTGTTTATGAAAGCCCGCTCGGTGCGCTGCAGATGCTCACAACTGCCAAAACATTGAAGTATACAGCAAATGAAGCGAGTACGGAAGGCACAATCAAGCTACTGTACGACATGAATATTCAAGGCAATGATGTCGGGGAATACTTAATGGAGATAGCATACAAGGAGGAAATTCAACCATGAATATAGTGGAACAGGTTCAGGAAAAGCTGAAACAGGAAATAAAGGAAGCGGTCATCAAGGCAAATTTGGCGACAGAAGAGCAAATCCCGCAAGTGGTGCTAGAAACGCCGAAAGATAAGGTGCATGGGGATTATTCGACGAATATGGCGATGCAATTGACGAAATTGGCTAAAAAAGCGCCACGTATGATTGCCGAAGACTTGATCGCAAATTTCGATAAATCAAAAGCATCGATTGAAAAGATTGAAATTGCCGGCCCAGGGTTTATCAATTTCTATATGAACAACCAATATTTGACGGATCTTATACCGACGATCCTTGAACAAGGAGAGGAGTATGGACGTACAACAGTCGGGGCAGGGCAGAAGATTCAGGTGGAATTTGTATCGGCCAACCCTACCGGTAATCTGCATTTGGGGCATGCGCGCGGGGCAGCAGTCGGAGATTCTCTTTGCAATATATTGGATAAAGCAGGCTACGATGTGTCAAGGGAGTACTATATCAATGATGCTGGTAACCAAATCAACAATTTGGCTTATTCTGTGGAGGCGAGATACTTCCAGGCGCTTGGGCTGGAAAAGGAGATGCCGGCAGACGGATACCACGGCGCCGATATCATCCAAATCGGGAAAGTATTGGCTGAGGAATTTGGTGATCGCTTTGTCAATGAATCCGAAGAAGACCGATTCCATTTCTTCCGTGAATATGGGTTAAAGTATGAAATGGGTAAATTGAAAGAAGATTTGGAAGCGTTCCGTGTGCCATTTGATGTTTGGTTCTCTGAGACATCTTTATATGAGAACGGCAAGATCGATGCCGCCCTGGATGTATTGAGAGAACGGGGGCATATCTATGAAAGCGACGGAGCAACCTGGTTCCGCTCCACTGAATTCGGGGATGACAAAGACAGGGTGTTAATCAAACAGGACGGTTCTTACACATATCTGCTCCCTGACATCGCCTATCACCGAGATAAACTGGAACGCGGATTTGAACAGCTGATCAATATTTGGGGCGCTGACCACCATGGTTACATTCCTCGGATGAGTGCTGCTATTCAGGCATTGGGCTATAAAAAAGAACAGTTGGAGGTTGAAATCATCCAGCTTGTCCACCTGTTCAAAAACGGCGAAAAAATGAAGATGAGCAAGCGTACCGGCAAAGCGGTGACTATGCGTGATTTGGTAGAAGAGGTAGGTTTGGATGCAACTCGTTACTTCTTTGCTATGAGAAGTGCTGATACACATATGGACTTCGACTTGGACTTGGCCGTTTCCCAATCCAATGAGAACCCGGTTTATTACGCACAGTATGCGCATGCACGGATTTGCAGCATTTTGCGCCAAGGGAAAGAAAATGGCTATGAATTTGACGGCAGCCATGACTTATCCCTAATCAATACCGAGAAGGAATTCGATGTCCTGAAAAAGCTGGGTGAATTCCCGCTTGCAATAGCGGAAGCCGCAGAAAAACGTTTGCCTCACCGCATTACAAACTATATCTTTGACTTAGCTGCCACGTTCCACAGCTTCTATAATGCTGAAAAAGTGCTTGATCCGGATAACAAAGAACGTTCGCAAGCCCGCCTTGCTTTGATTCAAGCAGTCGGCATTACCTTACGTAATGCATTGAAATTGATTGGTGTGTCTGCACCAGAAAAAATGTAACAGCGAAAAAGCTATTCGAACCTCGAATAGCTTTTTTCATATTTCCAAGGTGGCTCCGCCGACCCGTTTGATGCCACGGATGGCGCTCAAATCTTCTACAAGCTGTAAAAGGGCAATGTCTTTACTTTTAGCCTCCACCATGAAATCCACATCCTTGTTCACTACCTTTAGTTCCTCCAGCAGCGGCTGCAGAAACACCGGATCGACATAATCTGCATGTGAACGGAATGCCTTATCTGATTTAGGAGACGATATATGGATTTTAGGCGGCAGTCCAGTACGTTCCCATGTGGAGAATATATACGGCAGAAGTTCAGAAAGTCCGGTTTCACACTCATTGGCTAGATGATGATGAAAGTCGAACACCAAGGGTATGTTTTGCTTGCTGCAAACTTCAAGGGTTTCTGTTGCGGTATACGTTTTGTCGTCATTTTCCAGTGTGAGGCGCTCCTTAATCGGCTCTGGGAGTTGTCTTATGTTTTCATGGAATCGCTCAATTGATAGCTGCTTGTCCCCATAGGCGCCGCCGACATGGATGTTCATGTAAGAAGTATCCTCTACGCCCATGGCGGTGAGCATGCGGTAATGGAATTCCAGATCCCTGACTGAGTTTGCAGTGATTTCGGCACGCGGACTGGTGAACAATGTGAATTGGTTCGGGTGGAAGCTGACCCGCATATTACATGCTTTTATGAAGTCTCCGATCTCATTCCATTGCTGCTTGAATGGAGTGACGAAATCCCATAGTACATCTGGATGCGTAGCTAAGGGGACGATGCTGCTGGATAACCGATAGACGAAAATTTCATGGGCGGCATTATAAAGGAGCATCCGCATTGTGTTCTGCAGATTTCTCCTAGTTACGTTGTGGAGTTTCCCTGTTCGCTCGTCTTTATCCAATTGTTCATAGCGTTTGAATGTCATCGTTTTCGCGGGAGACGAATCCCACAGTGAAACCGCTGTCGAAACATAACCGAACCTTATTAGCATATGAAAGTCCCCCTCATAAAAAGGAATCAACTGCCGATGCCACCTTTTCTTTAAGGCGGGCCAATAAGCCGATTGATTGTAAGTCCTTGCTGGTCAGGTTTGTGCTGTTTTCGATATCATAATTTATGGCCTTTTTCACTTCTGTTATGAAAGCCTGGTCTGAGGTGAAGCAGTTGACCTCATCATTTAGGAAAAGGCTTCTTTTATCGAAATTGGCCGTTCCGATATCAAGGAAGGAGTCATCAATCAATATATATTTGGCATGGAAGAAACCCTGCTGGAATTGGCGTATTTCTGCTCCGAGGGAAAGCAGTTCCCGAAAATAACGGTAGGCTGCCTCCTTTACCAAAGGGTGATCAGACACAGCCGGCACGATGATTTTCACCCCAACACCGTTTGCCAACAGGTTTTTCAGTTCATCCATCAGAGCGGGGGAGGGAATGAAATAGGGTGTCCCGATAATCACCGATTGCTTTGCCTTTTTGAATAACCGGATAAACTGGTCTTCCAAAGTCGCATCTGCCTCGGTCGGTACGATTCGGACCGTGGTGTTGCCGGATAACCCTTCTTTTTTATAGTATTCCTTGTAGCCAATATCCTCACCGGACGCCTCTTTCCAATCGTTGAGGAATATGTCCTCCAGATCGCCCACTGCCTCTCCTGAGATACGCAGGTGATAATCCCGCCACGGGCTTAGTTTTGGATCAAGATCGACATACTCTTTTGCAACATTGAACCCGCCCAGATAACCGACGGCTCCATCGATGATCGTGATTTTACGGTGATTTCTTTGCTGTGCCGTATAAAAGAAAAATGGGAACTTCGGTTTTTTGCAGATAGCCACCTTTACGCCGCTTTTCTTGAGATCTCCAATCATGGCTTTGTTCAAGGACATACTGCCTGACCAGTCCACCATCAATTTCACTTCGACTCCACTTAATGCCTTTTTTTTAAGAAGTTTCAGGAAGCGATAACTGATCTTATCTTTCTTCACAATGTAAAAAAGAATATGGATATGATGCTTGGCTCTTTCTGCATCCCGGAAATATTCATCGAATAAATCCTGGCCGGATGTGAATAAAGTTAGGCTTCCCCTGCGCTCAGGGAAAGTCCGGACAGCCGGTTTATGTTTTTTATGGCCGAACCTGAAATCGATGAACAGCCATGCTATAACGATGATTGCTAAGATCAGGATGACCCATAGTGCCTTCATATTCTTCGCCTCTTTTCCTACAAATGATCTTCCTTTTATTTTTAGCTAAAAAGAAAAATAAATGCCCGTGAATCATTCTTTTTGAAAAAGGCTGGAAAAAAAAGAGATTAATATTGACTGAATGCTCATTCATTATATAGAATGAAAATAGCTAGTAATATTCTGATAATTTTTATATGAAAGAGAAGGAAATGCAATCGTTATTGCGATTCTCTTTTAGTGGGGGGAGACTAAATGCAAGGATTATTATGGGTGAACTTGATTGCGTTCCTGCTTGTTGCGGCCTATGCAGTCGGACTATTTGTCTACTTGATTGCTACAAGAATCAAATATATCAAGCTTGGGAAAAAGGTTGAATTCGATAACCGTGTGAAGGAACGCCTGGAAATGGTCTGGGTGAATGTCTTCGGACAGAAGAAATTATTGAAGGATAAGAAGAGCGGCATTATGCACGTCATGTTCTTTTATGGATTTTTACTGGTACAGCTAGGTGCAATCGATTTTATCATCAAAGGGATTTATCCAGGGGCTCACTTGCCGCTTGGTCCGTTGTATCCGGCGTTCACACTGTTCCAGGAAATCGTCACATTTATCATTCTGATTGCAGTCGTTTGGGCGTTTTACCGTCGTTACATCGAAAAGCTTGTGCGCCTGAAAAGAGGATTCAAGTCAGGGCTTGTCTTGATTTTCATCGGGGGACTCATGCTATCGGTCCTATTCGGAAATGGGATGGCAATGATTTGGCATGGGCATGAGCCTGCTGTTTATGAGCCTGTAGCATCCCTGTTTGCCATCGCCTTCTCTTGGATCGGGGAGACGGCTTCCATCGTCTTATTCTATGTGTCCTGGTGGCTGCATACGATTATCTTGTTCACATTCCTTGTCTATGTACCGCAATCGAAGCATTTTCACTTGATTGCAGGTCCAGCCAATGTTTATGCAGCGCGATTGGATAATCCGGGGAAATTAAAGCCGATCGACTTTGAGGATGAGACACAGGAAACATACGGAGTCGGAAAAATTGAGGATTTCAATCAGCTTCAGATGATTGATTTTTATGCTTGTGTAGAATGCGGGCGCTGTACAAATATGTGTCCTGCAACAGGGACCGGCAAAATGCTGTCCCCGATGGATCTGATCATCAAACTTAGGGATCACCTAACGAACCATGGTGCCGCGATGACTCAAAAGCAGCCGTGGGTGCCTAGCCTTCTGTTTTCGAATACGAAAGGGAACCAATTGGCGCTGGCTGCCGCTGGACAAGGCGCTGAAGAGCAGGCTGCTGCTTCTGCGGTCTACAGCCCAAGCCTCATCGGGGATGTCATCACTGAAGAAGAAATTTGGGGATGCACAACTTGCCGGAACTGTGAAGATCAGTGTCCGGTCATGAATGAGCATGTCGATAAGATTATTGACTTGCGCAGGTATCTGGTATTGACAGAAGGGAAAATGAACCCCGATGCACAGCGCGCCATGCAGAACATCGAGCGCCAAGGCAATCCTTGGGGACTGAACAGAAAAGAACGTGAAAAATGGCGTGAGCTAAGGGATGATGTCCATATTCCGACAGTGAAAGAGATGAAAAAAGCAGGCGAGGAATTCGAATATCTATTTTGGGTGGGCTCCATGGGATCGTACGATAACCGAAGCCAGAAAATAGCTCTATCTTTTGCCAAGCTTCTGAATGAAGCTGGAGTCCGATTCGCTATTCTAGGAAACAAAGAGAAAAACTCAGGAGATACAGCGAGACGCCTCGGCAATGAGTTTGTGTTCCAGGAACTGGCCACCAAAAATATCGAGGAATTCGAGAAGAATGAAATCAAGAAAATTGTCACAATCGATCCGCATGCCTACAACATATTCAAAAATGAGTATCCTGATTTTGGGTTGAAAGCTGAAGTGTATCACCATACTGAATTATTAGCTCAGCTGGTCCAAGAAGGTCGCTTGAAGCCAACATATGCTGTCGAGGAAAAAATCACCTTCCATGATTCATGTTACCTTGGCAGATACAATACCGTTTATGATCCTCCGAGGGAAATCTTGAGAGCGATTCCAGGCATTGAACTTGTGGAAATGGAAAGGAACCGTGAGACGGGGATGTGCTGTGGGGCAGGGGGAGGTCTCATGTGGATGGAAGAAGAAACCGGACACCGTGTTAACGTTGCGCGAACAGAACAGGCACTGGCGGTCAGCCCGTCCATCATCAGTTCCGGATGCCCGTATTGCTTGACGATGCTCTCGGATGGCACGAAAGCGAAGGAAGTTGAGGATTCAGTAAACACATTGGATGTTGCGGAAATCCTTGAGAAATCTATCCTTGGGGACGGCCAGACGTTGGTTTCCTAATCTTTTTTCGGAAAGTATTATAAATTTTAAAAGTTTTATAGTAAACTAAAAATATACAAATTTTACTTATTTAGGGTATTTGACATGAGTAACGAAAAAGGGACGGCTTTTCAGACGTCCCTTTTCATCAGGAGAAATCATGAGCGAGCGTTCAGTCAATCCTTAAAAATCAGAATATTGAGAAGAAGGGTGATGGAAGCAGATGAAAAGAACTGTAATTGTAAGCGGTGCCAGGACGCCGTTCGGTAAATTTGGGGGCGGACTCAGCAGCTACTCTGCATCAGATCTTGGTGGAATTGCTATTAAAGAGGCATTACAGCGAGGGAAAGTCGATCCTACCATTGTCGGGGAAGTCATTATGGGTACTGTCCTTCAAGGCGGCCAGGGGCAGCTTCCTTCTAGGCAAGCATCTAGGAAAGCAGGCCTGGCTTGGAACGTCAAAACAGAGACGGTGAACAAGGTGTGCGCGTCAGGTATGAGGAGCATCACGCTGGGGGATATCCTGATTCGTTCCGGAGGAGAAGATGTCATTGTCGCAGGAGGAATGGAGTCGATGAGCAATGCTCCTTACTTTATCCCGAATGCCCGCTTTGGGGCGCGCATGGGAGATAGTTCCCTTAAGGACATGATGATTCATGATGGCTTGAGCTGCAGTTTCACAGGGGTTCATATGGGGACATACGGAAACAGCACAGCGCAAGAATTAGAGATTGGAAGGGAAGAGCAGGATAAGTGGGCCTACCGAAGCCATAAACGGGCTCTTGAAGCGATCGAGTCAGGGAAACTTGCTGAAGAAATCGTGCCGGTGGAAATCCCGCAGCGGAAGGGCGACCCAATCATTATTGCTGAGGATGAGGCACCGAGAAAAGAAACGACCGTCGAGAAGCTTCATGGATTAAAACCGGCATTCGGGAAGGATGGAACAATTACAGCGGGGAACGCCCCTGGTGTCAATGACGGAGCAGCGGCCGTTGTACTTATGAGTGAAGAGCGGGCTGAAAAAGAAGGGGTAGAGCCGATGGCTTATATCATCGGTCATGCTGAAATTGCCCTGGAAGCAAAGGATTTTCCGAAAACACCGGGATTGGTGATACAGGAGCTATTAGGGAAGACAGGCAAAATGCTCAAGGACATTGATCTGTTCGAAATAAATGAAGCATTTGCTGCTGTTGCGTTGGCAAGCAATAAACTGGCAGGGCTCAACACCGAGCTGGTCAATGTGAATGGGGGAGCTGTCGCACTCGGCCACCCGATCGGGGCCAGCGGGACAAGAATTATCCTTACGTTGATGCATGAGTTGAAACGGCGTGGCGGCGGAGTCGGGATTGCTGCCATTTGCAGCGGCGGCGGCCAAGGCGATGCAATCATGATAGAAGTTCCGAAAGCTTCAAAATGATGAGGAGGAATATCATGGACATCAAAAAAATAATGGTTATCGGTGCTGGACAGATGGGAAGCGGAATCGCACATGTGTGCGCCGCAGCAGGATATGAGGTGTATCTTAATGACCTGAAAGAAGAGTTTGTAGAAAAAGGAATGGGTACCATTTCCAAAAATCTGTCAAGGCAAGTCGATAAAGGAAAAATATCAATGGAAAGCAAAGAGAACACATTGGCTAGGCTGACAGCCTCCATCAATCTTCAGGATGCAGCCGATGTGGATGTCGTCATCGAAGCTGCTGTCGAGAATATGGAGGTTAAGGCGAATCTGTTCCGCAATTTGGATCAGATTGCGCAGCCTCATACGATACTGGCGACGAATACCTCTTCGCTTCCGATTACGGAAATCGCTGCCGCTACAAACCGGCCGTCACAAGTGATCGGCATGCACTTTATGAACCCTGTGCCTGTCATGAAGCTTGTTGAAATTATCCGTGGCCTTGCGACTGATGACAGTGTTTTTAAAGCCATTGAAGAACTGGCAAGGACATTGAACAAGGTACCTGTTGAAGTGAATGACTTTCCTGGATTCGTATCGAACAGAATCCTGATGCCTATGATCAATGAAGCGATTTATACGCTTTATGAAGGTGTAGCTACAAAGGAAGCCATTGATGAGGTGATGAAGCTCGGCATGAACCATCCGATGGGTCCTTTGACGTTGGCAGACTTTATTGGGCTCGATACATGTCTTTATATTATGGAAACACTGCATGAAGGGTTCGGTGACGATAAGTATCGGCCATGCCCACTTCTGCGGAAATATGTGAAAGCAGGCTGGCTCGGGAAGAAGGCAGGCAAAGGGTTTTATTCATACGAATAGCGGGAGGCATCTATGGAACTTAGATTGAAAGAAGAGCAGCTGATGATGCAGAAGATGGTGAGGGACTTTGCACTTAAGGAAGTCGAACCCTTTATCGGGAGAATGGAAAAAGGGGAATTTCCCCGCCGTTTGCTTACAAAAATGGCTAATCTCGGAATGATGGGCATTCCGATTCCTGAAAAATACGGCGGTGCAGGGATGGACTTTGTCTCCTATATCATTGCCATCCATGAATTATCCAAGGTAAGTCCGACGTTAGGTGTTATTTTATCCGTCCATACTTCAGTCGGCACGAACCCGATCCTTTATTTCGGGACTGAGGAGCAAAAGCAGAAATATATCCCGAAATTGGCTGGCGGCGAATATCTAGGGGCATTCTGTTTGACAGAATCTAACGCTGGATCGGATGCTGGAAGCCTGAAAACGAGAGCTGTCCGAAAAGGAGATTTTTATGAATTGAATGGGAGCAAAATGTTCATCACAAACGGCGGAGAAGCCGATGTGTACATCGTGTTTGCTACTGTTGGACCCGAGAAAGACAGCAGGGGCATAACAGCATTCATCGTCGACAAGGATACGCCGGGCCTTATTATAGGCAAGGATGAGAAAAAAATGGGGCTGCACGGATCGCGTACGATTCAGATGACGTTCGAAAATATGCTAGTGCCGGCCGAGAATCTTCTTGGGGAAGAGGGAGAAGGATTCAAAGTGGCCATGTCCAATCTGGATACCGGCAGGATCGGCATCGCTGCCCAAGCCTTGGGCATAGCGGAAGGGGCCTTTCAGCATGCTGTACAATACAGCAAAGAGCGCAGTCAGTTCGGGAAGCCGATCGCTCTTCAGCAAGGGATCGGTTTTAAGATTGCGGATATGGCGACGGCCGTTGAGGCATCCAGACTGTTGGTGTATCGCGCTGCTTCAATGCGGGCCGATGGGGAAACTTGCGGACTTGAAGCATCGATGGCCAAGTTGTTTGCTTCCCGGACAGCCGTTGAAGTGACGACGGAAGCAGTTCAGATATTCGGCGGCTACGGCTACTCAAAAGAATATCCGGTCGAAAGGTATTTCCGTGATGCGAAAATCACTGAAATCTATGAAGGAACAAGTGAAATACAGAAAATTGTTATTCAAAAGCATCTTACTAAATAAAAAATGATCACTAATATGAATGGGCAGGTGGGGAACATGAATTTTAAATTGACTGAAGAGCATGAAATGATCCGTAAAATGGTACGTGATTTCGCATTGAATGAAGTGGCGCCGACTGCGGCGGAAAGAGATGAAGAAGAGCGTTTCGATATGGATATCTTTAAGAAAATGGCTGAGCTCGGTCTTACGGGGATACCGTGGCCGGAAGAATACGGCGGCATCGGCAGCGACTATCTCGCCTATTGCATTGCTGTTGAGGAACTTTCTAGGGTGTGTGCTTCCACGGGCGTCACATTATCCGCCCATACTTCACTGGCCGGATGGCCCATCTACAAGTTTGGAAGCGAGGAGCAGAAACAAACGTATCTGCGTCCTATGGCACAAGGTGAAAAAATCGGCGCTTACGGCCTGACAGAGCCGGGATCCGGTTCGGATGCTGGGGGCATGAGAACAACAGCTAAACTTGATGGGGATGAGTACGTCCTGAACGGCTCCAAAATTTTCATCACAAATGGCGGCATTGCCGATATCTATGTAGTTTTCGCTTTGACTGATCCTGAATCCAAACAAAAGGGTACTAGTGCGTTCATTGTAGAAAGCGATTTTCCAGGTTTCAGTGTGGGCAAGAAAGAGCAAAAGTTGGGTATCCGCTCATCACCGACAACCGAAATTATTTTCGATAACTGCCGTGTTCCGAAAAAGAACCTTCTCGGAAAAGAGGGGGAAGGATTCAAAATCGCCATGATGACTTTGGACGGTGGCCGTAATGGTATTGCCGCACAGGCTGTCGGGATTGCGCAAGGCGCTTTGGATGCGGCATTGGAGTATTCAAAGGAAAGGGTACAATTCGGAAAACCGATTGCAGCTCAACAAGGGATCGGGTTCAAATTGGCTGATATGGCAACGGGTATTGAAGCGGCGAGACTTCTTACATATCAGGCAGCGTGGTTAGAATCAGAAGGCCTTCCATATGGGAAAGAATCGGCCATGTCCAAGCTGCTTGCAGGAGATACGGCCATGAAGGTCACAACGGAAGCTGTCCAGATTTTCGGCGGATATGGGTATACAAAAGATTACCCGGTAGAGCGGTATATGAGAGACGCGAAAATCACCCAGATTTATGAAGGTACGCAAGAGATCCAGCGTCTAGTCATCTCCCGCATGATCACTAAGTAATAGCGGCGCACTGTCATAATCGGGGCCAGTAAGAGAAGATAGGGGGGTGTTTTGATGACGAAAAGGAAAATCCATGCATCCGTTAAGGATGAGCATTTGGTCAGATTACGGCGGAACCAGATGATCAAAGGAGCGGTCGCCCTATTCAAGGAAAAAGGGTACCACCGGACCACCACGAGAGAAATCGCCAAAGCTTCAGGCTTCAGCATCGGGACCCTTTATGAGTATATTCGCACCAAAGAGGATGTTCTTTATTTGGTTTGCGACAGTATATATGAACAGGTAAAAGAAAAGATTGAAAAGGCCCTATCCGGACAAGAAGGGACAATCGAAAGCCTAAAGATCGGGATCGCCAATTACATGAAAGTGATGGACGAGATGCAGGATGAAGTGTTGGTTATGTACCAGGAAGCCAAATCGTTATCGAAAGACGCCCTTCCATATGTCCTTAAGAAAGAAATCGAAATGGTGGCCATGTTCGAGCATTTATTGTTGAACTGTGCTAAAAATAACGAATTGTCCCTGACTGATGAGCAAATAAACCTGCTTGCCCATAATATTTATGTGCAAGGGCAAATGTGGGGATTCCGTCGTTGGGTGATTCAGAAACATTATACATTGGACGAATATATTGCCATTCAGACTGACCTGTTGTTCAAAAGCATCCAGAAAGAGGCGTATATCAAATAGAAAAGCAAGGAGAGGGATTATATGAGCACGGTCGATATATATAAACCGAAAAATCATATACGGTTCATCACTGCATCTAGCCTTTTTGACGGACATGACGTATCAGTAAACATTATAAGAAGGATACTGCAGAGTTCAGGAGCGGAAGTCATCCATCTGGGCCATAACCGCTCTGTGGAGGAGGTTGTCAATGCGGCGGTTCAGGAAGATGTCCAAGGGATCTCTGTTTCTTCCTATCAGGGTGGCCATGTCGAGTACTTTAAATATATGTACGATTTGCTGCAAGAAAAAGGGGCAGGCCATATCCGGATTTTTGGCGGCGGCGGGGGAGTCATCATTCCGCGTGAAATTAACGAGCTTCATGAGTACGGCATAGCGCGGATCTTCTCGCCTGAAGATGGCAGAATCCACGGTTTGCAGGGTATGGTCAATATTATGCTCGAAGAATGCGATAACATAGATCGAACGGTAGCTGTCTCTGAAGAATGGGCTAACATGGAGGCTGGAGATAAATATGCCGTCGCTAAAATGATCACGATTGTCGAAAATAGCCTTGGAACAGGGGATGAAAGCTTAGCAGCCTTAGAGCCGATGCTTGAGGTGCTGGATGAAGAAACGAAAAAGGCCCCTGTTCTCGGAATAACCGGTACCGGTGGAGCGGGGAAAAGCTCATTGACCGATGAACTGATCCGCCGTTTCTTGAATGAAATACCTGAAAAGAAACTGGCCGTTCTTTCCATTGACCCGACAAAACAGAAAACAGGGGGAGCGCTTCTCGGTGATCGGATCCGCATGAATGCGATTGCTTCCGATCGTGTCTACATGAGGAGTTTGGCAACCAGGAAGTCTAATAGTGAGATATCACTAGCCCTAAATGATGCTATATCTGTCGTTCAGGCAGCCGGATATGACCTCGTCATAGTGGAAACTTCGGGTATCGGGCAAGGCGATGCGGCTATCACGGAATTATGCGATCTTTCGATGTATGTCATGACGAGTGAATTCGGCGCTCCTACCCAACTGGAGAAAATCGATATGATCGATTACGCGGATCTTATTGTCATCAATAAGTTTGAACGAAAAGGCTCTGAAGACGCGATGCGCCAAGTGCAGAAGCAATATCAGCGAAGCAGGGAACTGTTTGACAGGGATTATAGCGAGATGCCTGTTTACGGGACGATTGCAAGTCAATTCAATGATGAAGGCACCAACAGCCTATTTGCGGCGTTGATCGGATTGCTGAATGAGAAGTCAGGCACGGAATGGAGGACTTCTTATTCTAAAAAAGGAGAGGTCAAAAAACAGAACGTCATCATACCAAATGACAGACGGTATTACTTAAGGGAAATATCCGAGACGGTCAAGAATTATCATTTGACTGCAGCTGAACAGGCAAGCCATGCCCGGAGATTGTTCCAGGTAGAAGGGACGCTTGAGGCCTTGAGAGAATCCGGAGCAGACGGAGAAGTGGTGACTGCGCTTAAGCAGATGAAAGAGGAAGTGAAAGACAAATTATCGAAGGAATCCAGACGCATCCTGGAACAATGGGAATCCTTCACAGAAAAATATCGTCAAGATAAATTTGTCACGAAAGTACGGGAGAAAGAAATAGTCACATCCTTAAAAACAGAAAGTCTCTCAGGGTTGATGATCCCAAAAGTCTCTTTGCCGAAGTATAAGGATTACGGAGAAATCCTTCAATGGGTATACAAAGAAAATGCGCCCGGATATTTTCCCTATACAGCAGGTGTATTCCCATTCAAACGGGAAGGGGAGGATCCTAAAAGGCAATTTGCTGGCGAGGGGTCGCCGACGAGAACGAACAGAAGATTTCACTATCTATCAAAAGACGATGATGCCAAACGGCTTAGTACGGCTTTTGACTCTGTTACCTTATATGGGGAGGATCCTGATTATCGACCTGATATATATGGGAAAGTGGGGGAAAGCGGTGTAAATATCTGTACGTTGGAGGACATACAAAAGTTGTATGCAGGCTTTGATTTATGTAGCCCGACAACATCAGTATCCATGACAATCAATGGACCGGCACCGATCATTTTGGCTATGTACTTAAATACAGCCATTATCCAGCAAATCGAGAAAAAAGAGCAGGAGCTGGGCAGGAGGCTGAGTCCGGAAGAAGAGAGGGAAGTAAGGGCCTGGACATTGCAGACAGTCAGGGGAACCGTGCAGGCTGATATCCTTAAAGAAGATCAGGGGCAGAATACGTGTATCTTCTCGACTGAGTTTGCATTAAGGATGATGGGAGATATCCAGGAATACTTCATAGATAATAAAGTGAGGAACTACTATTCCGTATCGATCTCCGGCTATCATATTGCAGAAGCAGGGGCCAATCCGATCTCACAGCTGGCCTTTACGCTTGCAAACGGCTTTACCTACGTGGAATATTACTTAAGCCGCGGCATGTCCATTGATGATTTCGCACCGAACCTATCATTCTTCTTCTCGAATGGGCTCGACCCTGAGTATACAGTCATAGGCCGCGTTGCCCGCCGTATTTGGGCAACTGTGATGCGCGACAAATATGGAGCAAATGAGAGAAGTCAGAAGCTGAAGTATCACGTCCAGACATCAGGCAGGTCTCTTCATGCTCAGGAAATTGATTTCAATGATATACGCACAACGCTTCAGGCGCTTATGGCCCTGCAGGACAACTGCAATTCACTTCATACTAATGCATATGACGAAGCAATCACAACGCCTACTGAAGAATCTGTCCGCCGTGCCATGGCTATCCAGATGATCATCACGAAGGAGTACGGGTTGTCCAAAAACGAGAACCCGCTGCAAGGTGCCTTCATTGTGGAAGAGTTGACAGACCTGGTGGAACAGGCCGTCCTAGAAGAATTTGAAAGACTGAACGATCGCGGAGGCGTGCTGGGAGCTATGGAAACCCAATACCAAAGGGGAAAAATCCAGGATGAGTCGATGTATTATGAGCTGAAGAAGCACTCGGGGGAGCTTCCGATCATCGGGGTCAATACTTATTTAAATCCGAATCCGCCAACCGAGGAAGAACTTAATAATATTGAATTGGCCCGTGCGACAATTGAGGAAAAAGAAGGGCAGATTGCAAACTTGAAGAGTTTTCAGGAGAAGCATGAAGCAAAAACCAAGGAAGCTCTGAACAACCTCCAAAAGGCAGCCGTTTCCGGTAAGAATATCTTTGCCGAATTAATGGACTGTGTTCAGGTAGCAAGCCTTGGACAGATCACCCATGCGCTTTATAAAGTAGGGGGTCAATACAGACGGAATATGTAGCGCGAAAAAAAGCCGATATAGCTTGTTAACATAGGCTATATCGGCTTTTCCGCTTTTTGAATCAGAAATTTAATATAAAAAGTTTTGAAAAACCCTTTATAATTAGTAAATGAAAGGGTTAAAATGGTATTCTTAGCAAGGGGAAATGAAGCTGGCTATTGGAGTGGAAAGTCATGAGATTGCGGTATAGTATATATGTCATCTGCATACTTGTCGGCCTGGTTGTTTTCCGCATCCTGTATCAAAAACAGTTTGGCGCAGTCAGTTTTTTTCTTTTTTCCATATACTTTTTCTTTTTGGCTTATCGCGAATGGAAAAAGGATCCTTTTGTGTTGGGGTATGATCAGGATGAAGAATAAGTTCGAACTAGCATAAACCTAAATGTATTGTTTATAATGATTTATAGATTGGACTAACCATACAAGAATGCGGATGGATCCGTGGTTTTTATAGAGAAAGGACGTGTACATATTGAGTTTACATCAATATACTGAACAAGAATTTAAAGAAATGTCCCTGATTGAATTAACGCATATCATTCTGACCGATAAAAAAGAAGCAATGCCTTTTCAAGCAATTGTTGATGAGATCATGAAATTGCAAGGGTTGACGAAAGAAGAAATCCAACAGAAGTTGCCGCAGTTTTACACAGACCTGAATATTGACGGCCGCTTCAGCACATCTGGCGAGAATAAATGGGGCCTTAAAGACTGGTACCCGATCGATCAGGTTGAAGATGAGATGACAAATCCCGTAAAACCTAAAAAGAAAAAAGCGAAGAAAGTCATTGATCTTGACGATGATTTTGAAGTAGATATGGATGACGTCGAGGACTTCGATGAAATCGAAGACATAGATGACGAAGAGGACCTGATCGACGAAACGGGCGACTTGATCGACGATGAAGATATCGATGATGAAGACGAAGAAGACCTGATCGAGGATGATGACTTCGATATTATTGAAGATGAAGACGAAGAGGACAAACTGTAAACTGCTTGACTTTTCAAGCGTGAGTTTGTAGAATCAATTTTGGGCTCCTTTAAAAAGGACAAACGTTTTCAATCAAAACGCTCCCTTACATTTTGTAGGCGGAGCGTTTTTTGTTTTTCATAATCCTGTACTTGTTATGGGAAACCTAAAACACATGACTGTTCATAATATTGGGCTGCATCCTCGGTAGCTCAATTTGCTTTTTATACATGGCAGTTCAATTATCTGGTACCCATTAAAAACGTATAGAACCCTTACAAATTCAACCATCCGATTTTTAGGATCAACAGGGAGGAATATAAATTGACAAAGTATATTTTTGTAACAGGCGGAGTGGTTTCTTCTCTTGGAAAAGGAATCACAGCGGCATCTTTAGGAAGGCTATTAAAGAACAGAGGGCTAAATGTAACTATACAAAAATTTGACCCCTATATTAACGTGGATCCGGGGACGATGAGTCCATACCAGCACGGTGAAGTGTTCGTTACCGATGATGGTGCTGAAACAGACTTGGACCTAGGGCATTACGAGCGTTTCATTGATATCAATTTGAGCAAATACAGCAATGTCACTACAGGTAAAGTGTATTCGACTGTTTTGCGCAAGGAACGTAAAGGTGAATATTTGGGCGGTACTGTACAAGTCATTCCCCATATCACAAATGAAATCAAAGATCGGGTCTTCCGAGCAGGCCGCGAAACGAATGCGGACGTTGTCATTACAGAGATCGGTGGTACAGTAGGGGATATCGAATCATTGCCTTTCCTAGAAGCAATCCGTCAAATCAAGAGTGATATAGGCCGCGACAATGTTCTTTACCTTCATTGTACGCTGATTCCTTACATCAAGGCAGCGGGAGAAATGAAAACGAAGCCTACTCAACATAGTGTAAAAGAGTTGCGTAGTCTTGGAATCCAGCCGAATGTAATTGTTGTCCGTACCGAAAAGCCAGTATCACAAGACATGAAGGATAAAATTGCCTTGTTCTGTGATATTGATTCTAAAGCGGTTATCGAGTGCCGCGACGCTGATACGCTGTACTCTGTTCCTTTGGCGCTTCAAGAGCAACATCTTGACCAAATCGTCTGCGACCACCTTAAGCTGAATGCGGAACGAGCAGATATGACGGAATGGAAAGCTCTTGTCGACAAAGTATTGAATCTATCCGGCAAGACAAAGATTGCCTTGGTCGGGAAATATGTGGAGCTGCAGGATGCCTATATTTCTGTTGTAGAATCTTTGAAGCATGCAGGCTATGCCTTCGATGCTGACGTGGAAATCAATTGGATCAATGCCGAAGAAGTCAAGAAAGAAAATGTTGCGTCCCTGCTGAAGGATGCTGACGGTATTCTTGTGCCGGGCGGATTTGGTGATCGCGGGGTTGAAGGGAAAATTGAAGCCATCCGATACGCGCGTGAAAACAAAAAGCCGTTCCTCGGAATCTGTCTGGGTATGCAGCTGGCTACTGTCGAGTTCGCACGGAATGTCCTCGGTTTGGAAGATGCGCATTCTGCGGAAATTAACCCGGAGACGACAAACCCAATCATCGACCTGCTGCCTGAACAAAAGGATGTAGAAGATCTGGGGGGAACATTGCGTTTGGGCCTATATCCATGCAAATTGGGTGAGGAAACGAAAGCAATGGAAGCCTATCAGGAAAAAGTGGTGTATGAACGCCATCGTCACCGCTATGAATTCAACAATCACTACCGTCAAGATATGGAGAAAAAAGGATTTGTGTTCTCCGGTACTAGCCTTGATGGTCGCTTGATTGAAATTATTGAATTGAAGGATCACCCATGGTTCGTTGCTTCCCAATTCCATCCGGAATTCAAATCAAGGCCGACAAGACCGCAACCACTGTTCAGGGACTTCATCAAAGCTACGCTTGAACAGAAAAACTAAACAAAATAAAAGGTTGGACTCGAGACTAGTTCTTTTTGAGTCCAACCTTTTTACTTTTTTTGGAATATATTCCTGAACCATGTTATGATGTCTTTGTGAATATTCAAATAGCCATTTTGAACAGGCACAGACCCTCTATGCATAATTCAAGAAAGACATAAGCAGCTAGTCCGCCCTGGAAGCAAAAGAAGCTCTCAACTTAAAGCTTCCGGTCAAAAGAGGAGGCTAATGCTGTGAAGAGTGAAGGTGAACCGGTGCTGGGACAGGAACTCATATTCCTTATTTTATTGTATTTCTTCCAGAAGCTCCTGCATCGATAAGTAAATGCAATGATAGGCAAACAATGCAGCCATCAAAGAAGGATAGCCGATCCGATCGCCAGTTTCAGTCGGCACAAGCCCACGCTTGAGCCCTAAATCGATATGGATATCCGCAAGTTTGTCTAAACCTGCCTCCTCCTCATCCTGAACAGTAGATATGGCAACGAAAGGAATATCGGCTTTCACAAGCTCTTTTGCCCATTCCACTGCCTCCACATCATTGCTATACTTGGAGCAAATGAGGACTCTATCCATGGATGATACTCCGGACAGTGGTTCCGATAGGGGAAATGTTTGGCAGGAATGCAATAATTCAGGTCCTTCCGTCGCCTGGAGAGCGACACCTTGCATTTCACCGAAACCTTTTATG
Organism: Bacillus sp. (in: firmicutes); assembly: GCA_051893455.1. Lineage (GTDB taxonomy): Bacteria > Bacillota > Bacilli > Bacillales > DSM-1321 > Bacillus_AD. The sequence continues at coordinate 24,896 of JBJFHG010000018.1, forward strand.
TATATGTGCCCGTCTCCGACTGCTGCCTGAGCCAATAGACGTGCTGCATCCTCTATTACAAATTCGTCTTTGGAGATTCTATTGAAGATCGCTGTCAATTGTGTGGAAAAAATTCTGCTCATATTAACTCCTTTGTGTCTGGCATTTCGGCTGCTGGGGCCGGTGTAGGTCCGGCGTAGCCAAACCGTACATGCATTATATAAGATTTTTAGATAATATGCGAACGACATGGAAGTTAGGGATCAGAGGATGAAGTGGGTGAAAATCATGATAACTTTGGGGAAAGAAGGAAAGTTTAATGGGAAAAGTGTTGATCGTGGATGATCAGTTCGGAATCAGAATATTATTGAATGAAGTTCTGCAGAAGGAAGGATATGCAATCTTCCAGGCCGCAAATGGGATGCAAGCTTTGGATATAGCCGAAAAAAACAAGCCGGATTTGGTGCTGCTCGATATGAAGATTCCTGGAATGGACGGCATCGAAATCCTGAAAAGGCTGAAGGAGCTTGATCCGTCGATTGCTGTCATTATGATGACAGCCTATGGTGAACTGGATATGATCCAAAAAGCCAAAAAATTGGGTGCCATCACCCATTTTGCAAAACCATTTGACATAGAGGATATAAGGGAAGCAGTAAAAGAGCATTTGCCCGTCAAAAACTAACGTAACACTATTAAGCGTTTACATTTTTAAGTATTCAAACAACTGTCAAACAAATGAAATATATGCCTTAAAAAATCACTTTCAGTTCGGGTAATGTATTGAGAAATGGGTAAAGTATTGGTATGCTGTAAATTGGAATTAGTGCTGTTATCCCAACGATTCCCAGCATAAACTATGTGCTTTTATGGGAAGATTTTTAAAAGGGAACCCTGCATGTAAACCGCAGAGTGAACAGCTACAATAGAAGGAGGAAACAAAATGCCTTTAGTTTCAATGACAGAAATGCTTAACAAAGCATTGGAAGGTAAATACGCAGTTGGTCAATTCAACATCAATAACCTTGAATGGACTCAAGCAATCCTTGCTGCTGCAGAAGAAGAAAAATCACCGGTTATCCTTGGAGTATCTGAGGGTGCTGCTCGTCACATGGGCGGTTTCAAAACTGTAGTAATGATGGTTAAAGGTCTTCTTGAAGACATGAACATCACAGTTCCAGTTGCGATCCACCTTGACCACGGTTCTTCATATGATAAATGTAAAGATGCGATTGATGCAGGTTTCACATCTGTTATGATCGATGCTTCTCACCACCCATTTGAAGAAAACGTTGAAACGACTAAAGCAGTTGTTGAATACGCACATGCTAAAGGTGTTTCCGTAGAAGCTGAGCTTGGAACAGTCGGCGGACAAGAAGATGACGTTATTGCTGACGGTGTTATCTATGCTGATGCTCAAGAGTGTAAAGAACTAGTTGAGAAAACAGGCATCGACTGCCTAGCTCCAGCACTTGGTTCTGTACACGGACCATACAAAGGTGAACCAAACCTTGGATTCGCTGAAATGGAAGAAATCAAAAACCTTACAAACATGCCACTAGTATTGCACGGTGGAACTGGTATTCCTGAACACGATATCAAGAAAGCAATCTCTTTGGGAACTTCCAAAATCAACGTTAACACTGAGAACCAAATTGCATTTGCAGCAAAAGTTCGCGAAGTATTGGCTGCTGACGCTGAAGTTTACGATCCACGTAAATTCATCGGACCAGGACGTGAAGCAATCAAAGCGACTGTTGTCGGCAAAATCCGTGAATTCGGTTCAAACAACAAAGCTTAATCATACTTATCGCAAAGCCACCCCATTGTTGGGGTGGCTTTTTATGCCTTCCATATCTGCCACCAACGTCCGGTTGCATAGTATATGTTACGGTCGCTTTAAGGAGAGAAGCATGCTTTGACTAACAAAAAGTTTGATTTTTTGTTATATTATGAATATACTGCTGAATGGCGGGCTGAAAATTGTGGAAGGATTGATACTTATGAAATTTTTCATAGACACAGCAAACTTCGAAGAGATAAAAGAAGCAAATCAATTAGGCATAGTGGCTGGAGTAACAACGAACCCTTCATTAGTGGCAAGAGAGAATGTTTCCTTCCATGATCGGATTAAGGAAATAGCTAATGAGGTGGAGGGTTCTGTGAGCGCCGAGGTTATTGCTACCGATTATGAGGGAATGCTATCGGAAGGCCGAGAGTTGGCTGCCATCAGTCCCAATGTGACGGTAAAGGTTCCAATGACTATGGATGGTCTGAAAGCGGTGAAAACTTTCACACAGGAAGGCATTAAAACAAATGTTACTCTTATTTTCAACGCTAATCAGGCACTTCTGGCGGCTAGGGCAGGAGCCACCTATGTATCCCCATTCCTTGGCCGTTTAGACGACATTGGCCAAAATGGAGTGTCGCTAGTTGAAGATATCGCCAACATTTTCGCTATTCATGATATCGACACCGAAATCATTGCGGCATCCATCCGCAATCCTATGCATATAACAGAAGCGGCTCTCGCCGGCGCACATATCGCGACAGTGCCTTTCAAGGTAATCAAGTCTTTATTCCATCACCCATTAACAGACAAAGGCATTGAAGCGTTTTTGTCAGATTGGGAAAAAACAAAACAACCTTAATTATTATATTTCTGCAAAATAATAGGGAAAAAGCCGTGATTTCCGGGAGGACATGGCTTTTTTTAACATTTTTCTTTTTTTGTACATGACTTTATCATTTTTGTATACACTACGAATGATGTACAATGACGATATATACAATTTGTTTCTGGTAAAAAAAGGGACTAGGGTTTGCAGTACTTTTCGCGGAACTGGAAGGGAGTAAGATATGGAAAAGCTTAAAATTGCCGGCGGTTATCCATTAAAAGGGACAATTCGGGTCAGCGGCGCAAAGAATAGTGCAGTTGCGCTTATCCCTGCGACAATATTGGCTGATTCACCTGTAGTCATAGAAGGGCTTCCGGATATTTCGGATGTGGATATATTAAAGGGACTTTTGGAAGAAATCGGCGGCACCGTCCGTGTGGATAGTGACGAGATAAGAGTGGACCCAAGCACGATGGTGCCTATGCCTTTGCCGAACGGGAGAGTAAAAAAGTTGCGGGCATCCTATTACTTGATGGGTGCCATGTTGGGGCGCTTCAAAAAAGCAGTTATTGGTTTGCCTGGTGGCTGTTACTTGGGGCCTCGGCCAATCGATCAGCACATCAAGGGCTTTGAAGCGCTTGGAGCCCAGGTAACAAATGAACAGGGAGCCATTTATCTTCGAGCGGATGAACTGCGCGGAGCCCGTATTTATTTGGATGTGGTCAGTGTAGGGGCGACCATCAATATCATGCTTGCTGCCGTTCTCGCAAAGGGTAGGACCGTTATCGAAAATGCGGCGAAAGAACCTGAAATCATTGATGTCGCCACGCTTTTGACTAATATGGGCGCTAAAATCAAAGGGGCAGGGACGGATATCATACGTATTGATGGCGTGGAATCACTCCACGGCTGCCGTCACACAATCATCCCGGACAGGATCGAGGCTGGCACGTTCATGATCATGGCTGCTGCTTGCGGGGAAGGAATCATTATTGATAATGTCATTCCCCAGCATCTGGAGTCATTGATAGCGAAGCTCAGGGAAATGGGCGTGAAAATTGAGACAAGCGACGATAAGGTATATATAGAGCCTGGCGAAAAAATGAAAGCTGTCGATATAAAAACACTTGTGTATCCAGGTTTTGCGACAGATCTGCAACAGCCATTTACGAGCTTATTGACTAAGGTGAATGGCTCCAGTGTTGTTACTGATACGATTTATGGAGCCAGATTCAAGCATATAGATGAGCTGAGGCGAATGAACGCCAACATTAAAGTGGAAGGCCGTTCTGCTATCGTGAATGGTCCTGTGCAGCTGCACGGAGCTAAGGTCAAAGCCAGTGATCTGCGAGCCGGAGCGGCATTGGTGGTGGCAGGCTTGATGGCTGAGGGAATCACTGAAATTACAGGCGTCGACCACATAGACCGGGGATACAGCAACCTTGTGGAAAAGCTGAGTGGTCTAGGGGCAACCATCTGGCGTGAAAAAATGACTCAAGAAGAGCTGGAACAATTAAAGAACTAAAAGGCTAAGGAACGAGCATGCGCAGACATTTCAAAACAGTCCGGAAAAACTTAAAACTGTATGTATCCATAATCCATAAGGGGCTGAGGGAATCAGCCTCTTTATAATTTGCCGCTTCCTTCAAATGCAGATTTAGAGACGGTCTTTCCATTATTAGAGTATATAAATAACCTGTAATCCATTAAATATGTTATCATGAATATGAAATGTGTTATACTTATTGGAAAACAGGGGGAGTTAGAGTTGGAAAGAAGCTTATCGATGGAATTAGTGCGTGTGACTGAAGCAGCAGCATTAGCCTCAGCCCGTTGGATGGGGAGAGGAAAAAAAGATGAGGCGGATGGCGCTGCAACATCGGCGATGAGAGATGTTTTCGACACTGTACCGATGAAAGGGACAGTTGTTATCGGTGAAGGAGAGATGGACGAAGCCCCCATGCTTTATATCGGAGAGAAACTCGGGACAGGATACGGACCAAGAGTGGACGTTGCTGTCGATCCGCTCGAAGGGACAAATATTGTTGCCTCTGGCGGATGGAATGCATTGGCGGTGCTTGCCGTAGCCGACCACGGGAACTTGTTGCATGCCCCAGATATGTATATGGATAAGATAGCTGTTGGTCCGGAGGCGGTTGGCAAAGTTGACATAGAAGCCCCGATTCTCGACAATATTAAAGCTGTGGCAAAGGCAAAAAATAAGGACGTGGAAGACGTGGTAGCAACCATATTGAATCGTCCACGGCATGCTGAAATAATCGAGCAGCTCCGTAATGCAGGGGTCAGGATCAAGCTGATTAACGATGGGGATGTTGCAGGAGCCATCAATACAGCATTTGATCAGACGGGTGTTGATATACTGTTCGGTTCCGGAGGGGCTCCGGAAGGGGTTTTGGCAGCTGTAGCTTTAAAATGCTTGGGCGGCGAAATTCAAGGAAGGCTGCTTCCGCAAAATGAAGGTGAGTTAGAGCGTTGTGTGAGCATGGGGCTTGATTGCAAAAAGATTCTGCTTATGGACGACCTTGTTAAGGGAGATGATGCCATTTTTGCTGCCACAGGCGTAACAGATGGCGAGCTGCTAAGGGGTGTACAGTTCAAGGGTAGCTATGGGGAAACACAATCAATCGTCATGCGTGCACAATCAGGGACAGTCCGATTCATTGATGGCAGGCACAGCTTCAAGAAGAAGCCGAATCTTGTATTAGGCAGTGCTGATTAAAAGATTGAGCCGGGTTATTCAAAGAGGGGCTTCAGTCCTTCCTAGAATGCCTGGCTTTTTTGGCTTATGAACGAACCGGCCGATCTTTGTTCGACTTGATTTGTCCACAAATTGTCCCCTCGCCCGACCTCTTTTTAGAAATATATTTATTTTTTGAATATTTTTCAGTAAAATAGACAATGTTGATTATGAGTATCGGTTTTTTGATGGAATAAATAAAAATGATCTTCGGTGCTGCTTGTCTAAAATGAGTTCCAGTTGAACAATCGGTCGTATAGAAGTAAAATAAATGATAGACATGATAAAATGATTTAATCGAAAACCTCTAATCTTCAATTTTCTATGGCGATTTCCTTCAGTTAGACCTTCGTATTTACTTTAAAGCCCGAATCCAATTATGCATGTAATTACTATAAAGAGTGGTGTACAAATGAATATTACAATTTCTCAATTAGAACATATGAAGCTTAAAGAGCTTTATGAACTAGCGAAAGAATATAAGATTTCTTACTACAGTAAATTAACTAAAAAAGAGCTGATTTTTGCGATCCTTAAAGCACGTGCTGAACAGGATGGCCTTTTGTTTATGGAAGGGGTATTGGAAATCATCCCGTCTGAAGGTTTCGGTTTCTTAAGGCCTATTAACTATTCTCCGAGTTCAGAGGACATCTATATATCGGCGTCACAAATCCGCCGCTTTGATTTACGCAATGGCGACAAAGTGTCCGGAAAAGTTCGACCGCCCAAAGAAAATGAAAGATATTACGGTCTCCTTCATGTAGAGGCGGTCAACGGTGATGATCCGGAGTCAGCCAAAGAGCGGGTACACTTCCCTGGATTGACTCCGCTATACCCAAACCGTCAGCTTAAGCTGGAGACGACTCAGCGAAATCTTTCGACCAGGATCATGGACGTGATTGCCCCTGTCGGCTTCGGGCAGCGCGGGCTGATTGTCGCTCCGCCGAAAGCAGGTAAAACGATGCTGATCAAAGAAGTAGCCAATGCCATCACAACAAACCATCCGGAAGCTGAATTGATTGTCCTGTTAATAGATGAGCGCCCTGAAGAAGTGACGGACATTGAACGTTCCGTAGCAGGTGATGTCGTTAGCTCGACATTTGATGAGTTGCCGGAAAATCATATTAAAGTGGCTGAGCTTGTTTTGGAGAGGGCGATGCGCCTTGTTGAACATAAACGGGATGTTATTATTCTCATGGACAGTATTACAAGGCTGGCGAGAGCCTATAATCTGTATATCCCGCCAAGCGGACGGACCTTGTCAGGTGGGATCGACCCTGCAGCATTCCACCGTCCGAAACGTTTCTTCGGCGCAGCAAGGAACATTGAAGAAGGAGGAAGTTTGACGATTTTGGCAACAGCCTTGATCGATACAGGTTCCCGCATGGATGATGTCATCTATGAAGAATTCAAAGGGACAGGCAACCTGGAGCTTCATCTTGACCGTTCGCTTGCGGAACGCCGTATTTTCCCTGCGATCGATATTCGCCGTTCCGGCACGAGAAAAGAAGAACTGTTGCTTCCTAAGGATCAGTTGGATATCCTGTGGGCGATGCGCAAAACAATGTCTGACAGTCCCGATTTCGCAGAACGGTTCCTGCGTAAGCTAAGGCAGACAAAGAGTAACGAAGATTTCTTCAATACTCTTGAAGCGGAAATGAAGAGCGGTCCGACCCGACGTTCACGTTCCGATTCCTGACTGTTTAATTCTGTAAAAAAGACGTAGGGACAGATAATAATCAGTTGCAATTCAAATATAGGGTTGTTATAATAAAAAGCATGTTTGATTATGTGAGGCAAGTCGTGCCTCACATGCGATAACTCTGTTTCAGGAAATGATTCAGGGCGGAAGGAGATGAAAAGAATGAAAGCAGGAATTCATCCAAATTACAACAAAATCACTGTTAAGTGTGCTTGTGGTAACGAATTTGAAACTGGTTCAGTAAAAGAAGAAATCCGTGTTGAGACTTGTTCAGAATGTCATCCATTCTACACTGGACGTCAAAAATTTGCTGAAGCTGGTGGCCGTGTTGACCGTTTCAACAAAAAATACGGCATCAAAACACAAAACTAATCTGATTGCTCAAAAACAGGCAAGTAAAAATCCTTGCCTGTTTTTTTTCTTTCATAGCCCTTGAATTACAAAAGCTCAATTTGTAATAATATAAGTATCATTATTAGTGAAATATGTGGACCTATGCCATTTGTTGCATAGAAGGGGAGAGATCAGAAAGTGTACGAGAAAAAGAAAGCAGGATGGATGGAGCTGATTTGTGGCAGCATGTTCTCTGGAAAATCAGAGGAACTGATCAGAAGAGTTCGACGTACACAATTTGCCCGCCAAAAAACAATTGTTTTCAAACCTGCGTTAGATGACCGTTATGCAAAAAAAGCAGTTGTTACACATAATGGCGCATCTGTAATAGCTGTTCCTGTAAAGAAGTCAGCGGATATCTTTAAGCATATAAATAACGATTATGATGTAATTGCTATAGATGAAGTGCAGTTCTTCGATGAAGAAATCGTGGAAGTCGCACAGTATTTGGCGAACAGCGGATTCCGGGTCATCCTTGCGGGGTTGGATCAAGATTTTCGCGGGGAACCTTTCGGGCCTGTCCCTTTATTAATGGCATTGTCCGAAAACGTCACAAAACTTCAGGCAGTTTGCTCCGTTTGCGGACAAGCCGCAAGCCGCACACAACGCCTAATTGATAACGAACCGGCCAATTATCATGATCCGATCATCCTGGTTGGAGCATCCGAAGCATATGAGCCGAGGTGCAGACACCATCATGAAGTCCCTGGCATTGAATTGAAAGTCAAGCAGAAGGTAAATGAAGCAAAATGACCTGCTGAAGCAGTTTTAGCAAGAAATCCGAAGAGCGTGATCACTGGTTGTGATGGCGCTTTTTTTTGCAAGATATGAGATAGACATGTTGAGTTGGCTAGTTCAAGCGGTCCGGGTATTGGCTGTAACGAACCCATTTGTGCATTGTCTCGACTTCCAGTCGGCGGGCATATAGCTTATGCGTGGCTGGATATGTGCTTATGTAGATCTTAGAAGGCCACGTTGTCTCTGTTTACAGCTTTTGACGGGCAATACCTATCATATTATAATGAATGAGCTATGGAAAAAATTTGAGGTGAATCAGTGTGATAGATCGATTACAGGCAGTTGAAGACCGTTACGATAGATTGAATGAGCTTTTGAGCGACCCGGATATTGTCAATGATCCGAAGAGGCTTAGGGACTATTCAAAGGAACAATCCGATATACAGGAAACGGTTGAAACATATAGAGAGTATAAAAATGTTCGTGAACAGTATCAAGATGCCAAGTCTATGCTTGAAGATAAATTGGATGCAGAGATGAGGGAGATGGTCAAAGAGGAAGTCAGTGAGCTCGAAAATACTATGGCGAGCTTGGAAGAGCGCCTGAAGATCCTCTTGATTCCGAAAGACCCGAACGATGATAAGAACGTAATCATGGAAATTCGAGGAGCGGCCGGTGGCGAAGAGGCTGCGCTGTTTGCTGGAAGCCTATACCGTATGTACAGCCGCTATGCAGAGGCACAAGGCTGGAAAACGGAAGTGATTGAGGCGAATGCTACCGGCTTAGGCGGCTTTAAAGAAATCATTTTCATGATCAACGGAAGCGGAGCCTATTCGAAACTGAAATTCGAAAACGGAGCCCATCGTGTCCAGCGTGTTCCTGAAACGGAATCCGGAGGGCGAATCCACACTTCTACAGCAACAGTGGTCGTCTTACCTGAGACGGAGGATGTTGAGGTAGAAATCCACGATAAGGATATTCGTTTTGATACGTACGCTTCTTCTGGAGCCGGGGGACAAAGTGTCAACACGACTATGTCGGCTGTTCGTCTGACCCATATACCGACTGGGATTGTTGTAACATGCCAGGATGAGAAGTCCCAACATAAAAATAGGGATAAAGCGATGAAAGTACTGAGAGCCCGCGTTTATGACAAGTTCCAGCAAGAGGCGCAGGCAGAGTATGACCAAAACCGTAAGCTTGCAGTCGGTACCGGTGATCGATCTGAGCGGATCCGGACATACAACTTCCCGCAGAACCGTGTGACGGACCATCGAATCGGGCTGACCATCCAGAAACTTGATCAAATTATGGAAGGTAAGCTGGATGAGGTCATTGATGCCCTTATCATAGAAGATCAGGCAAGCAAGCTCCAAAGAGAGACAGAATAATGGAGAGCGTGAAAATTTTCGAAGCCCTGCGCTGGGCTTCTTCTTTCCTGCGAGAACACAATCGGGATGCGAATGCAGGTGAGCTTTTGATGTGCCATTTGCTTGCATGCCCGCGCTCCCGGCTTTTTGCTGATATGCACGAGATGTTAGCGCCGGAAGTGTGGGAACAATTCCAGAGACTTGTTCAGCAGCACACGGAAGGGTTACCTGTCCAATATCTGATGGGGACTGAAGAGTTTTATGGCCGTACATTTGCAGTCAATGAATCGGTGTTGATTCCCCGTCCTGAAACAGAAGAACTTGTGTATCATACGATCCAGAAAATGCGCAGAATGTTTCCGGTAGTCCAAGGGCAGACTATGTTGGACGTTGGTACTGGCAGCGGTGCGATAGCGGTTACGATGAAGCTGGAAATACCCTCACTGGAGGTGTCGGCCAGTGATATTGTTGCATCTTCACTGGAGGTTGCGAAAGGAAATGCCGATCAGTTGGGCGCCGATATCAAATTTGTCGAAGGGGATTTGTTAACCCCTTTCATTGAGGAAGGGAGCTCTTTTGATATTGTTCTATCCAATCCTCCATATATCCCGGTTGGGGATGCGGATTACATGTCAGAAGTTGTGACTGAGCATGAACCACATATAGCCCTGTTTGCCGGTGAGGATGGGCTGGATATCTATAGAAGGTTTATGGATGAATTGCCGAAGGTTATGAAAGAGCGGTTCATTATAGGGTTTGAAGTGGGAGCGGGACAAAGCAGCGCAGTTGCGCGCATGCTTGAAAAGACATTTCCGCATGCATCTGTTTCAGTAGAATATGATATAAATGGTAAAGACCGAATGGTATTTGCTGAACAATTTGTGGAACCCTGAAGAGCATTCTTTGGGGTTTTTTGCTGTATCTGCAAGTCAGCCGGAGGAGAAGTAATACGGGTGGGCTTTAAGGGCGTTCTTTGAAAAAAGTCTAAATTGCTAGTTTAAGATAGATAGAATGTGGTGAGACTGTTTCCAGAGGGGGAGTGGAAACGATGAAAAAAAATCATATCGCTTGTTTATATATAATCTGTTTATGTCTTTATACGATCGTAAGTTTTTATTTACCGGAAATGGAAAGAGCACAGGCTTCGGGGGAAACGGTAGTCATTCCGCAGGAAGCCATCAGGCTTCGTATTCTGGCCAATAGTGATAAAGAAGAGGACCAGGCTGTTAAACGGGAGATCCGGGATGAAGTGAATGCTGGGATCACAGAATGGGTAAAGGATCTCACATCTTTGAAAGAAGCCAGAAATGTGATTCAGAGTAAACTGCCGGAAATGCAACGCATTGCTGAAAAATTGGTAGAGGAAAAGGGGCTTTCCCAGCCAGTCAAAATCGAGTTTGGGCAAGCCCAGTTCCCGACAAAATTATACGGGCAATTTCTTTATCCAGCTGGTGAATATGAAGCAATCGTTATTACTTTAGGGGCAGGAGAAGGAGCAAATTGGTGGTGTGTTTTATTCCCGCCGCTATGCTTTCTTGATTTTTCGAATGGCACTGCCGTCAGCCAGACACCTTACGAGGATGAGGAGCAGGAAGTGAAAGAAGAGCTGCAAATGAGCAGTTCAGAAGGAAACGAAGAACCGGAAACTGATTTGGAAACTCGTCCAGAAGAGGCGGCTTCGGAGGAAATGGTGCAACCTGTAGCTGACAGCGAGGAATCTGCTCAAGAGGTAGTTGAGGACACAGCTCTCCTGAGTACACCAGCTGTAGTGCCGGATATCGCAGAACAGGAGGCGGGGCCGGAACCGGGAAACGAAGAACGTGAGCAATTGTTCATAGCAGAGGATGACGGAACACAAGTTATGGAAAAACGGTCCTTCTTCGCAGACCTGCTAAAAAATATGGTAGGGGATTAATGTTTTTTTCACCCCGTAATTTTGAAAAATTCCAGTAAAGAGAACCGGGTTGCTTGCACATTTTTATCTTGTGCTGTAAAAAAGAAAGAAATGATTCAAAACAGCTTATTCCAGTAAAGTATTTGAGATGCTAGAATAAAACAATAGATTTGTACATAAGCATAAAAAGAGTATAGATAAGGGATGGGATGCTTATGATTAAAGTACGTGAAGCGCTTGAAGAAGATCAAGAAATTTTACAGGCATTTGTACAGAAATCGAATGCGGGTTTTTCGGAAGAATGCCAATATATACTGGTTGAAAACGATAGCCGGGATATTATTGGCACAGCCGGGATAATGCGATATGGAGAAGAAGGGCTACTTCGTTCGTTTGTTCTATCAGATCAGTTTCCTCCGAATCGATTACCGGCTTTTTTAGAAAGGCTTTTGATTTTGGCTGGAGAACAGGGCTGCAAAAGAGTATATCTTGTGACGGATAAGTCATCCAGTCTTCCTTTTTTTGAAGCATTCGGTTTTCGGAGTTCTGGGCGGAAGGATATTATACAGAACAACAAGTTATCCACAGTTATAGATGGCTTATTTCAAAAAGATGAAGCGATCATCATGTGGAAAAATCTATGATTATGAACAATATCCACATAATTATCCACTGTTTATAAGTTATTATCCACAGATTGTGGACATTTTACCATGTTATGCACAATAATAGAATGAGAACTGTAAATGATATAGAAGGTGTACAAATTGAGAACAGAGATATGGAAAGTGAATAAGGAAGAACTGATTGAGCCGCAAATACAGCAGGCAGCAGACTTGTTAAGGCAAAACCAGGTGGTGGCATTTCCTACGGAAACTGTTTACGGGCTGGGCGGAAACGCAGAAAGTGAGGCAGCCGTAAAGCTGATCTATGAAGCGAAAGGCCGCCCGTCTGATAATCCGCTAATTGTCCATATTAGTAATCGGGAGCAATTGAGCAAGTTTGTGATGGAGATTCCTAGCATGGCCGAGAAATTAATGGAAGCTTTCTGGCCGGGCCCTCTTACTCTGCTATTTAAAGTGAAAAAAGGCAGCTTAGCACAATCTGTAACTCCCGGACTGGATACTGTTGCGGTAAGGATGCCGGATCATCCGGTTGCGTTAGCCCTGATTGAGACTTCCGGTGTGCCGGTGGCTGCACCAAGCGCCAATTTGTCAGGTAAACCTAGCCCGACATCTGCTTCCCATGTGGAAAGAGATTTATATGGACGGGTTTCCGGTATCGTCGATGGCGGTCCGACCGGGGTGGGTGTAGAATCAACCGTATTGGATTGCACAGGGACTATTCCGGTCATTCTGCGTCCTGGCGGCGTAACAAAGGAACAGATCGAGGCGGTGATTGGAAAAGTCGGGGAAGACTTGGCGCTTCGAGACAAAAAAGCAGCCCCGAAAGCACCTGGTATGAAATATACCCATTATGCACCGCGCGCGCCTTTTATTCTTGTCGATGGAGGCGAATCTTTTTTGCAGTCTGTAATTGATGAGGCAAGGAAAAGCGGCAAAAAAGTCGGAGCCTTGATTACGGAAGAATCCAGGCAGTTTATAAGCGCCGATCAAATAGTGATCTGTGGAGAAAGGCAGCGACTGGCCACGATTGCTTCTAACCTGTATCATGCATTGCGGACATTCGATGAATTGGATATTGATGTGATATATGGCGAAATGTATCCAAGAGAGGGAATCGGGGAGGCTATCATGAATAGGCTCACCAAAGCTGCAGGAAACCAGATTCTCCAGGAAGGCGGCAGGAAGGATTGAAAAGTGACTTCTATTCCCTTGGGGACCAGCATATTTTAGGATAGCTGGTCCAAGGGGGTAGAAGTTTTTGTATTCATTAGCGGGAGAGTTTTTTACATTACTTTTGATGGCGTTGGCACTAGGGATGGACTCCTTTTCTGTCGGGCTTGGGATGGGCCTGTATAAGCTCTCTCGCCGGCAAGTACTTGTAATTGCCGGAACTGTGGGCGCATTCCACATCATCATGCCATTGGCCGGCATAATGGCTGGAAAGCTACTGTCCGAGCAATTTGGCGACTATGCCACTTTTGCCGGAGGCTTACTGTTGTTGATGCTTGGCGCGGGAATGTTTTGGACAGGGCTTAAGGGAGGAGAGAGTTCTTTTATTGCCCCGGTTGGCCTGGGAGTATTCATTTTTGCGATCAGCGTAAGTCTGGATAGTCTATCTGTCGGGCTTACGTTAGGGATATACGGTGCTAGGACATTGCTGGCGGTCAGTCTTTTTGGTTTAACAGCGATGCTTTTGACACTGGCAGGACTGATGCTGGGCCGCAGGGTTCAAGGGCTGTTGGGCACCTATAGCCAAGTAGTGGGAGGGAGCGTCCTTTTTGCTTTTGGTATTAAACTGTTGATCCCCTTCTGAGAAAATTCATTGTAAAGATAATGCGGCAAGCCAATCAAAATTGATTGGCTTTTATTCTTTTCGGGACTTAGTATAGACATAAAAAGGGAAGATTCAGTAGTGCCCCCTAAAAGTTAGAGTTTTTAGCTTCTTTTGCGAAGAACTTTTTCTTTCCCAAGTTTTAATTGCTATAATTGGCAAAAATATTCTATAATATAAAATATAGGGAGGATTACCTATGTCTAATATACTATTTATCTGTACAGGAAATACATGCAGAAGTCCGATGTCTGAAGCATTGTTAAAGAGCAAAAACGTACATTCTGTGAATGTGCGATCAGCCGGGTTATTCGCGGCGGCAGGCTGCCCAGCATCACCCTACGCCCAAGAAATGCTGTCTTCCTCCGGGATTGAATTCACTCATTCCGCGAAACAGCTGACAAAAGAAGATATCGAGTGGGCAACCTATGTGCTGGTCATGACGAATTCCCATAAGAAGACAGTGCAGGAGCTTTATCCTGAATATTTGAAAAAGGTATTTACCCTGAAGGAAATGGCCGGGGAGCAAGGGGATGTGACTGACCCGTTCGGTGGGACAAGGAAACGGTACGAAGAAACATTTTTCGAATTGAACCGATTAATAGATAGAGTCATAAAAAAATTACATACATGAACAACCGGGATGTAACAGGGGGATAAGCTGATGGGGAGAAAGACATTTCGTTTTGGGTTAAGGAAGCAGTTGGCGCTTTTCATTACGGTAGTGGCATTGATTACATATACAGTCAGCGGGTTCTTTATCTATATTCTTTATCCGATGTTCTTTGAACGTTATTTGGGAGAATGGGCTTTTACGATGACAGTGCTGGTGGCAGGTGCCTTATGGTCAGGCGCAATAGCCTTTGCGGCAGCAGGAATTATGATTAAGCCACTTCAGCAGCTGGAAAAGGTGGCGTTAAAGGCTGCGCATGGAGATATCAATGAAGACCTGACAATCTCAAAGCGGGACGATGAAATCCGCTCGCTGGGCATTGCCGTCAATCATATGCTGTTCAGCTTGAGGGAGATGGTGCAGAGCATAGATGTCAATTTCAAGGAAACCAATGACAAGGTCCTGGCTATTTCAGAAGCATCTGTTGCGGCATCTGAACAATCTTCCGCCATCAGCCGGACGATTACGGATATATCTGCAGGTGCCGAATCATCAGCGACTGCCATTCAGCAAACAGCCGAGTCTATCGAGGAAATCATATCGATTGCGGAAATGGTACAGAACAAGGCGAAGTCATCTGGAAGGACATCAGAGGAAATGGTGGATAATCTGAAGCGAAGCCAGGAAGTGATTTTTCAGTTGGTGACAGGGATTCAATCATTAGCGAAGGAAAATAAACATTCGCTTGAATCGGTCCATAGGTTACAGGAAAATGCGAAAAAAGTGGAACAGATCATTCAGCTAGTTGGAGATTTGGCAGCCCAAACCAATTTGCTTGCGTTGAATGCCTCAATCGAAGCAGCGCGTGCTGGTGAACACGGCAAAGGGTTTGCGGTGGTCGCTGAGGAAGTGAGGTTGCTGGCAGACGAGAGCGCCATGGCGGCGAGTGGCATTGCTTCTTTAATACAGAATATCCAATCGGATGTAAAAAGTGTCGTAAAGCAAATCAGTGACCAAGTGGCCACAGCTGATAAAGAAGCGGAAATAGGCTGCAATACAACAGCAATGATCAAGCAAATGACCGAAACCGTACATACGGTTGCTGAGGACGTCAAAGACATAACAGAATTGGTAGGCCGGCAAATGAAAAGCATACAGCGTTCATCAACTCTTTCTCAGGAAGTCGCAGCAATTGCGGAAGAAACGTCAGCCGGAGCCGGTGAAGTTGCGGGCGCTATAACCCAACAATCCAGTAAGATCATTGATCTAGAGTCTTTGGCAAGCGAACTGAAGGACCAAGCCGAAACGTTACAGAAAATGATCACCCGTTTTCGTACATAGGGAAAAATCTGTTCGTTTGTAAAAAGAATGTATCTTGTGGATAATAACAAGAAACATTCTTTTTTTATGGCAAAGTGCGTTAAAATAAGCTTAGATTCCAGAAAGTTAATAAAAAGGAGATGATTTTTTATGAAAGTAGCTATTGCATCAGATCATGGCGGAATGAATATAAGAGAAGAAATAAAATCATTAATGGATGAAATGGGTATACAGTATACAGATTTCGGTTGTGAATGCCAAACTTCGGTAGACTATCCTGATTATGCGTTGCCGGTTGCGGAAAAAGTGGCAAGCGGTGAATTTGATAAAGGGATCCTCATTTGCGGGACAGGCATCGGAATGAGCATTGCAGCAAATAAAGTGAAAGGGATTCGGTGTGCGCTTGTGCATGATGTATTCAGCGCTCGCCTAACACGTGAACATAATGACAGCAATATGATTGCTATGGGTGAGAGAGTCATCGGTCCCGGTTTGGCCAGAGACATCGCCAAGACATGGCTTACTTCAGAATTTGAGGGAGGGCGCCATTCTAACCGTCTGGATAAAATCACTCAATATGAATCGAAACAATCGTAAGTTCCAGATGAGTACACGGAGAAGGAGGTCTCGGCATGAATGACTTGGGAAAGAACGACATCTGCGCCAAGGTTAGCGAGCAATTACTGGAAGTATTGGAGGACCTAAAGGGTGCTCCGAATTTCGACAGGTGCCGCTTGCTGGTGGTCGGCTGCAGCACAAGTGAAGTTAAGGGCAGCAAGATCGGGACGGCCGGTACAGAAGAGGTGGCAGCTGCTATCTTTCAAGCCGTCCAATCCTTTTCGGAGAAGCATGGGATTAAGGTAGCATTCCAATGCTGTGAGCATCTGAACCGTGCATTGGTCGTTGATGCGGATACTCTGGAACAGTCCGGGTGCGAAGAGGTGGCTGTGGTTCCAGTCCGTAAAGCTGGAGGTGCGCTTGCTGCCTATGCTTACCGTAATCTTCCCGAGGCACGGGTGGTGGAACATATACAGGCAGATGCAGGCATTGATATCGGCGATACATTCATCGGCATGCATCTTAAGCATGTAGCGGTACCGGTCCGTCCGCACCAGAGGAAAATAGGAGAGGCTCATGTAACGATGGCCGTCACCAGGCCTAAATTAATCGGCGGGCCGCGTGCGGTTTATGACCACGAAGATGCTGCCGGATGTTTTTCCGAATGATTAATGAAAATACTAATTAAATGTTCGTTAATCAATGTTAGTATTCAGCTTTTAAATCATTTGATATGGATACTACCAACAAGATGACGACCATGATAGAATATAGTTGAATTTTCTAAAAAGGGATTGACCAGAATTGAGGAGGATGGCGATGGAATTTCTAAAAAAGCAGGACGAGCAGGTCTTCAATGTCATACAGAATGAATTGGAACGCCAAAGAACAAAAATAGAGTTGATTGCATCAGAGAACTTTGTGAGTGTTGCTGTCATGGAAGCGCAAGGCTCCGTTCTGACGAATAAATATGCAGAAGGTTACCCGGGTCGCAGATATTATGGCGGCTGTGAGCATGTCGATGTAGTGGAGGAACTTGCAAGGGAGCGTGCTAAAAAGATTTTTGGCGCAGAGTATGTGAATGTGCAACCACACTCCGGTGCGCAAGCCAACATGGCTGTATACTTCACTGTTCTGCAACCGGGAGATACTGTGCTCGGGATGAACTTGTCCCATGGCGGGCATTTGACGCATGGAAGCCCTGTAAACTTCAGTGGGATTCAATATAATTTCGTAGAATACGGAGTAGATCAAAAAACGCATGTGATTGATTATGATGACGTTTTGGCTAAGGCAAAAGAACATAAACCAAAACTGATTGTGGCGGGAGCGAGCGCATACCCTCGGGAAATAGACTTTGCCAAATTCCGTGAAATTGCTGATGAAGTAGGAGCCTATTTAATGGTGGATATGGCCCATATCGCAGGACTTGTGGCAGCAGGGTTGCATCCTAATCCAGTACCGTATGCCGATTTTGTAACGACTACAACGCATAAGACGTTGCGCGGTCCTCGAGGAGGAATGATTCTTTGTAAAGAAGAATTCGGCAAAAAGATCGATAAATCTATTTTCCCAGGTATCCAAGGAGGTCCTTTAATGCATGTGATCGCCGCTAAAGCAGTGGCATTAGGCGAAGTGCTCCATACATCATTCAAGGATTATGCGCAAAAGATCATCGCTAATGCGAAGCAGCTGGCAGTGGCTTTGAAAAAGGAAGGCTTTACGCTAGTATCCGATGGGACGGATAACCACCTGTTGCTCGTGGACGTACGCAATGTCAATTTGACCGGGAAAGTTGCGGAGAAAGTGTTGGACGAGATAGGGATTACAGTCAATAAAAATACGATTCCTTTTGATCCTGAAAGTCCTTTTGTCACAAGCGGTATCCGTATAGGTACAGCTGCTGTCACATCACGCGGTTTCAGAGAAGATGATATGGACGAGATCGCCAGCATCATTGGGTTAGCTTTGAAAAATCCGGAGGACGAGCTGAAATTGGCAGAAGCAGCTAAGCGGGTCGAGGCGCTTTCCGGAAAGTATGACTTGTACCCTACTTTATAAATGAGGCCGTTAAATGTTTACATCAGAGCCAGGCGATATGCCTGGCTCTTGTCTGTCTGCCTTATTTAATAGGAAATGATATTGAAGATTTAGCAACATCTGCGCCGGGTTATTGCGGACGTTTCTGTTTTTATGTAAAATGTATAGAAGTGCAAATTTATACACGAAATTAAAGGAGTGTTCCGCTTGGCAAAAGTTTACGTTTTTGATCATCCATTAATCCAACACAAACTAACATATATCCGTGATAAATCGACTGGAACAAAAGAATTCCGTGAATTAGTTGATGAGGTAGCAACGTTAATGGCGTTTGAAATTACCCGTGATCTGCCTCTAGAGGATATCCAAATCGAAACACCAGTTGAAACAGCTACTTCTAAAGTGTTGTCCGGAAAGAAAATCGGGATTGTGCCGATTTTGCGGGCCGGAATCGGAATGGTGGATGGGATCCTGAAGTTGATGCCAGCTGCTAAGGTTGGTCATATCGGTCTTTACCGTGACCCGAAAACATTGCTTCCGGTAGAGTATTACGTGAAACTGCCTAGCGATGTTGAAGAACGTGACTTCATCGTTGTCGATCCAATGCTTGCCACTGGTGGCTCTGCAATCGAAGCCATTCATTCCCTGAAAAAACGCGGAGGGAAAAATATCAAATTCATGTGTTTGATTGCAGCTCCGGAAGGAGTGGAGGCATTAAAGGAAGCGCATCCGGATGTTGATATATATATTGCTGCCCTTGATGAAAAGTTGAATGAAAAAGGTTATATCGTACCTGGCCTGGGTGACGCAGGGGACCGTCTGTTCGGAACCAAATAGATACTCTATTTTCTAGGGGGTTAATAAATGTCAAAGCGCATAAAGGTAATGACTATTTTCGGAACTAGGCCGGAAGCTGTCAAAATGGCTCCGCTCGTGTTAGAGCTCGAAAAGCAATCGGAGTATTTCGAATCAGTTGTGACGGTGACTGCTCAGCATCGACAAATGCTTGATCAGGTATTGGAGATTTTTAATATCACCCCTGATCATGATTTGAACATCATGAAAGACAGGCAAACACTGGTTGATGTCACAACCCGCGGACTGGAAGGGTTAGACCATGTTATGAAAGAAGTTAAACCTGATATCGTTTTAGTGCATGGGGACACCACAACAACGTTCATCGCTTCATTGGCTGCTTTTTATAATCAGATCGTCGTCGGTCATGTAGAAGCAGGGTTGCGTACGTGGAATAAATATTCACCATTTCCGGAAGAAATGAATCGTCAACTGACGGGTGTCCTTGCAGATATACATTTTTCGCCGACCCCAAAATCAGCAAAGAACCTGTTGGATGAAAATAAGCCGCAAGAATCTATTTTCATTACAGGTAATACAGCGATAGATGCTTTAAAAACAACTGTGAGCAAAGACTACAGTCATCCTGTCCTAGATCGCCTTGGTGATGATCGCTTGATTCTATTGACTGCCCATAGAAGGGAAAACCTTGGTGAGCCGATGCGGAATATGTTCAAGGCTGTCAAACGGATTGTCGATGAGCATGAGGATGTACAAGTGATCTATCCAGTTCACCTGAATCCTGCAGTAAGGGAATTGGCTGATGAAATTCTAGGCAATGACCCAAGGGTTCAATTGATAGAACCGCTGGACGTGCATGATTTTCATAATTTCGCTTCAAGAGCGGATATTATCCTGACTGACTCGGGCGGAGTGCAGGAAGAAGCCCCGTCTCTCGGTGTGCCGGTCCTGGTGCTTCGTGACACAACGGAACGCCCGGAAGGCATCGAAGCAGGAACTCTCAAATTGGCCGGCACAGAAGAAGATACAATCTATCGCATGGCGAAAGAATTACTTACGGACCCAGAAGTATATAAATCCATGGCAAAGGCTGCAAACCCTTATGGAGACGGGAATGCATCCAAGCGGATTGCTGCAGCGATTCGTTATTACTTTAAGCAGTTAGAGCAACGGCCGCAGCCATATCGTCCACAATAAAATCAATTACAAGTGAGAACACACCTCCTAAGCAGGGGGTGTGTTCTTATTTTCTTGCGGAAGATTGAATAAGACGCCTGCCTTTGTAGGAAACATAATTGATAGGAGGTGGGATAATGGTTCGTTTGTTATTCTGTGCCCTTTTGCTAGGTCGACTGCTAGTGGCGGAAGCGGCCGGAGCAACTGAATTTCCGGAGCCGGCGGCGCCTCCGGAATATGAAAGCGAGAGAATCATTTCTGTTGTACTGACCAAGGAAAGGGTGACTAATAAAAAGATAAAGGAGCTGCGAAGCCGATTTGCCGATTTGGATTTCCGGCGCACATACGAAACAGCGATCAATGGTTTTTCGGTGGGAGGAGAACGGAGGCATATTAAAGAGCTCAAACAATTTATGCATGATTCAGAAGTCTTTGAGGCCAATGTTTATAAAGCTGTCATTTCAGAAAGTGTCCCGTTTATTGGGGGGACGGAAGCTAGGGGCCTATTTGATGAGAATCATAAGAGGCTAACCGGCAAAGGTGTGAAGGTGGGCGTCATTGATACTGGGATTGATTACACCCATCCGGATCTTCGGCGTTCTTTTAAAGGGGGAAAAGACCTTATCGATCATGATGACGATCCGATGGAAACGCGAGGGGCTGGTCCATACCGGACAATGCATGGTACACATGTAGCAGGCATTATTGCAGCCAACGGCAAACTGCAGGGAATAGCCCCAGAAGCGGAGTTGTATGTATACCGTGCCTTGGGTCCCGGCGGAGCAGGCACTACAGAAAGTGTGATAGACGCAATCGAAGCAGCCATCCGTGATAAAGTCGATATTCTGAACCTATCATTAGGTAATGCAATCAATGGACCGGACTTGCCGGTTACATTGGCCTTGAATAAAGCGGTGGAAACTGGGATCATCGCGGTGGTATCCAATGGCAATGCCGGACCGGAAAATTGGACAGTAGGCTCTCCGGGAACATCGTCCAGAGCAATCTCGGTCGGTGCATCTTCACCGCCTGTGAAAGCTCCCTTTATACGCATCGGTTTGGGTAATAACGGGCCATTCCTGGGCGTGTCGCCTATACAAGGTTCCATTGCGTGGTCGTTTTTCAAAGGTGAACAGCTAGCCGACGGAGGTAAGGGGCGCAAAAAGGATCTCAGGGAAGCAAAGGGGAAAGTCATGCTTATCGCACGAGGGGGAACCTCCTTGTCTGATAAACTTGAAAATGCAGAAAGAGCAGGAGCAATTGGGGTGATCTTTTATAATAATTCCAAAAGCAGCTTTAATGCAGGTTTATTCAGAAAGGCAGGTATTCCTGCTCTATCCATATCGAAACGTGATGGGGAAGCCTTGAAGAGAAAATTGCAAGCGGGAAAATCAGAGACCATACAGACGATCTACCGGCAACAGGAAGATATTCTGGCTCCCTTCAGCTCGCGCGGACCGGTGACGGTCAGTTGGGAAATCAAACCCGATGTCTTGGCGCCAGGGGTATCAATCGATAGTACAGTGCCGGAAGGCTATATGGCGCTGAACGGAACGAGTATGTCTGCGCCCCATGTTGCCGGAGCTGCAGCCTTAATTAAGCAGGCCCACCCTGACTGGACACCGGATGATATTAAATCAGCTTTGATGACGACAGCCAAAGTTTTGGAAGATCCTAAAGGTTTGCCCTACAAAGTGTATGAACAGGGGGCAGGGCGCATACAAGTGAGGGAAGCGGTGCTGGCTCAATCAATTTACAGTCCATCCTCGCTGACGTTCGGAATGTATAAGGACAGAAACGGTTCGGAAAAGCATATACAGAACATGATCATAGAAAACAAAAGCAATATGCAAAAGCATTATTCCTTCATTGTACCCAAAGACGAAAAAGGCCTAACTTGGGAGTTGCCGGCATCGTTTTCGCTTGGACCAGGGGAAAAGCGCTCCATTCATATAAGTCTGGCTGTGAACACTGATATCCTTGATAAAGGGCTTTATGGCGGGTACCTGCAGATCAGAGAAGGGACAAAAGAGGTGCATATCCCTTATCTATACATGAATAAAGAGCCTGACTATCCAGGGATGATGGGTTTTCAATTCAGCGAGGGAGATCAAAAAGGAAGCTATCGTTACGAGATGTATCTACCTGGCGGAGGAGAAGAGCTGCTGATTGCTCTATATGATATGGATACTTTTCGTTTTAGCGGCTACTTGGATTATTCTTTGCCGGCCCCTATGGGAATGGTGGAAAAAGACATACCGTCAGAGAGTTTGCCGCCGCCCGGATCTTACCATGCCGTCATCTTCCTGAAGAAAAACGGTGAACAAAAAACATTCCACCAAATTATTAGAATAGAATGAAAAAACAAAATAATATTATAAATGTGAACATAGTGTAAATTCTAACTTGTGGAAATCTTTTTCCACATGACTCTGATTGACAACACTACGTGCCTATTGTATTATAACGTAGGATGTGCTTGAGAGGGTTTTCATTATATTGGAAAACATGACTTTGCCCTCTTTTTATTGTTTCACTTTTCAGAAAAAACCTTATAGCCCCGCATAACGCATAATGATTAGTATAATGAAGGTGAATCCTTCTCGTCTTTTGAAGGAGTGGGCTGTTTTTACTTAAGGCCTGCAGGGGTTCTGAAGTGAATTATGAAACAGGGAGAAACAAATATGCCGGAATTAGATCAGATGGTTAAAAGACAGCTAAAGTACATATTATACTTATTGTCAGTTCTTGTTCTTGGCTGGGGATTCACGGACTATCAGGCTATTTTTGCCGGTCTTATTTTGGGGACATCCATGAGTATGTTTAATGTTTGGCTTCTTTCCAGAAAAACGAAGCAAGTCGCTGAGGCGGCGGCTAGCGGCCGCTCAGTTCGCTCAATTGGAACAGCGTCCAGATATGCAACAGCCATATTGGCGGCAATGATCGCGTTGAAATATCCGGATCATGTCAATATATACAGTACCGTTGCGGGATTAATGGCAGCTTACGTTGTCATGATTATAGATTTTTTTATCCACAAATCTAATGTCAGTAACGAGGAAGAGAGGTGAAAACTCTTGGATCATGGTGCTCCTATAGT
>JBJFHG010000019.1:0-12433 GCA_051893455.1 Bacillus sp. (in: firmicutes)
TCCGTCCTGGTCACGGACACATCTTCTAATCCAGGTAAAATCATGTTAGAATACATGAGTACACATCTGCTTTTCGACTTGTTTCTAGATAATTCCAGTATAAGAAAAGTGGAGCATGTGTGCTCTTTTTTTGCCTTTTTTAGTGGACACCCCAACATTTAGTATAGAACCAAAAAAGACCCTCTCCTTCTATGAATGAATCACAGAAAAAGACGGTCGTATGATAGATTAACCAAATTTAATTTTTAATCCTATGAAAGATAAACCAAATCATAAATCAATCTATATCAGAAGGGTTCATAACCTTCCAAAACATCGATAAATCAACATTCATTATTTCATTTGCTTGTTCATTGCAGCCATCATTTGGTTGATTTTCTTTTGGGATGGTTTCATTCCCATTTGCATCATCATCATACGTAACATTTGTTCATTGATTGGCGGGTTCTTCTTCAAGTATGTCATCATGTAACGACGAGCAATGAAGAATCCAATTGCAATCCCTGCCAATAAAGCCACAATAACAGCTAAAACTACTTGCCAAGTCATTCTACTTCCTCCTTCAGGTTGTCTATCCTTAGTGTACTAGACCACCTGTTATTATACAATATTGATTGTAGATTTTGTATGGATTAAATTAATTTTCTCTCTTTTACAGGGTTAAGCCAGCCGTATTTCATGTTTTCTACATCGACTGCCATAAAACTTTTCTTCGATTTCCTCAGAACCTCAAATAATAGTGCCTCTGCATCAAATGTACCCTCAGAGGTAACCTGCAGCATCCTTTGGTTATAGGTCAGGATTGCCTTGCTGCGGATGTGGCCGTTATTTTCCCGAAGATGGATATAATATACCCCCTTATCATAGGAAATATGCTGATGGTCATCAGAAGGGAAATCGGTGAAGACTTTAATCACTTGTTCAGGAATCTTTCGCGTTACATAATTCACTTGCTTGCCTATAATTGCGGCATAATCCCCTTTGGCGTGATAGTAATCATTGAACAAACTAAAGAACAGGTTTTCCTTCCCGATATATTGCTCTGCAAATTTTTCATCTATTAAATAAATCTGGTATTTGCGCATAGTCATCATTCCTATCACCCATTTTATCCAAGTATAGAAAAAATAATATGAATATTGTGCAGATTCATGATGAGAATGCCAACTATTTTTGTCTGTTTGTGGAAATTTTAGTAAATTATAACAAATAAACCTTGCCATTTCAAAAGGCAAGGTTTATTCTCTCTTATTTTTGCAACATCGCTTTAACGCGGGAGACTACATTCTCAGTTGTGAAGCCGTACTCAGCCATAACTTTTTCCCCTGGTGCAGATGCGCCCCACTGATCAATAGCAAGGACTTCTCCATCGTTGCCGACATATTTATGCCATCCGAAGGAAGCCGCCATTTCAATGCCCAGGCGCTTCGTGACCATAGGAGGGATGACAGAATCCTTATACTCCTGGGATTGTTTTTCGAACCGGTCCCAAGAAGGCATACTGACAACAGACACATCAATTCCTTCCGCCGCTAGTTCTTTCTGTGCAGAAACCGCCAATGAAACCTCGGAACCAGTCGCTAGTAAGATAGCGTCTGCCACTTCTTTGCCGGATGGAGATACAATATATGCCCCTTTGGCAACCCCGTCATAGGCTTTTTCAGCTGTTCTAGAAAGGGTCGGCAAGTTTTGTCTTGTCAAAACAAGGCATGTCGGAGTATCTTTTGATTCGATTGCAAGCTTCCATGCTGCTGCCGTCTCGTTCCCGTCAGCCGGACGGATGACAGAAAGTCCATGCATTGCCCGCAGTGAAGGCAATTGCTCAATCGGTTCGTGGGTCGGACCGTCTTCCCCTACAGCAATACTATCATGCGTGAATACATACGTTACTGGCACTTTCATTAATGCAGAAAGACGGATTGCCGGGCGCAGATAATCGGAGAAAACAAAGAATGTTCCGCCATACACTTTAAGCCCGCCGTGCAGAGCCATCCCGTTCAAGGCAGCACCCATCGCAAATTCACGTACACCAAACCAAATATTCCGCCCGTCATATTGTCCTGGCAGGAAGTCCGGCGAGCCATTGATCTTTGTTTTGTTGGAACCGGCTAAGTCAGCGGATCCACCAAAGAAAGACGGCAGATTTTTTGCGATCGCATTCAGCACTTCTCCGCTGGATGCACGGGACGCCAAGCTTTTCCCTTCTTCATATACAGGGATATCCTTATCCCATCCTTCAGGAAGTTCATTGGCCATCGCTTGTTTCAATTGGTTTGCCAATTCAGGATGCTTTTCTTCGTAAGCAGCAAACAAATCATTCCACTGCTGTTCTTTTTCTTGTCCAATTTCTACACATGACTTCTCGAAGTGGGCGTACACTTCATCAGGCACATAGAAATCCTCTTCAAATGTCCATTTGTACGCTTCTTTCGTCAATTTGAGTTCTTCTGCACCTAGCGGCATACCATGTGCATCCGATTTGCCGGCACGGTTTGGCGAACCATATCCAATGACTGTCTTCACTTCGATAAGGGTCGGGGTAGAAACATCGCTTTTCGCTTGCTCGATTGCCTTAGATAATTCAGCGATATCATTACCATCATTCACACGGATATACTGCCAGCCGTATGCTTTGTAACGCTCTTCTACGCTCTCACTGAATGATTGGTGCAGATCGCCATCCAATGAAATATCATTTGAATCGTACAGAACGATCAGACGCCCTAATTTCAAATGACCAGCCAAGGAGGAAGCTTCAGCAGCTACTCCTTCCATCAGATCACCGTCGCCGCAGATACTGTATGTAAAATGATTGATAATTTCCATATCATCTTTGTTGTACGTTGCAGCAAGGTGACGTTCTGCCATAGCCATGCCGACAGCCATGGAAATACCTTGACCAAGCGGTCCAGTTGTTGCTTCCACTCCAACAGTATGGCCGTATTCAGGGTGTCCAGGTGTTTTGCTTCCCCATTGGCGGAAGTTTTTGATGTCGTCCATCGTCAGGCCGTAACCAGCCAAGTGCAGTAAACTATATAACAGCATAGAACCATGCCCTGCAGACAGAACGAATCGATCACGATTAATCCAATCAGGATTCTTTGGGTTATGGTTCATATATTTTGTCCATAAAGTGTAGGCCATCGGAGCTGCCCCCATTGGCATTCCAGGGTGGCCTGAATTTGCTTTTTCAATTGCATCAATGGATAAAGTACGGATACTATCAATTGAAAGTTCATCTATTTTTTTCAAAAAATACACTACCCTTCTACTGGTGGTTTGTTTCCTCCTTATATTATATTTCTTGCTTAAGAAAGACAACCCAAAAGGGTAATAAACCAAAGATTTATTACCCTTCTTGTCACACAATTGATCATTTATGCCATACTAGTCGTGTGTCCGAAAAGAGAAAATCTTTTGACCCTCCCTATTTTGTGGATTACTAGCTAAAAAGTGTACACATTTCATAGATGACGTTGATTATTGGCTGATTATTTGATGAATAATCCATCAAAAAAGAGACACCCATTCAAGTGTCTCCTATCCATTAATGCATCCTTTTTTTTGCCGCTTTTATTTGTTTTACCTTGTCAGGGGTTACATCATTTCCTTCCGGATCAATGATGGTCAAGTTTTCGACCGTATTGGCCATTGACTTTCTAAAGGACTGCAGATATTCACTTCTGAGCTTGGATTGCTCTTTTGCCTCTTCCGTGGTCAGACCAACAGATTTCGACTTTTTTGCCAATTCATTAATTCGGGCGATTTTCTCTTTTGAAAGCATGTATATTTGCACTCCTCTTAATTATATAGAAAGATAATACACACATCGTAGCGGATTTCCACCGATGAATCAAGCGAAACTGTCATCAGACCGCTCGTTTTCTTCCATATATTCAAGGTACCTGCGGTTAACAGTGGCTTTTGAGACCTGATAGCCAAACCCTCTCAATGTTGCCGCAATTTCCGCAAAGGTCAATCCATTTGACCGCAGACGGGCAATCTCCTGAATCGGCACTTCCTTTTTGGGAGGACCACTCGATTGGTCGGAGCCTTTTATGTTGCGCTGTGGTTTATAGCCGTTTTTGACAGCCTTCTTCATCCCGCGGCTGATCTTTATGTTATGGAGCTTCCTTTGGTATTCTTCCACTATGCCGACAATCTGCAGAACCATAGAATCTGATTCCGACAGCTCCATTTCACCTTTGTGGGATAAGGTATAAATCTGTGCCCCCTCTTTCAATATGCAATGAAGCAATGCTATTTTGGCATTCCCCCTGCCGATCCTTGTTTCATCCTGGACCAGTACGGCTTCTGCATCGCCAACCTTCAATGCATCCAGCAATTCAAGCACTCCATCACGATCAAGGTTGTATCCGCTAGCTTGTTCTTTTATGACTTTGACGACCTGGTAAGACAGCTTGTCCGCCAGCTCCAATAATTCTTCTTCTTGCCTCCTCAAGGAAGATTCCTGTGTTTCCTTCTCGGTGCTTACCCTGCAATATACAATTGCCTGTTTCATATTCTACTCCTTTTCAATCGATCCATGCGGTTGATATGATCATTACTTACCCATTGTCAAAAATGCTGCTGCTTCTTCATGGTAAGGTACCTGTATGACATCGCCAGCTTTAAGGTAGCCTGCATTCAGGTTGTTAGCCTTTTCAATGCGTAAAACGATTTCAGCCGTATGATTGTGATCATTACTGTATCTTTCTGCGATACTCCATAGCGTTTCCCCGTGCCCAACCTCTACTTCTATGTAATCCGCCTGTTCCTCCACACTATATTTAATCATAGTTATCGCTGAAAATAGCAGGAAAAGTCCTAGGAAGATAAAAACAAAAGAATTCTTAATAATGAAGCTTTTCATGTACACCGTCCTCCTATGAATCGAATATACGTTCGCTCTTATAAACAGATTATAATACGAACATCTGTTTCGTGTCAACGATCTGTTCAAACATATGTTTGTATCTATTTTATGTGCATGCTATAATCTAGACATAAGAAAAAGAAAAGAGAATGGGGTGTACTCATGAACAAATTATCCAAGCGACAGCAGGATATCCTTGACTTCATCAAGCAGGAGGTCAACTTAAAAGGCTATCCCCCATCAGTAAGGGAAATAGGGGAAGCGGTCGGGCTCGCATCAAGCTCCACAGTCCACGGTCACTTGGCCCGCCTCGAAGCGAAGGGTCTGATACGACGTGATCCCACAAAGCCGCGCGCCATTGAAATCATGAACCTTGAAGATGATGCGTCGATCGTCAAAAGGAAAGTCGTAAATGTGCCTATGATTGGTAAAGTTACAGCCGGCCAACCGATAACGGCTATCGAGAATATAGAAGAGTATTTCCCCCTGCCCGAACACTTGGCCGGATACGAGGAACAGGTATTCATGCTGGAAATTTCGGGGGACAGCATGATTGAAGCCGGTATATACGACGGAGATTACGTGATTGTACGTCAACAGAAGACAGCATTGAACGGCGATATTGTCGTAGCAATGACCGACGAGGACGAAGCTACCGTCAAACGCTTCTTCAAAGAAAACAATTACTTCCGCCTTCAGCCGGAAAATTCGTCAATGGAGCCAATCATTCTGAATAATGTCAGCATTCTTGGGAAAGTCATCGGGCTTTATCGGCAAATCCATTGATCCTATATATACAAAAAGGTAATTCCATGACGCAAACAACTTGGTTGCTACGTCATGGAATTGCCTTTTTGTACTCTTCTGATTGCTATCTCATCATAGAATCCCATCAGGTGCCTCCTTATCTCTCCAATACTTTAAGTCTCTTAGTTATAATGCGGTAAGATTCAATGAATGATTATACTCGAAAAATATGTCCGTTTATAATATAGCTCTAAAAGTTTCATTTTCATACACACAGAGCAAGTGGTTTCAAAACATTAATAAAAAGGCCCCCGTACTGAAACGGAAGCCTTTTAGTGTGAAATTTTATAGTTTGCGGTTTCCGCTTTGAGATATTCAGACCGCGAATTACTTCAGTTTTTGAGCAGCCGCTTTGGTGCGCTCCAAACCTTCCGCAATGATATCCTGAGCTTTTGCAGGCTCCGCGTTATGGCCCTCAATGATGACCTCATCAAGCAATTGCATGCCGAAAAGTCCTGTTACGTTTTTCACGTAGGTAGCGGCCATTTCCATTGGCGCAGCTTCAGGAGCGGAATAGTATCCTCCTCGTGCAGAGAGGATGATGACTTTTTTATCACCCATCAAACCTACCAGTTGGCCTTGCTCATCATATTTGAAAGAATAACCCGCTTGGTAGATGTAGTCGATGAATGTTTGAAGCGCCGCAGGTATCGTCAAATTCCACAATGGGAAGGCAAATACAATGACATCGGCAGCCGTCACTGAATCCATTGCTTTTTGTTTTGCTGCCAAAAGGCGGCTTTCCAAGTCTGTTAATGATTCACCCTTTTCGATTTTTGCAAATGCATCAAATAGCGATTGACCAATATATGGCATATCTTCTTCGAATACATCGAATGTGTTTACAGTCAGACTTTCTATCTCGGATGCTTCCTTCACGAATTCCTCGTACATTTTCGTGGAGACGCCGTCTGGCCGGTTGTTTGCTTTTACTACTAATACGTTGGACATTCTTTTAAACACCTCTATGGTTATATTTATCTTAAATTCAAGACAATTGATATGATAATGTGATTTTTTGTTAAAATCAACTAAGTTGCTCATCAACTTTTTTATTTAGGTAGAATCATCCAAGCAAACGGCTATGATTCAGGATTTAAGCGTTATGCTTACTTCAGGGACAGTTTTGCGGATAGCATGCCCAACCACTTCCTTTTGCTGTTTACCTGATATTCTTTAAAACCGATCGATGACAAAGAAAAATACACCGCGCACGCCGATTATTTTCACTTCCCGCACATCGTGTTCGACCTATTTAAATGACTAATCTTCTTCCCTTTCAAGCCTTTTTTTCAATATATCCGTTTCCATCCGTAATGGCTTCTTCACTTCGCGCCTATTCCTCCACTCACGCTCCCCATGAAAATTCATTCCCTTGATATGCTCCCTTACAGAAGCCTGAGTTACGCCATATTTTATGGCGGCCTTTCTGACGGCTTCCTGTTTGGTCCGGTTATATATGCTCATACCATTCATCGCATACAATACGGCCTTAAAGTCATTTTTCCCGAGATGGATTTCCTTCTCCCTGGCATATTCAATAAGGCGAGCATAATTCTGGTTTGCTTTAACCTCTCCGATGTTGACTGTTCGATTAGTTGTCATATAAGTTCACTCACTTTGCCGGTTTCTTTCATTATGCCAGCAAACATATGTAGCTTGTATGGTCTTGATGCGGAAATACTGTGAATTTTGAGGAATTGCTTTTTTGAAGAGCATCAAAAAGGCCCATCCAATGACGGGCCTTTTTTTCATACCTTATTATTTGCTGTTCAATTTATTCTGAAGCTCTTCAATTTTGGCTAATTCAGATTGTAATCCGCCACCGCCCAAATACCAAAGCGGTCCATCCAAGTAGATAATTTTATCATTTTTATAAGCTTGAGTTTTCTTGATGATTTCGTTTTCCATATCTTTACTGATGTTTGATTGATCACCAGTAGCCGCTGTGCGGTCGATGACAAACAATACTTGAGGATCTAATTCAAGAATAGCTTCAAATCCGACGTTAGAACCGTGTGAAGATGCATCAATGTCCTCAGTCACCGGTTTGAATCCATAAAGTGTATAAATATAGCCGAATCGTGAATCAGAGCCAAATCCTGATAATTTCCCTTCATTATACATCGTCACCAACGTATTGTCATACTCACCAGCCAATGTCTTTAAGTCTTCAATAGCGGATTCGATTTTGCCAATGTGTTCTTTAGCTTCTTCTTCTTTATCGAATAATTCTGCGGCAACATCCACTGAAGCACGGAATGTATTCCAGTAATCAGCCGAATCTGTTCCGACGAACACAACATTAGGTGTAATTTCTTTCAGTTGGTCATAAAAAGCCGATTGTCTGCCGGAAATGAAGATCGCGTCCGGTTCAAGGGCTGCAATATCCTCAAGAAGGGGCTCTTTCAGTGTCCCGACACTTGTATATTCATCACTTTCATATTTTGAAAGGTGATCAGGCAAAGTAGAATCCTTTGCGACACCTACAACACCTTCAACCCCTAGTGCATCCAAAGTATCAAGGAAGCCGTAATCAAAAACGACCATTTTTTTCGGTTGTTCTTCAAATGTCACATCATCAAAAGCAATTGTACCTGCTTCTTCATTTTCTGCAGAAGCGATTGTCGGTGAAATGGTGATAGGGTATGTAGAATCCGACGATTCAGTCTTCGCTGATTCATTGTTTCCCGATTTTTTATCTGAATTTGTTGAATCGTTAGATCCGCATGCCGCCAAAACGAGAACAAGCATAGCCATCAATAAAGTGTGTAATGTCCATTTTTTCATCTTTCTGTCTCCCTTTTGAATAAAATAATGTTTCACGGTGCCTAACGGCTTTTTAATAACCTGGACTACAGACTTGGTTTCCCTCGGTCTGCAGCTGCGCTCTCCCTCACCAGCAGATAGATGAAATAAATCCCGCCGATAAAATTGATGATGACGCTGATGGTCGTCCGCAACTCGAATACATGTTCAGCTAAGAATTGGCCCCCGACCAATGCAACGATACTGATCAAGCTCGCTCCTGCAATCAGGACGGAATGCTTATATGTAGCCAGATACTGATAAGACAGGTTTGCAACGATAAGCCCAAAAAATGTGATAGGGCCCACCAAAGCAGTCGAAGTCGCAATCAAAACCGACGACAATACCAATATGTCCATCACCAGCCGGTCATATGGAACCCCCAAGTTAATCGCATTTTCCCTCCCCAACGAGATTACGTCCAGCTGATGCAGCAGTCTGTAACCATATATGAAAGCCAGAAACAGAATGGCCATCGCCACGTACAGCAATTCTGCATTCACATTTGTGAAGCTCGCAAACAGCCTGGTTTGCAGACTCATATATTCAACCGGATCGATCAGTACCTGCAGGAAGGTAACAAGACTTCCTAGTAATGCGCCCAAAATAATTCCGATGAGCAGGAGGAAATAAATCGGGTACTTATTTGCTTTAAACAGGACCCTGTAAAGCAACAAAGCAAACAAGACCATAACGGCAATAGATGCTCCGAAGTTCAGGTATTTATTGACCACCCAGACCGAGAGTGATCCCGCAAAGAAATAGATTAAGGTCTGTACAACTTCATACATCGAATCGAGTCCCATCACAGATGGAGTCAAAATCCGGTTATGGGTGATTGTCTGGAAAACAACTGTAGCGTATGCGATTGCAACACCGGTTACAACCATCGCCCCGATCCTAACCATCCTTCTCGGAAATGCATAATCGAAGCCGCCCTTAATGTCATAGAAGGCATACAGCAAAATGCTGATGATCGCCAACCCTGCCAGCACCATGATTTTCCCTCTAATTCGCATATGCTCTCCCCCTAAATAACATAATTAAGAAGATTGCACTGCCGATGACTGCTACGGTAACATTCACCGGTATCTCATACGGGTACACGACAACTCTTCCCAGGATGTCGCAAATCAAGAGGAATACTACCCCCAAAGCCGCTGTATGCGGAATTGTTTTCCTGAGATTGTCCCCCATATAGATAGATACGATATTCGGAATGATCAGTCCCAAGAACGGTATGACTCCTACTGTCAATACCACTGTTGTCGCTATAATGGCAACCAGTATCAACCCGATGTTCAATACAACCTTATAGCTGAGGCCCAGATTCTTTGCGAAATCCTCCCCCATGCCCGCAACAGTGAATTGATTGGCATACAGGTATGCCAGGATAACCGCCGGAATACTGACATACAGTAATTCATACCTGCCGGCAATCACCAAGGTAAAGCTCCCCATCAACCAAGAAGAGATATTCTGCAGAAGATCCGCTTCGTATGCAAAGAATGTGGTAATGGAAGATAAAATATTGCCATACATGATACCGATGAGAGGAACAAATATGACATCCTTGAACTTGATGCGTTCAAGCAGCTGCATAAAAATCAATGTTCCAATCAGCGCAAACGCAAAACTGAACAACACCTGCTGGGTATATGTCACATTTGTAAAAAACAACATCGAAATCATGATACCAAGCTTTGCTGCATCAAGCGTGCCTGCTGTGCTCGGTGAGACAAACTTATTCCTGCTCAGGCTTTGCATAATTAGGCCTGCGATGCTCATGCCTGCCCCCGCAAGTATGATCGCCATTAAACGCGGCACCCGACTGACTAAGAAAATTTCCAGCTTATTCGGATCTTCGAGTAAGTCACTCAGTTTGATATCGATCGCACCGATGAATAGCGATACAAATGACAGGACTAGAGCTGCAATCAATAACATCCATAGTCTCATTTGTGACCCTCATTATCTATCGATTCTCAATAACCTTAATGAAAATGATTATCATTATTGAGTACGAAGTTATTATATATTAGTAAAAATCTAAAATCAATATAAAAATGCAAATCTATTCCAAAAAATACAGACTGTCATTTATTATTCGAAAATAGCGTGAACGTCAACGGCTCACAGATAATAATTCTTCTACTATTCTAAATTAAAGGAAGACTCTTGACAATCAGAATGACCTAGCAGAAAGATCCTTTATCCATTTGTACGAGCAACAGGATGCCGTTTGAATATATTTATATAGTAAACCAGCGAAACTTGCATCCGGCAATGCCTAATATTTTGTGATCGAAAGAAAAATCATTATGAAATTGCCAAGACAGTCATACTTTTTCAGGACAAATCAATTACGATTATTACAACTCTTTTATAATACCCTTACGAAAGTACCCGAAAAGGATTCACATGATATAATCCCTCTATCCGCAAGAGTTTGATAACAGAGGTGAGCCATTTGAATAAAGACAAGACAATAAAAGAGCCAGCGGAAGAGTTGAAGAAAACGTTGTTGCAAGGCCTTCCTCCACAGGTTCAGGCAAAAATACATAGCAGTTTCATAATTGAAAAGGCAGACCCAATGAAGGATGAAAAGGCTGGCAAATAAGAGAAGGGTGACTGAAGATACCACACAGTCACCCTTCTCTGTTTCAGTATGTCTATAACTTATTCTGGCCTTTCAGCCAAAAACAAGAAAAACACTCCCAGTATATGCTAGAGTATGAGAAGTAAAGGTGGTTTTCTTTATGCCGGATTGGTCTTATCATCCCCTCAAACAATTCATTCTCGATAATATCCGCCCCAAAACAGGACGTGAATGGATCCACACATCCATGAGCAGAATCGCATCCTTTCCAGGCGGACACGCATGCATTGAATTTTTAGGGCATATGCGGCCCCCTCAAGAACTTCAAAGAGACATTTTACAAATGAACTTCTGCTCTCCAATCGGATTAAGTGGTCTCATCGATCCGCACTTGTCCGGACTGAAAGCATTTCATCATGTAGGTTTCGGTTTTATGGAAATCGGGCCTATTACATTACGGAAACATAAGAAGCAAAATCCTCCGGAGCGAGAAAATGGACGTCTTCTGTTCTCTTCTGATCATGAGATGGTCCCCTTGAAACGGGCTCTAAGAAAGCTATCTGCTTTCGACAATCGCATCCCCCTAATTGCCCGCATTGACCCGCAAGCAGATCAATTGGAAAGGGAAGCTATCTTAAGTCATCTGACTCCTTATGCGGATGCGTTCATTTTAACCAGCGAACAAATCCTAACGTTTTCTGAAGATAAAAAGCTTCCAACGGCCCGCCCCATTTTTGTGTCCCTTGCTGCTGATGATAAAGCGATAAGAAGTACGATTGAAAAAGTATGGAAGCAACCCGGAGTTGGCGGTATCCTGATTGATGCCCCGCGAAAAAGGGCTGACGGATACTGGCAGGAAGAAGTAAATGCCAATCATAAACTGGCTATAGCGGTTAAAAAAGTGAAGACATATGATCCGGAGTTGATAACCATAACCTCCGGAGGTGTAGAAACACCAGAAGATGCTCTCGTTCTTATGACAGCAGGCGCCGATTTGCTGATGTTGACAGATGGATATGTTCAAGCCGGACCTGGCTTGCCAAAAAGGATTCATGAACGGTTATTATCCGGAGAAAGGAAACCATTCAAAACGGGCTGGCATTGGTCACTGTTATTCGGCCTGACCATCCTTGCAGGCGGACTGATTGCCTTCTATTTTGCCCTAACAAGCATCATCCTTCCCTATGATGAATTATTCATCGGCTTGACAAAAGAAGAACTGATAGGAATAAACCCGCTGATCCTGTCATTTATGGCGCACGACCGCATGGCACTGGCCGGGACAATGAATTGGTTTTCATTACTGAACTTATGTAAAACAACAATCTTTTAGAAAACAGCCT
>JBJFHG010000020.1:0-45940 GCA_051893455.1 Bacillus sp. (in: firmicutes)
CAGGAGCTTCAGAAAGATCTTCACCTTGTTTAACTTCAAGGATCGCATCAGCGATCTTAGCTGTTAGAAGTTTAACAGCACGGATTGCGTCATCGTTTGCAGGAATTACATAGTCGATTTCATCCGGATCACAGTTTGTATCAACGATACCAACTAGTGGGATGTTCAATTTGTGAGCTTCCGCAACCGCAATGCGTTCTTTGCGAGGATCGATAACGAAAATCGCATCTGGAAGACTCTTCATGTCTTTAATTCCACCCAAGAATTTCTCTAAACGTTCTTGTTCTTTTTTAAGGTTGATGACTTCTTTCTTAGGAAGAACTTCGAAAGTACCGTCCTCTTCCATTTTTTCAATCTCTTTAAGACGAGCAATACGTTTTTGGATTGTCTCGAAGTTTGTCAAAGTTCCGCCCAACCAGCGTTGGTTAACATAGTATTGACCAGCGCGGATTGCTTCTTCTTTAACTGAATCTTGAGCTTGTTTTTTAGTACCGACAAACAGGATAGTACCGCCGTTAGCAGCCACTTCTTTAACGAAGTTGTATGCTTCTTCGATCTTTCTCACTGTTTTTTGTAGGTCGATGATGTAGATGCCGTTACGTTCCATGAAGATGTATTTCTTCATTTTTGGATTCCAACGACGAGTTTGGTGTCCGAAGTGTACACCAGCTTCAAGTAATTGTTTCATTGAAATTACTGACATGTTTTGTTTCCTCCCAGGTTTTATTTTCCTCCGCCCAAATCACTTCCGCTAAAAACTGTCAAGGACAGCACCCTTTAGCCGGATCATTGAGCGTGTGTTTTAACACCATGAAATAATATAGCATAGCTTCTAACGAATGGCAAGCCATTTCTTAGGAACCAATTTGAAACTTTATCATCAATTCGACTTCTGTCTTGCCTTTGGAAAGAGCTTTGGCAATCTCGCCGATCTCCATGCCGGACCGATGCATCCGGACAGCCCTCTCCTTCAATGTCCGATCCGTCGTATTGGATGGCTCCATGTCATCCCGCAGGTCTGTCCACTCTAGGCTGTCCACAACTTCCTCAAAAGGAGGAGTATAATCAGCATGTACATGTTCCACTTCATCATATGCAGTAGCCTGCTTAGGGCGACCTATTCCATCAGTTCCGTCTAGGGATAGGACGGAAAGAATTCGTTCGTTTTCTTCTTTCATTTCCAAAAGATAGGCCTGCATAATCCCCTCTGTCTCCTGCTGAAGCTTTTTCACTCTCCTCTCCACGTCACTGTATCGGTTCTGCCTTGCATATAAGACTGCAATTGCCAGAATACTGATGCAGTGGCCAATCATACTGACTATAATAAAAAATGGCATCATTCATTGACTCCTATCCTGAAAAGTCGACTGCCCTGCCTTTATACGGATGCCCTTGATCCACATTTTTTCCGCAGTCCTCTGTTTCCTTTTGTTTCATGCCCTTCCCTGTATAATCTATTAAGTTCAGCTGATGACTGTCATTCAGATTCAGTTCATCCCTCATCTGTTTACGAAGCACCGACTTAGCATCCTTTTCCGCTTGTTTCTGCATTTCCCTGACAGCCCCATCTTTGGCCGATTGGGCTTGCTGCAGCAACTGTTCCTGCAATCGCCCTGCTTCCTGGGTTCTTGGTATAGCAATTTGCAACTCAATTAGTTTCAGGCTCATTTTCTTTCCTCCCTTTAAAAAGGAATGCTTTCAATCAGTTACAGAAGCCTGGTTACGGCCATGTATCAGAGCCCTTTTACCTTACTTTGCTGTATTGTTCAGAAGATGCGGAAACGATATTTCCGGCAGAAAGATAGAATCTTGCCCGTTTGAGCATTTCCGGGACATGTTTTTGGCAATTGCCGATACTTATGTATGTATTCGGGTACACTTTCCCGTTTGCCTTTAAATAATAGTCTTCGGCTTCTCCTTGCTCGTTTGACAATCGCTCAAGCTCCGCCTCGATGGCAATAAGCGATTTGGATAGTGACTTTTCAGTAGCCGCCTGCTTGCTCTTCAGAATTTTATCTTTAGTCGATAATCCGTCCACCATTTCCTCCTTCCTTTTCAGTTTATTGCCAACCAATCTGATTTTATCCAATGACTTTTGTACAGAATGCAATTCTGTGCGCAAATGAGCTTGCGTTTGGGTATATGTCTGTAATCCTCCCACACATAGAATCGTTTTCATATAATGCTGATTGCCAAAATCCTGCGCTTCTATACCTTTATGCGCCCATACTTCACCGCCTATAATATGCCCTTTACGGCATATAACGATCGCTTCTGCCTCTACCCGGCTATGTAAGATGGTGGTTTCGACATTTACACTCCGGCCTGCCTTCACGTTCGCCTGATTCAGATAGCTGGCCAAAACATCCCCATCCGCAACTACACTTCCTTTGGTTGCACCGGCTATTCCTCCCGATATAACGATGGACCCACCTGCAGACAAAGTGGCTGCTTCCACTAGCCCGAACACCTGTATGTCGCCTCCAGCCGTTATTTCGAAATCATTGGGAACATTGCCGTGTATGATGACATTTCCGATGAAATCTATGTTCCCTGTCATGAGATCTAAATCTCCATTCACCTCATATACAGGTAATACATGAATGATATCTGTTCCGACAGAAATCTGGCCGTCTATGGTGGCATATACATCCCCCCCGAGGATGAGAACATTTTTTCCGGCCTTCAAGCGAAATGGTTTCCCATCTTTCGCTTGAATCAAATCGCCGAACACATCCCGGCCGGGAGTGCCTAACTTTTCCGGGACGATGGAAGCGATCAATTGCCCGCTCTCAACAGACAAAATCTTTGAAGTATGACGGAAGTTCAATGGTTTATCTGACTCCACCTGGGAGTTCGGACCCATTTCCTCGATTGTCCTATTGACAAGGTAACCGTCTTCTCCCTTTATGGACGGCTCCCCTTTTGCAATAACGACAGGATATGTGATACCGGTCGGATCCGCTACCATCCTTTCAATCTGGTCATACAGTAACCCGAACACAATTCGGTTCGCTCCCATCAACCTGTCTAGTTGATCTGAAGTAGCCGTAAAATCTT
Source organism: Bacillus sp. (in: firmicutes) (assembly GCA_051893455.1). Classification (GTDB taxonomy): domain Bacteria; phylum Bacillota; class Bacilli; order Bacillales; family DSM-1321; genus Bacillus_AD. The sequence continues at coordinate 3,061 of JBJFHG010000020.1, forward strand.
CCGGTAAGGTTTCCTTTACATATATGGATGCCGTCAGCATATCCTTTGAGACTCTGACTTCAAAGAACTCCTCCATGCCGCTCCCCTCTTTTCCCCTAAAAGTCTATATGATTTTCGCCAACAGATTGCGCAGTTTTAGTATTGCTTTAGAGTGGATCTGCGAAATTCTGCTTGTGGACAGCTCCAAGACCTGCCCGATTTCAGTGAGCGTCATTTCTTCTTTATAAAAAAGCTGTAATACCAACTGCTCATTTTTGTTCAAAGAAGAAATGACAGAGGCCAATTCTTCCAGAGTCTCATTCTGAATCACTTTATTCTCCGGCAGAACCGCTTTTTCATCCTTGATATGAAAGGACTTATTATCATCGTTCTCCATATTTATCTTTTCATCAACGGATACCATACTGGCGAAAAAGTTTTCGTTTAAAGTGCCCACTACTTCATCCGGAGTGAGCTGCAGCTCTTTGGCTATTTCCTCTGGCGTGACATTTCGCAGCCTCTCTTGTTCGAGTCTCTCAGTTGCCGATTCAATTTTTTTTGTTTTCTCCCTAGAACTTCTGGGAAGCCAATCTTCTTTCCGGAGTCCATCCAGAATGGCCCCTCTTATCCGAAAAGAAGCATAAGTATCGAATTTCAAGTCGCGAGAAGGTTCAAAACGTTCCAAAGCATTGAATAGACCGACCATACCCAGACTTCGCAATTCATCCCTACTTACGTTTTTAGGAAGACCCGCCGACATGCGCTGAACATGATAGGAAACCAAAGGCAGATATTTTTTCGCAAGATAATCCCCCGCCTCGGGATTTCTTGATTCGCTCCAGCTTTGCCATTGCAGTTCTTCATCATATGTGAGTTGAGCCACTTTTCTCCCCCCTTTTTTCTGAAAGCTGATTAAACCATCCTTTTTTATTAAATCCAAATTTTATTTCATACTTGATGATCAAATAATAAGAGACCTGTTGTTCACTGTTCTGATTGTTAGTCGGGAAGTCCTTGGATTAAATTCAATTGTCCTTCCGTTGTTACCTCCGCAGTCTTCCGCAATTAAGTCAATCCTTAACTGATGCAGCATTTGTTTTACCGCTGCAACATTCCTTGGACCGATCCTCATAAGATCATTACCTTGACTGAACTGGAACATTTGGGATCCGCCCGCAATTTTGGCTTTCAGACCCGTTCTCCTCGCTCCTCTATCCACCAAGGCATCCATCAAGGCAAGGATGCCGGTGTCGGCATACTTTGCCGCATTGATTTGCCCTTCTTTTGCCAGAGAAGAGCTCGGAAGCATGATATGGACCATTCCAGCCATATCACCCTTCGGATCATATAACACGACACCTACACATGAACCCAGTCCAGCTGTACGGATGACATACGGGGCACGTACAATGTTCATGTCAGCAATGCCGACCTTGATTATTCCAGGTATTCCCCTCATTTCATGCCACTCCCAACGACGCGAATATCTTCTGAAAAGAATCAGGTTCAAGCAGGAGAAAGAAATGACCATAAATCCCCTGATGGATCGCTTCCACCTGTAATACCGTATCTATGACAATCGCATAATCGCCGACATGCTATATTTCAAGAAGCCCAGCGCTGATGACGGCCCCAGCCATTTCAATTAATAAAGCCGGGACAGATAGATACAGATGAACCCCCGTGAAATCCGGTAAATCCGGTAAGGATATTCCCCAACTCCTCAAAAGCCGACCGTGCGAATTCATCCAGTTTCAGCCCTTCAAAAAACGGAATACTTCCATTCATTTCCTTAACGAAGCATTTAGCATGCGCCGTCGGCATGGACAAGTCCCCTTGAATACGCAGGAATACACAGGTCATCACCCGATCAGCCCCTCCAGCCACCTCTATGATCTCATCGAATGAAACAACACGGACATTGGGCACTTCCATATCCACCTTACTGCCCAGCAAGGCAGACAGGGCAGTGGCCGCATGCCCAGCACCGATATTGCCGATCTCCCCCAAAGTATCTAAATGGGCAGAAGAAAGCTGATTCAAATTAAAAGAGGTCATTTTTCTTCTCCAGACTGCCGCCCTTTCTCCATATTAGGCACCAGTATTTTTTCGAGGTCCAACAGGATCAGCAGCCTGCCTTGATATTTAATGACTCCTGTGAAAAACTCCAATTCATCGTTTTCTAAAAGCCCCGGCTGAGACTCAATCTGGTCTTCTGGTATGTCCATTACATCCTGCGCGGCATCGACTATGAAACCCACCTCTTTTTCAGCGACGGAAACAATAATGATCCTTGTTTTATCCGTATCAGTTTCTTCAGGAAAGCCGAAGCGGTTTCTTAGATTAATGATTGGGAAGACAACACCCCTCAGATTGATAACTCCCTTTACATAAGGTTCAGTATTGGGGACCCGGGTGATGTGCTTCATTTTCTCGATGCCCCTCACATGATCCACCCGAATCGCATATTCCTTCTGTTGCAACTGGAATACAATCACCTTCATGTTGATTGAAGCTGTTTCCTGTGCCATATTCATCCACCTTTTTATGTATTATTCATTTAATAAGAGCATTGCAATCGACTATTAACGCCACTTGACCATCCCCCAGAATTGTAGCTCCTGAAATCGCATAAACATCAGTCAAATAAGTTCCCAAAGATTTCAGGACAACTTCCTGTTGCCCGATGAAAGAATCGACAATGAGCCCGGCCATTTTGTCGCCTTTCTTCACGATGATTAAAGAAAGGATATCTTCATCATGCTTTAGGCCCGGCACTTCGAATACTTCAGCAAGGTCAAGGAGAGGAACCACTTTCCCGCGGAAATCGATGACTTTCTGATTATGGGCATACATGACCTCCTTTTGCTTTATAATGGAAGTTTCTATAATGGAAGAAAGCGGGATCGCAAATTTTTCATTCTGCAGCTCAACCAACATTACAGAGATGATAGATAAAGTGAGAGGTAATTGTATGGAGAAAATGCTTCCTTCTCCCTGCTTGGAATGAATTGTGACAGAACCTGCCAATGATTCGATTGTGCTCTTTACAACATCAAGGCCAACTCCGCGGCCGGACACGTCCGAAATTTTGTCTGCAGTAGAGAAACCGGATGCGAAAATGAGATCGAACACTTGCTCATCTGTCATCGTTTCTCCAGCTGCTTCGGAAATGATCCCTTTGGAAACGGCTTTCCTAAGGACTTGTCGTCTGCTAATGCCGGCTCCGTCATCTTCAATATCAATGAAAACATGGTTGCCGCTATGGTATGCATTCAGTATAATTTTTCCTTCTTCCGGCTTCCCGTTCATCAACCGCAGTTCCGGGCTCTCCATCCCATGATCGAGAGCATTTCGCAACAAATGTACCAACGGGTCCCCGATTTCATCTATGACGGTCCGGTCCAATTCGGTATCAGCCCCGATGATTTCCAAATGTATATTTTTGTCCAATTCCCGGGCCAATTGGCGCACCATTCTTGGAAAACGATTGAATACAGTCTCTATAGGAACCATCCGCATATTCAGAATAATATCCTGCAGATCACTGGAAATACGCGACATCTTCTCAACAGTCTCATTAAGCTGCTGATTGTCCAATTCCTTTGATATTTGCTCCAGTCGCCCCCTATCAATGACAAGCTCCTCGAATAAATTCATCAACACATCTAAGCGATCAATATTCACTCTAATTGTCTTGTTCGCTGTCATTTGATGGTTTTTGGTGTGTATCGGTGTCTTTGTTCCGGCGCCTACAGGTATATCAAGAGCAATATCCGTGCTTTTAGCACCGCCAGATACCTCCTCGGCCGACCCTGTCCCCTTATTAGTTGATCCTAAGTCGATTTCCTGCACGTCGACTCTATAAATTTCCGAAACTTTCTTAATCATTTGTTCAATATTAGCTGAAGATTCACGGGTCACAATCGTGATGATGAACTGGGAACCGAATCGTTCTTCCTCTAGTTCTTCAACAGACGGGGAAGCCTTAATGATTTCTCCGACCTTTTCAATCAAACCGAATACCATGAACACTCTTGCCGCCTTCAATAAACAATGATCGTTAAGGACAACAGTCACTTCATAAAGGGAAAACCCTTGCTCATTCGACTGCTCTAGAATCGCCTTTTCATATTCGTCGTATGAACCATGTTTCAAGTGTCCAGTTTTCGCTAATGCCGCTGATGTTTCCTTCCTCGCCTCTGGGCCATCTATGTCAAGTTTACCTGTTTCTGCCCTTCGCAGCCGTTCTGCAATTTCCGTGACATCCTTTTTACCTGAACCTCCAACCGAAATGTCCACTATCATTTCTTCGAGATAATCGACAGAGTCAAACACCACATCTAGAAGTCTTGGTGTAACATGGAGTTTTCTGTTTCTGATCAAATCCAGAACATTCTCCATACTATGCGTCAGGCTGGCCAGATCTTCATACCCCATCGTTGCCGCCATCCCTTTTAAAGTATGGGCAGAACGAAAAATTTCCTTAACGATATCCTGATTTTCAGGTTTTTTCTCGAGCTCAAGCAGTCGTTCGTTGCACGATTGGAGATGTTCTTTACTTTCTTCAATAAACACTTCCAAATATTGATTCATTTCCACAAAGCAGCACTCCTTCATTCAACAGTATTTCATGATCGCTTCTGCCATATTATCTATGTCCGCTATTTCATCAACCAATTGGGTCGCTATTGCTGATCTAGGCATACCGAAAACCACCGATGTTTCTTCCGACTCTACAATACAGACTGATTTGACCCTCTTTTTCAGCTCGATGAGCCCTTTGCTTCCATCATTGCCCATTCCCGTCATAATGACGGCAACAACATTGTGTCGGTAGAGACGGCTCGCCGACTCGAATAATATATCTACAGACGGCATATGGCCGTTTCTCGGTTCTGTCTTCTGAAGCTAAATGACAGGCTCCGGCCCGGATTGACCGATTAACAAATGCTGGCCACCTGGAGCAATATAGGCTGTCCCATCTTTAACAGATTCTCCATGTTCCGCCTCTTTCACGGAGATTCCGCATACCTGATTTAAGCGGTTCGCTAATGATTTTGTGAAACCGGAAGGCATGTGCTGAACGATGAAAATTGGTGCACGGATGTTTGCCGGCATGTCAGCCAATACTTGCTGTAAAGCACACGGACCCCCTGTCGATGTACCTATAATAATCACCATATTGGAACTTAAGTCTATATTATTCAAATTTTTCTGGTTTTTATTTAGTTCTATTTTACTATAAAAAGAAGAAGATGGAATATCAGGTTTATAATGTAATTGTCTTTTTTTCAACAAATTAGTATTCACAGCCGCTGCAGCCTTTATTTTGGCGATCAGTTCTTCTTTGACATTGTGCAGGTCAAGAGAAATCGGGCCTGACGGCTTCATACAAAAGTCAAATGCTCCGTTCTGCATCGCAGCAAGCGTATTTTCCGCCCCTTCTGCTGTCGAGCTTGACAGCATGATTACCGGTAACGGACATGTTTCCATGATAATTCTTAATGCTTCAAGCCCATCCATGACGGGCATTTCGACATCCAATGTCACCACATCAGGTCTCTTGGCCTTAATTCTGTCTATTGCCTCCTTTCCGCTTCTTGCCGTCCCGCACACAATCAATCCATCAGTTTCCGTAATGAAGTCTCCTATGACTTTCCTCATGAAAGCTGAGTCGTCGACGATCAAAACTTTGGTCGGAGTCACAACGATCTAGGCCCCCAATGATTGAGTCTCGGAATCTATCAGCGAAAGCCCTATCCGTTACGGAGCTTATCCGCATATATGCTTGGACGATGCCGTTTAACATCGAGCTCATTTCAGAATGTATGCTGTTGTCCTCCATCCTTGCTTCTATGTTCTGAAAAACCCCCAATATTCTGACTTCCTTATTCAGATAATTATCAATCGTGGACTGAAGCCGGGACATCGCCCTTCCTCCCTGACTTTCATCCTTTGCACCGCTGCAAACAAGGTATACCGGAATTTCGGCATTCCGTTGATGAATACTTTTTATTGTTGAATAAATGTCTACAAGGGATGAAGGTTCTGGCGTTGTAATCGCGAAGATTTCATCCGAACTCATCATGAAAGGAACCGAATCCTTCGAGATACATTCACCCGCATCATGCAAGATAAAATCAAATTCATTCTGCAAGCCGTTGAATTCCTCTGAAAACAGGAGAAGTTTTTCCTCATCCGATTCGGCAATGCCGGCTCCCCATCTTATGCATGGAATTCCAGAAAACCCGGGCATGATCAATTCACTTAAAGGTGTCCCCTTGTCAAAAAAATCTGCCAATGTCGGGCTAGCGGCTGCTTCGGTATCCGAGGAAACAGTACCAATCTCAAACACCAATACCTTCGCTTCCTTATTCATAAGGGACACGGAAAATTCCCTTATGAAGTCAATTCTGTCCCTATGTCCATTCCGATTAATGACAGATATTGTTTTTGCTTTGCCTGCCTTATTGACGATACCCAACTTTCTCCTTAAACTTTCCGCTTGATCCTTCATCTGTTTAAGCCTCCCATCACCAGTTGAATGACTTTTCGGGAATCAGCTTTGATTAAGTTATCCGGAACAACTTGGCCGTCTGTCATGAAGGCAACATTCTTACCATGTTTTATCATCACATTAATCATAGATCCGTATGTGGCTGTTTCATCTATCTTAGTGAAGATAAAGTGGGAAATCGGCAGATGTGAAAACTGTCCGATGATGCTTTCCATGTCGGATTCCTTGCTCGTCACGGATAGGACAAGATAGGTTTCCATCTGTTCATCAAATGCGACAATCCGGTTCAGGTCATCCACATATTCTTTATTCCTGAAATTACGGCCAGCCGTGTCGATAAATACTAAATCATAGGATTCAAGCCGCTTAGAAGCCGCTTTAAAGTCTTCCGATGTATAGGCAACCTCAACCGGGACATTCATGATTTCCGCGTATGTCTTTAACTGATCTACAGCAGCGATCCTGTATGTATCCGTTGTAATGAAGGCAACCTTTTTCCCATGATACAACATATTATGCGCCGCCAATTTAGCTAAAGTTGTTGTCTTCCCTACCCCTGTAGGCCCCACCACGTTGATGTATTTTTTCCGGAATAAATTTGTATCATCTTTCGGCAGTAATGACTCCAGATAACCGGCGGCAAATGTAAGGCAGTCATCTATGTCTATTTCTCGTTTTTGAATACGACTCGTTATAGCACGGGTGGCATCTTTCACCGTATCCCTAGCAAGCCCCTGCTCCCTGAAACAGCTTACAATCTCATCAATTACAGGATGTACCTGCAATTCAATCTGCGGTGACAATGACTTGACGAGTTTCTTCACTTCTTCGATTTCCTTCAACACCAGCTGATCAGATGGATGGATCGTTCCATCATGGTCAAGGGAAGGGGGAACATTCGACGTTCCCCATCCCCTGGTGCCTTCACTCCTTTTTCGTGCGGGGATTTTTTGGGTCGGCTCGACAGCTGCAATGACTTCAACATTCTTTTTTCTCAAGAATCCGAACAGGCCACCGGAAAATATCTCTTTGGAATGAAGAATGACAGCATCCTCCCCGAGGTCCGCCCGGATCAATTCCATTGCCTTCGTAATGGATGACACAGTATATTTCTTTATTTTCATCAGTTGATATTCACCACCCCTACGCTCTGTATCTCTACTTCAGCTTCCAATTCGTTATAAGAAAGAATCGGGACATTCGGGAAATATCGCTCGGTCAATTGCCTAATATACATTCTGACAGCCGGCGAACATAACACAACCGGTGAATGGCCTGTCAAAGAAATTTCATCCAATTTTGCTGCTACGGAAGACAAAATGGATTGGGTGACATCAGGGTCAAGCGATAGAAAATTTCCTTGCTCGGTTTGTTGTACACTATCCGCTACAATCTTCTCCACCTTCCCTGAAACAGTAATCACTTTCAGCGTCTGGCCTTCCGCAAGGAATTGGCGAGTGATTTGTCGTGCCAGCCCTTGTCTGACGTACTCCGTCAAGAGATCTGTATCCAAAGTCAGTTTTGCATAGTCGGCGAGCGTCTCGAAAATGACCGGCAAATTCCGGATGGAGATTTTTTCTTTCAGCAGCTTGGCAAGAACCTTTTGGACCTCACCTACCGACAATGGGTTCGGTGTCACTTCCTCCACAAGGATCGGCGACGATTGATTCAGATGATCAATCAGTTGTTTCGTTTCCTGTCTACCGATCAGTATATGGGCATTTGCTTTAATGGCTTCCGTGACATGGGTGGAAACCACGCTCGGAGGATCTACGACTGTATAGCCTAGCATTTCCGCCTGCTCCTTCATTTCTTCGCTGATCCATTTCGCCGGTAATCCGAACGACGGCTCTATCGTATCGATTCCTTCTATCAGGGCGTCATCCTCCGAACCCGGGCTCATGGCCAGATAATGATCGAGCAATAGCTCCCCCTTTGCCATTTCATTGCCTTTGATTTTCAGGCAATATTCATTCGGGTTCAATTGGATGTTATCCCTGATACGCACAACCGGAATCACCAATCCCAACTCAAGGGCCAACTGCCTTCTGATCATCACTACTCGGTCCAGCAGGTCTCCTCCCTGGTTCGCATCAGCAAGAGGTATCAGCCCATAACCGAATTCAAACTCAATCGGATCGACATTCAATAGATTGATGACACTTTCAGGTCTTTTCATCTCATCTTTCTGCATCTCTTCCTCCATCGTCTGAAGTTCATCGACATCCGGGACATCCTGAGTCCGGCTGATCATATAGCCGCCTCCAATCAGAGTCAAAGCAATCGGCAGCGTATATAAAAGGCTAATAGGCGTCAGCAATCCCAACAGGGCAATCGTCCCGCCTGTCACATACATCATCTTTGGATAAGCAAATAATTGCGAGGTGATGTCTTCCCCAAGGTTTCCTGAAGAAGCTGCCCTCGTCACAACAATCCCTGTCGCTGTGGAAATCAAGAGAGCAGGCACTTGAGAAACAATTCCATCACCGACCGTCAATAATGAAAAATGCACAGCCGCTTCGCCTAGACTCAAGCCTAACTGAGTGAAACCAATGATTATCCCAAATGTAAGATTGATCAGCACAATAATGATGCCCGCTATTGCATCCCCTTTCACAAATTTGCTCGCGCCATCCATTGATCCGTAGAAATCAGCTTCCCTGCTGATTTTCTCCCTCCGTTCCCGGGCTTCCTTCTCTGAAATCAAACCGGCATTCATATCGGCATCAATACTCATCTGCTTACCCGGCATAGCATCGAGTGTGAACCTTGCCGCCACTTCCGAAACACGTTCGGAACCCTTTGTGATAACAATGAATTGAATGATGATCAAAATCAGGAAGACGACCATCCCGACCAGTACATTGCCCCCAACCACAAAAGTCCCAAATGCCTCTACAACACCTCCAGCTTCACCATGCGTCAGAATTGATCGTGTTGTAGATACATTCAGCCCCAAACGGTATAAAGTCAACAGAAGCAATAATGAAGGGAATATCGAGAATTCCAATGGTTCCTTCATATTCATAGTCGTCAATAGAACTATGAGTGCGAGAGATATATTAATGAGGATGAGGATGCTCAACAGCCATGTCGGCAATGGAATGATCAACATGGCGACTATCAAAATGACACTTATTAAAACACTTAAATCTCTTGCAGACATAAAATTTCCCCCAACAACAAACTTTGTACCAGTTGGTACATTCACAATCCACTTGCTTATGCATTTAGATTAATTCCCGCCCTTTGTCTTATAGACGTAGGCCAGAATTTCGGCAACAGCTTTAAAGAATTCTTCCGGAATCATTTGTTCGATTTGAACCTGGTCATATAACGCGCGTGCCAATGGCCTATTCTCAATCGTCATGACTTCATTTTCTTTAGCAATCAGCTTTATTTTTTGAGCTATAAAATCCACACCCTTTGCCACCACAACCGGCGCATCCGCCTTCGATTCATCATAACGAAGCGCTATGGCATAATGGGTCGGGTTAGTGATGACGACGTCTGCTTTAGGGACCTCCTGCATCATTCTCTTCATGGCCATTTCCCGCTGTCTTTGCTTAATTTTTGATTTAACGAGCGGGTCGCCTTCAATATTTTTATACTCATCCTTAATATCCTGCTTCGACATCCTTATGCTTTTTTCAAAATCGTATTTTTGATAGAAATAGTCGAAGGCGGCGATCAAGAGGAGTGAAATTGAGGAAGCGATCCCTACTTTTACAGCGATATCGGCCAATGTGGCAAGTGCAGCCCCGACCGATTTCTGCGATAGCAGCAAAATATCTTCCATCCGGCTTTTTATGACAAAAAAAACAACCATTCCAATCAAGGTGATTTTCAGCAAAGACTTGACCAGTTCAACAATGGCACGCATTGAATAGATTCGCTTAAAGCCAGAAATCGGGTTAATCTTGTTTAACTTAAATTGGATAGCCTCTGTCGAAAACAGGAATCCAACCTGCAAGTAATTGGCGACGGCCCCGGATATCATCGCCGCGATCATAATGGGAGCAAGTAAATAGGCCGCCCTTTCGAGCATATCAAGGAAAACAAGCAAAACGCTGCTTTCCGTTAATGGCCATAACATATATTCAGTAAAAGAAACCCGATAGATACCGAGCAGCAAATCTATCATATAACTGCCTGTGAAGGACAACAGTATGAACCCCGTCAACAGAACAATAGCCGTATTCACATCCTGGCTTTTCGCTACCTGTCCCTTCTTACGGCTATCTTTTCTTTTTTTCGGAGTCGCTTTCTCCGTTTTTTCCCCTGCGAAAAACTGCAGGTCCAATGAGTGCAAGTTCATCTATACGCCTCCCAACCATTCCATCAGACCGCGCATGGCAACCAGTGTATACCCGAACAATTGCGCTACTGCGCTCATCATCACGGCCATCAGGATAAGCATGATCAAAAAACTGACTATGATCTTCACTGGCAATCCCACTACAAAAATATTCAGTTGCGGAAACGTCCTGGCAAGGATCCCCAAGGCAATATCAACGATAAACAGACTGCCAACAATCGGGATAGCCATTTGAAATGCAATGATGAACGCCTGATTGAAGCTTTTAATGACAAATAGAAATGTTCCTTCCTCTGAAAAGCCGCCGATCAACGAATCCAACGGTATAAATTCATAACTATAGAATACTCCGTCTAGCAGAAGATGATGGCCATCCGTCGCCAGTAAAAACAAAAGCGACATCACATAGAGATACTGTCCCATCAACGGACCTTGAGCGCCGGTCTGCGGATCTATCACATTCGCCATCGCAAATCCCATCTGGAAATCAATCAGCCCGCCAGCGATTTGGATGGCACTGATCAGCATATACGCGAGAAAACCGACAAATAATCCGACTGCCGCCTCCTTAATCACTAGCAGCATAAAGGAATAATCCAATTCCAAAGGTGGTACATCGATTGCGTACTGCATTGTCCAGGCCAAAAGCGCACTTAACCCAATCCGGTGCGAAGCAGGGATCGTTTTATATGAAAAAATGGGCATCATTATGAAAAACGCCGAAATCCTGGTCAATATGAGCAGAAAACCAGGAAAAGAAGGAATAATTGTTTCCATCATGGCCCTATGAACCTGCTGAGATTACCGAGGATTTCACTCGTATACGAAATCATATGTGTCAACATCCACGGTCCAAAAAAGACTAATCCGACCAAAACAGCGACGATTTTCGGGACAAAGGCCAGTGTCTGCTCCTGGATTTGGGTCGTGGCCTGAAAAATACTGATAATCAACCCTACTGCAAGCGCCAATAGCAATAGCGGACCTGATATGATCAGTATCGTATAGACACCTTGTTCAGCTATATGTATGACAAACTCCTGATTCATCTAATTCACCAACTAAAAACTTTGTAGTAATGATTTAACAACCAAATACCAGCCATCCACCAATACAAATAACAGAATCTTGAACGGCAGTGAGATCATGACTGGCGGAAGCATCATCATACCCATGGACATTAATACACTGGCAACAATCATATCAATCACCAGAAAAGGAACAAAAATCATGAAACCAATTTGAAATGCCGTCTTCATTTCACTGATGGCGAATGCAGGAACAAGCGCGGTGAGGGGAATAGCCTCAATCGTTTCGGGCTTTTCCGCTCCCGCATATGAAAGGAATAACTCTAGGTCCTTTTGCCTTGTGTGGGCACTCATAAATTGCTTGAACGGGGTTGCCGCCTCCTTATAGGCCTGTTCCAGATTTATCTTTTCTTCAAATAATGGCATCAACGCCTGTTCATTCACTTCTTGAAAAGTAGGAGCCATGATAAAAAAAGACATGAATAGCGCTAAACCGATCAGAACTTGAGTCGGAGGCATCTGGTTGGTCGCGAGCGCTGTGCGAACGAAACCCAGCACAATAATAATCCTGGCAAAGCACGTCATTAGGATTAAAATGCCGGGAGCGAGTGAAAACACCGTCAATAATAAGATCAGCTTCACTGAAGTGGAGACGTTAGCAGGATCGCTGCTGTTGAAAAACTCCATAAATTCATTCACGGTTCTCATCCACCTTCTTCTGCACTTGCTTACGGGCCTGCTTACGGCTGTCGGACATCTGTTGTATTTGCTGTTTCAGTTGATCCGCAAAAGCCTTTTCCCCGTTTTTATTTTCTTTCTTTTTGGATATGAATTTACTGATTATATCTGTTGGGGCCATCATCTGTTCCGTCTGGTCATTATGCCTATTCAGCAAATCCCGGATATCTGCTTCATTTTCCACCTTACTCAACAGCCTGACATCTTCACCTACACCGATGATATAGATATCTCCGCCAATCTTCACAAGTTGGATTGATTTACTGCCCCCCAGGCTTGTCCCCCCCAGATTGACGACAATACTTCCCTGCTGGTACCCTTTTGACTTCTTATTGACAAAGCGAAGGACTGCATAGAGCAAGAAAATGACAAACAGAAAGGCTCCTGCCATTTTGGCAAAATCCCAAAACCCCAGGCCGATTGAAGAAGTTTCAGGTCGGGCCTCCGGTTCTGTATCCGGCTCTTTCTCTATGTTGGCCACTCCATCTCGTTGCCCGTAAGATTCCGATACAGTGCTCTCCCCGGTTTCCGCAGACGCAATAAGTGGAGTCAACGGGCATACGCAGAAGATCATGGCCAGGATGGCCGATAAAAATGTATTAGAAAACGACAATATGCCTTACTCCCTCTTCTGAAGATTAATTACATACAAATCTATAATGAGGCTGTGAAGGACTTTATCCATTGTCCCTTCACAGCCGCTTAATCAATTTAACACTTTCCCTATAGCTTCTAGGACCCGGTCAGCCTGAAATGGTTTGACGATAAAATCTCTGGCACCAGCCTGAATCGCATCAATGACCATTGCTTGCTGACCCATAGCCGAGCACATAATCACTTTTGCTGAAGGGTTAATTGCCTTGATTTCCTTCAAAGCTGTAATGCCGTCCATTTCCGGCATTGTAATATCCATCGTCACTAAATCAGGCAATAATTCCTTATATTTCTCGACGGCCTGGAGACCATCGGCCGCTTCTCCCACTACATCGAAACCATTTTTCACGAGTATATCCTTAATCATCATGCGCATGAATGCCGCATCATCAACTATCAGAATTTTCTTACCCACCCAAGATTCCCCCTACCCATTATCTTAATTTCTTTATTCTGTCGGACTGACTTAAAATATCTGTAACCCGCACTCCGAAGTTCTCATCTATGACGACGACTTCCCCTTTTGCGATTAGTCGCTTATTAACGAGTATATCGACAGGTTCCCCCGCCAGCTTATCCAGTTCTACAATTGATCCGCTTGACAGTTCCAGTATATCCTTGACGGTTCGATTCGTTCGCCCGAGCTCCACTGTCACTTGAAGAGGAATATCCAGTAGCATGTTCATATTATTTGATTCTGTTTCTTGCAGATTCGATTGTTGAAAACTCGAGAATTGAGCCGGTTGAACATTGACCGGCTTCCTGTCTTCTGAAGCGTCGTTTTGTTGCTGTAATGACTGATAAACAATTGTTTCATTGTCCCTATATGCGTTGGTTGGTTGCACCTTTTGGCCACCCCCACTCTCTTTGTCATCATGATCCGTTACCGTCCTCATTGGCTGGTTTTCTAGCTGAAGCTGTTCATCAGCATCGGCTGTACCTGAAAAAAGTTGATCAACTAGTTCTTTAGCAAATTCTACAGGCAAAAGTTGCATGATGTTCGAATCAATCAAATCACCGATCCGCAGCCTGAATGAACTCTTGACCAGCAAATTGGCAGGAGGGATGGCATCTTCCCCTTCGCCCATGTTCAAATCCATCAAATTAATGCTTGGCGGTGAAATATCGACCTTCTTGCTGAAAATGGTGGACATGGAAGTCGCAGCCGAGCCCATCATCTGGTTCATTGCTTCCTGTACCGCACTCAAATGGATATCTTCCAAAGTTGCTGCAGGTGATGTCCCATCCCCTCCCAGCATCAAATCAGCGATAATGCCGGCATCATCCTGTTTAATTACCATCAGGTTCGTTCCGGAAAACCCGCATGTATAATGGACCTGTATGGCCACATAAGGATGCGGAAATTCCTCTCTCAACAATTTCCTTTCAATGATAGAAACCGAAGGTGTTGTGATTTCGACCTTTTGATTCAGTAAAGTCGACAATGCCGTCGCAGAGCTCCCGAACGAAATATTGCCAATTTCCCCCAGAGCATCCTGTTCTATAGCATCCAAATATTCTTCCATCCTGAATTCCTCTTGCCACGAGACAGTCCGGGAGTCCTCATCCTCTGAGCCTCGAAGCAATGAATCTATTTCCTGTTGGGATAACATTTGTCCGTTAGTCATTTAAGTCTTCTCCCCCCTCGATTGTATCCACGATCTGGACAGCGATCTTCCTTCCGACAGTCCCAGGTTGCGCAGTAAACTTCGGTGTATCACCGACTTTCACCACAAAAGGATCATCAACAGACGAATTCAGGTCGATTACATCCCCTTCGCTCAAAAAAAGGAAATCCTGAATTGAAATCTCTGTCTCCCCCACCTCGACGTGGAGCGGAAGCACAGCATGTTTAACTCTTTTCTCCAAGACCTCCAGCTCCTGCGGCAAGCGTTCCTTCTTGACTGTCTGCATCCAATAATGAACTGACAGTTTTGGAATAATTGGCTCAAGGACCACATGTGGAATACAGATATTGATCATCCCTGAAATATCGCCGATTTGTGTATTCAACGAGATGACGATTACGGTTTCATTCGGCGATACCATTTGCAGGAATTGCGGGTTTACTTCAAGCTCCGATATAAACGGGTCCACTTCTGTGATGGTGGACATTGCCTCCCTGAAGTTCTCAAAACCCTTCTCAAAAAGGTTAGACATAATCCTCGTTTCGATTTCTGTTAGATTATCCACCTTATTGATGCTTGTTCCATTCCCCCCCAACACCCGGTCAAGCATGGCATATGCAATATTCGGATTCACTTCCATCACTACCCGTCCATCTAAAGGCGGCACCTCAAAGACGTTCATGATGGTCATCTTCGGAATGGAGCGGATAAATTCCTCATAAGGTATCTGATCGACGGATGCAACGCTTATTTGGACATACGTTCTTAGTTGTGCCGAAAAATAAGTCGTCAGCAGCCTCGCAAAGTTTTCATGTATTCTCGTCAAACTCCTGATTTGGTCCTTCGAGAACCGTAATGCTCTTTTAAAGTCATATACTTTCACTTTTTTTTCCGATTCTTCTTTTCGAAGTTCTTCAGCATCCATTTCTCCTGTGGAAAGTGCGGACAAAAGTGCATCGATTTCATTTTGTGATAAAATTTCGCCAGACAAAAATCCCCACCCCCATTGTTCTATATTTCTGCCAGTTTGCATTCACAGGTTTATTGGATGATAGCGGACGTAATATACACTTTCTCAACTTTTCCGGTATTCATCAGCTCATTGATCTTATCTTGAAGAAGCTTTTGAATGGCCGACTTTCCTTCTTTTCTCATCACTTGTTCTGCCTTAATCTCTGACAGCTCTGTAATGATAGTGTTTTCCACTTGGAACGTTCGCTTTTCCAATTCTTTTTTTGCTTCCTTACTGTTCGTTTGAATCGTCAACGAAATCTTAATATAACCTTCGTCAGCTAAATTTGTGGTGATTTCAGGAATTTCAACCGAAGTTTTCACTACATCATCAATGGTACTCTGGCTACTCCCTATCTTAACTGAGTTCGAGTTCATAAAGATGGCCAAAAACACAATCACCGCCAATGTCAACGCCACCAAGACGATCAACAATTGCGTCCAAATATTACTCCTGTTCATAGTGAGCCTCCCCTTCATTCTTTACGACCAAGAAGATTGATAGTTTGATAAAAAGATAGAATGCTAGATACGACCTCCTCTTCACGCTCACGCACGACTAATTTTTTGCCGTTCGTGAGCGTAAGCATCGTATCGGGATTACTTTCGACGGATTCTATGTACACTGCATTCATGTAATAGACCTTCCCATTTAACCTGGTCACCTTTATCATCTCTCAAGAGGGCATAGAAACACGTCCCTATGCCCTGCCCCCTTTCAAGTTACCGTTTTAAGTTGATAAGCTCCTGCAGAATCTCATCGGATGTCGTTATAATGCGTGTGTTGGCCTGAAACCCTCGCTGTGCCACGATCATCTCGGTGAATTCTTCCGATAGGTCAACATTCGACATTTCCAGCATACTTGAATTCACTTTCCCTATTCCTAGATTTTCGGCGTAATTATAGACAGGCAGACCGGAATTGGAAGTAGGCTTATACTGGTTGCCCCCCACTTTTTCGAGTCCAGAGGCATTATTGAATTTTGCCAGAATTATTTTCCCTGCTGTCTGTAAAGTTCCATTTCCATCCAGATAGGTGACACTTCCGTCTTTCCCGATGGACATGCTTTGTGCATCCAGCGGAATCTTAATGACGCCTTCTCCATTGAGAGTGCCATCTGCAGGATGTACAGCAACCGTTGACCCCAGGACATAAAGCCCTTCACCATTTACCAGATTGCCATCGGTATCCAAATACATATTGCCTGCCCTCGTATAACTAAAATCTCCAGAGGCCGGATCACCCACTACAAAAAAACCATCTCCACTAATCGCCAGATCCAATACACGGTTTGTCGTTTGGGTGCTTCCCTCCGTATGCATAGTGTCGATGGCCGCCAGTTTTGCCCCTAAACCGACTTGCATCGGGTTAATTCCTCCACGCTCAGCTGTCGGAGCGCTTGCTCCTCCACTGGTTTGGCTGATCAGGTCACTGAAGATGACACGCCCCTTTTTGTAGCCATATGTATTAACATTTGATATGTTGTTGCCGATAACATCTAATTTTGTTTGGAAATTCTTCATACCACTTATACCTGAATACATCGAACGTAACATTTGCTTTTCCCCTTTCTATAATCGAGTATCTGTCGAGCGACCGTTCAGCGTGACTTCCGGTTTCTCCTGCCTATTCACACAGAAATAGCAGCAATTTGTCCTGCGGTTATTTTACTCTGTCTGTCATTATCCATTTGATAGACCAGTGAGCCATCCTTCAGCGACACTGCGGACACCCTTGCTGCCTTTTCTTGTCCATCCTCCACCCAATTCACTAGCTTACCTATCATTTGGCTTGCTGAAAGAAGATCATGTCTCAAAGTGGAATCTTCTGCGGCGGAAATATTTTCAGGGCCGAAGACACTGCCATCTTCTAAGGTAAACAGAGCCGAATCATCTACATAACCGATGCTTTTTACTACTCCTTTCCCTTCAGAAACTACATCAGAATTCTTGTCCAGTTTATGCCAAGTCACTTCTTTTCCTACAAACTGCATATAGTTGACCAATTGGTTCTGCTCGGTTTTCTGCGCCATCGCCTCAATGGCTGAAGTCATATTTGACATCTGTTCCAAGGATGAAAACTGAGCCATTTGGGCAATGAATTCTTTATCGTCCATTGTGTTATTGATGTCCTGATTCTGTAATTGGGTAATCAATATCTTCATAAAGGCGTCTTTCCCCAAATAACTGCCATTTTGTTGCTTTGAAGCTTGTTTTGTTTGATGCGTGCTTAATAAATAGGAAGTATCAATTGCCATATGCTATATTTGCACCTCCGTTTCTTCTCTTGCTTCTTCCAATCGGTCAAGGAATGTTTCATCTTCTTCCTCAGCTTGCGTATCACGGCTGCTCGAATGATGATGATGCTGTTCCGATTCTCTCTGGAAATTCCGCAATTGTGACGCATTTGCGGATGACTGGGAAATCTCCAACTTTTCCAAAGGCAGACTATGGCTCACAAACACTTCTTTTAACCCTTTTGCATTTGCTTCGAGCATTTCTTTCGCAATCGTAGTAGAAGCGATGATTTTGGCTGATATCATACCGTCTTTTTGTATCAATTCAATACGCAAAGCCCCCAGATGTTCCGGATTAAGTCTTACTAATAATTTTTGGACGCCATTACCGGTAGAGAACTTGGCTTTGGCCAGCATAGTTTCAAGTTCTTTGCTCAAATCGCTCCCGGAAGTGATTGGCTTGTCCGGCATCCGTAAGACCAATTGTTCGATCTTGCTCATCGGCAGGAATGGGTTGGTCCCTGTATAGTCAACCGGCACTCTCGCACCCTCTTGTTTGCCTGCGGAATCCATCTGTTTATTTGAGAAGGAAGTTACGGAAAGTCCTTGAAAGCGATCAAGTAACATACCAGTGCCACGATTCTTTTTATCGGTATCATTCATCGTATTTTCTGCAAGTTCAGCAATGGCAGAAAGCAATTTTCCCCATCTGGTGAGAGACTGATCTTCACTGCTTTTCATCTCGTTCTGAAGTAAGACAATCACCTTGGCAAAGCGAAGAATCTTTTGTGTCTCTTGGTTGGCGAGAACAGTATGGTTTCCACTCTCCAAACTTTGTTTAATTTCTTCGACCCATCCATAAAGGGAATTGGGTAGAAAAAGGCCTTCATTGTCTCTGTTGGCATATAAGCTATGAGTTTCAAACAATTCTTCAATGGATACGGCTTCTTCCTCTGTGACGAGTCCAGTTATCAGCGGATGGGTTGTAAGCGGAAATTCTCCACCAAAGAAATGCATATCTTCCATTAACTCGCTTCCTTTTTCCAAGCTAGCAATATCGTCTATCCGTAAAAATTGAATAAGTTCTTCCACTCGTTTTTCAGTTTCGGACATTTCAGGCTGGATTCCTTTTTCTTCAACCACCGGTGCCTGTTTGCCTGTTAACAAAAGACCAAACGATACATGCAAAGGATTCCCGTCGGTGTTTTGGATGGAACCTGCTCCTTCTTGGTTGAAATTTGTAATAGTTTGCATCGGCAGCACAAACACGATGTTTCTTCACCCCTCTAAAAATGTAAAATCAGTTACTATTATTCTCCCGTTCTACCGTCAACCGTTTTGTGAACAGGGCGGCCTTTTCCGGTTCCATCTTTTCTAATACATCTGCCAACTTATCCGGTTTTAGGTTGGCCAGGATTTTGACCGCATCCTTCTCCTCCGAACTGGAAAAGATCGCTGCAGCTTTATTTGGCGTCATCGATTCATAGGTTTTGATGATTTCTTTGAATTGTTTCTTGTCTTCATCCTGTACTGCCTGTAGCTCCTGAATCTGCTGCTCAAGCCGTTGTTTTTCGATCGCAGCATTCTGCATCTCTTTTTTGTGTTCTTCCGCTTCCTCATGAAGCTTTTCGATTTGTGCCGACTGATCTAGGACCTCTGCTTCGAGTTCGATCAACACCAGGTCGGTTTCATCTGCCTTGCGCTCTTCTTCTCTCACGATTCCGGAAACGAACGGAATATCTGGTCCTTTTTCTTTTGCCCAGCTGAATAGGTTGACTCCGGAAACAGACAGGACAAATACGAGAGAGAAAATAGAGAAAAGGATAGCGAGAACCCCAAACATAAGCCACTTTAATCCGGAACCTCTTTTATCTCCTATAGTTACCTTGTAGTTTTTCTTGTGTTTCGCCATACAATCACCTACTTTTCTCTGCCAGAAAAATTTGTACGGATATATCATCCATCATCTTGTTTTCCAGGCGCTTCTCATTTTCTTCATATGCGGCCAACTCCTTCTCCCGTATCTTTTCAAACTTGTTCACTTCCATGTTTTTATTGATCAGCACCTGCTGGAGCCGATCCATACTCTCCCTTGTTTTCATAACTTCACTTTGGGCATGCTCAATCAGTTTATCGAGATTATGAAGGAAATCTTGATGATGACGTATTTCAATAACAGAAAGGCCTGTTTTCATCTTGTTCATTTGGAAATCTTGAAGTTCTTCCTTTTTCTTCAGGAGCCTGTAGAGATTTTCAGCAGCCTCCTCAAAATGCTTTAACGACGTACTATATTTCGTATAGGCATCTTGCTTTTCGCACTCCCTTATTGAAAGAATTTTCTCAAACTTATATTGAAAAATAGCCATATTAGTTCAGTCTCTCCATTAGATCGGCTAATTGCCCGACAGCCTCATCCTTGCTGATTGCTTCTTTTGTACCCTGTTCCAGGAAACCGATGATGGCAGGATACTGCCGGATTGCTTCATCCACCCCAGTGGAGGCTCCTTTTTTATAAGCCCCGATTTTGATTAAATCTTCATTTTCCATGTATGTTGCAAGCAACTCCCGAAGCCTCTCGGCATTTCTTGCATGCTCTTCCGAAACGATTTGGTTCATCAGTCGGGATATGCTTTTCAGTACATTCACTGCAGGATATTGGCCTTTATTGGCAAGGCTGCGGTCAAGGACAAAGTGGCCATCCAAAATTCCTCTTACCGTATCGGCTATCGGCTCATTCATGTCATCTCCATCTACAAGCACCGTATAGAAGGCGGTTATGGATCCTTTTTCATTTGTTCCTGCTCTCTCCAGAAGTTTCGGCAAAACACTGAATACCGAAGGCGTATATCCTTTGGTTGTCGGCGGCTCCCCTACGGCCAATCCAATTTCCCTTTGGGCCATTGCTACCCTAGTGACTGAATCCATCATTAACATGACATTCAGTCCCTGATCACGGAAATATTCAGCGATTGCTGTGGCTGTATATGCGCCTTTTATTCTCATTAACGCCGGTTGGTCAGATGTGGCGACAACCACGATAGAACGGGATAACCCTTCCCGTCCTAAATCACGTTCGATGAATTCCCTGACTTCCCTGCCCCGCTCTCCTATCAGCGCAATTACATTAAGATCAGCCTTTGTATTCCGGGCAATCATTCCGAGCAGTGTGCTTTTACCTACACCGCTTCCCGCAAAAATCCCAACTCGTTGTCCTTTTCCGACAGTCAACAGGCTATCAATCACCCTGACTCCAACCTCTATGCTCTCGCTGATGGGAGGCCTGAGCATCGGATTAGGAGGTTCCTGTTCGGTTCCAGCAGTGCTAAGCCCTTTCGGCAAAGGTGTACCATCCATCGGCTTACCCAAAGAATCAAGCACCTTACCGATTAGAGGGATGCCGACCTTAATTTCCAGCGGCTTAGAGGTAGCTTCGACCACACATCCCGATGAAATCTCACTAATATCCGAATAGGGCATCAGAATAACCTTTTCTTCTTTAAAACCTACTACTTCAGCCTGGATAATTTTATTTAGGGCCTTCTTGTTTACATGAATATGGCATACATCGCCGATGGAACTCTCCGGACCTTGGGATTCAATCATCAACCCGATTACTTGTTTGACTTTTCCGTATTTTTTATATGGATCCAAGTTTTGAATGAACGGCAATAACCCTTCTGCTTTCATTCTATTGTTCTCCTTCCAGGAGTTCTGTCAGTTTCGTAAATATTTCTTCCAACTGGCTTTCTATCCCAGCATCAACCCTTCCACTGGGTGTTTCTAGCATGCAGTCTGTTTCAGACAGTCCCTCATCAGGGAATATACGGATAACCGTCTCATATGGAAACAACGCCTGCAGCTCCGGTTTCCTGGCTGACAGTGTCCGGTATTGGTTCGGGTGGACCCTTACATGCACATGGCTGCTGCCTTTTACTTCTTTGATCGCTGCTTTGACAAGCGAGACAAAGCGTTCTGGGTTTCTTTCGATTTCAACCGCTAAAATTTTCTCAGCAATGGCCGATGAGAGTTGCAAAATGACCTTTTCAGAGGATTCTATATACAGCTCATAATCGGTCTCAGCCTGATGGAGGATTCTTTTGGCTTCTTGGATATTCGCATCAGCCATCTCCATCCCTTTTTGTTTTCCCATAAAGAAACCCTCTTCAAATCCTGTCTCTCTCGCTAATTCTTCCAAGCGCTTTCTTTCTACCATTTGCCATTGCTCTTGCTCAACCTGGATTTGCCGCCTGATTTCATCTGCTTTTTCCTCGGCTTCTGCAATGATTTCCCTTGCTTTCCCTTCGGCATCCTGGACAAATCGGTCCAATTCGCTCTGATTCAACATTTCCTGATACTCTGATCTGTTCTCTTCTGTCCCTAAAGATCTTATCGGAATCATACGGAAATCCGGCGCAGTTTCTGACAACTTAGGGGATTTAATGATTCTAGACAATGATGTCATCTCCGCCGCCGCGGGCCACTACAATTTCACCGGACTCCTCCAGTCGCCTAACAACAGCCACAATGCGGGATTGAGCCTCTTCAACATCACGGAGCCGGACAGGTCCCATATAATCCATCTCTTCTTCGAAATTTTCAACCATACGTTTGGACATATTGCTGAAGATGATGCCCTTGACTTCTTCACTCGAAACCTTAAGCGACAATTTAAGATCTTCCTTATCGGCTTCGCGTATGACGCGTTGAATAGCTCTGCCATCGAGAGTCACAATATCTTCAAATATGAACATCCGTTTCTTGATCTCTTCTGCCAGATCAGGATCCTGAATTTCAAGCGATTCAAGAATTGTCCGCTCTGTCGAACGATCGACTCCATTCAGCACTTCAACAACTGCCTCGACGCCTCCTGTCTGTGTGTAATCCTGGGTAACAGTTGCGGATAGCTTCCTCTCAAGGATCTGTTCCACTTCATTGATGATTTCAGGGGATGTACTATCCATTAAGGCAATCCTTCTCGCGATATCCGCTTGCGCATCCTGTGGCAATTCAGACAATATTTGTCCCGCCTGGACTGGTTCCAGATAAGACAAGATTAAAGCAATCGTCTGCGGATGCTCATTTTGTATAAAGTTTAAAACTTGCGCCGCATCCGCTTTCCTCGCAAAATCGAAGGGCCTCACCTGCAAAGATGATGTTAGGCGATTTAGGATACTCGCAGCCTGTTCAGCGCCCAGCGCTTTCTCCAAAACCGTCTTCGCGTAACTGATTCCTCCATGTGTGATGTAATCCTGCGCAAGTGCAATGTTATGGAACTCTTCCAGTACATATTCTTTTTCTGCCGAATCCACTTTCCGCACGTTGGAGATTTCAAGCGTTAACCTCTCGATCTCTTCTTCTGTCAAATGCTTATATACCGATGCTGACACTTCCGGACCTAAGGAAATAAGCAGGATGGCGGCTTTTTGTTTTCCCGAAAGTCCATTCTTTTTGTCTTTTTTCACCAACTCAGCTTCCCCCTAGTCTTTTGTTAACCATGTCCGCAATAGTTTTGCAAATTCATCCGGCTTCTCTTTTGCCAGCTTTTCTAGCTGTTTCTTCCTTAACGTTCCTTCCGTCTCAGTCTCATAATTGACGTCCGGTATATCGTGATTTTTCTCCGATATTAAGTTGTCTTCCTCTTCGGCCTGTTTCTTATTGCTATTGTGGTTCATTCTCATGAACAGTAAGATCAAAATCATTAAGGCGACCAAAAATATAACACCGGCAATATAGACCCAAGCTGGTATTGCGGATTCCGCATCTCCCTGAAAATCAAACTTGCCATTGAACTCTTGAACAGAAACGGCTATTTTACTTTCAAGTTCAACATCTGAAAGTTCCTCATCCAAAACATCTTTATTGATTGTTGTTCTGATAATCGATCCCAAGATTTGAGTCACATCATCGATGCGTTCTTTGGGAAGGCTGTTCGGATCGTCGGGTATCGGAGGTTCCACCATTACCTGGATCCCAAGATCCCTAACCTTATAGGGGCTTTCCACTATCTCTTTTTGAATTCTGTTTACTTCATTGTTGATTGTTTCTTCAGACTTTTCATAATCACCGTTGCCGTTTGTGCTCTCCTGATATGTTGATAACGAATCTGAGGCGTCTTCTGCTTCCGGTATCCCCCCTGCAGCCGCTCCTTCTCCGATGAAGGTTTCAGTCAGCCGCTGGGCACTGACCGCTATCCCTTCCATGTTCTCTTCATCAACGGGTAATACCAGGTTTTCTTCCCGGTTCTCCTCTGAAAAATCAATATCTGTTGTCACCGTGACGACAACCTTGTCTTGACCCATTATGGTGCCCAACATATTTTGCACTTGCCGCTGGATATCACGTTCAATATCTTTCTTAATGTTGAGCTGTTCAACCACTTTTGTGCCCTTTGAATACTGACTGTCATCTTCCAGATCGTAGTACTCAAAAAACTGATTCATAATCACAATGTTCTCTGTCGACAGCTTAGGTACACTTTTTGAAACCAGATGATAGAGCGATTTAATCTGAGTTTCTTCAAATGTATGACCTGGTTTTGTGTCGAGCACAATGGAGACCGATGCTGTTCCTTTGTCCTGATTAACGAAGATCCCCTCTTCCGGGAGATTGATCATCACTTTCGCATCATTGATGCCCTCAATCCCTTTTATCAGGTTTGCAAGCTCGGTCTGCATCGAATCAAGCTTCATGACATTAAACTCATTATCTGTCATTCCGATTCCGGCATTCTGGCTGAAGAAGGAATAGTCTATATTCCCTGATTCAGGGATTCCTTCCGCTGCCAATTCCACTTTTAATGTATTGACCATCTCTGCCGGAACGAGGATTGTCGTGCCACTGTCTGTAATTTCGGATGTGATTCCCCGGCCGTCCAGATTTTCTTTGATAGAGCCTGTCTCGGAAGGTGTCAAATTGCTGTATAACGGCTCCATCGGCGTTCTGGAGGCAAACCACACCGCCCCCGCTATCAAAATGACTATCAGCAAAAAGGTACCTGCAAACATGATTTGCTGTATCTTTGTTCGCGAGTTCCAATAACTGACCATTTTGTTTTTACTATTCAGTAATTTCTCGTTCATCACAATCCCCCGGCCGATTTTCATTCTCTATGTATCTTTTTTAGTTTCCTGTTGCAGGAGACTGATTCTTACAGTTGCATCCTCATAATTTCCTGATATGCTTCTACAGCTTTGTTCCTGACTTCCATGGTTGTCTGGAGCATGATACCTGCTTTTTGCGAGGTTATCATGACTGTATGCAAATCCACATTCTCTCCAGAAGCCATTCTTTCTGTCATCTGATCAGAGGCGACCTGCGCTGCATTGACTTCTTGGATGGATGTACTCAGGAAATCAGCAAACTTAGCTTGCGCTATAGAGGGTGTTGTTTCCTTTGCTGCTATAGGATGAATAGTCTTTCTAGCTAAACCGTTAATCTCCATCTCTTCTGCCCCCCTAGTCTATTTTCCCATCTCTAATGATTTCATCAGCATTGCTTTATTGGCATTAAAAACAGTGACGTTTGCTTCATAAGACCTGGTCGCGCTCATCATATCAACCATTTCCCTCAAAGGGTCCACATTCGGCATAGCGACATACCCTTCTTCATTAGCATCAGCATGCTCCGGATCATAAACCATTTCATAATCCGTTTGATCTTCTACAATCCTGCTGACCCTCAGACCTGAGGGCGCAGAATCATTCCCCATCGCCTTATCAAGCATTGTCGCAAAACCCGAGTTTCCGGCCGGCTGGAAAACAACCGATTTCTTTCGATAAGGTAGCCATTCTCCATTGACATACGCTCCTCTCGTTGTATCTGCATTTGCAATATTGGAAGAAATCACATCCATCCTGAGCCTCTGAGCCGTAAGCGCGGATGCGGTGTTATTCATGCTTGTGAAAATCCCCATCATCCATTGCCTCCCTTAATGACGTTCATCAACGACTTATACTTTCCGCTAAGCCGGTCAGAGACCGCATTATAATAGATTTGGTTCGTCGCCAGTTCACTCATTTCTTTGTCGATGTCCACATTGTTTCGGTTATTATTGTAGGATGCAGCTAATCTGTTAACCCTCATGGTCCCTTCCTGGCCACCAAGAAACTCCATATGCTTTGGATCAGTCCGCAACGCCTGAATTTTCATTTCAGACCCCAGGCTATCCCTGAAACTTACTGCCTTCGCTTTATAATTCGGCGTATCGATGTTTGCAATATTGGAAGAAATAGCTTTATGTTTTGCTGCCGAATAATCCAAAGCACGTTCTAAAGTTTGATATGTACCAGATATAAAAGTCATGTAATTAGTCCTCCTTGCCCATGTATATATTATCACATTTTTCATATTTTTCCTTGTTTTTCTACAATTGTCGGCAAAATCCTACAAAATTGTATAGGTAATTTGTATTTAACTCTTATTGCACTCTATTTCTCCCCTAACAAATAATAAAATAATTGAGTAAAAATGTTTACCTACTTTTTTCCTATTTTTTCTTTTTCCATTTACAGTTACTAATTACAAATAATTGACTTTTAATTACATTAAAATACATTAATTAACTTTTTATACAAAAAAGTAACGTATTTCATCCTGAAATACGTTACTTAACAATAAATGTCGATTTTTATCACTATATACCAATTACTCTTCAATAGGTATTAATACTTATTTTTTAGTAACTTTTACTCATTTTATAGTTTGTTTTTTAAACTTTTTTCTGTATATTTAGACTCATCAACAACCATTAACCTATAGTTTTATCTTTTTTTGCATAAAAATAACCCTTTCAACGGAAAGGGTTATTAGTATTTCTTAATGATTTTTTAATTTTTCAAGCTCTACAAGGAATTTATCGTTCAATACTTTGATATATGTTCCTTTCATACCGAGTGAACGAGATTCAATAACACCTGCACTCTCAAGCTTACGAAGCGCATTTACGATTACAGAACGTGTAATGCCAACACGGTCTGCGATTTTTGATGCGACCAAAAGACCTTCATTTCCATTCAATTCTTCAAAGATGTGCTCGATTGCTTCTAATTCACTGTATGACAATGAACTAATCGCCATTTGTACAACCGCTTTGCTACGCGCTTCTTCTTCAATTTCTTCCGCTTTTTCACGAAGAATCTCCATTCCGACCACTGTCGCGCCATATTCTGCAAGAATTAGATCATCATCCGTGAATTTTTCCTCTAAGCGGGCAAGAATCAGCGTACCAAGTCTTTCTCCACCGCCCATAATCGGAACGATAGTTGTCAATCCATTGATGAAAAGATCCTTATTCTCAACAGGGAATGCTGTATATTCACTTTCCACGCTCAAGTTGGAAGATGTTTCACTCAGATTGAAAAGGCTGTTTGTGTAATTCTCAGGGAATTGACGGTCTTCAAACATTTTTTTCATACGCTCGTTTTCAATCTGTTGGTTGATGCCGATTCCTAGCAATTTACCTCTTCTGCTGACAACATAGACATTTGTGTCAATAACTTCGCTCAGGCTTTCTGCCATCTCCTTGAAGTTTACAGGTTTGCCTGCAGCATTTTGAAGCGTTGAATTGATTTTTCGTGTCTTTTGTAATAAGTTCATTTATTAGTTCCTCCTAATAGGGCTATATTTAGTTTTAAGTTTTATAAAAGAATGATGTTTGCAGTCATAACGTGGTGGTCAGCTTCCCTATAAATAGCTACCCTATCACTTGGATTTGAAAACGAATACCTTCTATAAGATAAATTGGCTTAAGTCTTTATCCTTTGAGATCGACCCTAATTTTTCTTCCACATACTGAGGGGTAATAATGATTTTCTCCATTGTTATATCTGGAGCCTCAAATGAAAGGTCTTCCAATAATTTCTCTAGAATGGTATGCAAACGCCGGGCACCTATATTATCTGTATTCTGGTTAACCTCATACGCAACTTCTGCAATCTTACGAATAGCTTCGTCAGAAAATTCTATTTCTATACCTTCTGTTTCCAATAAAGCTTTATATTGTTTCAATAACGCATGATCCGGTTCATGCAGGATTCTTTGGAAATCCTCGACGGATAGTTTCTTTAATTCCACACGGATCGGGAAGCGCCCTTGCAGCTCTGGAATCAGATCGGATGGTTTGGCTGTATGGAATGCGCCGGCAGCAATGAACAAAACATGATCCGTTTTTACGGAACCGTATTTTGTCACAACTGTTGAACCTTCCACGATTGGGAGGATATCCCTTTGAACTCCTTCTCGTGACACATCCGCAGTGGAGCTGCCTGTTGATTTGCTGGCAATTTTATCAATTTCATCGATAAAGATGATACCTGACTGTTCAGCCCGCGTGACGGCTTCTTGTGTGACTTCGTCCATGTCCAGGAGCTTGCCCGCTTCTTCATTTGTCAGTACTTTTCGAGCCTCGGATACCTTCATTTTCCTTTTCTTGCGCTTTTTCGGCATCAGATTGCTTAACGCATCCTGCATATTCATACCCATTTGCTCCATTCCTGAACCCTGAAGCATATCGAACATCGAAGGCTGCTGCTCCTCAACCTCGACTGTCACTAACTCATTTTCTAATTCGCCGGCATTGAGCTTTGCCTCGATAGCGGCCCGTTTATCTTTGATGGCTGTTTCTTCATCGGTTTCATTTGGTTGGCTATCTTCTGCGTTCATGCCGCCGCCGAAAAACATCTCAAATGGATTCTTCATCTGATTCTGCTTTTTCGCTGACGGAACCAAAAGCTCAACAAGCCGTTTATTCGCATTCTTTTCGGCTAGACCTTTAAGACTCTGGATCTTCTCTTCTTTGACCAGTCTGACAGAGGTCTCCGCCAGATCACGGACCATCGATTCTACATCACGGCCGACATAGCCGACCTCGGTGAACTTTGTCGCTTCCACCTTAATGAACGGGGCGCTTACAAGCTTCGCAATCCTTCTTGCGATTTCGGTCTTCCCCACCCCAGTAGGACCGATCATCAGGATATTCTTCGGAACAACCTCATCCTTCAGGCCTTCAGGAAGTTGGCTACGGCGGTATCTATTCCGCAATGCGATAGCAACAGATCTTTTTGCTTCCGTCTGCCCTACGATGTATTGATCAAGTCTATCGACAATCTCTCTTGGAGTTAAAGTTGTCTGGTTTTTATTCACAATGCATCCTCCCGCTCTTTATAATTCTTCAATTATAATATTGGAATTTGTGAAGACACAAATTTCCCCTGCAATCTGCAGGGCTGCTTCCGCGATGTCACGGGCAGTAAGTGAATCCCCAGCGTACCTTTTCAAGGCCCGGCCGGCACTCAGTGCATAACTCCCTCCAGAGCCGATGGCCAAAATACCATCATCCGGTTCAATTACTTCGCCTGTCCCTGAGACAAGTAATATGCTTTCCTTATCCATTACGATGAGCATTGCCTCGAGCTTGCGCAACACTTTGTCGCTTCTCCATTGTTTTGCCAGTTCCACAGCCGCGCGCTGCAGATTTCCGTTAAACTCTTCCAGTTTTCCTTCAAACATTTCAAACAAAGTGAATGCGTCTGCCACCGAACCGGCAAATCCTGCAATCACATTGCCGCGAAACAGCCTTCTTACTTTTTTGGCAGTATGTTTCATTACGATTGAGTTACCCATTGTTACTTGACCATCACCAGACATGGCACACTGACCATTATGATGAACGGCAAAAATCGTTGTAGCGTGGAAGTTTCCCATACTTCCTCTCCTTTCCTTATGCGCGTTATGCACGTGGATGTGAAGATTGATATACTTTACGGAGCTGTTCTTTTGTCACATGGGTATATACCTGTGTCGATGAAATGCTGTCATGGCCCAACAACTCCTGTACGGAGCGCAGATCGGCGCCATTGTTGAGCAAATGCGTGGCAAAACTATGCCGCAGCATATGCGGATGGAGTTTCCCTTCATTGCCAGCTTTTCGAACCATACGGGTAAGGATATATCGGACTCCCCGTTCCGTCAGCCTCTCACCCCGACTATTGACAAATACATAATCATGCCCTGCTCCATTCACTAATTCATTTCTAGCACCATTAATATAAATATGCAGAGCATCGCTTGCATATTTCCCAAAAGGCACATAACGATCTTTTTTTCCTTTACCATGGACCAAAATGGTCTCAAGCGAAAAATCAATATCCTTCAGTGTCATACCGCAACATTCGCTGACACGGATGCCGGTTCCGTACAATACTTCAAGCAGTGCAACGTCCCTTTTCCCCAATGGGGTGGATCCATCTATAGACTTGAAAAGAAGCGTGATTTCTTCCTCGTACAAAAAGTGAGGAAGTCTCTGATCTTTTTTCGGTAAGGAGACCATCTGGAACGGATTTTCTTTTACATATTGTTCCCTAAGCATCCACTTATAAAAACTGCGAAGTGAGGATATCTTACGTGAAATTGATTTTTTGGCTAAATTTTTTTTATATAACTTAGTCAGAAAAAGCCGAGCATCGAAGTATGAAACAGTATGTAAGTCTTCTATACTTTGTTCAGTTATGAACATATAAAATTCATTAATATCTTCTTTATAGTATTCAATCGTATAGTCGGAATAATTTTTTTCCAACTGCATGTATTGTAAAAAAGCATTGGCTATCTCTTGTTTTTTCAGCATTATTACACCTCACAAGGGCTACTAAATAGTATCATAATTCAATAGCCCTTGCAATTAATATCACTAATTTTTCACAAAGTTCTGAATTGTTTCCAACGCACGGTTAGCGTGCATTTCGTTGCGTTCCTTCTTCCCTTTAATCTTGACAGGGAGCTCCGGGAACAATCCAAAATTCGCATTCATCGGCTGGAAGTTTTTCTCGTTTGCGGTGGTGATATATCTTGCCATGCTGCCGATTGCCGTTTCCGCAGGAAAAACGATTGGTTCTTCACCGGTGGCCACCCTTGCTGCGTTGATTCCCGCGATCAATCCTGAAGCAGCTGATTCAACGTATCCTTCCACACCAGTCATTTGGCCTGCAAAGAACAATTGTTCATTTGTTTTTAACTGATACGTAGGCTTCAAAACTTTAGGTGAATTGATGAATGTGTTCCGGTGCATGACACCATAACGGACGATTTCCGCATTTTCAAGTCCCGGTATCAGGCGCAGCACTTCTTTCTGTGCTCCCCACTTAAGGTGAGTCTGGAATCCGACCAGATTGTACAAAGTGCCGGCTGCATCGTCCTGACGTAATTGAATAACCGCATATGGGCGTTTGCCTGTTCGTGGATCTTCAAGTCCGACCGGCTTTAATGGACCGAACAACATTGTCTTCTTGCCGCGCGCCGCCATTACTTCAATCGGCATGCAGCCCTCAAAGAAAATTTCTTTTTCAAATTCTTTAAGGGGTACAGTTTCCGCCGAAATCAATGCTTCGTAAAATCTGTTAAACTCATCTTCATTCATCGGGCAATTCACATAAGCTGCTTCTCCCTTGTCATATCTCGATTTTACATAGACCTTATTGAAATCAATGCTGTCCTTTTCAATGATTGGTGCTGCCGCATCGTAAAAGTAGAGATGCTCCTCACCGGTAAGCTCTTTAATTTGTTTAGACAGATCAGGGCTTGTCAGAGGTCCTGAAGCAACAATCGTCAGGCCTTCTGGAAGCTCTTTTACTTCTTCGGACAGTACAGTGATATTTTCATGGTTTTTCAGCGTTTCTGTGATTCTGCCGGCAAATTCATGACGGTCGACTGCAAGCGCGCCGCCTGCAGGAACGGAGCTTTCATCGGCTGCTTTCATGATCAGGGAATTGAGCTGTCGCATTTCCTCCTTAAGGACACCGACCGCATTGGTCAACGTGTTGGCTCTCAACGAATTACTGCATACGAGTTCCGCGAATTTATCCGTATGGTGGGCAGGTGTCATTTTTACAGGTCTCATTTCATACAGGTTAACCTTGATACCCCTTGTGGCAAGCTGCCATGCAGCTTCACTGCCGGCCAATCCGGCACCGATTACGTTTACTGTTTTATTCATGCAAAATTCCTCCAAAAGAAGATAATATATTCTAATCACATTTACATTGCAAAATATACCCGGCACGAAACTGTGAAGTTTAATTCCATCTGCGGATCTATACTCTTCAACATCCCCAAAAAGATGTCATAGTTTTCAGTTGCGAATAAAAAAACTTAGCGTGAGCCAAGTTTTTCGTTTTTGTCTATAAAGTTGAAAACCTTGACCGAAAGCAATTATATATCTATTTTCGCCCTTTTGTCCATACACATTTCTAACAAATAAGAATCTTACAGACAACAAAAGCAGGCGAAAACCGCCTACTTTTGTTGACTTTCCTTATAATCACAATCCACACACTGAACTTGGATACCTTTTTTTAATTTCTTTTCGACTAATAAACCGCTACATTTCGGGCATTTGCGGGCAATTGGCTTATCCCATGACAGGAAATCACACTCTGGGAAAAGATTACACCCATAGAAGATTCTTCGTTTCTTGCTTTTTCTTTCTATTATTTCCCCTTTTTCACACTTAGGGCACTTCACACCAATTTCCTTCACAATCGGTTTCGTGTTACGGCAATCCGGAAAATTGCTGCAAGCCATGAATTTACCATAGCGTCCCATCTTAAACACCATTGGGCTACCGCATTCTTCGCAATCCTCACCCGCAGGCTCGTCCTTGATTTCAATTTTTTCCATCTCTTCTTCCGCTTTTTTCAGATGGGTCTCAAATTCTCCGTAGAACTCATTGATTACCTGGCGCCATTTAATTTCGCCGGCTTCAATGTTGTCGAATTCCTCTTCCATTTTGGCTGTGAACTCCACATCAATAATGTCAGGGAAAAATTCAGCAATCGATTCATAGACGACTTCCCCAAGCTCAGTCGGCATGAAACGCTTGTTTTCCACCCCTACGTATCCGCGTTTCTGAATAGTATCCAAAGTTGGCGCATAGGTTGAAGGCCTGCCGATTCCTAGCTCCTCCAACGTTCTGACAAGCCTTGCCTCCGTATATCTTGGCGGAGGCTGCGTAAAGTGCTGTTTCGGTTCAATATCTTTTGAATAGACGATATCCCCTTCTTTAAGATCAGGCAACTGGTTGTCTTTTTCATCTGCATTGTCATCCGTACTCTCCACATACACTTTCATAAAGCCCGGGAATTTGACTTTCGAACCGGTTGCTCTAAACAGGACGTCTTTATTCTCAAGGTTGACGCTCATCGTATCGAGAATGGCCGGTGCCATTTGGCTGGCGACGAAGCGCTCCCAAATCAGCTTGTACAGACGGAACTGATCACGGGAGAGATATTCCTTGACGGAAGACGGATCTTTCATCGTGCTTGTCGGACGGATTGCTTCATGGGCATCCTGAGCTTTGCTGTTATTCTTCTCTTTCCTTTGGCCCTGGCTGACATACTCTTTGCCGTAATGGCTTTCGATATAAGCCATACACTCGGCAACCGCCACATCAGAAATCCGGGTCGAGTCGGTTCTCATGTAAGTAATCAGTCCGACATTCCCTTCTTTGCCCAAATCAATTCCTTCATATAATTGTTGGGCGAGCATCATTGTTTTCTTCGCCCGAAAGTTCAGTTTCCGTCCCGCTTCCTGTTGAAGGGTGGATGTCGTGAACGGCAAAGCCGCATTTCTTTTTCTTTCTTTCTTCGTTACGTTAGTTACTTTGAATTCGTTTCCATTAATGGAGCCCAACATCTTCTTGACGTCTTCTTCCGATTGGAGGGTCGTTTTCTTTCCTTTGTAACTGAAAAATGATCCATCGAACACGCTCTTACCCTTTAGGAACTCGGATCCGATTGTCCAATATTCCTCGGGGATGAATTTTTGAATTTCCTTTTCACGTTCGATGATCAAGCGAAGAGCCACTGACTGCACACGCCCGGCGCTCAATCCTTTTTTGACTTTTTTCCATAAGAGCGGGCTGATATTATACCCGACCAAACGATCAAGTACCCTTCTTGCCTGTTGAGCATCGACCAGATTCTGATTAAGCGGCCTTGGATGCTTGAATGATTCCTTAATGGCATCCTTGGTGATTTCATTGAAGACAACCCGACAATCTGAATTCGTATCCAAATCGAGGGAATGAGCCAAATGCCAGGCGATTGCTTCTCCTTCTCTATCAGGGTCAGCTGCCAGAAATACTTTTTTAGCTTTTTTGGCTGCAGTTTTTATTTCTTTCAACACCGGTCCTTTTCCGCGGATCGTGATATATTTCGGCTCGAAGTCATGCTCTACGTCCACACCCATCTGGCTTCTCGGCAGATCCCTGATGTGGCCCATGGATGCTTTTACTTTATATTTTTTGCCAAGGTACTTTTCTATCGTCTTGGCCTTGGCTGGTGATTCTACTATGACAAGATAATCTGACATGCAAAATCCTCCTTAAGAGGTTATTATAAATCTTCACTATTATTAATCAAAAAAAAAACCTTTGTCAATCTTATGGTATTTTACTTATCTATAATACAGCACTGCAAGGATAGATAAAAGCAAGGCTGTACCCGGCGTTTTCCTGTTTATATTTACGCGCTTGATGCTCAATTTATATTATATTGGACAATATTTCAAGCTATTTCGAAGAATTTTCTGTCTAATTTCTTATAAACTTCACTTTCCCCTTCATTTA
This sequence comes from Bacillus sp. (in: firmicutes), assembly GCA_051893455.1. GTDB lineage: Bacteria > Bacillota > Bacilli > Bacillales > DSM-1321 > Bacillus_AD. The sequence continues at coordinate 37,792 of JBJFHG010000020.1, forward strand.
TACCCATTTTCACTTCGTTCAATCACAGCGGCAGGATCGGGTTTAATTCCTCCCCGATATCCATTGCTGTCCGAACTAATTTTGCTCCTTCCTGAATCAGCCGGTTTGTCCCGTCGGAATTTGTTCCTGTGATGTCCCCTGGGACGGCGAATACATCTCTTCCTTGTTCTAGAGCCTGATAGGCAGTGATCAGTGTACCGCTTCTCTCCTTTGCTTCTATGATTAAAACTCCGTCGCATAGTCCGCTAATAATCCTGTTTCGCATCGGAAACATCCAAGGCTCCGCCCTTCTCACGGGGACTGTTTCGGAAATGACCAATTGTTCCTCCATCATCTTCTGGGCAATGCCTGTATTCTCTTTTGGATATATTTGCAGCACGCCACCTCCCAATACGCCGATTGTGCGGCCCTGATAAAGGAGTGCTGCCTCATGGGACATCCTGTCTATGCCGGCTGCCAAGCCGCTTACAATGACATACCCGCTTTCCAACAGAGGAGGCAAGAGCATTTTTATTACCTGTCGGCCATATTCAGTGGGTTTCCTGCTCCCGACTACAGCAAGCATTTTGTATTGACCCAACAGGCGCATTTCGCCCTTGCAATAGAGCACCCAGGGAGGCTGATGGATTTGTTTCAACCTGTAAGGATACAAATTGTCTGATATCGTTAATGGATGAATATTGTTCTTCCGGTAGTTGGATAGGTGATAAGAAAGGTTGATGGAGTGAAGATCCCGATAAAAAAGGGAGAGGTTTTTCGAAGGTATGCTGGGAAGAATGTGTTTCCAATCTTGTTCACTTTTACGGTATACATCTTTGAGCACGGGATCCTGCTTCAAGATCGACTCTATGCTGCTCCAGCCAATGCCTCTGCAATGATGAAGCAAGATAAGGCGAAAATCGAATTCATTCATATTATTCCTCCTTATAAAAGCGCTCAATGCAGAAAAAGGTCCCCCTTCTATAGGGGCGACCATTCCTGCAGAACCGCAGCCATCAGGCTGCCTTATCTGTTAATGTGTTTTACATTTTTCGTACAAGCCTTGCTCCTTCAGGACACCGATCAGTGTTTCACCCATTACAGAAGGAGTTTCAGCCACTTTAATTCCGCATTCATTCATGACACGGATCTTTTCATCTGCCGTTCCTTTTCCGCCTGAAATAATCGCGCCTGCATGGCCCATACGTTTCCCTGGAGGAGCAGTGCGTCCGCCGATGAACCCAACTACAGGCTTTGTCATGTTCTCTTTGATCCAAAGAGCCGCTTCTTCCTCTGCTGTACCGCCGATTTCACCAATCATAATGACCGCGTATGTTTCAGGGTCTTCATTGAATGCTTTCAAAACGTCGATGAAGTCCGTACCATTGACCGGGTCTCCCCCGATGCCGACCGCTGTTGTTTGGCCTATGCCTTCTTGAGTCAATTGGTGCACAGCTTCATAAGTTAGTGTCCCTGAACGGGATACAACTCCAACATGCCCTTTTGTATGGATATAACCAGGCATGATGCCGATTTTACATTCTTCCGGCGTGATGACACCCGGGCAGTTCGGCCCGATCAGACGGGTTTTCTTGCCTTCCATATACCGTTTTACTTTTACCATATCCATTACAGGGATATGTTCTGTGATACAGATAACCAAATCCAACTCAGCGTCGACCGCTTCTAGTATAGCGTCGGCTGCGAATGGCGCCGGAACGTAGATAACCGAGGCATTGGCACCTGTTTTTTCGACTGCTTCTCGGACAGTATTGAATACAGGTACACCTTCCACTTCCTGTCCGCCTTTTCCTGGTGTGGTGCCCCCGACGATTTTTGTGCCGTATTCTAGCATTTGTTTTGTATGGAACAGGGCAGTAGCCCCTGTAATCCCTTGAACTATTACTTTCGTGTCTTTATTAATAAATACGCTCATGATTATCCCCCCTGCCTCTTAACCTACTAATGAAACGATTTTTTGTGCACCGTCTGCCATAGATTCTGCCGCTGTGATATCAATACCTGAATTTTTCAGGATCTCTTTTCCTAAATCAACGTTTGTGCCTTCTAGGCGAACAACCAGCGGCACTGATAAACCGACTTGTTTTGCAGCCTCAACGACACCTTCAGCAATAATATCGCATTTCATGATCCCGCCGAAGATGTTGACGAAAATACCTTTTACGTTCTGATCGGAAAGAATAATTTTGAACGCTTCCGTTACCTTCTCTGCAGTTGCACCGCCTCCAACATCAAGGAAGTTGGCAGGGTCCCCGCCGTAGTGCTTGATAATATCCATTGTAGCCATAGCTAATCCGGCCCCATTGACCATGCAGCCGATGTTTCCATCTAATGAGATATAGCTGAGGTCATATTTGGATGCTTCGATTTCTTTGGCATCCTCTTCATCAAGGTCGCGATATTCCAGGATATCCTTGTGGCGGAACAAGGCATTTGAATCGAAATTCAGTTTCGCATCAAGCGCCATTACTTTTCCGTCACCGGTCACTACCAATGGGTTGATCTCAGCAATTGAACAATCTTTTTCGACGAATGCCGTGTAAAGGCCCATCATGAACTTTACAGCCTGATTGACCAATTCTTTAGGGATGTTAATGTTGAAAGCGATGCGGCGTGCCTGGTAGGCAGAGAGCCCGATTACCGGGTCAATCACTTCTTTAAAGATTTTCTCAGGCGTTTCTTCCGCCACTTCTTCTATCTCCGTACCGCCTTCCTCAGAAGCCATCAAAACGACCCTGGATGTAGCGCGGTCAAGGACAAGACCGACATAGTATTCTTTTTTGATATCGCAGCCTTCTTCAATAAGAAGACGTTTCACTTCCTTGCCTTCCGGGCCGGTTTGGTGAGTGATGAGGGTTTTCCCTAAAATCTCACTTGCATATGTACGAACTTCCTCGAGATTTTTAGCAACCTTTACACCACCGGCTTTCCCTCGTCCACCGGCATGGATCTGCGCCTTCACGACATTTACGCTAGAACCTAACTCTTTTGCAGCTTCAACCGCTTCTTCCACAGAAAAGGCAACCTTGCCATTCGGGACAGCAACACCATATTTTCTGAGGATTTCTTTACCTTGATACTCATGGATATTCATAACTCATCCTCCTATCAGCAGTCACATTTATAAAATGTAAACCTCATTAAAACTGAACGTTAAAATTCGGCTGCAACAATTAAGATTGCGTTTTCATTGTATAAAATGACTATTAGCTTGTCTAGCAAATATACTTAAAAATCAAAAAAAAGTGATTTTACTATAAAATTCAGATTAAGATTATTTCTCTTCTTTTCTCTAGAAAACTAAAACAATATAAAACGGCTTATTCAGCCTTTATGAAATGGAAATTGGTTCCTTCCTTTATATAAGCAATAAGAGGGAGGTCTTCCTCTATCACCTCACCTACAACATTCACCCTCCCATCAGGCGGAAGATCCACCAAGGGAATCTGTAATTCCCCGCAATAACGGCCGTACTCTTCATTATCAACTGTAATCGTCCCTTTTTTCCGTTCTGTTGTATGACAGCATGAAATTTTTCTATTTTTTCGCACAGCGGTTCGAGATGTCTCCGATCTGATGACGAACTCAGCCGCATCTAGACGATTGCGGTGCTGCATAAGCACGATATTGCTGACGAGATCGGAATCATTATAGAGCCTGCAGCGGATCGGTAAGCTGCCTTTCTTGTAATCGCGGAACTGTGCAATTGTCTCTTCCCTAAGAGAAACATCTCCTATGATCACTTTATTAACATAGCAATCCAGCAAATCCAAATAGGAGATGAAAGGAGAAATCCCCCTATGTACTTCCACCGTAGGAAGTGTCTCGTAAAGCGGTTCTCGAAGTTCCCCATCTCCAGGTGCGAAAGCTGAAACGACGATCCCGTAAGAACGGATCAGATGGTTTCTTTTTTTGAAAGCCTGTCTTGATAAACCTGTTTCTTTTCTTGGGTAGTAATTATGCCATGCTTCCGTGCGTTCGAAGTTCAGCCCTTCAGCTATCAACGACTCAATGAATGGCTCATTTAATGTGCTTGCATTCAATGAAATGTTTACACACTGTGAGATTTCGGCAATTTCATCGGCTTTCATTCCGTAGTCAACCCGTACGCCTATATTCCGCTGTTTTTTAATCCATTCGATTTGATCTGCCCGCCCCTTTCCCAAGTACGCCATAGAAGCAGGAGAGGCATCAACCATAATATCCATCTTTAGGCTTTTTACCTGCTCAGATAACTTTAACAGTTGTTCCTTTATATCCTCTTTATCATCTAAGATCATATTCATCGATGTGAAAATGGTTGTGAACCCAGCATCCCTCATCTTCCGTAAATATGTAAACTGTGCCTGTTCATCCAGTTTCCCCAAATAGATGGATAACCCAATCATTCTATCATCCCTTTCTCTTGCCTGGCGGGTGCCGAAGTTTCCGGCCATCAATAGCCCCATTCATAAAACAAACCTAAGAAGAAGTCACAGAATGCCGCGGATGTTGGATCCGGAGTAATCTAGCAATGGACTCCTTTCACTTGCTAAAAGCAACGCCCTTTTCGAAAACGAATATGGCAAAAAGGAGAGGGGTATGCTGCCCTCTCCACTTCATTACATCCCAATATCTTTCTTTGTCCCCTGAATTTTACCCAAATTCTGAACCATATCTTCTTTAAACCCGAATAAATAGGTGAAGATGAAACCAGCTGTATATGCGACTACCAAGCCAAGAAAATAATATAGATACTTATTATCTGCAATCAATGGTATCAGCGATAATCCCGATACGCCGATCCCTGTGGATGCGGTCTGCATAATTGCCTGAAATGCACCGCCTGCTGCTCCTCCAAGACATGCTGTGATAAATGGACGTCCGAGCGGTAATGTAACACCATACAAAAGAGGTTCCCCAATTCCCAAAAAGCCCACTGGAAGAGCTCCTTTAATGATATTGCGTAGGCCCTTGTTTTTCGTTTTAACAAATACAGCGATTGCAGCACCGACCTGGCCTGCTCCAGCCATTGCTAAGATAGTCAGCAGAGGTGTGACGCTCGTTGTATTAATGAACTCCATATGAATCGGAGTCAATCCGTGATGCAGACCAACCATGACCAGCGGCAGGAATGTGCCTGCAAGCACTGCACCAGCTAAAAGTCCGCCTATATCGAGAATTGAGTTGATTACAGTAAGGATCCCATCAGCCAATAATCCGGTGACCGGCTGAATGATCAATAGTGTCAGGAATCCTACGAATAGGACAGTAATTAATGGGGTAATCATAATATCAATTGCATTCGGTATAAATTTCCTGACATATTTCTCAGTAACGGTCATTAGCCATGCTGCAAAAATAACGGCAAACAATCCGCCCCGCCCTGGCAATAAAGCATCTCCAAATAAGGTGATGTCTGCCATAGCAGGATTAAATACGATTATACCGGCGACTGCTCCAAGGGCAGGTGTACCACCGAACTCTTTAGCAGTATTCCAACCGACAAGCACAAACAAATAGGTGAAAATACCTCCGCCCAATAACAGAAGGAGCTGCATCCACGTATCCTCCGCTGTCCCCCATCCAGCATTTTTAGCGAAGTTTGCTCCCCCGTTTATCAGACCCGATGCGATCAATGCAGGGATCAGAGGGATAAAAATATTCCCTATTTTCCGAAGGAGATTTTTAAATGGTGTACGATTCTTGGCTTTAATAGATGCTTGAACAGCACCGGCCAAATCACCATCATCATCTGCCGCTTCTCCTGCCTTCAACCCGGTGATAGCGCTTACTTCTGCTGCCACCTTCGTTACCGTACCGGGACCGACCACAATCTGTAAGGTTTCATCCTCAATAACGCCCATTACACCGGCAATTTGACGAATCGAGTCAATCTTGGCCTTGCTGTTATCTTTCAACAGCAGCCGAAGACGGGTCATACAATATGAAACCTGCCTGATATTTGATGCTCCTCCTACACTTCCGATGATTTCCTGAGCCAGCCTTTCTTCTTTCTTCACTTGAACAAGCCCCCTTTATTTGGTGAAACTGTCTTTATATCGTCTTTCTGATGAAACCTTTGGCATCTCTTAATTTCTTGTTTGCCTCTTCTAGTGTGCAATCGGTCAAAATCATGACAATCGCTGCTTTCACATCCCGATTTGCTTTTTTATAATGAGTTTCGGCAGTTGAACGATCGACTTCGGCAGCTTCCATAATGATGCGGATAGAACGCTCCATCAATTTCTCGTTAGTCGGCTGCACATCCACCATTAAGTTTTTGTATACTTTCCCCATTCCGATCATTGCAGCAGTTGAAATCATATTCAATACCATTTTTTGTGCTGTGCCGGCCTTCAATCTCGTTGAGCCTGTCAAAATCTCCGCTCCGGTGTTCAACTCGATGGCAACATCACTGAAACCGCTTATAATTGCACCTTCGTTGCAGGCTATGGATACAGTCTTCGCTCCGGTTTGTTTGGCGAAACGCAATGCACCTATCACATATGGAGTCCTTCCGCTTGCTGCAATCCCTATGACGGTATCTTTTGATGTAAGAGCAATTCCCTTCAATTCTTTTTCGCCTAAATATTCAGAATCCTCAGCCCCTTCGACTGCTTGGAATAACGCTTCCTTTCCGCCAGCTATCAATCCAATTACCTTCCCCGGTTCAATCCCGAAAGTAGGAGGACATTCGACTGCATCTAAAACGCCCAATCTGCCGCTTGTTCCGGCTCCTGTATAAATCAGCCTTCCCCCGGCACGCAAGCTTTCTACCGCATATTTTACCGCAGTATCGACATTTTTTATTTCTCTTTCCACAGCAAGAGGCACTGCTTGATCTTCTTGATTCATGATCTGCAGGATTTCAATGGTCGATTTGGCATCCAACTCCATCGTCTGGCCATTTCTCTTTTCTGTCGATAAATGTTCAATCATCTTTTCCCCTCCCTCGTTAATTTTTAGTTGCTTTATGCTTTTCATTATAAAGTTAAGGAAATATAATTTCAATATAAACAAAATATTATATGAAATTATATTTCATAAACTTGTTACTTATTCTAAAAGAAGAAGAATATTTCTCTATAAATTTCGACTCTTCCTTACAAACTATTATCTTTCCCTTACCTTTTTTGCTTATTCAGAACATGATGCTCGCTTTCCAAGGCGGCAAGCCTCCTAAAACACCTAGTGCTTATGGGATCTCACCGCCTGCAAAGCCCCTTAAAGAAGCCCGTATCTCCCAAACAGCTGATTTTCAGTACAGAACGTATGTAACACAGAAAACAGCCTATTAACAATAGAATACGAGAAAACACCCATGATATCCTTACGTATTTTTTCTCTTCCTTTGTTCAACAATCATATCCCTAGATTTATGAAGATACTCTGCTCCCTTTTCCCCCATCAACCGGAACAGGCTTAGATACAGAGTGTCAATGATATTTAACTGCGCCATTCTCGATGCAATTGTTCCAATCCGATGTTCTTCCTCCAGATGAGGAATGCATAGCTTATGATCTGCCAATTTATATAAAGGGGATTTCTGCAGGGTTGTAATGGCGATTACCTTGACTTTTTGTTTCTTGGCATATTCGGCCAATTCTATGACTTCCCTCGTCTTTCCAGAGGTGCTGAAAACAATCAACACATCATTTTCCGCCATCGTCGTCAAAAGGGAAATCATGTAATGCAGATCGGAAGAAACAAAGGCATGGTACCCTATTTTCATCATCTTATATTGGGCATCAACAGCGGGCGGATATGATCCGCCAACACCATAGAAAGCCATCTTCTTACAATCCCTAATGGTCTCTACAGCATATTCCAATTCTTTTTTATCGACTGTATGCAACGTCGTTTCAATGGAGGTTCTGTTAAAGTACGTGACTTTATGGAATAGGCTGCTTGCTGTATCACTGCTATGGATCAATGAAAAGTCGTTGATGCCTTTTTCCGTATCACTGTTTTCCTTTGCCAATTGGACCTTCAGCATCTTGAAACTGCCGGCGCCGATTGTTTTACAGAATCTCACGACACTCGCCTCGCTTGCTTGCGACTGCTGAGCAAGTTCACTTGTTGTCATTGTCGGCACGAATTGGGGATTTTCCAATATATATTGCGCGACTTTCTTTTCGGCCGGTGTGAAGGAAGATAATTTATTTTT
>JBJFHG010000021.1:0-11244 GCA_051893455.1 Bacillus sp. (in: firmicutes)
TGATCATCTCCTTATTGGTAAGTATGACCAATTACACAAAACTTTTTACATCCTCCATAGGGAAAATAGTGAATGAGTCTACCAAATAGAGGCTGCCATTTCTCGGCAGCCTCTTCATCATTTAAATACGATGCTGTTCGTATCGGTTGGCTTTTGTCAGGTCACGCAGGAAACGGACCTCCTGTTCACTTAGCGGCGGGCTGTTGACGGCTTCAGCATTGGCCATCACTTGCTCGATGGAGCTAGCTCCGGGAATGACGGCACTCACTTCAGGGGTAGCCAGAACATATTGCAGGGCCACTTCCTGTATAGACCTTGTGAGGAAGTGTTCTTTCAATTTGCCGAGAACTTCATCTAATTCCTGATAGCTATAATCCAGGAATCCTTTTTCTTTGACGGTGCTACTAGCCTTGGCGAGCATTTTATCGGAGAGTATGCCTTTGGCGACAGGGCCGCGCGCAATAATGCTTGTTTGATGTTCGAGGAGCAGGCCGGCATATTCCTCAGGACGGCGGTCAAGAAGGCTATACTGCATCATCACCGAGACGATATTTGATTTATTCAGATAGGAATCAATGACGTTAGGGCGGATGGAGGAAATACCGTAATAACGGACAACACCTTCCTGAACCAATTCTTCGAAGGCTTCAATAGTTTCCTCTTGGTTGTCCTCCATCGTACCGCCATGCAGCTGATACAAATCGATATAGTCGGTCTGCAGACGCCGCAGGCTGTTTTTGACGGCTTCTTTAATATGGGCCTTAGAAGCGTCCCATGTCCAGCCATCTTGATTATCATTCCATTTATTCCCTACCTTCGTGGCGAGAATGATGTCGTGTCTGACATCTTTGAGCGCTTTTCCGACGAGTTCTTCGTTTGTTCCGAAATCATAGAGGTCTGCGGTATCGAAGTAGTTGATGCCGGCATCCAACGCTGCCATGACGATGTCCTTTGCTTTTTGTTCGTCTGTGCCGAGTGACATGCATCCGAGCCCTATTTCCGTCACGTGCAGATCAGATTCGCCAAGCTGCCTTTTTTTCATGTTTGTCACCTCATTTGTAAGTATCCTACTTATTATTGTAGAGGATTGCGGCTATTATTTCAGGTGCAAATTCACTATTTTCTGCTCATCCTTTACCCAATCAGTGATATATGTATACTTATTTCCGTATTCTTTCAGCTTGTGTCTGATCTCCCATGCTTTTCCGGATAGGATAATTTGCTTGTCCCCCACTGTGATTTTCATAAAGGAGCCTCCCGTAATCTATTATGGTAAACTATATGAGTAGACATAGGATGAATAGAACGGGGTGTTGATGAATTGAAGAAGTTTGAAGAAAAAACAATCAGCAGCAGCGAAATTTTTTCAGGGAAGGTCATAAAAGTCCAAGTAGATGATGTGGAGTTGCCAAACGGTAAACAAAGCAAAAGGGAGATCGTCAAACATCCGGGTGCTGTAGCTGTTATCGCAATCACACCGGAGAATAAGATTGTGATGGTCGAACAGTACAGGAAAGCCCTGGAACAGAGCATCGTTGAGATCCCGGCCGGCAAGCTGGAGCCGGGCGAGGAACCTGCTTTGACAGCGAGGAGGGAACTGGAGGAAGAGACGGGTTACGAATGCGGAAGCCTGGAACTGATCACATCCTTCTATACGTCCCCTGGGTTCGCCGATGAATTGGTCCATATGTATGTGGCGAAGGATCTGAAGAAGAAAGAGGATGCTGCAGATTTGGATGAAGATGAGTTTGTCGAATTGATGGAAATCACCTTAGAAGAAGCGGAACAGCTGATGGAAGAGAAGCGGATCTGTGATGCCAAAACCGCATTTGCCGTCCAATATGTAAGAATGAAAACTACATAACGAGCTACTTGAGCCCCAAAGAGTTCGGGGCTTTTTTTGTTTAAGGTTCCTCGGGGCCGGATATTAAAGAGTAGAATTATAATGAAGGGAATGATATGTCCGTATGAGCCTTACGAGCAGAAAGAAAGCATTGGTTGTGGGCAGTTTCATCTTTGGGTTCGGGTTTATGGGTGCCATGGATGGCATTATCTATCATCAGCTCCTACAATGGCACAGTGTCATTATGGAAACAAGTAGGCCCGGCCAAATTCTCAGTGACGGTATTTTTCATATGGCAGTGACGGTTGCGCTGGTGGCGGGAGGGATCATTTTGTGGCTTGCAGGAAACCCCCGAGAGCATGGCAGAGGAGTCAGAAAAATGATCGGATGGTTTTTAATCGGGGCCGGCTTATTCAATCTGATTGAAGGGATCATCAACCATCATATCTTAAAGATCCATCGTGTGAAGCCCAGTGACCCGAATGCGTTGCTCTTTGACATCGGTTTTCTTGTGTTAGGGGCTGTCATTACGGTCATTGGAATATTGGTTCAGAGATCACGGGAAAGACAGTCGGTGAGGAAGATGTCTGACGATGTATAGGATCATCAGTTTTATTGTTATCTTTTCTTGTGTAGCCGTCCTGCTATATTTTCATCAGCAGAACAGCCATGTAGCCGGAGGGAAGCACATGGACAAGCATGAGACCAACGAAATTCCGGAGGGTCATCGCGTTCCGGCTGTGGATGGAAAAGTGATGGAAGACCCATCCGGTTCCTTACTTCTTGAAGTGGAGACAGAGAACTTCACCTTTATGCCGAAAAAAGCGGGGGTGGATGAAAAAAGCGTGAATGAAGGGCATGCGCATATTTATGTGAATGGGGAGAAAAAAGGCCGCTTATATGGCCGTTATTATGATTTGGGAGAGCTGGAGCCAGGGAAATGGCAGATAAAAGTAACTTTGAACAGCCATAATCACGGGACACTTTCCCATAAAGGCGAAGAAATATCTTTTGTGGAAGAAATCGAAGTGAAATAAAAAGGATGCTCCAGTCGGGAACATCCTTTTTATTTTGCCAGAAGGCTTATCTGATTGTATCAAGACCGGTATTGGATTTGACCAGAATTTCGTCATAGCTGACTTGATTATCGTTTTTCCCGCTTTTACGGGATACGATGGTCCCGATGAAGCCAGCCAGGAAGCCAAGAGGAATCGAGACGAGGCCAGGAGTGGTCAACGGGAACAGCGGGTCTCCCACAAAGATGGCTGAACCGGCCTCAGGGCTGAAGACATTAGGACTGACAAGCACGAGCCCGACGGATGAAACAAGTCCGATGACCATCGCCCAGATGGCGCCGTTCGTATTGAAACGCTTCCAATAGATGGTATACAGAATTACCGGCAGGTTGGCGCTTGCGGCAACGGCAAAAGCGAGCGATACAAGGAAAGCTACATTCAGGTTTTGCGCAAACAGCGCAAGGATGATGGACAGGATGGATATGCCGACGGAAGCATAACGGGCCATTCTGACCTGTTGTTTCTCGGAGGCTTTCCCCTTTTTCAAAATGGAATTATAGAAGTCATGAGAAAAGGCAGCGGCTGACGTCAATACAAGACCAGCAACAACAGCGAGGATGGTCGCAAAAGCCACAGCCGAAACGAAAGCGAACAGCATATTTCCGCCAATCGACTCGGCAAGCAGCGGTGCTGCCATGTTGCCGGCTTTGTCATTTGCCATGATCGCTTCACTGCCGACAAAGGCGGCAGCCCCGAAACCGAGGAAGATGGTCATAATATAGAAGAGCCCGATAATCCATGTCGCATATACGACAGAGCTCCTTGCCGTTTTGGCATCCTTGACGGTGAAGAAACGGATCAGGATGTGCGGCAAACCGGCAGTTCCGAGTACCAGGCCAAGTGTCAGGGACAGTGTGTCTAGTCCGACCGTATATTTGACACCAGGATTCAGAAATGCTTCCTTCAATGGTGTAGCTTCCTTCATGCGGTCGAACATCTCCATGATATTGAAGTTGAACTTAGCGAACACAATGGCGGAAATGATGAATGTTCCGACCATCAGAAGGACGGCTTTGACAATCTGCACCCAGCTGGTGGCATGCATCCCGCCGAAAATGACATATATCGTCATGAGCGTCCCGACAATCAGGACGGAAGTCGTGTAATCAATTCCCAACAATAACTTTATGAGTGCACCTGCCCCGACCAACTGGGCAATCATATAGAATATGGAAATGGCGATGGTGTTGAACGCAGCGAAGCCTCTGATTTTCTTTGTGTTGAATCGGGCAGCTATCATATCGGCAAATGTATATTTACCAAGGTTTCTAAGAGGTTCGGCTACTAAGTAGAGAACGACAAGATAAGCAACGAGGAACCCGATACTGTAAAAAAAGCCATCGAATCCGGCGAGGGCGATTGTTCCGGCTATCCCAAGGAAAGATGCGGCGGACATGTAGTCGCCAGCAATCGCGAGCCCGTTTTGCCAGCCGGTCAATCCTCCTCCGGCCGTATAGAATTCACTTGGATTATTCGTCTTTTTGGACGCCCAATATGTAATCCACAGGGTTCCGGATACAATGAGCAAAAACATGATAAAAGCAGGAACATTCATTTTATCTACCCCTCTCCCCTAGAATCTCTTCTGAAATTTCATCGAATTTACGGGCTTTTTTGGAATAGATCATGCAGAATGACCAAGTCATGATGAACTGCAGGAAGGCAAACGCCCATGCCCAGGTGATGCTGCCGATGAACGGTGTATTCAATATCGTCGTGTAGGAAGTCATGATTGGCAATGCGAAGTAGAAACAAAAGAAGAAGATGGTGAACGGTATGATGAATTTTTTCTTTTCGGCAAGCAGCCGTTGGAATTTAACAGATTGGACGATTTCTGTATATTCAGCCGAACTTCTTTTTTCGGCTGCATGCGGTTCAAATTTTGGTTTTCCCATAAAAGTTCTCCTTTCCCTTTCTTGAATGTAAGCACTTACAGAAGTGAACAAACACCAACCTTTCTGAAAATTCAATTATTTAACACCAAGTCATTATACTACATTATAAACTGTTGTAAAACAGGCAAAATGCTTAATTTGGGAAAAGTCTATCAACAAAGGGATGCATATGGGGGAGGTTTCTATCATAAAATCTATCAAGTGAAAAGGGGGAGCGTTAAGAAATGAAGAAAAAACCGTCGTTGCAAGCCGTAGCATATCAACATATCCGTGAACATTCCTCACTCTATATTTTCATCGTTGTGCTGTTTTTGATGGGGGTCATCTGCGGATCTGTCATAGTGAATAGTTTAAGCATCACACAAAAGGAAGATTTGTTTTACTATTTGAACCGCTTTTTCGGAGAAGCGGGGAATAAATCCCTCATCACGCCGATGGACATGTTCCTCGGCAGTCTGAAACATAATCTTCAATTCATCGGAATCATCTGGATTCTTGGCATTTCCATCATCGGAATCCCCGTCATACTCATCCTTTTATTCCTGAAAGGGGTTATGGTTGGCTTTACGGTCGGTTTTCTCGTCAATTCAATGGGATGGAAAGGTTTTCTCATTGCCATCGGGTCCATTTTGCCCCAGAATCTAATTATGGTGCCGCTGACAATATTCATCACGGTCGTTGCCCTGACGTTCTGTATACAAATCATACAGAGAGTTTTTTTGAAGAATGTCAGACAGTCGATGAAGCCGATGATGCTGCAGTATTTGCTGGCATTTGTGATTTGCGCGGTGTTCATCGGGGGAGCCGGCCTGATAGAGGCTTATTTTTCCCCGGTTATGCTTGCTAAGCTGGTTCATTTATGAAATTAATCTAGACTATAATCATTATTATTTAATAATATGTTTAAAATCTAAAATATAATAATTCTATTTTGACACCCCTAGCACATTTGATATAATGTATAATGATAGTGGCAAGGAGGAGGAAAAATGGAAGAAAGAATAGATAGGATAAAGAAGCAGTTGCACTCATCCAGTTATAAACTAACTCCTCAACGAGAAGCGACTGTTCGTGTTTTGCTCGAACATGAAGAGGACCATTTAAGTGCAGAAGATGTTTATCTCCTTGTAAAAGAAAAAGCGCCGGAGATCGGGCTGGCGACTGTATATAGAACGCTGGAACTACTGACAGAACTGAAAATTGTGGATAAAATAAACTTCGGCGATGGAGTATCCAGGTACGATCTTCGCCAGGAGGGGGCGGCCCATTTCCATCATCACCTTGTTTGCATGGAATGCGGGGCTGTCGATGAGATTCAGGAAGATCTCTTGGGAGAAGTGGAGGAAACCGTTGAAAGGAGATGGAACTTCCGTATCAAGGATCATCGGTTGACGTTTCACGGAATCTGTTACCGATGCCAGGAGAAAGAAGAAAACGAATAAATCAAAATATCAATTAATGGATGCTCTTTTGAAATCGGCGCACGATTCGGGGCATCTTTTTATTCTGGCAAAAAATAATGTATAGACAGGACATGAATGGGCATAGATTGAAGTAGAAACCCATTTTGGAGGGGAAATTCATGAAAGCCGCTGTCAGTGCCTTTTTACATACGCTGAAAGTTTTTGTTATATTTGTATGCTTCACTATTCTTTTTTTCATCGGAATGGTATGGTTGAATAAAGAATATGAAGATTACAACCGGTATGATGAACCGCAGGGCACCTCCGTGAAAGTGTCGAGCGTGCCGGAGCCTGCAGAGATGGGCTGGTTTGAACGGTTGAAGCTTTTCTATTGGAGCGGAGAGTAGATATGGAATTTGCTATTACAGATTTCAGTCATTTTTTGACTGTTGAAAAAGGGTTGGCGAAGAATACGCTTGTTTCATATGAAAGAGACTTGAAGGCCTATATGAAATACCTTCAGAAAGTTGAACAATTGACAAGCTGGAACGAAGTGACAAGAGCGAATATAGTCGGTTTTTTGATGTCTTTGAAGGAACAGGGAAAGTCACCGAGGACGATTGCCCGTCACATAGCGTCCATCCGGTCGTTCCACCAGTTTTTGTTGAGGGATAAGCAGACAGATCATGACCCTTCTGTGCATATAGACACACCCCGGCGGGAGAGGTCCTTGCCTAAAGTGCTGACTATGGAAGAAGTGGAGGCGTTGATGGATGCCCCGAAAGGCGACGGGAAGTTTGTGCTAAGGGACCGGGCGATGCTGGAAATCCTTTATGCGACAGGCATGCGGGTGAGTGAGCTGATCAACCTAGACATATCGGATGTGCACGGGGCGATGGGGTTTGTACGCTGTGTAGGCAAAGGCAATAAGGAGCGGATCATCCCAATCGGCACAACGGCATTGAAGGCAGTTGAACAGTATCTGTCGGACGGCCGAAGCAGATTGGTGAACCCGAAACACAGTGTGGATGCTTTATTCCTGAATCATCACGGACAAAGGCTGACCCGCCAAGGATTCTGGAAAATCCTGAAGAGGCTGGCGCAGGAGGCGAATATTCAAAAAGAACTGACGCCGCATACATTAAGGCACTCCTTTGCTACACATCTCTTAATGAATGGGGCGGATTTGCGCTCAGTTCAGGAGATGCTCGGACATGCGGATATATCCACTACCCAAATCTATACCCATATTACCAATACGAGGCTGAAAGATGTGTATACGAAATTTCATCCTAGAGCATAATAGATTGATAGAAAAAAGAATAACATGTGTATAAAATATGAAAAAACCTCCATTTCTTTCCCTAAGATAGAGGTTTTCGCTGTTCAGTCGTCTGACATCCGACTATAATAAGAAGCGAGTAGATAAAACATAGAGTAATAAATGAATACAACGGGTAAAATATAAAAACGTTGATAGAGATTCATTCATGCCGGATACATAAAAGCAGGAGGTAAGCAATGAAAGATATAAAAGCATTTAAACGAGTATTTCTGATTGTGATGGATTCAGTCGGAATTGGGGAAGCGCCGGATGCCGAAAAGTTCGGCGATGTGGGAGCGCATACATTGGGGCATATCGCTGAGAGGATGAACGGCCTATCTATGCCGAACATGGGCAAGCTGGGGCTCAGCAATATCGAAGAAATCCAAGGCGTCGATAAAGCGGTGAAGCCGCTGGCATACTATACGAAAATGCAGGAGTCTTCGAACGGGAAGGATACGATGACAGGGCATTGGGAAATTATGGGTCTGAACATCGAAACACCATTCCGCGTTTTCCCTGACGGCTTTCCTGATGCACTAATCAAGGAACTGGAAGAAAAGACAGGACGCAAAGTAATCGGGAACAAGCCGGCAAGCGGCACAGGGATTCTGGACGAGCTTGGCGAAGAGCATATGAAAACGGGGGCCTTAATTGTCTATACGTCGGCTGACTCTGTTATTCAGATCGCTGCGCATGAGGAAGTTGTTCCGTTAGAGGAGCTATATAAAATCTGCAAAATCGCACGTGAAATGACATTGAGGGAAGAGTATATGTTAGGGCGTGTCATCGCAAGGCCGTTCTTGGGCGAGCCTGGGAATTTCGTCCGTACAGCCAATAGACATGATTATGCGTTGAAACCATATGACCGTACAGTCATGAACGAACTGAAAGACAGCGGTTACGATGTGCTTGCAATCGGCAAAATCTCTGACATCTATGACGGTGAAGGCGTGACGGAATCATTACGTACAGTCTCCAATATGGACGGCATGGACAAACTGATGGATACAATGCGCATGGATTTCACCGGCTTGAGCTTCCTGAATCTTGTGGACTTCGATGCATTATTCGGCCATCGCAGAAATCCGATCGGTTACGGAGAGGCATTGGAGGAGTATGATGTCCGTCTGACGGAAGTGCTTAATGAACTGCAAGAAGACGATTTACTCATCATCACAGCCGACCACGGCAATGATCCTATCCATCACGGGACGGACCATACAAGAGAATATGTTCCGTTGCTTGTTTACAGTAAGAAACTGAAAGAAGCAGGAGAGTTGCCGATGAGGAAAACATTTGCTGACGTAGGAGCAACCATCGCAGACAACTTCAATGTGAAGATGCCGGAGCACGGTACAAGCTTCTTGGGCTTATTGAAATAGGAGGGACATATAGTATGTATGAATTAGCGAAACAATCTGCTGACTTTATTAAAAAACAAGTAAAAGAAACACCGGAAATCGGTCTGATCCTAGGTTCCGGGCTCGGTGTGCTTGCGGATGAAATCGAGGATGCAACGACGATCGCCTACAGCGAGATACCAAATTTCCCGGTTTCCACTGTCCATGGACATGCAGGACAATTGGTCATCGGCCGCCTGTCTGGTAAAACAGTGGTGGCCATGAAAGGACGCTTCCATTTTTATGAAGGCTACTCAATGGATACGGTTACTTTCCCGGTACGTGTCATGAAGCTTCTTGGAGTTGAAAAATTGATGGTGACGAATGCAGCCGGGGGAGTCAATGAGGATTTCAGGCCAGGCGACTTGATGCTGATTACCGATCACATCAATTTCACTGGGAACAATCCGCTGATCGGTGCCAACGACGAGCGCTTCGGACCGCGCTTCCCGGATATGTCTACCGCCTATGACAAAGAGTATTGCGAAATGGCAAGGAAAGTTGCCGGCGATCTTGGATTGGCATTGCAAGAAGGCGTATACCTCGGCTTGACGGGCCCTACTTACGAAACACCAGCGGAAGTCCGGATGATCCGGTTCCTCGGCGGGGATGCAGTCGGCATGTCCACTGTTCCTGAAGTCATAGTGGCCAACCATTCTAAAATTCGTGTCTTGGGCATTTCCTGTATCACAAACATGGCGGCAGGCATCTTGGATCAGCCTCTGAACCATGAAGAAGTTATTGAAACGACAGAAAAGGTTAAAAATGATTTTCTTACATTTGTAAAAGCGCTGATTACAAAAATGTAAAGATACGGTAAGGGTGGTTACAATTATGAGAATGGTAGATTTAATAGAGAAAAAAAGAGACAACCATGAATTAACAACCACAGAAATCCAGTTTATGGTCAACGGGTACACAGACGGATCCATTCCGGACTATCAAATGAGCGCCATGCTGATGGCCATCTATTTTAACGGAATGACGGAAAGGGAACGTGCAGATCTAACTATGGCCATGGTGAACTCCGGGGAAACGATCGACCTGCACGGAATCACTGGCATCAAAGTAGATAAACACAGTACCGGCGGTGTAGGGGACACAACCACGCTCGTCCTTGGACCGCTTGTTGCCTCAGTTGGAGCTCCGGTCGCTAAGATGTCCGGGAGAGGACTTGGCCACACCGGAGGAACAATTGATAAATTGGAAGCGGTCGAAGGCTTCCATGTTGAATTGACGAAGGAACGGTTCGTGGAGCTTGTAAACAAGAATAAAATTGCTGTCATCGGGCAGTCAGGAAACCTGACGCCGGCAGACAAAAAATTGTATGCGCTCCGGGATGTGACGGCAACGGTCGATAGTATTCCATTGATCGCAAGCTCCATTATGAGCAAAAAGATCGCAGCCGGGGCTGATGCAATTGTGCTGGATGTCAAGACCGGCGCAGGTGCATTCATGAAGACGCCGGAAGATGCTGAATCCTTGGCGCAAGCGATGGTGAATATAGGAAACAATGTTGGCCGCAACACAATGGCTGTCATTTCCGACATGAGCCAGCCGCTTGGCTTTGCGATCGGCAATGCTTTAGAAGTGAAAGAGGCCATCGACACGCTGAAAGGCCAGGGACCGGAAGATCTGACGGAACTTTGTCTGACATTGGGGAGCTATATGGTCTACCTCGCAGAAAAGGCCGAGTCGCTTGAGGATGCCCGCCGCCTGTTGGTGGAGGCAATGGACAACGGCAAAGCATTGGAAACATTCAAAGTCTTCTTGGAGTCTCAGGGTGGAGACGGTTCAATTGTCGATCAGCCTGAAAAACTCCCGGCAGCATCGCATGTAATGGAGTTGCCTTCCATGCAGTCAGGATATGTGAAGGAGTTGATCGCCGATGAACTAGGCACCGCGGCAATGAAGCTTGGCGCTGGCCGCGCGACAAAGGAATCGGAAATCGACTTGGCAGTCGGTATCGTCCTGAACAAGAAAATCGGTGACAAGGTCGAAGAGGGAGAAACTCTGCTGACAATCCACAGCAACACACAGGATATCGATGAAGTAAAAGAGATGCTGTATAAGAGCATCATCATTTCTTCAGAGAAAGTAAAAGCTCCTCCATTGATCTATAAGCAAATCAGTAAATAACCGTATTAAGAAGGGCCTTCCGTTTAAGCGGAAGGCTTTTGAATGTTAAAAAACGCTCGTATTCCTAAAATCGGCTCAGCTGTGTTCCGTGGTGATTTTAAAATGAAAATGGCTGTTTTCTAAAAGATTGTTGTTTTTACATAAGTTCGGTAATGAAAACC
>JBJFHG010000022.1:0-11046 GCA_051893455.1 Bacillus sp. (in: firmicutes)
CAAGCTGGTCTTATCATTCCTGTTGAAATCACGGTTTTCGAAGACCGTTCCTTTACATTCATCACAAAAACTCCACCTGCTGCAGTGTTGCTTAAGAAAGCAGCTGGTATCGAGTCTGGTTCTGGTGAACCAAACCGTAACAAAGTTGCAACAGTCAAACGCGACAAGGTGCGTGAGATTGCTGAAACTAAAATGCCTGACCTGAATGCTGCAAACGTTGAGTCTGCAATGCGCATGGTTGAAGGTACTGCACGCAGCATGGGTATTGTCATCGAAGACTAATTCGTGCTAATAAGTTAGACGTTTCTACGGGGTTGCGAAGTTCATAAAACGGCTCGCAACCTTTTTCGTGGGAGGTTATACCGTTAAAACCACATTATTAGGAGGATTTTTTAAAATGGCTAAGAAAAGTAAAAAGTATACTGAAGCTGTTAAGCTTGTAGATCGTTCAAAAGCATATTCAGTTGCAGAAGCTATCGAACTTGTGAAGAAAACAAACTTCACTAAATTCGATGCAACTGTTGAAGTCGCTTTCCGTTTGGGAGTAGACCCTAAGAAAGCTGACCAACAAATCCGTGGGGCACTGGTCCTTCCAAACGGAACTGGTAAAACTCAACGCGTATTGGTATTCGCAAAAGGCGAAAAAGCAAAAGAAGCTGAAGCTGCTGGAGCAGATTTCGTAGGTGATGCTGATTACATCAACAAAATCCAACAAGGTTGGTTCGATTTTGACGTAATCGTAGCTACACCTGACATGATGGGTGAAGTTGGTAAACTTGGTCGCGTATTGGGACCTAAAGGTTTAATGCCAAACCCTAAAACAGGTACTGTTACTTTCGATGTAACAAAAGCTGTTAACGAAATCAAAGCTGGTAAAGTTGAATACCGCGTTGATAAAACTTCTAACATTCACGTACCAATCGGTAAAGTATCTTTCGAAGACAGCAAGTTGGTTGAGAACTTCACTGCTATGTACGATCAAATGTTGAAAGTTAAGCCAGCGGCTGCAAAAGGAACTTACATCAAAAACTTGACTGTAACTTCTACAATGGGTCCTGGAATCAAAGTAGACCCTTCTACTTTCGCTGTAAAAAACTAACAAATTAAATAGTTGACTTTCCAAACGGAAATGTAATATACTATCTTTTGTTGAATAAATGAATACCATTTGTACCGTAGACAGCAGGCGCCCATTGTGGGCTTAATCACCACCTGCCGAGGTGATTTCGATATAAATTAGTCGTTGACTATTTTTCTGGAATTAACTGCCCTCAAGTCTATCATTAGTTTTGAGGGTTTTCTTTTTGGACGGTATAAATGTGTTTCAAGCAAAATCTACAGGAGGTGTAAATGATGAGCAGCGCTATTGAAGCTAAAAAACAAATCGTGCAAGAAATTGCCGACAAACTAAAAAACAGCCAATCAACAGTTGTTGTTGACTACCGTGGATTGAATGTTGCAGAAGTAACTGAACTTCGTAAGCAACTTCGTGAGGCGGGAGTAGAATTCAAAGTGTACAAAAATACGCTTACTCGTCTTGCTGCGGACGCAGCTGAGGTTTCTGGCTTGAATGAAGCCTTAACTGGTCCGAATGCGATCGCGTTCTCTACTGAAGACGTGGTTGCTCCTGCGAAAATCCTTAATGATTTCGCAAAGAAACACGAAGCATTAGAAATTAAAGCTGGTGTTATCGAAGGTAACGTGGCTACGAAAGAAGAAGTTAAAGCTCTTGCTGAACTTCCATCTCGCGAAGGACTTCTTTCTATGTTGCTTAGCGTACTTCAAGCTCCGATCCGTAACCTTGCTCTTGCTACTAAAGCAGTTGCAGATCAAAAAGAAGAACAAGGCGCTTAATAGCAGCCTAGCATTCTAAAACATCGTCAATGACGAAAAAACAACCTTTTATAGAATTTTAAGGAGGAACAACATAATGACTAAAGAACAAATCATTGAAGCAGTTAAATCCATGACTGTTTTGGAACTAAATGACCTTGTAAAAGCAATCGAAGAAGAATTCGGCGTAACTGCTGCTGCTCCAGTAGCTGTAGTAGGCGGAGCTGCTGGCGGAGACGCTGCTGCTGAGAAAACTGAATTTGACGTAGTTCTAGCATCTGCTGGAGACCAAAAAATCAAAGTTATCAAAGTGGTACGTGAAGTTACTGGTCTTGGACTTAAAGAAGCAAAAGAACTTGTTGACAACACTCCAAAAGCAATCAAAGAAGGCGCTTCTAAAGAAGAAGCTGAAGAAATCAAAGCTAAACTTGAAGAAGTTGGAGCAAACGTTGAAGTTAAGTAATGTTGCTTAAAAAAAGAGCTCGCTGAATTCAGCGGGCTTTTTTTGACTTACTTCTGTTATACAACATCATAAAGGAATCGTATTTTGGGAGTACTTTATCCCGCTTATGATGATCTCCAGAAATTTTCTTCATTACTCATTTGTCTTCTGATTATTCCTTTCTGAAGGAGGGTTCCATGTGACAAGTCATTATTATTCTAAAAATCCTGATGCGGAGAGCTCGCCGAAGTATTGGGAATTTGTATTGAGAGGGAGAACATTCCGGTTCAAAACCGATAATGGTGTCTTCTCCAAAAAAGAAGTAGATTTCGGCTCCAGGTTATTGATCGATTCCTTTTCACCATCCGAGACAGGGGATATACTCGATGTCGGATGCGGTTATGGCCCGATCGGGTTAAGTTTGGCTTATGCGTATCCGGATGTCGTGGTAGAAATGGTGGACGTCAATTCGAGAGCGATCGAGCTTTCACGCGAGAATGCGGAAGCAAACGGCATTTCCAACGTGAAAGTTTATGAAAGCAACGTTCTTGAAGAAGTGGCGAATAAGACGTTTGCCGCTGTTGTGACGAATCCGCCGATCCGTGCCGGAAAACAGATAGTCCATCAAATATTTGAATCGGCTTACGATCATCTAAAGCCTGGCGGGGAACTGTGGGTTGTCATCCAAAAGAAACAGGGGGCCCCATCAGCTGCGCAGAAGATGGAAGAGCTATTCGGCAATGTAGAGACAGTCAATAAGAAAAAAGGATATTCTATTCTAGTATCCAAAAAAAATTGACTCTGTTAAGGGGTTGTGCTAACATAGTACAATGCATATGTATCGTTTTACGAAGGTCACTAATTTTTTCGTTGGTATAATTAGTGAATAAGTGGAAATGATATATAAAATAATAGTTCGTTTTTTGTGAATTGTGGTTTTGGAAATAAAACCATTTTCTTTTTGTCCGGGAGAGCAGAACAGCTATTTCCGGATGATAGATCCTTATAACGCTTGATTTGAGGGGTGAATCTGTTGACAGGTCAACTTGTTCAGTATGGACGACACCGCCAACGCAGAAGTTATGCACGCATTAGCGAGGTGCTGGAATTACCAAATCTAATTGAAATCCAAACAGCTTCTTACCAAAACTTCTTGGATGAAGGATTAAGAGAAATGTTTAGAGATATTTCTCCTATCGAGGATTTCACAGGAAACCTATCACTGGAATTTATCGATTACAGTTTAGGTGATCCTAAATACTCTGTAGAGGAATCGAAAGAAAGAGACGTAACATACTCTGCTCCTCTACGCGTCAAGGTCCGTCTTGTAAATAAAGAGACGGGGGAAGTTAAAGACCAGGATGTATTCATGGGCGATTTCCCACTTATGACTGAAACAGGCACATTCATCGTGAACGGTGCGGAACGTGTAATCGTTTCTCAGCTAGTGCGTTCTCCGAGTGTGTACTTCAGCGAAAAGTTAGACAAAAACGGAAAAAAAGGCTTCACAGCAACTGTGATTCCGAACCGTGGTGCTTGGCTGGAATATGAAACAGATGCAAAAGATGTTGTCTACGTACGAATCGACCGTACGCGTAAGCTGCCTGTAACGGTATTGCTGCGCGCTTTGGGCTTCGGTTCAGATCAGGAAATTATTGATTTGATCGGGGACAATGAGTATCTGCGTAATACTCTTGAAAAAGACAACACCGAAAGCACTGATAAAGCATTAATCGAAATCTATGAGCGTCTAAGACCAGGCGAGCCTCCAACAGTGGAAAACGCCAAGAGTTTGCTTATCTCCCGTTTCTTTGATCCAAAACGATATGATTTGGCAAATGTAGGGCGCTATAAAATAAATAAAAAGCTTCACATCAAGAATCGTCTCTTCAATCAGCGCATTGCTGAAACTTTGATTGATCCTGAAACAGGTGAAATCTTGGTTGAGAAGGGAACAATCCTTGACCGTCGTAACCTTGACCGTATCTTGCCATATCTTGAAGACGGAATCGGCTTCAAGACATTAAAACCTTATGGTGGGGTAGTGGAAGAAGACGTATTGGTGCAGTCGATTAAAATTTATGCTGCATCTGATGCGGAAGGCGAAAAAGAAATTAACATTATCGGCAATGCGAACATCACAGAAGAGGTGAAGCACATCACTTCTGCTGATATCATTGCTTCTATCAGTTATTTCTTCAACCTTCTTCACCAAGTTGGGGACACGGATGATATCGATCACTTAGGAAACCGCCGTCTGCGTTCAGTCGGGGAACTTCTGCAAAACCAATTCCGTATCGGATTGTCACGTATGGAACGTGTGGTTCGTGAGAGAATGTCCATCCAGGACACTAATACAATCACACCACAACAGTTGATCAATATCCGTCCGGTCATTGCATCCATCAAAGAGTTTTTCGGAAGCTCGCAATTGTCTCAATTCATGGACCAAACAAACCCACTTGGGGAATTGACGCACAAACGCCGTCTATCTGCATTGGGACCTGGTGGTCTCACTCGTGAACGTGCCGGAATGGAAGTGCGTGACGTTCACTATTCCCACTATGGCCGTATGTGTCCGATCGAGACTCCGGAGGGACCGAACATTGGTTTGATCAACTCGCTTTCAAGTTTCGCGAAAGTGAACCGCTTCGGCTTTATCGAGACGCCGTACAGAAAAGTGGATCCGGAAACAGGGAAAGTTACGAACCAAATCGATTACCTGACTGCGGATGAAGAAGACAACTATGTTGTTGCCCAAGCGAATGTGAGACTGTCTGAAGACGGCACATTCATGGATGACGAAGTTGTTGCCCGTTTCCGCGGGGAAAATACAGTCGTGCCGAATGATCGTGTCGACTACATGGATGTATCCCCTAAACAAGTCGTATCAGCCGCAACAGCATGTATACCGTTCTTGGAGAATGATGACTCCAACCGTGCCCTAATGGGAGCGAACATGCAACGTCAAGCTGTTCCGTTGTTGCAACCGGAAGCACCGATCGTCGGTACTGGTATGGAATATGTATCCGCAAAAGATTCCGGTGCTGCAGTCATCTGTAAGCACGAAGGGATCGTTGAACATGTGGAATCCCGCGAAGTGTGGGTACGCCGCATTACTGAGGTGGACGGACATGAGGTTAAAGGCGATCTGGATAAATACAGAATGCTTAAGTTTGTTCGTTCCAACCAAGGAACTTGCTATAACCAACGCCCAATCGTGAGTGTTGGAGACCGTGTCGTGAAAGGGGAAATCCTGGCGGACGGACCTTCTATGGAGAAGGGTGAACTGGCGCTTGGCCGTAACGTTATGGTCGGCTTCATGACTTGGGATGGTTATAACTATGAAGATGCCATCATTATGAGTGAACGTCTTGTCAAAGACGATGTATATACATCGATTCATATCGAGGAATATGAATCAGAATCCCGTGACACAAAACTTGGGCCTGAAGAAATCACACGTGATATCCCGAACGTCGGTGAGGATGCTTTACGCAATCTTGACGAAAGAGGAATCATTCGTATCGGTGCTGAAGTAAAAGACGGGGACTTGCTTGTCGGTAAAGTCACTCCGAAAGGGGTAACAGAGCTGACTGCAGAAGAACGCCTTCTTCATGCCATCTTTGGAGAAAAAGCACGTGAAGTCCGTGATACTTCACTTCGTGTACCGCATGGTGGCAGTGGGATCGTCCTTGATGTTAAAGTGTTTAACAGAGAAGACGGAGACGAATTGCCTCCAGGTGTAAACCAATTGGTGCGTGTCTATATCGTACAAAAACGTAAAATCCATGAAGGCGATAAAATGGCCGGACGACATGGTAACAAAGGGGTTATCTCTAAGATTCTCCCTGAAGAAGATATGCCTTACCTGCCGGACGGCACACCGATCGATATCATGTTGAACCCACTAGGGGTACCATCACGTATGAATATCGGACAGGTGCTTGAATTGCACTTAGGTATGGCAGCTCGCCAACTTGGCATTCACGTCGCCTCTCCTGTATTTGACGGAGCGCGTGAGGAAGACGTCTGGGCTACAATTGAAGAAGCAGGAATGGCGCGCGATGCCAAAACGGTCATCTACGATGGACGAACTGGTGAACCATTTGATAACCGTGTATCCGTGGGTATCATGTATATGATCAAACTTGCGCACATGGTTGACGATAAATTGCATGCCCGTTCTACAGGGCCATACTCACTTGTTACTCAACAACCTCTGGGCGGTAAAGCTCAATTCGGTGGACAACGTTTCGGTGAGATGGAGGTTTGGGCGCTTGAAGCATACGGCGCTGCCTATACCCTTCAAGAAATCCTTACCGTCAAATCGGATGATGTCGTTGGACGTGTTAAGACATACGAAGCGATTGTTAAAGGTGAGAATGTACCTGAACCTGGTGTTCCGGAATCATTCAAAGTATTGATTAAAGAACTTCAAAGCTTAGGTATGGATGTCAAGATTCTATCGAGCGATGATCAAGAAATTGAAATGCGTGACCTGGAAGATGAGGACGATGTCCATCAAACAGACGCTATTTCCCTTGATGCAGATAAAAAAGAAGACTCTGTTGAAGAAACAGAAGTGAATACTACAAAATAAGCTATTCTTCCGCGAGCATGAGCGATAAGGGTAATATAATACCTGGAATCTAAAAGGGAGGTCGGCCCCTTGCTGGATGTAAATAATTTTGAGTATATGAAAATAGGTTTAGCTTCACCGGATAAGATCCGTTCTTGGTCATACGGGGAAGTAAAAAAACCTGAAACTATTAACTATCGTACTTTAAAGCCTGAAAAAGACGGCTTATTCTGCGAAAGAATCTTCGGCCCTCAAAAGGACTGGGAATGTCATTGCGGAAAATACAAACGAGTACGTTATAAAGGCGTCGTCTGTGACCGCTGCGGTGTTGAAGTAACACGCGCAAAAGTACGTCGTGAACGTATGGGTCATATTGAATTGGCAGCGCCTGTATCGC
The DNA here is from genome assembly GCA_051893455.1 of Bacillus sp. (in: firmicutes). Taxonomy (GTDB): domain Bacteria; phylum Bacillota; class Bacilli; order Bacillales; family DSM-1321; genus Bacillus_AD. The sequence continues at coordinate 7,255 of JBJFHG010000022.1, forward strand.
ATATTTGGTACTTCAAAGGAATCCCGAGCCGCATGGGACTTGTCTTAGACATGTCCCCTCGCGCTCTGGAGGAAGTCATTTACTTTGCTTCTTATGTCGTGACAGACGCTGGAGCAACTTCTTTGGAGAAGAAACAACTTCTATCAGAGAAGGAATATCGGACATACCGCGAGAAATTCGGAAACAAATTCCAGGCGGCCATGGGTGCTGAAGCAATTCGTAAACTGCTTTCTGATATCGATACCGAAAAAGAAGTAGATGCATTGAAAGAAGAATTGAAGACAGCCCAAGGACAACGCCGTACAAGAGCAATCAAGCGACTTGAAGTGCTGGAAGCTTTCCGTAACTCCGGAAACGAACCTTCATGGATGATCCTTGAAGTTCTTCCTGTCATTCCACCTGAGCTGCGCCCGATGGTACAGCTTGATGGAGGTAGATTCGCGACTTCTGACCTGAATGATCTATATCGCCGGGTAATTAACCGTAACAACCGCTTGAAGCGTCTTCTTGACCTTGGTGCCCCAAGCATCATCGTACAGAATGAAAAACGTATGCTTCAAGAGGCCGTTGACGCATTGATCGACAACGGACGCCGCGGCAGACCTGTTACGGGACCTGGTAACCGTCCATTAAAATCCCTTTCACACATGCTGAAAGGTAAACAAGGCCGTTTCCGTCAAAACCTTCTTGGTAAGCGTGTTGACTACTCCGGCCGTTCGGTTATCGTAGTAGGGCCTAACCTGAAAATGTACCAATGCGGTCTTCCTAAGGAAATGGCCATTGAGTTATTCAAGCCTTTCGTTATGAAAGAATTGGTAGGGAAAGGATTAGCCCATAACATCAAATCAGCTAAACGTAAAATTGAGCGTTTGCAACCTGAAGTGTGGGATGTTCTAGAAGAGGTAATCAAAGAGCACCCTGTTCTTCTGAACCGTGCCCCGACGCTTCACAGACTTGGTATCCAGGCGTTTGAGCCAACGCTTGTCGAAGGCCGTGCAATCCGTCTTCACCCATTGGTATGTACAGCGTACAATGCCGACTTTGATGGTGACCAAATGGCGGTTCACGTACCATTGTCATCAGAAGCCCAAGCAGAAGCACGTCTTCTGATGTTGGCTGCACAGAACATCTTGAATCCAAAAGACGGAAAACCAGTTGTTACGCCATCCCAGGATATGGTTTTGGGTAACTATTATCTGACACTCGAAAGAGCAGGTGCCGTCGGTGAAGGTATGGTATTCAAAGATACAAGCGAAGCGTTGACAGCTTATCAAAATGGTTATGTACACTTGCATTCCCGTGTTGCTGTCCATGCATCATCCTTAAATAACCAAACATTCACTGAAGAGCAAAATCAAATGCTGATCATGACAACAGTCGGTAAATTGATATTCAATGAAATACTTCCGGAAACATTCCCGTATATTAATGAACCGACAAAAGAAAACCTGGAAGTGAAGACTCCTGAAAGATTCTTCATCAAGAAAGGTGAAAATGTCAAAGAAGCAATCAAAGCTCAACCGCTCATCGATCCGTTCAAAAAGAAAATACTTGGTAACATCATCGCGGAAGTGTTTAAACGTTTCAAAATCACAGAAACGTCCAAGATGCTTGACCGCATGAAGGACCTTGGTTTCAAATACTCTACAAAAGCCGGTATTACAGTCGGTGTTGCCGATATCGTAGTATTGGAAGAGAAAAAAGAAATTATCGAAACAGCCCAAAGCAAAGTCGATAACGTACTGAAACAATTCAGACGCGGTCTGATTACTGAAGATGAGCGTTATGACAAAGTTATCTCTATTTGGAGTGAAGCGAAGGATGTCATCCAGTCCAAACTGATGAAATCCCTTGACCGTTCCAACCCAATCTTCATGATGAGTGATTCCGGAGCCCGTGGTAACGCGTCCAACTTCACTCAGTTGGCCGGTATGCGTGGTCTGATGGCCAACCCGGCTGGTCGTATCATCGAGTTGCCGATCAAATCAAGTTTCCGTGAAGGCCTTACAGTATTGGAGTACTTCATCTCTACTCACGGTGCGCGTAAAGGTCTTGCCGATACAGCCCTTAAAACGGCCGATTCAGGTTACCTGACACGTCGTTTGGTTGACGTAGCGCAAGATGTTATTGTCCGTGATGATGATTGCGGAACAGACCGTGGCCTTGAAATTTCGGCATTGAAAGATGGAACAGAAACGATCGAAGCGCTAGAGGAACGTCTAGTGGGACGTTACGCACGTAAAGCGATCAAGCATCCGGAAACAGGTGAAGTGATTGTCCCTGAAAACGGATTGATCACAGAGGATCTTGCTAAATACATCGAAGATACAGGTATCGAAAGTGTATGGATCCGCTCTGCGTTCACTTGTAACACACGCCATGGCGTATGTAAAAAATGTTACGGCCGCAACTTGGCAACCGGCCAGGAAGTGGAAGTCGGCGAAGCAGTCGGTATCATCGCTGCACAGTCCATCGGTGAGCCGGGTACTCAGTTGACGATGCGTACATTCCATACGGGCGGTGTTGCCGGAGACGATATTACTCAAGGTCTTCCGCGTATCCAGGAAATCTTTGAGGCGCGTAATCCGAAAGGGTTGGCGCATATCTCTGAAATCGATGGATATGTCACTGCCATTAATGAAGGAAAAGATAAGCAGCAAGAAATCGTTGTGCAAGGACAAGTGGAAACACGCTCTTACACAGTGCCTTATACAGCCCGCCTGAAAGTCGCAGTCGGCGACGATGTGAAGCGCGGTCAGGAATTGACAGAGGGTTCTATCGATCCGAAAGAATTGCTGAAAGTAAAAGATACACTTGCTGTACAAGAATACTTGCTGAAAGAAGTTCAAAAAGTATACCGTATGCAAGGTGTTGAAATTGGTGATAAACATATTGAAGTAATGGTAAGGCAAATGCTTCGCAAAATTCGCGTCATCGACGCAGGTGATACAGAGGTATTGCCGGGCACATTGCTCGATATCCACCAATTTACAGATGCCAATACAGCAGCTCTTCTTCAAGGGAAAGCACCGGCTACAGGCCGTCCAGTATTGCTCGGTATTACAAAAGCATCTCTTGAAACAGACTCGTTCTTATCTGCCGCATCCTTCCAGGAAACGACTCGTGTCCTGACAGATGCAGCTATCAAAGGCAAGCGTGATGAATTGCTTGGTCTGAAAGAGAATGTCATCATCGGTAAGTTGGTACCGGCTGGTACCGGTATGCCGAGATACCGAAAAGCAATCCCTGTCTTCGCAGAGGAAGCAACAGAAACACAACCGGTTGAATAACCAACATAAGGCGGTCAGTGACTGATCGCTGGCCGCCTTATTTTTTTAAAAAGTATTGTTGACATTCATTGTTCAAAAATGATACTATAGCAAAGGTGCTTCTATCATAGCTTTTTAAAAACCCGTTGCTTTTATTAGCCACAAAGGGTAGCGAAAGCCCGTCAAGGGTGTTATGGAAGTACAGCTTGCAACCTTATCAAGTAAAACTGTTTTTGTAGCAAACTACAAAAACTTTGTTTTTGCTCATTTATGAACCACCTGGATGTGTGGTACAAGATCAAACATGTGAAAGGAGGAAAAATAATGCCTACAATTAACCAATTGGTGCGTAACGGACGTCAGTCCAAGGAAACTAAATCAAAGTCTCCAGCACTTAACAAAGGCTACAACAGCTTCAAGAAAGCTCAAACAAACGTTTCATCTCCACAAAAACGTGGTGTATGTACGCGTGTTGGTACAATGACGCCGAAGAAACCAAACTCAGCGTTGCGTAAATATGCTC
>JBJFHG010000023.1:0-42619 GCA_051893455.1 Bacillus sp. (in: firmicutes)
TTTTCATTACCGAACTTATGTAAAAACAACAATCTTTTAGAAAACAGCCTTTTAATAAGTGCAGTAAGCAGTACCGGTAAAACATTAATGACCCAAAAGTTACTGAAAAAATACCATATTCCTTATCTCTCTATAGATCACTTAAAAATGGGCTTGTACAGAGGCGATCAGAATTGCGGATTCACACCGCTGAGTAGTCCCGATATTATTGGAGATAAACTCTGGCCCATATTAAAAGGAATAATCATGACAAATATAGAAAATGACCAACATATTACTATAGAAGGTTGTTATATATTTCCGCATTATATGATGGACTTTGACACCCGTTATACCAAAAATATCATTCCCGTATTTTTAGGTTTTTCGACAAATTATATTAAAGCAAACTTCGAAACAGACATAGTCAAGTACAGGAATGCTATTGAACTTCGTGTTTGGCCCGAAGAAAGAACAATAAAAGAATTAATCGAGGAACATAAAGTTTTTAAAGCGAAATGCTTACAAGCAGGTGTAAGATACTTTGAAATCGAAAACGACTATGACAAAGAAAACATGAAAATTTATGACTATATAGAGGCGGAGAAAAGAAGAATCCATTCAATATGAATTGGAGATTTTCATCGTTTTTTTGCAGGTATAATCCATACAGGAAAAAGAGAATTTAGCAGATGAATCGAGGCAGCCTCTCACTTCCTTATTTTGTATGTTATAATAGTCTAATAATTTAAATTATTTTTCTGACTGAAAGGGGTAGTCGATTGTGCAGAAAGCTGTCTGGTTTCCAGAGGAAACAATGATGCAGCAGACAAGGCTATTTAAATGGATGAATCGCCTTGGCTATACGGAGTATGATGATTTTTACAAAAAAAGCATAGAGAATGTAGGCTGGTTTTGGCATGAAGCTGCGCGGGAGCTTGACCTGAAATGGTACCGGCCCTACGACGAAGTTTTACAGACTGGCTCCGACTGGAAATACCCCCGTTGGTTCGTAAACGGACAAATTAATGTATTTGAGAATGCTGTCGGGAAATGGGCCCGAAACCCGGAAACTTCGGGAAATAAAGCGTTGATTTGGGAAGGCGACAGCGGGGAGACAAAAATTTACACATTTGCGCAATTAAACGATGAAGTCCATGCCTGCGCCGCCGGATTCCTGAAGCTCGGCGTAAGCAAAGGTGACGTTGTGACCATCTACATGCCGATGATTCCTGAAACGGTAATCAGCATGCTAGCGCTGGCTAAGATCGGCGCCATCACCTCCCCTGTCTTTTCAGGTTACGGGGCAGAAGCGATTGCCACTAGGGTTCAGGCAGCGGGCTCCAAATATATGGTCACTGCCGATGGCTTCAGCCGCCGCGGCAAAAAGGTCAACATGAAGCAACAGGCCGATTTGGCTATGGAATCATGTCCGACAATCCTCCACTCCATTGTCGTCTCTCACATATCGGAAAGCATTCCACGGCGTACACATCGCGACATTCATTGGGAAACACTGATAGCCAACAACAACAAAGTCGAAACACTCCATACAGCCGTTAACGACCCGCTTATGCTCATCTATACATCCGGAACGACAGGCAAACCGAAAGGCGCGGTACATACCCATGGCGGCTTCCCGGTCAAAGCTGCCTTCGACGCAGGAATCGGGATGGATGTGCGCCCGAATGATACGTTTTTCTGGTACAGCGATATGGGGTGGATGATGGGTCCTTTTCTGTTATATGGAGGACTTGTGAACGGTGCAGCAATCATGCTATTTGAAGGTGTGCCCGATTTCCCCGACACTTCACGGATTTGGCAATTATGCCACAAGCATCATGTCACTCATCTCGGCATTTCCCCCACCTTCATACGCTCCATCATGAATGAACAGACAGACGGCATTAAGCAACAAGACCTTTCCTCTTTACGGGTAATCGGTTCGACAGGGGAACCTTGGAATCCGGATCCCTGGAATTGGCTATTCCGCGAGATTTGCCAAGAAAAAATCCCGATTGTCAATTATTCGGGAGGTACGGAAATATCCGGCGGCATTTTAGGCAACACTCTTTTGAAACCGATTTCACCAATCACTTTCAACACACCATTGCCCGGAATGCACGCCGATGTCTATGATGGTGAAGGAAACTCGGTCACGAATAAAGTCGGGGAACTGGTGATCAAGAAGCCATGGGTGGGCATGACGAACGGTTTCTGGAAAGAAAACCACCGTTATGAATCAGCCTATTGGCACCAATACGAAAATACTTGGGTCCATGGTGATTGGGTGATCAGGGATAGTGAAGGCTTCTGGACCATAACAGGGCGTTCTGATGACATATTGAACATCGCCGGCAAGCGGATCGGACCCGCCGAAGTAGAATCTGTTTTGGTTTCTCATCCCTCCATCCTGGAATCCGCCACAATTGGTGTACCTCACCCAATAAAAGGGGAATGCGCGGTCTGTTTTACTGTAACTAAGGAAAATGTCACTACGGATGACGCCCTGAAACAAGAATTATTGGATATGGTTGCCCTTCACCTTGGCAAAGCATTAAGGCCGCAGGAAATCCATTTTGTCGGAAGCTTGCCGAAGACAAGAAATGGAAAGATAATGCGACGCGTGATTAAATCTGCTTATCTCGGACAACAGGCGGGGGATCTTTCCTCGCTGGAAAACCCGGATGCCGTCGAAGCCATCCAATCCATTGCCGTGGCTGACACACCTTAAAACTTTTAAAAAAATGCAAAGGGCCTGTATCTGGGACCCTTTGCATTTTTATTGCAATTTTACAATTCAGTTTCTCCACCAATTATCGAAAACCGTGATCGGACCAACTCGTTTGTGGATGGTTTTCATGAACCAGCCTTCAATTTTGGCAGCAATGTCATCCGGCACATTTTTCCCTTCCAGATAATCATCGATGTTCTCATAAGTGACGCCCAATGCGACTTCATCCGGAATCTGCGGCTTGTCATCCTCTAAATCGGCAGTCGGCACCTTTGTATACAGATGCTCAGGACAGCCAAGCATTTTTAGTATTTGCTTGCCTTGGCGCTTTGTCAGCCTGTATAGCGGCGCCAGATCGCAAGCTCCGTCCCCGTGCTTCGTAAAGAATCCTGTAATGGCTTCAGCAGCGTGGTCTGTGCCGAGGACTGCTCCGTTGAACATTCCTGCAAGGTCATATTGAACTTTCATTCTTTCACGTGCTTTTGTGTTCCCTTTCAAGAAATGTGACAGCTGTCCGCCGGTTGCCTGCTGAACCGCATTAACACTGGCATCAACGGCAGCCTTAATGTTGACTGTTACGACACGATCCGCGTTCATCCATTTAATTGCATCCTGTGCATCATGCTCATCCATCTGTACGCCATACGGCAGTCTTACCGCAATAAATTGATAGTCGCTTTGACCTGTTTCTTCTCTTAATTCGTTGATGGCAGTTTGCGCCATATAGCCGCATAAAGTTGAATCCTGACCTCCTGAAATACCCAGGACAAGGCTTTTCAGGAAGGGATATCTCTTCAGGTAGTCTTTCATGAAGTCGACGCTTCTGCGGAATTCCTGCTCAGGATCGATCGTCGCTTGTGCTTTCAGTTCTGTAATGATTTCTTCTTGCAGTGGTCTCATTTACGTCCCTACTTCCTCTAATTGAATCTCTTTTCTCTTACTGTCCGTTTTATTTCCATATTCCCCGGACTTTTTTTATTAAACAATTTTACCAATACAGCAACGCATGTTCAATAGACAGCAGGCAGAAATCGGTGAATTACCTAGACTCCTGTCGCACAAAACCCCCTGATTATCAAGAATCAGGGGGTAATCTTTATAATAAGGGTACCATCCGCTTATACAGGGTACACCCCATGTTTTCGATCTGTGAAGTGGAGTTGCTTGCTTTCATAGGAAGAATAACGATCGATCAATTCAGTACGCAGCCCGTCTGCCGGAATAATCGCATCAATGATCATTTCAGAAGCCAATCGGTATATATCGATATCTTCCCTATATTCCTCACGCTTTTCTATGATGAATGCCTGGCGCTCTTCAGCTGGCAAATCGCGGATTTTATTGGCGTAAACCGCATTGACGGCGGCTTCCGGCCCCATCACGGCTATGGAAGCCGTCGGCAGCGCCAAACAGCAATCCGGTTCGAATGCCGGACCTGCCATCGCATATAAACCGGCGCCATATGCCTTCCGGACAACCACCGAAATTTTCGGAACCGTCGCTTCACTCATAGCTGAAATCATTTTCGCTCCATGCCGGATAATACCCGCCTGTTCCACCTTCGTGCCGATCATGAAACCGGGAATATCCGCCAAGAATAGCAGAGGGATGTGGTAAGCATCGCACAAGGTGATAAATTTGGCCGCCTTATCCGCTGAATCATGAAACAGTACACCGCCCTTGACCTTCGGCTGATTGGCGATAATTCCGGTCACTTTCCCGTTGATCCTCGCCAAACCGGTTATCAATTCAGGAGCAAACAGCTTTTTGATTTCAAGAAAACTATCCGCATCCACCAGTCCATCAATAAGTCTGTACATATCGAATGGGGCATTTTGGTTCGTTGGGATCAATTTTTCAAGACTTTCTGTATTAGCAGGCTTCAACGGTTCCGCCTGGTCGGGTTTCTCACTATAATTCTGAGGAAAATAGCTGATATATTTTCTGGCGAATACAATTGCTTCTTCCTCGCTTTTCACCAGTGCGTCGCCGCATCCGGATATGGAACAGTGCATTTTGGCGCCGCCCATCTGTTCCTCCGATACCTTCTCTCCGATCACCATCTCGGCCATCCTTGGCGAACCTAGGTACATAGAAGCATTCCCTTCCACCATGACAACAATATCACAAAAGGCAGGTATGTAGGCTCCGCCTGCTGCAGACGGACCAAACAGGAGACAAATCTGCGGCACCCTGCCCGAAAGCTTCACCTGATTATAAAAGATACGTCCGGCTCCTCTCCTCCCCGGAAACATATCGACCTGGTCTGTTATACGGGCCCCTGCTGAATCGACGAGATAAAAAATCGGGATATCCAGCTTCAGCGCTGTTTCTTGGATCCGTATGATTTTTTCTACTGTCTTGGCACCCCAAGACCCCGCCTTTACCGTGGAATCATTGGCCATTACGCAAACTTTCCTGCCATGGATTGTACCGATGGCCGTAATAACACCATCAGCAGGAAGCCCATCCTCCGTGCAGTTTGCAAGCATGGCATCTTCCACCATTTTCTCGTCATCAAATAGCAAGCGTAAGCGTTCCCTAACAGGTAGCTTTCCTTTTTCACGATTTTTCTCGTGATACTTTTCGAAACCGCCTTTTTTGACCCTTTCGGTGAGGGCGGCCAATTTATTTTCATTCATTAAACTGGTGTTATCCACATGTTTCACTCTCCTTTAAAAATCGGTCTCCTTTTTTCTGCGAATGCATTCAGAGCCTCTAGCCTGTCTTCTGTTGGGATTGTTTCACGGTAGCATAATCGCTCGATGGCTAGTCCGTTTTCTAGGCTTGTTTCCATACCGAGCTCGATTGCTTTCTTCGCTTGCCTCACTGCGACGGGCCCGTTTTCCATGATAGAATGAGCCAATTTGCGCGACTCGCGGAGCACCTCTCCGGCAGGTACTGCTTTCATAATCAGACCAATCCGCTCCGCTTCGCCGGCAGATATTTTTTTTGCGGTATAAATCATTTCTTTTGCCCGCTGGATTCCGACCAATCGAGGCAGCCGTTGTGTTCCTCCAGCCCCAGGTATTATTGCCAGCGATGTTTCCGTCAATCCGAAGGAAGCTGATACCGAAGCCAGCCGGAAATCACATGCCAAAGCAAGCTCCAAACCGCCACCGAAAGCCGAACCATTCATGGCGGCTATAACAGGAAAAGGCATTTTTTCTATCAGCGAAATGGTATCCCCTATATGAGCTACCGCTGCCGGCACTTCTGATTCAGGCAAAGTTCGGCGCTCTTTTAGGTCTGCACCAGCGCAAAACACCTTTCCGCCCGAGGCCGTGATAATCAAACAGCGGATATCGCGATTGAACATGGCTTCTGTTAATGTTTCTTTCAATTCGGTCAGAAGCTGTCTATCTAGTGAGTTGGCAGCATCAGCCCGATTCAGGGTCAGCATTAGCAATCCATCTTCTTTTTCTTTCAGGAGAGAGGATGTCATCTATTGATCTCCCTCCTTTCCAACGAATTATAGATATTCATCTGATGGCTCTTTAAAGGCTTACTCAATTTGTCTTGAATAAAGACAGCTGCTTCTTGCAGCCTGTCTGTGTCAATATCCGTCCGGTACCCCATAGCCTCGAGCATATAGACAAGATCATCCGTAGCCACATTTCCCGTAGCACCCGGCGCATATGGACAACCGCCAAGACCGCCCAATGAAGAATCAAATATCGTGATCCCCAGCTCAAGTGATTTCAGCACATTCGCCAAAGCCATGCCACGCGTATCATGAAAGTGAAGGGCCAAACGATCTTTGCCAAACCGTTTGATTGTTTCCTCAATGACATCCCCGACCTGTGTCGGGTTGGCGACACCGATCGTGTCGCCCAATGACAATTCCCGAACACCGGCTGACAGCAGTCGTTCTGAAATCCTCCATACTGCATCGGAATCCACCGCCCCTTCGTATGGGCAACCGAAAACAGTTGAGATATATCCTCGAACCGTTTTCCCTGAGCAGCTCGCCTCCTTGATGACTTCTTCAAGGATCGGGAGCGTTTCGGCTATGCTTTTGTTGATGTTTTTATGATTATGGGCTTCACTTGCAGACATGAACACACTCACTTCATCCACATCTGCCTCCAAAGCGCTCTCCAATCCTCTTAGGTTGGGCACGAGCGCCGCATAGGTTACCCCTTCTTTCCGCTTGATGCCCTTGCATACCTCCACCGCATCGCTCAGTTGGGGAATTCTGTTTTTCGGGACAAACGAAGAGACTTCGATATAGGTAAGCCCAGTATCCGACAACATGTCGATCCAATTAATTTTCTGCTCGGTGGAGAGGATTTCCTTCTCGTTCTGCAAGCCATCCCTCGGACCGACTTCCTTGATTGTGATGGTCTTCATTACGTTTCATCCTCCTTTCCCTCTTCCTACTCGATGATTGCCAATACGTCCCCTTCATTTACGAAATCATTCTCCTTCACTTTTAACTCAGCAAGTGTTCCGGCTGAATCTGCAGTTATCGGAATCTCCATCTTCATTGACTCCAAAATGATGATTTCCTGTCCTTCACTAACGGATTCTCCAACCTCACCGACGATTTTCCATACGCTTCCTGCCATACTTGCCTTAACTTCACTCATTTTATTTGGCTCCCTTCCTTATTTATATAGAATTGATCGACGAACGCTGTCGTCGTATTGCCCTCTTTGAATACCGGGTGGGCAATCACCTGTTCCACCATCGGTATATTGGTTTTCACCCCTGATACCTTATAGCTTTCCAACGCCTTTTGCAGCCTCTCTATACACTGATCCCTGTTTTCACCCTTTACGATCAGCTTAGCAAACATGCCATCATAAAATGGTGTAATGGCCCCTCCTTGCTTGACGCCGACTTCATGACGGATACCTTCCCCGTCAGGTGCTGCAAATTCTGTTATGGTCCCTGGCGAAGGATAGAAAGTCATCGGATCTTCTGCATATAGCCGGGCTTCGATGGCGTGTCCTTCCATCCCGATATCCTCTTGGGACAAAAGCAATCTTTCTCCTGCGGCGACCTTGATCTGCCATTCAACGAGATCAATGTCAGTGATCTCCTCCGTGACCGGATGTTCGACCTGCAATCTTGTATTCATCTCAAGGAAATAGAATTGCTGGTTTTCATCCATGATAAACTCGATTGTGCCTGCATTTGTGTAGCCGATCGCTTTTGCAGCTTTAACGGCAGCTTGGCATATTTCATTTCGTTTCTCTTCAGTGACAAATGGAGACGGCGCCTCTTCGATCACTTTCTGGTTCCGTCGCTGCACAGAACACTCACGTTCCCATAAATGAATGACATTCCCGTGTGCGTCCGCCAGCAGCTGCACTTCTATATGCCTCGGGTTAAGTATGCGTCTTTCCAGATACATGTCTCCATTACCAAAGAATGATTGCGCTCTGCGCTTATGGCCCTCAAACGTTTTCCTTAGTTCCGCTTCATCAGTGACAGCGCCCATCCCGATGCCTCCTCCTCCGGCTGAAGCTTTGATCATGATCGGGTAGCCGATCTTCTCTGCGCTTAGGGCAGCTTCCTCAACATCTTCAACTGGAAAAGAGATACCCGGTACGACCGGTAATCCGGCTTTCTCCATCGTTTGCCTTGCCTCGATTTTTTTTCCCATCAAGGCGATCACATCGGAACTAGGACCAATGAAGACAATCCCTTCCTGCCGGCAGCGTTCAGCAAATTCCGGGTTCTCACTGACGAATCCGTAACCAGGATGGATGGCTTCACATCCGGCCGTTTTGGCAATAGCGATGATTTTGTCAATATTATTGTAGCTTTCCTGCGGCCTTGATTGTCCAAGCAAATATGCCTCATCTGCTTCTTCGACGTACGGGGCCCCCGCATCGGCCTCCGAATAGACCGCTACAGATACAATCCCCATCTTTTTGGTCGTCCGTATGATTCTTGAGGCTATTTCTCCTCTGTTTGCTATCAATAGTTTCATAAACAAAATGGCCCCTCCTCCTTATCATTTCTCCGCCAATTGGGCTGATTGTTCTCGCAGCTTGAACTTTTGGATTTTTCCGGATGCCGTCATCGGATATTCGGCTGTTAACGTCACATATCTCGGAATTTTATGATGAGATATTTTCCCTCTGCAGAACTCCCGTACTTCTTCCTCTGTCAGATTGGTCCCTTCCTTTGGTATGATCCACGCCATCACTTCTTCCCCATACTTGGGGTCAGGAACCCCGACGACCTGGACGTCCAGGATTTTCGGATGGGCATACAGAAATTCCTCAATCTCCCTCGGGTAAATGTTCTCCCCGCCCCGGATGATCATGTCCTTCAAGCGCCCGGTGATTCTGACATAGCCATTTTCGTCCATGACCGCCAAGTCCCCAGTATGGAGCCATTGATCAGAGTCTATTGCTTCTTTTGTCGCCTCTTCGTTTTTATAGTAGCCTTTCATGACATGGTAACCTCTTGTGCACAATTCACCTTGTTCGCCTTTTGGCAACTCAACGCCTGTCACCGGGTCGATAATCTTAACTTCGACATTCGGCAATGCCCGCCCGACGGAAGATACCCTCCATTCGATCGGATCATCCGTCCTGGTCTGAGTAATGACCGGCGAGCTTTCTGTTTGGCCATAAGCGATTGTGATCTCATCGGCCCCCATTTTTTCAACAACACCCTTCATAACCTCAATCGGACAGTTTGAGCCTGCCATAATGCCCGTTCTCAGGCTGGACAAGTCATATTCCTCAAAATCAGGAAGATTCAATTCAGCGATGAACATTGTGGGCACCCCATGCAATGCCGTGCATTTTTCCACCTCAACCGTTTTTAGCACTTGACGGGGATCGAATTCCTGTAGCGGAACGATTGCAGCCCCTACACTAACGGCCGCCATCGTACCGAGTACACAGCCGAAACAATGGAAAAACGGAACGGGGATGCACATCCTGTCATCATTGCTTAGGTTCATGCATTCGGCAATATTACGGCCATTATTGATGATATTGTAATGCGTCAGCATAACCCCTTTCGGGAAACCAGTTGTACCGGATGTATACTGCATATTGATAGCCTCATGGGGGTCAAGCGATGACATCCGTTCCAGTAAGTCCCGATCCGGGACTATATCGCCTTTTTTTATGACATCATCCCAACTGAACGTCCCAGGATACTTGTTATTCCCCAACACAATAATATTGCGCAGGTAAGGCAATTTTTCCGAATGTAACTTACCAGGTTCTGATGTCTTCAATTCAGGAACAAGCTGATATAATGTCTCGATGTAAGAATGGTTTTTGAAGTCTTCGATTAGGATTAAGGTGCTGCTGTCAGATTGTTTCAGTAAATATTCCAGCTCCGCTTCCCGGTAATTGGTGTTGACCGTCACGAGGACGGCCCCCATAATACCGGTTGCGTACTGGCTCACAAGCCACTCGGGCGTGTTGGAGGACCAAATTGCCAAATGTTCCCCTTTTTGGATGCCAAGTGCCATGAATCCTTTTGCTGCCTGTTCGCAAACTTGTGTGAACTCTTGATAGGAGTACCGCAAACCGCGATCACTGTAGACGACCGCATCTCTTTCCGGTTGCTTTTTTGCAATATCGTGAAGCAATTGACCAATCGTTTTGTTCATTAATTCAGCCATTGTTTCATCTTCCTCCCATTGCCTATATATTCACAATCCTTGTCAGCATCCAAGTTGTCTGGCAATAACCAGTCTCTGTATCTCCGAAGTCCCTTCCCCTATCTCCAGCAGTTTGGCGTCCCTTAGGAATCTTTCAACCTCGTATTCACGCATGTAACCGTATCCGCCATGGATCTGGATTGCCTGATTGCACGTACGGAAAGCCATTTCGGTCGCAAACAATTTAGCGAAGGCCGATTCTTTTGTGAAAGGTTTGCCCTGGTCTTTCAGCCAGGCAGCTTTATAGACCATATTCCTTGCCAATTCGATTTCAGTCGCCATATCGGCCAACTTGAATTGAATGGCCTGGAACGAGGAAATGGCCTTGCCGAACTGTTTTCTTTCTTTCGCATAAGCTAATGCCTTTTCAAAAGCCCCTTGTGCAAGTCCGACAGCCAGTGCGGCTATGGAAATCCGTCCTCCATCCAGTGTATACAGGAATTGCTTGAAGCCTTTTTTGCTGTCACCCAGCAGATTCGCTTTAGGAACTCTAACATTCTCAAGCACAATCTGTGTTGTATCAGACGCCCTAACGCCCATTTTTTCGTAGGGTGCTGTAATCGTCATTCCTGGAGTTCCGGCTGGGACAAGAAAGGCAGAGATGACATTTTTCCCCCGTTCGTCCTTCCCTGTCACCGCGGTCACGGTGACTACACTTGAATATGAAGCATTGGTGATCCAGCACTTTTCGCCGTTGATGACATATTCATCTCCGTCCAATTCAGCCTTCGTCTGGGTGCCGCCCGCATCCGATCCAGCATTTGGTTCGGTCAGCCCGAACGCTCCCAACGACTTTCCGCTGGCCAGCGGCACTAGGTATTGTTGCTTCTGTTCTTCATTGCCGAAGTAGTAAATCGGGCTTGCTCCCAACGAAACCGCCGCTGCATAGCTCAGTCCCGTTCCCCCGCACACTTTCCCGATCTCTTCTACTGCAATTGCATACGAAATCGTGTCAGCTCCCGCTCCGCCATACTCTTCCGGAAAAGGAATGCCAAGTATGCCCAACTCGCCCATCCTCCTGAACAGGTCCTCTGAAAACTTCGCCTCGCGGTCAAGCTCGATTGCGACAGGTTTGATTTCCTTTTGCGCAAACTCCCTCACCATATCCCGAATCATCACTTGTTCCTTTGTTAAAGAAAAATCCATATTGTTTCCCCTTTCCTAAATAAGACCGATTAGTCGGTCTGCTTCATTCAGAATTGACTTTCATTTTGGTGCATCTTCTTTCTATCGAGCAGGAATGTGTGATACGCCTGTTCGGATTTCGCCTGCTCTGTCCATAGTCCCTGGAAGATAAAATCTATAAAAATATCTGCGATTTCTTCAATGGATTTCCCGCCGTCGGGTCTATACCATTTATACGTCCAATTTACGATTCCCAAAATGCCCATGCCTGTAATCTCAATTGGCAGTTCCTCACGGAATTCACCGGCATTCCTGCCTTCTTCCAACACACAGTAGATGATGTCCCTGTATTGTTTTCTCTTTTTGGCGATATGTTCAATATAAGGTGTCTTCAAATAGTTGCTTTCTTGATAGAATACAGAAATATGAGGTTTATAGAGGTCAAACACTTTTACAAATGAATGAATGATCTGATGTAGTTTTTCCGTAGGGGTTGAGTCTGTTGTCTCAATCGCTTCTTCAGCCTTCTTCAATACGTATGAAATGAAATAATCATGAATGACGTACAGCAATTCATCTTTCGAATGGAAATGGTGATAAAACCCACCTTTCGACGTTCCGCTCGCTTCCACGATTTCATGGACACTGACGCCATGATATCCATGTTTCTCAAAGAGCTTTAAGGAGGTCGCGATGATTCGTTCTCTTAATTCGATTATATTCACCCCTTTCTGTGCCTTATTCCTTTGTCTGGAAACTTTAAGATATGTAAGCCCTTTCGTGGAATTTGATTTAATTTTATCAGATGGTTATTTTTTGTCAATATTTATAATATTTGGTATTTAACGGATTAGTAAAGCGGAGTTGGAACTTGTTTACTGAACTAGGTATGGTATATTATTCCTTAAAAAAGAAATAGGGTGGGATAAAAACAATGTCAGACACTATTGTATTGGATCGTTTTAACGGTTATTCATCTTGGCTGGACTCTCTATTCACTTTGGATGAAACGTCTTGGTCTGAACCGATTGCCACAGGAAAATGGTCTGTAAGTGAAATTATCGCCCATATTGCAAAATGGGACCGTCATATCTTGGACAAAGTCATCCCGTCTACACTCACAGGAAAAGGTATGGAGTTCCCTGAATTTGATTCGTTCAATAAAGCGGCAGCCGAATACGCTAAAGCAGGCATTACAAAGGAGGCACTTCTTGAAGAGGCAAAAAATGTCCGGGAATCACTAGTGAAACGACTTGCCGGTCTTTCGACAGCCGTATTGCAACAGCCATTGCCATCGAACGGCGTAACCCATTGTCCTCATACTGGAGTCCCCTATTCACTCATCTATATCATTGATGAATTCATTTCTCACGACCAGCACCATAAAGAACAGATTATGCATTTCTTGGAGAAAGACAGAAGAGCTGATTTGTGATAAGTTACAAGCCGGTTGCACAGTTAATATAGGCATAAGGAAAAACGGCTGCTCCTAGGCAGCGGCAGCCGTTCCTTCTTTTCCCTCTAGATTACTTGAAATGGCCCCAATTACGGTTCCGTTACTGTATTCCCTTTTGAACCACTAAAAAAGAATCGGTCAACCGATCCTTTTAACACATTAAATATTGCCGGGGAGCTGGATATTCTACC
Organism: Bacillus sp. (in: firmicutes); assembly: GCA_051893455.1. Taxonomy (GTDB): domain Bacteria; phylum Bacillota; class Bacilli; order Bacillales; family DSM-1321; genus Bacillus_AD. The sequence goes on from JBJFHG010000023.1 coordinate 13,131, forward strand.
AGTCTGCTGAATTCCGGATAAACGCTCTCATAATGGACATAAATCGGACTATCCAAAAGCCATGGATAATTACTGAAAAGTTCCCTGTCGCTACAGACAATGGCCGTCAAAGCTGTATCCATCTCTCTTCTGAAAATCTCATTTCTCCTCTTCGCAGTCGTGGCATCGAATTCTCCGCCACTGATATAGGCCTTGCCTATCAGTGCATATTGACCCATGTTGGTTACCCACATAGCCAGCACCTCATCCCTCAGTTCCGTAATCTGGGGTATATCGTATTCGTAACCGATCGATACAAACAGATCTCCTGTCCCTTCATCATGGGTCATCGTATATTTTCGTCCATCCACTGGATCACTAACTGTCGCAGGCGGAATGATAGTTGCAGTCAACTTGGCTTGCTTTGACTTTTCCATCTATAGCTTCCCCCTTTTCATATATGTTGCTATATTGTATGACAATAGCCCATATATGTGACAGACAAATCACCTTTTTTGGAAATCCAGTTTCTTTAATACCCACTGATCATCTTTGTACTGCCAAACACTGCGGATTTCCCCGATTTGATCGTCCATAAAGGCTCCGCTGACTTTCTGAGTCCCTTGAAGCGCCTTGCCTTGCAGCATGTAGATCGGCCTCAAGGATTCGAAGGGACCGATAATCAGTTCGATCGGCTCGTTCAATTGTCCCTCATGGTAGAGGCCAAGGGCATCGTATTGCTCTTTTCTTCCCTTCAGATCGACTTTAAATGATTCCTGTCCGATATTTATTTCGGCTTTATAACCATTAACAAAATTAGAGACACTTGGAAGCGGCTCCGGCACAGACAAATCCATTAATTTGCCATCCTTTATCTGAAGCGAGTACGCTCTCAGGCCATTGCCCTGTTCCACAGGTTCTATTGTCAGGAATATATCCTTGATCCCATCACGGTCAATATCCATGAATGAAACTTCCGGCTTAGTTCCGTCTTCCACTTTAAACTGCGTCTCTTCTTTCAAACTCCCTTCCGACACAGTCACCTTCAATTCGGACAAATAGTAACGATTATCCTCCGAAAAGATTCCGGACAGCTGGATTTTTTCCTTTTTCTTATCGCCTGTTACATCCTGATATTTGGTTTGTTCAAAGGCAGGGAGCGAAACAGGCTCCGCGTCCGCTCCGTACAGTAATGTAAACAGGGCGAGCATTATATTCAGCATCAACATAATCATCTCCCTAACTCATCTATACTTGTATGGTGCGCTGCTGTTGGCATAATTATGCACAAATAACATCATTTCTCAGCGACAAAAAAAGAGCATCGCTGAATGGATGCTCTTTTTAAACATATTATTTGTCGCCGTCCCAGAATTCAATACCTGATACATCATCAAGGATGTTTCGGTTGAAAACGGGGTTCTTACCGGCATCTTTCTGTTGTTTATAATCTGCAAATGCTTTGACTGCAATTTTGTACAACCTCGAAATCGCATACAAGTTGATCAAAGCCATGATGGCCATGAATATATCAGCTAAGAGCCAAACAGTATCCAACGCAGCTATGCTGCCCCACATCACCATGAATAATACAGCGAATCGATAAGCCGTCAATGCAGTTTTACTATCTTTAATGAACTCGATATTGGTTTCACCGTAAAAGTAGTTCCCCGCTATGGAACTAAAAGCAAACAGGAAAATAGCTGCAGAGACAAATCCGGAAGCCCAAGGTCCCACATGCTCCGCCAAAGCCATTTGTGTCAAGTTGATGCCCTCAGCACCGCTTGTATAGGCTCCCGAAAGCAGAATGATCATTGCTGTAGCTGTACAGATGATGATCGTATCTGTGAATACACCCAATGTTTGGATGAGCCCCTGTTTGACAGGATGGCTCACGTTTGCTGATGCAGCCGCGTTCGGCGCGCTACCCATACCTGCTTCGTTGGAGAACAGACCACGTTTAATGCCATAAAGGACAGCTGCTCCGAGAGTCCCTCCGATTGCCTGGTCCATGCCGAAAGCATTCATGACAATTAGCTTAAATACAGAAGGAATTTCTGTAATGTTCGTGATCATCACGAATAAAGCCAATAACAGATACAAAACGGCCATAACAGGCACAATCACCTGAACAAAATGGGCAATCCTTTTCACCCCACCGAAAATGACTAGTGCCGTAAGGATAACCAGCACAAGGCCGATCCATCCTTCATCGATATTGAATGTGTTGTTGAATGCGCTAGCTATCGTATTGCTCTGTACGGAATTGAAGACCAACCCGAAACAGAAAGTAATTATAATTGCAAAAGCAATACCGAGACCTCTGTTCTTTAATCCTCTTTCAATATAATAAGCAGGACCTCCCCGGAACCCTTCCTTATCTTTGACCTTGTAGATCTGCGCCAATGTGCTTTCGATAAAGCTGGATGCTCCGCCTATGAAGGCGATCACCCACATCCAGAAAATGGCCCCCGGTCCTCCGAATGTGATGGCTGTTGCAATACCTGCCAAGTTACCAGTGCCGACCCTTGAAGCAGTACTAATACAGAAAGCCTGAAAAGAAGAGATTCCTTTTTCCCCTTCTTTGATTGCCTCCTTATCAGTCAACAGACTAAACATTTCGCCTATGTATCGAAACTGTACAAATCTAGTCTTAAATGTAAAGAATAAACCGACTCCCACCAAAACCGCAATAAGAACGTATGTCCATAATATGTTATTGAATCCCTCTAAAAAACCAATCAAATTGTGTCCTCCTTTAACAAGCATTAGCAATGATGATTTAGTTATGTCACTATATACTCCATAATAATCTAGCATTAATTCACATCACTATACAAGTTATTTCAATATAAAATAATTTTTCCCAAAACTGCAAATTTTGTGATACTCCCCCGTTTGGAATACAAACTCAGCAGGTACAGTTTTCGCAAATAGGAAAGCCGCGCTGGCATGTAATCCAGCACGGCTTGCTTCATCAACTTATCAAATCGGTTCTTTCTTATCGTCGGAAATCTGTTTCCATATAGCATCCACTTGGCCGCTTTCTGCCGTATCGACCAGGAAGGACCCGTTTGAATAACGATCGGAGTAAGTGAGATTATCTACCTGTATTTGCTCTGTAATGCCCTTGTCTGTCAGCAGAAGCAATTCTTCCGGTTCCTCGCAAACGGCGGCGCCTGTTATCCTGTGCGGATTCTTTTTCAGCTCCCGGAGCATGACGGCACCCCGTTTAGCTCTGCTTGTTTTTTCAAACTCTTTGCATTTCATTTTTTTGACTGCTCCGCGCTGCGTCGTAATGACAATCACCTGTTTAGCCGGATCATCGATAATTCCGCCGCCGGCCAGTTCATCTTCCGGTTTAAGGTTGATGCCTTTCACACCGGCTGCCCTGATTCCCACCGGGCTTGCCTCCTGTTCAGCGAACCAAAGGCCGAAGCCCATCTTCGTCGCCAGGAAGATATCCTTAGTGCCATCTGTGCGGTATACATCAAGAAGGACATCATCCCCCTTCAGATTAACAGCTACCAACGGCTTGGAATATCGCTGCGCCTTGTAGTGGGATAGCTCAGTGCGCTTCACCATGCCGTTTCGTGTGATGAACACTAAATAGTCATTTGTGCTGAAATCTCTCACATTAATAGCTTTTATGATACATTCATCCTTGTCGACCGGCACAATGCTGGCGATATGCTGCCCGAGCTCTTTCCATCTAATATCAGGCAGGAGGTGAACAGGACAGAAGATATAATTACCTTTGTTGGTAAACAGCAACAGGTTGTCGGTCGTATTGATTTCCCCTTTGTACAGCAGGAAGTCGTTATCTTTCATTCCGAAATCCAATCCGCCGCTTGCTGCATGGGAACGAAGGGAGGTTCGTTTTACATATCCTTCCTTTGTAACCGTCACAATGACATCCTCGCTGGCGATCAGAACTTCAAGATTTATTTTGATTTCCTCGATCTGTTCCTGTATCTTGGTCAGCCGGACATCGTTATACTGTTTCTTAATGGACTTGAGTTCCTTCTTAATGACTGAGAACAGCTTTTTTTCACTGTCCAGGATAGCCTGCAGATCTTGTATTTTGGCTGCCAGTTCTTTTGCTTCCTCACGTAAGGCGGTGATATCTGTATTGGTCAACCGGTAAAGTTGCAACGAAACGATTGCTTCTGCTTGTTTTTCCGAGAACTGGAATTTGTCGATCAGATAGTTCTTTGCATCCCGCTTATCTGCAGAAGCCCGGATAGCAGCAATGACCTCATCGAGAATGGACAATGCCTTCATCAGTCCTATGACGATATGCTCCCGTTCTTTTGCTTTTTGCAGGTCGAATGTCGATCTGTTTATGACAACATCTTTTCGGTGCTCTATATATGCATCCAACAATTCCCGTACTCCCATAAGGACAGGACGTTTGCGATGGATCGCCACCATATTAAAATTATATGGGATCTGCAGGTCTGTATTTTTGTACAGATAGTGGAGGACACCCTCGGCATCCGCGTCTTTCTTCAACTCTATGACAATGCGAAGTCCTGTCCTGTCGGTCTCATCCCGTACCTCGGAAATCCCTTCCACTTTCCGGTCAAGACGGAGCTCATCCATCTTTTTGACGAGGTTAGCTTTATTCACCTCATAAGGAATTTCGGTGATGACAATTTGTTGCCGGCCACCGCGGACAGGTTCGATGTCAGCTTTCCCGCGGATAATGATTTTCCCTTTGCCTGTTTCATAAGCTTTCTTGATTCCGTCAACCCCTTGGATGATTCCTCCAGTAGGGAAATCCGGGCCTTTCAGGACAGTCATGATATCGTCAACCGAACAATTCGGCTTGTCTATGCGAAGTAAGGCAGCATCGATGACTTCACCTAGTTGATGCGGCGGAATCTCTGTCGCATAACCAGCTGAGATACCCGTTGAACCATTGACGAGCAACGCCGGAAACATGGCAGGAAGGACAACTGGCTCCTCAGCCGTATCATCGAAGTTAGGGACAAAATCTACCGTCCTTTTTTCGATATCCTGCAATAATTCGCTAGCGATTGCTGATAGCCGTGCTTCTGTGTAACGCATAGCTGCCGGCGGGTCCCCATCATTACTTCCGTTATTACCGTGCATTTCCACAAGCACTTTGCGCAGCTTCCAATCCTGGCTCATACGGACCATCGCATCATAGACGGAAGAATCACCATGGGGGTGATAGTTACCGATTACGTTCCCAACGGTCTTCGCCGATTTCCTGAACGGTTTTTCACTGGTGTTGCCTTCTGTATGCATCGCAAACAAAATACGTCTTTGAACAGGCTTCAGTCCATCCCTTGCATCAGGCAATGCCCTATCCTGGATGATATATTTACTGTAGCGGCCAAAACGGTCGCCAATTACTTCCTCAAGGGGGAGGTCACGATATGTTTCTGTTGATGTCATTTAGTTACACCCCTTCTTCAGAAATAATCAAATTTTGGTTATCCAATATACTCGCTTCCTCTTCCAATCCAAAAGCCACGTTGGCTTCGATCCATTTACGCCTTGGTTCGACTTTGTCGCCCATCAGGGTCGTTACACGGCGTTCCGCCCGTGCAGCATCGTCTATCAGCACACGGATCAATGTGCGTGAATCCGGATTCATCGTAGTATCCCAAAGCTGGTCGGCATTCATTTCTCCCAGACCTTTATAGCGCTGAAGAACATAGCCTTTTCCTACTTTGCGGATGACGTCATCTAATTCATCATCGTTCCAGGCATACTCGATAATTGCTTTTTTCCCCAATCCACGGCTGACCTTATACAATGGAGGCAATGCGATATACACTTTGCCATGCTCAATCAACGGTTTCATATACCGGTAGAAGAATGTCAAAAGCAATACCTGGATATGGGCTCCGTCAGTATCGGCGTCGGTCATGATGACAATCTTATCGTAATTGATGTCATCGATGTTGAACTCAGGGCCGACCCCGCCGCCTATCGCATGTATGATCGTATTGATTTCCTCATTTTTGAAGATATCCTGCAGTTTTGCTTTTTCCGTATTGATCACTTTACCACGCAACGGAAGTACAGCCTGGAAACGGCGGTCACGTCCCTGTTTTGCAGAGCCTCCGGCAGAATCCCCTTCCACAAGGTATAGTTCGTTCTTCTGAGGATTCCTTGATTGCGCAGGTGTCAATTTTCCGGAAAGGATTGTTTCGGACTTCTTCCGCTTTTTGCCGGTTCGTGCTTCTTCGCGTGCCTTACGGGCAGCTTCCCTCGCCTGGAATGCCTTTAGCGACTTTTTGATGAGCAGGTTCGCTGTCTCCGGATTTTCATGAAGGAAGTAAGCCAGATGTTCAGAGACGATGCCATCGACACATGAGCGGGCAATGCTCGTACCCAATTTGCTTTTCGTCTGTCCTTCGAACTGCAGATGTTCTTCAGGTATGCGGACAGAGATGACGGCTGCAAGACCTTCTCTGATATCTGTTCCTTCTAGGTTCTTGTCCTTCTCCTTCAGCAAACCGTTTTTACGCCCATACTCATTGAATACACGTGTCATCGCAGTCTTCATACCGACTTCGTGCGTCCCGCCGTCTTTCGTCCGAACGTTGTTGACAAAACTCAAGATGTTTTCCGAGAATCCGTCATTGAATTGGAATGCAAAGTCCACCTCAATTCCGCTCTGTTGCCCTTCAATCGTTACGACATCATGGAGGCAGTCTTTTTCCTCGTTGAGATAACTAACAAATGCTTCCAGCCCATTTTCATAAAAGAACGTTTCTTTTTGATTATTTCTGTCATCGATTAATTCGATCTTCATGCCCTTCAGCAAAAAAGCCGACTCACGCAAACGCTCCGATAGAGTTTCATAATTAAAGACCAAAGAAGAGAATATAGTCGGGTCCGGCTTAAAGTGTATCGTTGTGCCTGTTCCATTGGTTGTACCTTTCTTTTCCAATGTTGTTTCAGGTTTTCCGCCCCCATGGAAGCGTTGCTCATATACGTAGCCGTTCCGTTTGATTGTCACAACCAGCCATTCGGATAAAGCATTTACAACAGATGCCCCGACACCATGCAAACCTCCGCTAGTCTTATAACCTCCCTGTCCGAACTTTCCTCCTGCATGCAGCACTGTCAGGATGACTTCAGGAGTCGGCTTTCCGAGCTTATGCATACCGGTTGGCATTCCTCGCCCCTTATCCGTTACACTGACACTATTGTCCTTGTGCAGGCGTACTGTAATTTTGTCTCCGTATCCCGCAAGCGCTTCATCCACGGAATTATCCACTATTTCATATACCAAATGATGAAGGCCCCTTGCATCCGTGCTCCCTATGTACATGCCTGGTCGCTTCCGGACTGCTTCGAGTCCTTCAAGCACCTGTATGGCATCATCATTGTAGTCAATTTTTTCAGTATTATCTATAGCCACTACGATTTTCTCCTTCCGCAAGCATAACGATCTGTTCAACGGTTGCCTGAATAATGGATTACACTTTGTTTTTCTTTCAGTATAACACAACAAGAACAAACGTTCCTATATCTTTGAAGTTATGTACATGAACTATTGTATCGTTAAAAATCATTTTCGCAAATATTCATTTTAATTGCCGGCGTCCAATTACCCTCCGGCATCCCTCAAAACAGAAGATATTATAATACAGTTTTTTTTCGATGCCTAGATATAAACGGAATTATTCGGCGGAACATCAACATCTTCTTTCATGCTTCCTATGTCTGGATTTTTTATACATCCATCCTCTAAAAATATTTATCGGCTGAAGAGTGTCATTCATTAAAGGAAAAGCTCTACAGCAGATGGCATATTACAGATGAATTTATTCTATAGACATAATTAAAAAAGCGCAAAAAGCGCTTTTCAGGTCATTTCGTTATCGCATGCTCTATCTTAATGCATCTATCCATGATGACTGTATATCCTTTGCTTTTCAGGTCATCGAACACAGCCTCATCCAGCACACCCAACTGGGTCCAAAAGACATCGGCATTGATTTCGTCAAATTCTTTCGCTAATTCAGGCAAAGCCTCTGATCTTCTGAAAACGTTGACAATGTCTATATGCCCCTCAATGTCCCTCAACGAGGAATAGGCTTTCACGCCGAACACTTCATCAACGGTCGGATTGACTGGAATGATTTCATAACCGCTTTCCATCATGGCTTTTGATACCATATGGCTGGTCCTATCTGGCTTATCGGACAAACCAACAACAGCTATTTTTTTCGCTTTCTTCAGCAATTTTCCTATTTCTTCCCGGGAAGGATTTTCTATGCCCACCTTCATCTCTCCTTATCGATATATTGTGCATATATGTTTTTTCTGCCCTGCCTACACACCCAATAAACCTAATATACCGAAAGACTGGCTTTAAAAAACATTTTTCCTCTCTTTTATTTCCACAATAACGTGGAATTTTCTCATTCTCATGGTAAAATATAAAGCAAGATTGGTTTCAGAAAGGGCTTTATTTATGACATTATTGAGTATTATTGTTATCGCCTATCTGCTCGGGAGCATTCCTTCCGGATTATGGATCGGCAAAATTTTCTTCGGTAAGGACATTCGAGAATTTGGCAGCGGAAATCTTGGAGGGACCAACACTTTCCGTACACTCGGCAAAACAGCCGGATTGATTGTGACGCTTATGGATGTACTGAAAGGAACGGCAGCCACACTTTTGCCTCTTTTATTCGGTTATGATGCTGGTCCTATTCAATTATTGGCAGGCGGATTTGCCGTAGTCGGGCATATGTATCCAATATTTGCAGGTTTCCGTGGAGGGAAAGCAGTCGCGACCTCTGGAGGCATCATCCTTGGATATGCTCCTCTTCTGTTTCTAATGATTTTCGTCACTTTTTTCATCGTTCTTTACTTGTCGAAATATGTGTCTTTATCCAGTATGGCCACAGCTCTAGTCGCTTTGATTATTACTTTATTTATGGGAGATTATTGGCTGGTGGCATTGGTCGCCATTCTGGTTTTCTTCATATTTTATAGACATCGTGCCAATATAGCCAGGATCCGGAATGGCACAGAACCGAAAGTGAAATGGATATAGTTTTATTTAAGAAACTGGATGATATTTTCGTATCATCCAGTTTTTTTCTTTCTGTCGTTTTCACGGATAGTCTGGTTTTAGATGCCGAGAGTTTGGGCATTAACATATATATCATGATAAATAGACCTTACCTTGCCCTTGGGAATGAGAGAGCTTTCCGTTTGGCAGAAGGCAAGGATTAAAACTATAATGAATAGGAGCCTAAGGAGGTTACCATGAAAATTACACTTACAGATGCAGCAGCACAGTGGTATGAAGAGGAACTAGATCTTTCAGAGGGGGATTATGTTCGGTTTTATGTCCGCTATGGAGGCAACAGCCAAATCCAGCCCGGGTTTTCCCTCGGCATACAAATCGAGTCACCGCTTGAGGTAGGGGCTTCTGCAGAGATTAACGGCATTACATACTTCATTGAATCAGAAGACTCATGGTATTTCGACGGGAAGGACCTGTCCGTATCATTTAATGGTTCTTTAAATGAACCGAGATTTGAATATAAGTAATGCAAAAAAACGCCTTCCTAAAAAGGCGTTTTGCACCATCTCTATTAATCAAAAGGTGGTATGAGAACGGCTGGCTTGCGTACAAGGCTGCTCCGACCACTCAGTGCTTTTTTACCCTCCTTGTTTTTTGTTCCTTTCATAGGCTTCGTGCCACTCAGGGAATGTCCGCTTTAAAGAAATGGGACGGAACGTATCTTTTTTGACGCACGTATGCAGTGACTCCGCTTCCACCGCCAATTCTCCGCCTTCTTTAAAAACCTTATACCCGTATTTTGTCTTTACCGGGCTATACTCTTCTATCCATGTATGTATAATCGCTTTTTCTCCGTATGTCAATGGTTTCTTGTATTTAACATTCACCTCAACTACTGGGGAAACGACCCCTTCCTTCTCCATTTCCGCATAATTGAACCCAAGATCCTTCACTAGCTGTGTTCTCCCAACTTCCATCCAAACCAAATAATTAGCATGGTACACGACTCCCATCTGATCTGTTTCTGCATAACGGACTTCAATCTCTCTTTCTGACACTAACAATGTGACTGCTCCCTTCCTTAGATGCTTCATTCTGTACTCATGCAATAGTGTACCACTTCCTGTTATGCTTGAACACTTTATACACAAGGAAGGCATGAACCAACCGAACGGTTCATGCCTTCAATCAGGTTATTCGCCTTTTGTTTGGATGACCTGCGGCTGACGCCCGGTCTTGTCTCCCATTTGCTTACCGTTATTTCCTCCGGCGGCACGGGATTGGGTTCCGATGTGGTTCGGAACGAATGACTTAGAATTTTTCTTTGGATTGCCCATTCTTGAATCCTCCTTTTCCCTTTATATTGTGGACAAAAGGCATGGATTCATTCCAGGGTTATTCTGCTTTTTTCAGATATCGTTTTTCCAGTTTATCTTCAATTTTCTCCAGTGCCTCAGTGTCCTTCAGGAGTTCCTTTTTGTTTTCTGTGACCAATTCCTCGAATGTAACTTTTCTCCTTCTTTTCATACAGTTCACCCTCTTCTCAATATGTTGTTATTCATTATTGACAAGAGTCAGATATTTTATGTATTTTTTGCCTCAACCTGTAAAAAAGAGCGGATCTGATTACAGACCCGCAACAGCTTCTTCCATAATTTTGTAGTCCATTTCCCCAATATGCTTATTGGCGATGATTCCTTTTTCATCAATAAAGTATGTTGTCGGCATCGCTTTGACAGAATACTTCTTCAGAGCTTTATCATTCTCATCGAGCAAGACAGGGAATGTGATGCCCACCCCTTCAGCGAAACCTGCCACATCATTCTCAGGGTCCGTATTAATCGCCAAAATGACAACGTCCTCTTCCGATTCAGCGGCGTACTTTTCCATTGCCGGCATTTCATCGCGGCATGGCCCGCACCATGTTGCCCAAAAATTCACCATGACTTTTTTCCCTTTGTAATCCGATAAGGCCACTGTCTGCCCTTCCATGTTCACCAGTTCGAAATCGGGAGCTTTTTCGCCCACCTTCAAACCTGGCAGCGTATCTTTCTTATCCTGTCCCATCGCCTGAAACAGAGCAAAACCGATCAATATGACCAGCAAAGAAGCTCCTGCTAGTTCTTTTACCATACCCATCCTCCTATCCCATCATTATTTTAGCCCATCATAAATAATAGGACAAATAGATTTCGGCATTTTCGAAAAAATGACACAACATCCCATCAAGGTAGCAATAACAATTTTTCGCCTGAATAGCCCTCTATATCTGTTTCGTGATACAAACCTTCTGCCCAATCTTCGAACTGATCGTTATAATGATCACTTTGTACGTGGCCGGATTGGCCAGGGCCAACCAAATGATAAGCCTTGCCCAAATCCGAAAGATCAGCAATGAAGCGCCAGGATCCCCCATGATTCACTGTACCATCTTTCTTGTTGGCAGCTGCCTGAACAGTGACGCTGCTCCCTCCGACAGCCAACCCTCCGGATGGATTAAATAAATATTTCAGCGGCGTAACAGCCGACAAAGGATGATCAAACCGGACCTGATGAAAGTCTCCCCATTTCCATTCACGAACAGTTTTCCCCTGTAAATCAGTCATTTTGTCAATAGCCTGATCAAATGATGCCTCCAGCACTTTTGCAAGGCCATCCTTTTCTTCAATCCAGGGACCAGGATTTCCGTCAATGGCATTCCTTAATAATTGATCGACGGCTGCTTTTCTGCCCTTGAACAAATCCAAAACATCTTCCGGGATAGATTCTTCGAAAAGGACATCAGAGACAGCCGACATCCAAAAATGGAAGATGAGCGGTGCTGCTTCATTTTGGTCATCCTGGAAATCCCAGTTCTCCAAAACACTGATAGCATTGTCGCCAATCCCCGACTGCTCTGGGATTAGCGCTAGGAACTTATGCAAAAACTCCTCCGCCTGCAGGTTTTTTACGTCCATCTGCAAAGCTTTCATGTCCTCCACTTCCAATGGATTATTGCTCATCAGCACTTCCCTGATGCGCATTTGACGGTATGGCTGCGCCCAATGATGACTGATATGGTACGGGTATGAATCATCGATCACCTTATTGTTCGCCGTGGAGATGAATCCTTCTTTCGGGTTTACGGTACGCGGCAGCTCATCATAAGGAATGTATCCGTCCCATTCATATTCTCCTGTCCAACCGGGGACCGGGAGCAGGCTGTCACCTTTTGTTCGGAGTGGAATGTTGCCGTTAGCCTTGAAGGCAATATCCCCTTTTTTATCTGCGTACACAAAGTTCTGGGCAGGAGTATTGAACTTTTCCAATGCACGCTCGAATTCTTCCCAGCTACCGGCCTTATTCATATTCAGGATCGCCTCCAGTTCAGCAGAAGGCTCCAATGCGGTCCACTTCAGGGCAAGGACATGCTCTTGCCCTGTTGCTTCTGCAAATTCCGAAATAATAGGACCATGCCTTGTCACAGTCACTTTATAATCGAGCGTCTCTTCATCCTTTATTTTGATTGGCTCATTGAAAATGCTTGCCTGTTCCCATTCGCCTTTATACAAAAATTGTTGCTTGTTTTTGGGATTTCGTTTTTCAATGTACAGATCCTGGACATCAGGTCCCGTGTTCGTCACTCCCCATGCAATTGTCTCATTATGGCCGAGAATGATCCCGGGGATGCCAGCAAAAATAACACCGCTTACATTTACTCCGGGAGAATTCAGATGCATTTGATACCATATGGATGGCGTCGCTAGAGATAAATGCGGATCATCAGCCAACAACGGCTTTCCGCTTTTCGTTTTTATGCCTCCGACCACCCAATTATTACTGCCGTTATACTCAGGAGCAATGACGGCATCAGCAAACATCCTGCTGATATCAAGCTCCTTGGACCCTATGATGTAAGGCGCATTTTCCGGATACGACGGAAAGAGATCGTACGCCTTTTCATCCGGGAATTCTTCCACCAGATATTGTCTGAACGCTTGATTTTCCCAATTCCCCCCAAGGTCATAGGCCATGTATTTGCCAATTGTCAATGAATCGACCGGAGTCCACGGTTCCGGTTCGTAGCCGAGCAGCAAGAATTCGACCGGCAACTTATTCGATTCAATCGCTTCCTCCATATACAGATTGACTCCATCGGCAAACCATTTCAGCACTTCTTTACCCTTTTCAGTATAAGAGTCCAACGAGCTTTCCGCCGCTCTTCTTAAACCAAGTGTACGGAAAAACTTATCATTCTCGACAGTGGAGGTCCCGATTACTTCACTGAGCCTGCCGGACGCCTGACGTCTGCTCAAATCCATCTGAAAAAGCCTGTCCTGCGCCTGAATATACCCCTGGGCAAGATAAAGGTCTTTTTCGTTATCGGCTTTAATATGTGGAACGCCCCTGCTGTCCCTTACGACTTCGACTGTATGACCAAGGCCCTTCAACTGTACTTGCCCTTCCGTTTTAGGCAACGGCTTTTTCAAGGTATAACCAGCCGCTCCCACCGCCAACAGCAATAGAAGAACAACTGCCGAAAAACTGATTACTGCTGCTTTCCTCCATCGCCGCTTCCCTTTCCGCTTTGGCTTTCCCAATCCACTTTCCATACATACACCTCTTTCCCCGCGATCAGATCATTGTTTCCTGCGACCACTGAAAAGCATGAATTGTCTACGAATTTCCAGTACCCTGTCCATTCATTATACTAGTCTAAAATGACGCTAAGTAGATTTTTTTCAAATTTATACCATCTGACTATCTTTTCCAAAAACCTTACCAAAACTATCTGCAACCTATCCCCCTTAATGTAGCGCTTGTTAAGATATAAGAGAATTATAAATCTCGCCAATAATCCCTTCCATTTGATGAACGCCTAATTCAGCATTTGTCAAAATGACGGCACCTTTTTCTAAGTGTGGGTAAGCCACCATCATACACTGAAACCCTACTCCCCAACCCATAGATGTAATTTCTAATTCTTTTTCGGAGTCCTTTAGAAATACACCTAATCCACTCCAGCTTTTTCCTCTTTGAGAAGTTATCATTTCTTTCGCTAAACTCTTTGAAATCCCAATCTTACTTTCTCCTTTTAGAGCATTCATTAGCTCAAGGACTAATAAAGCTAAATCTATTGAGGTTGTCCATAACCCTGAAGCTGCTGGATAAGGGTATATAGGATATTTTCCTTTAACCAATTCACCATCTTTATTGTGACCACAAGCGAATTCTTGTTTATCTATCTCTAACAGTGTTGAATTGAAATAGCTACTTTTCATTCCCAATGGTTTAAATATGAACTCACTTGCAACTTGATAAAACGGTTTTTTCGTTACATCTTCTATTAGTTGCTGAATGATACAATAACCAGCATCCGAATAATGGAATTCACTCTCTGGCTCGACTTGAACTTCAATAGGGATTTTACAATAATGGGATTTTCCCTCCAACAATTCAACGATCGATGGAAGTCCTATATCTGAATTCAGTTCTGAAAAACTACCTTCAGGGTCTTTGATTCCAGATTGATGACTAAGCAAATTTCTTAGAGTAACTTTTTTATTTTTTGTATATTCATTTTCAGGCACTTTCCAAGTTAAAAGTCTTTCGTTTACATTTTCATCCAAATCAAGAAGACCTTCTTCTAGTACCTTTATTGCGATCATTCCGGTTAAGAATTTACTAATGGAACACGCACTAAAAATAGAATTATCATTAACTTTTCTATCACTTTTGACTTCAAGCAAACCAAAGTTTTCTATTCCGCTGATTTGGCCTTTTTCGAACAATGTAATACTTAAACCGTTTACATTATAATATTCCATTTTATCTTCAACATTAATGTTTTTCAATTTCATTATTTCACCCCTAAGTTAAATTTTAAATGAAATTATAACACGAACATATATTCTTATATATTTGGAAAAAATTCTTATTGAACAAACCTTTCCCATTTGATGAATAAGTTCTTGATAATAATACCATCACACAAACATTGAACCTTTTTATTCAGGAATAACGATCTGCAATTTGCCATACAAAAAGAAGCATGCAGAGTAATCCTCTGCATGCTTTTCTGTTTTATTAAGCTTGTTGGCCTTCGCGTGATTGCAATTTTTCACGTAGTACCATCGGAAGGATACCGCCGTGACGATAGTAGTCTACTTCCACCTCGCTGTCGAAACGAACCAAAACTTCAAATTCAGTTGTTTTGCCGTCTTCGGCTGTCGCTGTCACTTTTACATAATCTCTTGGTTTGACGGTTTCATCAATATGAACATTGATTGTTTCTTTTCCAGTCAAACCTAAGACGTCAGCATTTTCGCCTTCCTTAAATTGAAGCGGAAGGACGCCCATCAATACAAGATTGGAACGGTGGATCCGCTCGAAGCTTTCTACAATAACTGTCTTGATGCCAAGAAGATTTGTACCCTTGGCTGCCCAGTCACGGGAAGATCCCATTCCGTAGTCTTTTCCTCCAAGGACAACCAATCCTGTCCCTTGCTCTTTATACTTCATACAAGCATCGTAAATGGACATTACATCGCCTGTTGGCCAATAGGTTGTATATCCACCTTCCGTCCCGGGAGCGACTTGATTGCGGATCCTGATATTCGCAAACGTGCCGCGCATCATAACCTCATGGTTTCCTCGGCGTGATCCATATGAGTTGAAATCCCTTGGCTCCACTCCGTTATTCCTCAAGTAGATTCCTGCCGGCGTGTTTTTGCCGATGGCTCCGGCCGGTGAGATATGGTCGGTTGTGACAGAATCACCAAACTTACCGACAACACGCAATCCTGTCAATGGTTCAACAGTGCCGGCACTTGGCTTAAGCCCTTCAAAGAATGGAGGATTAGCGATATAGGTTGAATCATCATCCCAAGTGTACAATGGTTCGTTGCCGGTTTGGATTTCATTCCAGCGTTCATTAGAGCTGAATACTGTCTTGTATTCTTTACGGAACAGCTCCGGAGTTACAGTCTTGGAAACAACTTCATTAATTTCCTTTTGGGAAGGCCAGATATCCTTCAGATAAACTGCATTTCCTTGTGCATCCGTACCGAGTGGTTCAGAAGAGAAGTCCACATCAACTGTTCCGGCAAGGGCATAAGCCACAACCAATGGAGGCGATGCAAGATAGTTCCCTTTGACAAGCGGATGAATCCGTCCCTCAAAGTTACGGTTACCAGACAACACTGATGTGATAAGCAAATCGGATTCTGCGACGGCTTCTTCGATTTCAGGCGCTAACGGACCGGAGTTACCGATACATGTCGTACAGCCGTATCCGACCGTATTGAAACCTAGTTGTTCAAGGTATGTTGTCAATCCGGAATCGTCAAGATATCCTGTTACGACTTTTGAACCTGGTGCCAAAGATGTTTTCACATAGCTTGGGACCTGCAGCCCTTTTTCGACTGCATTCTTCGCAAGCAAACCTGCGCCCACAAGCACATAAGGGTTTGATGTGTTCGTACAGCTTGTGATGGCCGCAATCGCCACAGCACCCGTTTTCATCTTCACTTCTGATTGATCATTGAAGGAAACCGTGATTTCCTTATCAATCTCTTCCTTACTCAAGCCAAATCCATGGTTCCCGGCAGGAGCCGTCAATGCTTCGTGGAACGCCGTTTTCATATCTGATAATGGAATAAGATCCTGCGGACGTTTCGGGCCGGACAGATTCGCTTCAATTTCGGATAGGTTAATTTCAACTGTATCCGTGTAGATCGGATCCGGAGAGTCTGCTGTCAAGAACAATCCGTTTGCTTTGCTGTACTGTTCAACAAGTGATACCAGTTCTTTATCCCTGCCTGTCAGATGCAAGTACTCAAGAGTTTTTTCATCGACCGGGAAGAATCCGCATGTTGCACCGTATTCAGGAGCCATGTTGGCGATTGTCGCACGGTCTGCAAGCGGTAAGGAGATGACGCCTGGTCCATAGAATTCAACGAATTTGCCGACAACGCCTTTTTCCCTTAACACTTGAGTCACTTTCAAAGCAAGGTCAGTGGCAGTGGCTTCGCTTGGAAGCAAACCTGTCAATTTGACACCGATGACTTCCGGTACCGGGAAGTATGAGGGTTGGCCCAGCATTCCAGCTTCTGCTTCGATGCCGCCTACACCCCATCCAAGAACACCGATTCCGTTGATCATGGTAGTATGGGAATCCGTTCCGACCAAAGTATCAGGGAATGTTTCAATTTCACCGTCTTCATTCTCGACAGCATGCACGACATTTGCCAAGTACTCCAGGTTGACCTGATGAACGATCCCTGTTGCTGGCGGAACAGCACGGTAGTTGTCGAATGATTTTTGGGCCCAGCTAAGGAACTGATACCTTTCCATATTACGTTGGAATTCAAAATCCATATTGATTTTCAATGCTTCAGGTGTTCCGGCTGTATCAACCTGCACAGAGTGGTCAATGACCAAATCAACAGGGATTTCCGGATTGATCTGATCCGGATTCCCTCCAAGATCAGCCATAGCTTTCCGCATGGAAGCCAAATCAACTACCGCTGGGACACCGGTGAAGTCCTGTAGAATGACACGCGAAGGCTTAAATGGAACATCAACATTCTGAAGTTGGTCTGTACCCCATTTTGCCAAATTGTCGACATGTTCTTTTTTTATGACTCTCCCATCCACCTGACGAAGTACTGACTCAAGCAACACTTTGATGGAGTAAGGCAACTTAGAAACAGCACCAGCACCTGCTTTTTCCAACGCTTCCAAACTGTAGTAATAATAGCGCTTACCATTTGCTTCAAAAGAAGAACGCGCTTGGTAAATATCATTTTGTTTCATATTAACTATTCCCCCTCTTCTATTACGTATGAATATGAATATTAATAAAAATAGCTATCGACATAGTTAGATTTCAATTTAACTATAATGCAAAATTCGTAATATGTCGAAAATTTAGAACACATTTTCTTCCACATTAAAATTGCTCCCTTAATAATATTACAAAAATTAAAATTATAAGTAAATAACAAGAAAGTTATTGTCATTCATAAGAAAAACTTATGGTATTTTTGATAATGATTCTCATTTTCTTACCACAAAAGGTTTTTGAATGTTTTATTTTGTGTAAAATCATATTCCTGTATCATGAATGCTATCTTTAAAAAACATTATTTCTGGGAAGGTTATAGTAAAGGAGTGATGTACATGAAGAAGAAAAACGCAAACCATGTCATTCCGGGCATGAATGCAGCCGGTGCCCAGGGAAATGCAGCCGGTTACCCAAAATCGGATGAACCGCTGACAGCAATGGAAAGAGCGCACAATAAGAAAAGGAAGAAAAATCAATAAGAAAAAAAGGGACGGATCAGGTGCCACACCCCAAAAGTTAGAGTAAAAACCTAACTTTTGGGGTCACTACCTCAACTCCATCCCTTTTTCTTGTTTCCCTGACGGATCAGGGGCGCTATGTTGTTGTATATGCCTTATCATTCGTAACCATGCCATAATCTTCAAGAATGAATAAAGGCAATCTTACCAAGCTGTTCGGCGCGTTCAAGCTTATGGAAGGCTTGATTGTATTCTTCCAAACGGAAAACCGAATCAATGACCGGTTTTATCTGATGTTTTTCACAGAAACGAACCATTTCCAAGTATTCTTCAGCGCTCCCCATTGTCGACCCGAGGAAGTTGTATTGTCCATAAAAGAACTCCCTTAAATTAAAATTGATTTCGTCTCCCGTCGAAGACCCGAAAGTAACGATTGTTCCTCCTGCCTTTAATTGTTTGAACGATTTCCTGATTGTGGCAGCACCGACACAATCAATGACGACATCAACCTTCTCTCCGATAGCCTCTTCCCAATCCGACTCCGTGTCAATCGCCTGATCGGCTCCCCACTCCAATGCTTTTTTTCGCTTATGTTTAGAGCGGGATGTCACTATCACATGCGCCCCATGCGCTTTTGCGAACTGGAGAAGAAATGTGGCCACGCCGCTTCCGATGCCTGGAATGAGCAGCGTCATGTTTTTTTTCAATTTCGCCCTGGTGAACAATGCCCTGTACGCTGTCAATCCCGCTAGCGACAAAACACCCGCTTCCTCCCAAGACAGATAGGCCGGTTTAGGAATCACATTTTCTTCAGGAAGTATGATGTACCCAGCAAACGTACCGTGATCTGGAAGGCCGACAATTTCGAATTCAGGAGGAGGAGCCGGACTATTGCGCTTCCAGCCAAGACCCGGATTGATTATGACTCTATCTCCTACTTTGACCGCCGTTACCTCCGGGCCTGCCTTATCAATGATCCCTGCTCCATCCGAACCGATAACCAGCGGAGGTTGGTCGGGTAAATGGCGATTAAGGACAAATAAATCCCGATGGTTTAATCCGGAGGCCCTTAGCTTCACCCTTACCTCACCGGCTTTTGGCTCCGGCACTTCCATCTCCCCAATCCTCAATCCGGACTTTCCTTCACCGTGATGAATCAATGCTTTCATACTATTCCCTCTCCCTTCTTTATTCCTCTGTATGAAACTGATCATGTATAAGAATCTCCATTAATACACAACGTAATAAAAAGGAGGAGCATACATGAATCATAACAGCGGCAAAGACATCCGCAAAAATGCGCCAAAAGGTGAAAACCCAGGTCAACCGGCACCATTAAGCGGATCCCACAAAGTCAAAAACCGAAACCATACGAGACAAAAGAATAATTCCCATCATGATATGTAATCAATCGGGCAGCCAGCATGTGCGGCTGCTCTGATTGACTATTGCCCCTTTTTCTTGGGGCCTACCGTAAGATGAATTCCGTAGAGCTGCCGTTCTGACTGCCCTTCACCTCCAAAGTAGCATCGATCCGTTCCTTCAATTCAGGCACATGGGAAATGATACCGACCAATCTTCCGCCGCTCTGGATTTCAAACAATGCTTCCACTGCCTGATCTAATGACTCCGGATCCAATGTCCCGAAACCTTCATCTATAAACATCGTCTCAAGGGAAATACCGCCTGCATTTTGTTGGACGACGGATGCCAGGCCTAAGGCCAAAGCCAATGATGCTTTAAAACTTTCTCCTCCTGAAAGTGTTTTGACATGCCGCTCACTTCCGGTGAATTGGTCGAACACTGTCAACTCCAGCCCGCTTTGAATATTCTTTCTAGTCGGATCCGCTTTCCTAAGAAGCTGGTAACGGCCACTCGTCATTTTTTTCAATCTCTCATTCGCTGCATCAAGAATATCATCGAGGAACGCAGCTAGGACAAACCTTTCAAAAGTAATACGGAACGTGTTCTGTCCTTTTGTCAATTCAGCGAGGTGGCCGACATTTTCATATTGTTTGTGAAGGCCCTCTTGCTGCATAAGTATACCCCTCAGCTTAGCCTCGATTTCTTCATTATGGCTCAGGATAGAGTGGATTCTTGTGATGTCTTGCCTTTTTTGCTTTACTTCCACCTCTTTGGCCTCTAGTACTTCTTCCTGCTTGGCTATATCCGGATATTCCTTTCCTTTCAAGGTATATTCAAGCTTGGCCAGCAGGCTTTCGACCCGCTGCTCATCTTTGTTGAACTCCTTAATTTCCCGCTGCAATTGTTCCGCCTTAGCTTCCGACATTTTGGCATTTGTGTATGCTTGATAAGTAGTAAACCCCTTTGCCTCCAAATCGGTTTTGAACTTTTCGCGTTCTTTGCCGAGTTCGTCATTCAATGAAGCCAATGAGTCCAAGTTCGTTTCGATTGCACTTTTTAACTTCGCCTCTTCCTGCAGCGCTTGCTGCCATGCTTCTTGTTTTTCCTTCAGGGTCCGCTCCAGCTGTTCTTTCTCATAACGAGCTTCCTCAAGCGCCCGTTCATACGCTTTTCGGTCACGCAATCCGGCCGGCAGCCGTTCTTCCATCCCGCTCAGCCGGGCCGCTTTCGGGAAGAATCGTTCTTTCAGAACATCCTCTTTTTTCTTTCCTTCTTTCACTTGGCGCTTCCATTCGGCTACGCGTTCTCTCGTCTCTGCCAACAGTTTTTCGGTGGAGGGCAGTCGCCGTGCTGTTTCCGTCAGTTCGGTGATTTCTGACAGAAGTATTCGCTTTTTTTCTTCCGTTTCTTTCATTAGTGTAGGCACAGCTTGGCTCTCAAAGGCCGGCACAGTCCGTAATATGATTCCATGCTTTTTCTCTATGGCTTCCAAAGATGCCTCATGCTGAAGCATTAGCTTATAATGCTGAGTGACTGCTTCTTTTCGGGCTGCTTCGGCATTCTCCACAATTTCCTTTTGATCAGATAATTCCTGTTCCGTATACGCATTGGAATGATATTGAGCCAGCTCAGGATGCGAACAGGAACCACAGACCGGACAAGGATCGCCAGAAACAAGATTCCTTGCCAAGAGACCGGCATGGGATGAAAACAGTTCACTTTCCATCGTTTTCAACTTTTCCAGCTCTCTAGAATAGATTCCTTCTGCTTGCTCCAATTCCTTTTCTGCTTTTCCAATCAGCTCAACCAGACGCTCACAATTCACCGATAGTTCATTGTAGTCAGAGAGAACTATCAGTTGTTCATCCAGCTTTTCCGCTTTCCTCGTCTTCTCGGATAACCGCATTGTATCTGTTTGTTCTTCTTTCAGTTGTCTCTCCAGCCGCTCCGCATTTTCCTCTAATGATAGCAGTTGCTGCTCCATTTTCTCGGTCTTTGGCCGTACTTCATCCAACTCCTGTTTTAACGCCAAGACTTCCTGATTTAATGAATCGTATGCCTGTATATCCTTTTCCAGTTCCTGCAGAGAATGGACTTTCGTTGCGGCCGTTTCCCGCTCTTTTGTTTTCCCTGCTTCCTGTTCATACTCGGCCTGTACCCTTTCTATATTGGCTGTGATACCTGTATGGAGACGTTGGAGTTGATCCAGCTTTACTTTCAGTTCCTCCACTTTCCGGCCGGTCTTCATATAGGATTCTTCCTGCTTCGCCAAAAGCCAGGCTTTCTGAGCATTGATGATTTTTTGCTGTTGCATTTCCATTTCCGGCCGTCTTTCGGCGAGGCTTGCTTTGGCAGCCTTCATTTGGTCTCGTTCCTTAAATGCCGAGACAAGTTCGTTTGCCTGGAATAACCGAGCCTGAAGCTCCTTTCCCTCTTTCTGAAGGGTCTCCAATTCAACTGCCAGCCCCTCCATACGTTCTTTCGCTTGAGCGGTTTCCGTCTCCAGCATTTCGAAGACCTGTTCAGGCGCCAGGTTGTCTTCCTCCTCAGTCCCGGCATCTATCCACTTAATGTTGCTCAAATAGGTATTCCACTGCAGTTGAAGCTGCTTTCCGGCTTCTTTCAATCCGGATGCTTCTTCTTTCAGTTTATCCTCTATGATTTTATAAATTTGGGTATGGAACAGCTTCTGCAATATGACTTCTTTATCCTTGCTCTCAGAAATCAGCAGCTTTTTGAAGTCCCCCTGCGGAATCATTAGAATCTGTCTGAATTGTGTCGCATCCAAGCCGATGATTTCCTTGACCTTCTCATCGACCTCACGGATATTGGAACCGATTAGGACATGGCCATTGGCAGTCACTTCGTACATTTCTGCCTTGGCATTCACTTCTACGGTTCCCTCGCCTGTTTTTTTCTTTCTTTGCTGTTTCGGGCTTCTTTTTATGAAATATATTTTATCTCTCAGCTGGAAGGTTAATGATACCTCCGTCAGCATATCTTCCTTCGCGAAATGGCTCCTTAATTCCTGACTGTTCCGTTCCTCACCGCTCGCTTTTCCGTAAATAGCGAAGCTTATCCCATCAAATATGGTGGTCTTCCCTGCTCCCGTCTTCCCGGAAATGACAAACATATGACGGTTCCCCAGCAAGGTAAAGTCTATCTCTTCCTTGCCTGCATAAGGCCCGAAAGCCTGCATAGTCAATTTCAGCGGCTTCATGCTACTGTTCTGCCTCCTTCTTTGCACTCTCTATAATCCGTTTCATGATTTGCTGTTTTTCTTCATCGAATACCCTATCGGTCATTTCACTGTAGAAAATCTTGAACAAATCCAGTTCACTTTTGTTTTCCCCTTTTTGGGCAGCATAGCTTTGCTTTCTCTTCTGATCGGTGGCATCCCATTTCCGTTCTAGGTGCAGGATATTAGGATATACCTGCTTCAAGCGTTGGACCGGATCCAGTATACTCCCTTCGTCGAGCAAGATGATGTTTAAGTAATCATCCGTATTCTGATTACGGATGAAAGCCGGGTCCATGATTTCATCGAAATAGCCTGTAACTTCCCTTAAGTCCCTTTTCGGCTTTAGCGAACGCTTCTTGACAGTTAGAGTTCCGTCCTCAGCCACATCGACTATATTCACTGACTTATTGTGATTAGCTTCAGAAAAAGAATATTTTAATAACGAGCCTGAATAGTGTACAGTCGGATGCTTAATGGCATCGGGACTGTGGAGATGCCCCAATGCGGTGTATGCAAATGGTTCAAACAGTGAGCTTGACACTGTCCCAGATCCTCCGACCGTCAGAAGCCTTTCGGAATCGCACATAGCTCCCCCTGTCACAAAAGCATGCCCGATAAATACATTCGGCTCGGTCACATTCAGGTTGGACTCCATTTTCCCTATTAAGGCAGCCATCGCCTGCTCATGTGTATGGATCGTTTCGTCCTCTAACACTTGCCGGACGATTCCAGGCTCAGCATAGGGGACGCAATAAAAATTTACGCCGTTTATTCTGATCGGATTCGTCTCAGGATCCACCTTGCTTTGAATATGCAGCTGACTGTGCTTATACCAAGAGGTCCCAAATGACAATCGTTCAGCGCTGTCATGATTTCCGGTTATGGCGATCACAGGCGTTTTTAGACCTATATTAATTTTGAATAAGATATCATCCAATAATTCGACAGCTTCAGTAGGCGGGACGGACCGGTCATATAGGTCGCCCGCTATAACTACAGCATCTGGCTTTTCTTCTTCAACAATCCTCAGAAAATCCTGAAGCATATGTCTTTGGTTCTCTGTCATATGGATTCCGTGAACGATTTTCCCCAGATGCCAATCGGCAGTGTGGATGAATTTCATAAAGATCCCTCTCTCTTATTTTATGCTCATTCCAGTATAGCAGAATTAGCCGGGACTAAAGTAGCTTAAAAGCGTGGTTTCCTGTTGATAGATTATGCGAACAGAATAACAGTGCATACTCGCTTGTTCTAGCGAAAAAAAAATCGGCCGCATGGTCCGCAGCCGACTTTTTTTCTATTATCCTATCAACTGTCAAATAAATGACGGTACGGCTGAATATCGATCTTGCTCTCTTTCAGCTTCTTCAGCAGAAACTTGTGATCTCTTTTCGGGGTCGCGATGATGTAGCCCCGGATAATTAAATCCTGATCTATGGTTCTTGCCTTCTCCTTAAGGGCTAATTCCCCTATTTTGCCTGCTATCTTTTGCCGCGCCACATCCCTGAACAGTTCCGGCACTGGCTCGACTAAGTCATCCAGGAACAATTTCGACTCTTTCGTCCAAAGGTCCTTGCTTTCTTTCACGTAATACTCTTCCCAATCCATGTCCGACTTGCCGTCGATCTTTGGCATCCTTTTCAAAAACTTCCGGAACATAAAATATCCGCCGATTGCGAACGATCCCGCCATTACTATAATCCATAGCAGAATAAACCATAAGAACCAACCCTCTAACAAACTCTCTCCCCCGTTCGTAAAACACTATGTACTTCTATTATAATAACCAATCCAATCTGTGGCAAGAAACCATATATTTGGAAAAGACAAAAGCACGAAAAAAGGCTCGCCTCCTTAAGGAAGCAAACCTCTCAACTGAGATAATGACTTTTAGGATTAGTTATAGGCAGGACCCTATTACGCAATTACACTTGAAACCTTATTTGGCAGATAAGGAATAAATGTACGGGTCCGATAAACTGTTTATAATTATACAAATTTTATCGAATATTTACAAACATTTATTCTCAAGCATGAGCCGAATTAAGATGTTTCAACGGAGATTGGCTCTGTATGGTCGCTTTCTTCACGGTGCCCACGCAACTCTTCCGTTAACTTCTTATATTGAATATACATCGCTATACGCCATGGGACGATCATACCGAAAGCCAAAATCCAAAACATGCCGCTCAAGGCGCCCACATCAATGGATGCGCTCAACACCAGTTTTGCAGCCAGCCTGATGACCAGTAAGCTAACCAGGATAAATATAAATGCCTTTGATCTCTTAACATAAATCTCTTCCTGTTTTACCTCGAATTTCGTCGTTTTAATCAGTAAAACCGAAAACAGCATCCCAGCGAGGATTGCTTCCATAAACTCCATACCGGTAACACGAAAGAAAGGATGGATGAACATCAGGGCACCAGTACTCATGAACAAAGGCGGCAATATGATTTTCCGGCTGTTCGTCGGCTGTTTTGTTGCCTTCATCCTGATGATCGTGACACCAATCGCCATGATGATTGCCAGTCCTGTTGATATATAAATCAAAATGATCAATCCTTTTATTTTTTCCATCTGATTCTTCCATCATTCTATCAACACTAAACACAAAAATCAAAATATACTAATCAATCAGATACATACTGACAAATACCTGATCAAAAGCCGGACCACCCTCCAAAGAAGTTATTCACAAAAAAGGACGCGATTTCTTCCAGCCAACCGAAGTACAGCATAATCCCCATCACAATCATCAGATATCCCCCGATTTTGACGATAGCGGCGTTATGCTTTCTGATCCATTGCATCCTGCCGATGAAAAAGGACAGTACGAAAAATGGTATCGCAAAGCCAAGGATATACGCAACCATGTACGGGATAGCTGATTGCGGGTTTGAGCCCGCCAACATAAGTACAGATCCGAGAATAGGCCCTGTGCAAGGGGTCCATCCCGCCGCAAATGCCACCCCGATCACGATAGATCCCGCATAACCGCCTGGACGGTTCTTCAACTCAAATTTATGGTCTTTCATCAAGAACTTCGGCTGAAAAATGCCGATGATGATCAATCCGAAGAAAACAATCATAATGGCGCCTATTTGCCTGATTAATTCCTGATACTTATCAAAAAAAGAGCCAAGGAACGATGTACTATAGCCCAAAGCAATAAACACCAAAGAAAAACCAACAAGAAAGAAAAATGTATGAAGCAGGCTACGCCTTTGCAGCATGGCGTTTTCTGTTTTGAGTTGACCCACACTCATCCCGGTAATATAAGATAAAAAAGCCGGATATAAAGGGAGGGTGCATGGCGAAACAAAACTCAAAAAGCCTGCCCCAAAAGCTAGAAATATATTAATATCTGTCAAAAGAACAACCCCTTTGCCCTACAGTAATACCTATTTTAACAAATACAGGAGTATTTAGGTAAAGATATAATTGTGAAATATTCATGAAGCTGCTTGTATTAAAAAGACTCTGCTAAAATAATATGTAGGCGAACCTGCTATAAACACCATCTTTATAAGGCTCACACCAATCTCAATAACTTATTTACTGAGCCTTAAATAGTGATGTTTTACTTCTTGTAAGGCACTATTTAAATCAAAAGAGGCATCCATAATAATATATAACGCAATACCGCTTGCCAAAAGAATGACTATTGCACCATCTTTGAGTAATTTTTTGTTCTTCTTGTATAGGAGAATGGATATGACAGCAATTATTAAAAACAATGATACCCATATGATCAGTTGTGAGAGTACAGTTTTACTATTGCCTACAGCCATCATAAAATCTTGCAGTTCTTCTTTATTGTCAGTCCCTTCTTCAATTATCGTTATATCTCCTTTGTATCCAATCTTCCAAGTGAATGAATCTCCATCTTTGGTTATAGCGTACTCATAGCCCATAGCGTACCCATCCCCGATCATGCCTGAATAATTATGTACTTCTTCCTCATGCTTAGTACAAGCTGATCCTATTAAAATGATCCAAACTAACACAATAAGAGTATATTTTTTTATGATTATCCCTCCTTCAAAATTGACATGGTAAGATGCGTGTGGCATTGGTTCGTAACCATATATCAACCTTGCCCTTTAGCAAAACCTCAAAATGGTAAACTTTTGAATTGATTTCTAAATATGGTTATACTAGTATGGGGTTATTGATAAGTCAATGAAACAATGTATACATACTGCAAAACCGAAAAGAGACACTACCCTATTTTCATTAAGAAAGGAAAAGTACCGTGTCAAAAAACGAATTGCTTGCCCTTATAGAACTGAAAAGGAAAGAACTTGGCATTGTTGCGATCAAATACGGTTTACACAGCAACACCACCATACGCTACAGCCAGGAGCTTGATCACCTGCTTAATTTGTATGACCGAAATATATAAAATTGAAGAAATGAAAGACAACAAGCAAAGCCTGTTGTCTCTCGGAAACTATTCATTTTTATCTTCTTGTGATGCCTTGTTAGGCTGATCATCAATTGGAATCTGGATCAGCTGATTCGATCCATTTGCTTTTGGCATTACGCCATCCCATTTTTCAATCCATTGTTTTTGGATAACTTCCGGGGAAAGAGACTGTTGGATAACTTTATTATAATCGGCCAATGATTCTGCCTCTACCTTCTTCTTCTCAGCTTCCGCCTTGGCAATGTTCAATTCAATCTGTTTTCTTTCCAGTTCCTGGGCAGCCTCGACCCTTTTATTGATGGCGGATTGCGTACTTTCATCCGGTTGTGGTACACCTAACGTCAAATTATCAATCGTGAACCCAAGTGCCTTAATATCATCTGCGAAAGCCGTCTGGACAGCCACAGCTGCTTCTGAAGATTTTTCACCGTATGTATCGATGACCGAATATTTGGATATCGCTTTCCTTCCGGCATCCCATAACCTGGTCCGAAGATAGGATTCCTCAATATCCTCCACTGTGATCGGTCCGAATTTATTGAACACCTCCACCACTTTATCCGGTTCAATGCTATAGCTGTATGCAAAATCAACGGTTACGTTTTTACCGTCCGAAGTCGCAACTTGGATATCCTTATAATTCACAGTCTGCATTCTGATAGGATAGATTGTCACCTTATCGAACAGGCTGACCAAATGCCACCCCTGCCCCAATGTCTCGTCCTTCACTCCCCCGTTCGGGCTATACACGACGCCGACATAGCCATTCGGTATCTTTTCAATGAATAATGCTGTGACCGAAACACCGATGACCAGCACCAGCGCTATGATAATGCCACCGAGTATTCTCTTATTTTTCCCTGTCTTAATGTTCGTCACGTTCTCCATGCTCTTCCCCCTTGATTTTCTCTTTCATTTTCTGAGCTGCTCCTCCAATATTACTGAAAGACGGAGACAGCAGAAGCCATAAGCCAATTATCAACAGAACCACTACGATTATAGAACCGATCCAAACCTTCATGCTCATCCCTCCCCTTACTTATTCTTACATTAATATCCACCTTTGTCATCAATTATCTCACATAAAGAAAAAACACTTGGAGATTCCAAGTGCCGACCCATTACTCATTTTCTGCTATCCACCAATTCAAATCGCTCGCAAACGAGCATCATATCCTCTGAAAACTCAAGACCTGCCTCATGCAACTGCTCTGTGAAGAAATCGACGTGAACTTCTTTCCAATACTGGAACGTTCTGTCACCTTCTCCTTCCGCAATCGCAAAATCTTCAGGCACTTCATTCATCGGCCTGATTGTCACTTCCGTGGTCCTGATGATGGCGACTGGTTCATCTCTGCTATTCAGAATGATACTGTATTCACCCACCGAAGGAACCGGCTCATTCTCCATCTCATACAGCACAAGAGCTGAACAAGTCGCTGTTTTAATACCAGACAAGACCAATTGAGCCAAATGGTCCGGATTACCTCCGAACTGCCAAGCACTTACATTTCCAGGCGATTTTTGCCCAATAAATTCCCAATACCGATCCCAATAAATTTTTGACTCATCATTCATATGGCTTCTCTCCCCGAATAGATGTCTACCCTTTCTAAAAATACCGTAATAAGTCAGAATTTTTTAGAAATACTAAGCTATAATCATATACCACATTTTATCACCAATCCAATATATAACAAAACATTCATGAGTGACGACTCCCAACCCATGCATGAAAATGGTCTTCCCCTGCCCATAATGTAGGGTACACAAACAGTTTGTAGTACGTGGCTTTTTATGATGGCTTAGACCCTGGGAATAAAACTAATTGAGTGAATTTGGTGTTCACCCCTTTGTTAGCTCCTTGTTTGTGGAGGGTGACTACGGACAGAAAATGTTTATGTTCAAATTCACTCACTGTTTATGATCATGCATAAGAAGTGATTTTATGGAGATATTTATTGAACGCTGCGCTGGATTGGATGTTCATTCGGAGACGATTGTGGCTTGTGTCATTGAAGGGAAGTCCGTTTTCGCTTTGACCGCCCGGACCTGAACCTGTTAGTTCCATTCACAGGAATGATGTTGATAGCGGTCAACAAATGGATTCTCCTCCGCAAATCGTTTCCCGCAGGAACAGACATATCTTCGTTTTC
>JBJFHG010000024.1:0-10617 GCA_051893455.1 Bacillus sp. (in: firmicutes)
TTCTCGTTACAGAAATGGCAATGGGCTTCCGCCTGTCCGTCTTCATCAATGATGTCCTGTATCTCTGCTGCCCCAAGGCTGATGAGGGCATTGGCTATCCTCTCTTTTGAGCAGCTGCATTTGAATGAAACTGGCATTTTTTCAAGTATTTTTACGTTACCTTCCCCAAGCAGCGCTTCCAGAATCTCTTCCGGTGTTTTACCGGCCTGGATGAGCTTCGAAATAGGAGGGATCGTTTTCAGTCTAGCCTCAATTGCGGCAATCGTTTCCTCTTCCGTATTCGGAAGCAATTGAAGAATGAAACCGCCAGCAGCCAGGATCGTATTGTCAGGATTAACCAGCACCCCAACACCGACAGAAGACGGCACTTGTTCGGATGTCACAAAGTAATACGTGAAATCCTCTCCCAGCTCCCCTGAAACCAACGGAGTTTGTCCCGTGAAATGCTCCCTCATACCGAGGTCCTTCACGACTGTCAGCATGCCATCGGTACCGACCGCACGTGCTACATCCAATTTCCCATGCTCGTTAAGGTCGAAATGAGTTTGCGGATTTGTCACATATCCACGCACTTCCCCCTTAGCATTGCTGTCGACCAAAATCAGTCCGATTGGTCCTCCGCCTTCTATTTTGATGGTCAATTGATCTTCGCCTTTAAGCATAGCACCCATCATTACGCCGGCCGTCATTGTCCGGCCAAGTGCAGCCGATGCTGTCGGCCACGTATAGTGGCGTCTTTGTGCTTCTCCCACCGCTTCGGTAGTCGAAACGGCATATGCGCGGACTTGTCCATTGTATCCTAACGCCTTGACTAGATAATCTTTCATTTTGAAAACTCCTTATGCTTCATGCTTCTTAGCATGCTCTTTATTCTTTTCGTAAATCAGTCGTAAGCCCTTTAGCGTCAAAAATGGATCGACAATATCGATGCTTTTCGACTCACTTCCGATGAGTGTCGATAATCCGCCTGTGGCAATTACTTGTGGCTCCTTCTTACTTTGGGCTTTCATTCTTGAAACAATACCTTCAACTTGGCCTACGTAACCATAGAGGATGCCGGCCTGCATTGCACCAACGGTACTTTTCCCGATGATGCCCCCGTCCGGTTTCACAATTTCGATTCTCGGCAACTTGGCAGCACGGGAATACAATGCCTCTGTGGAAATGCCGATTCCAGGGGCTATGGCTCCTCCCATGTATTGCATATGTTCATTCACATAACAATAAGTCGTTGCTGTGCCGAAATCGACAATGATTAAAGGGCTGCCGTATTCATTGATGGCTGCAACCGCATTCACAATTCGGTCTGCCCCCACTTCTTTCGGATTATCATACTTAATATTTAAACCTGTCTTAATGCCAGGGCCCACAACCAAAGGATTTCTTTTGAAGTATTTATGGCACATACGCTCCAAAGCGGCCATGATCGGTGGCACTACAGAAGAAATAATGATTCCCTCGAACTCCTCAAACCCTATATGAACATGCTCCAGCAATGATTTGATCAACATTCCGTATTCATCTTCAGTCTTGTTTCGGTTTGTCTCAATTCTCCAGTGATGTGTAAGACTGTCTCCTTCGTAAACACCTAAGACTGTATTTGTGTTTCCTACATCCAGTACAAAAATCATTCCATTCACCACTCAATCATTTTCATCGAATACACCTTCACATCATACCATACATCCCTAAAAAGGCAGAAGCAGAACAATTCAAAAACATCCGAGTTGCAGACCATCCATTTTCCATTTACCACTAGGCCGCAGCACCGGGACAGGCAGATACAAAAAAGACCCTGTTTCCAGGGTCTTGCTATTATCGTTTTGTTTCGTCTTCATTCGGGAAGTCCAGTGGTTTATCCTGAGGACGGCCTTCCTGAATCGGAGGAGCGTCAATCGGCCCGCGTTGTTGCTCTTCGATGACCGGTGCATCTCCTTCATCAACAGGTGTATTAACCGCATCAGATTTTTCATCATCCGCCTTAGAGCCGATATTCACTTTCACATCGTTATCCTCTGAACCCAGTTTGCCATTCAAGGACTTATAAGAACGTTCAGGCAACGTTCCATGATCACACAAATGCTTGATTTGTTCCGCATCCAACGTCTCGATCTCAAGCAATGTTTTCGCGATCAAGTCCAATTTATCCCGGTGCTCAGTAAGGATCTGCTTCGCACGCTCGTAACATTCCTTGATGATACGCTGGATTTCCAGGTCGATTTCATATGCAATCGCATCTGAGTAGTTTTGATCGTTATTGAAGTCACGGCCCAAGAATACTTGGCCACCTTGGGACTGACCGAATTGAAGCGGTCCCAGCTTATCGCTCATACCGAATTCCATCACCATACGGCGTGCGATGCCCGTCGCGCGTTGGAAGTCATTATGCGCTCCGGTACTCACTTCGCCAAAGACGATTTCTTCAGCAACACGTCCGCCCAACAATCCGACAATTTTGTCAAGAAGCTCGGGCTTCGTCATGAAGAATCGGTCTTCTTTAGGCAGCATTACCGCATAGCCGCCTGCCTGTCCGCGCGGCACAATTGTTACCTTATGGACTACTTCAGCTTCATCGAGCACTACGCCGATTACGGTATGACCGGCTTCATGGAATGCCACGATGTTTCTTTCCTTCTTGGAAATGACACGTGTTTTCTTTGCCGGACCGGCAATGACACGGTCTGTGGCTTCATCTATGTCACCCATATCAATTTTCTTTTTGTCCTGACGGGCAGCAACCAATGCTGCTTCATTCAGCAAGTTTTCCAGATCGGCACCAGAGAATCCAGGGGTTCTCGTTGCGATCGCCTTCAGATTCACGCTGTCATCCAAAGGTTTATTGCGCGCATGCACTTCCAGGATGGCCTCACGACCTTTCACATCAGGGCGTCCAACAGTGATCTGACGATCGAAACGTCCTGGACGAAGTAATGCCGGGTCAAGGATATCCGGTCGGTTCGTCGCAGCGATGATGATAATCCCTTCATTGACCCCAAAACCATCCATTTCAACCAATAGCTGGTTCAACGTCTGTTCTCGCTCATCGTGTCCGCCGCCTAGTCCAGCACCTCGCTGACGGCCGACAGCATCGATTTCATCAATGAAGATGATACATGGTGCATTTTTCTTAGCATTTTCGAACAAATCACGTACACGGGAAGCACCGACACCGACAAACATCTCCACGAAGTCAGAACCTGAAATCGAGAAGAAAGGTGTTCCGGCCTCACCTGCGACTGCTCTGGCCAATAATGTTTTACCTGTTCCCGGAGGCCCGACCAAAAGGACACCTTTCGGAATGCGCGCCCCGAGTTCAGAGAACTTGCGAGGGTCCTTCAGGAACTCCACAACTTCAACAAGTTCCTGTTTCTCTTCATCCGCACCAGCAACATCGCGGAAGCGGACTTTCTTTTTCTCATCATTGTATAGTTTAGCCTTGCTCTTGCCGAAGTTCATCACCTTGCTTCCTCCACCTTGAGCTTGGCTCAACAAGAAGAAGAAAAGAATGAAAATAATCACCAGCGGGAAGATGCTTGTCAGGAATGTCATCCAGCCGCTTGTTTGTTTCGCTGGTTCAGTTGATTCTTTCGCTTTTGTCTCTTCTGTGGCATCTGCCAACCTTGTCATTGTGACTTCGCTGTTTACGATATATGTCTCAAAATATTCATTTTCAGCGGCGCCATCGTATTGTCCCCTCACATAGTACACATTGCCTTCTGGCTGTAAGGTATACGATTCCACGTCCCCCGCTTCCAACTTTGTAAAGAACTCATCCTGCGTTATATTGTTATTCGTTCCACTATCATTGGTGAACATGCTCACAATACCAATGATGACTAAAAGAATTAATAAATAGAAAATGGTGTTACGGAAAATCCGATTCATTCCTTACCTCCTCCCACAGTCGCAACTAGATAAAATATTACCATAATAAAACATTTCATTACAATCGATTAACATTTTAGAAGACTGTACATAGTATTTTGTTTAGCTTTGGTAAATCTCAGGCTTGAGGACGCCGATGTACGGAAGATTACGGTATCTTTCTGCATAATCCAATCCATAGCCCACCACAAACGCATCAGGGACGATAAATCCGACATAGTCGGCCTTAATGTCTACTTTCCGGCCTGTTGGCTTGTCAAGCAAAGTCACAATCTTTATGCTTTTAGCCTTTCTATAACGGAATAATTCCACTAAATAACTAAGTGTTAAACCACTATCGATAATATCTTCAATTATTAGTATGTCACGGCCTTCTACAGACGCGTTCAAATCCTTGATGATTTTGACCTCACCGGAAGATACAGTGGAGTTTCCATAGCTTGATACATCCATGAAGTCCATCTCCAAATGTGCATCCACACGTTTGAACAGATCCGCCATAAACGGCATGGCACCCTTCAGGACACCCACAGCCAGCGGGAATTTATCCTTATATTCTTCAGTAAGCTCTGCACCAAGCTCCTTGATTTTTTCCTGTAATTCTTCCTCGCTAATCAAAATTTCTTCAATCTCATTGCGCAAGCTCATGTAATGCTTTCCTCCTAGGCGTACTTCTACACGTATTTTAAAGTAATGAAAGACGCTTGCTCACCTTTGGAATCTTGATTGGATTTCTTCAAACCCGGTATCCAGATGATATTGCCGTCCCCATCTTCGACGATTGGCCAAACATCCCTCTCGGCCACAGGTATTTTTGCATCGATAAAGATATCTTTTACCTTTTTGGATCCTGTTAAGCCTTTTAATTGTATCCGGTCTCCGTTCAACCTTGACCGCACCGTCAAAGGGAGTCGCACAGAGCCTGCTTCAAAGCAAAAAACGTCATTGCCGTGCTGAGCCCCTTCTTGTTTTTCGCTGTAAACGGCATGGATTGTCCTGCCGTCCGGAAGGGTTGTCATTCCCGGTATACGAATGGAAAGCGAATAAGGTTTCATTTTTTT
Source organism: Bacillus sp. (in: firmicutes) (assembly GCA_051893455.1). Taxonomy (GTDB): domain Bacteria; phylum Bacillota; class Bacilli; order Bacillales; family DSM-1321; genus Bacillus_AD. The sequence goes on from JBJFHG010000024.1 coordinate 4,947, forward strand.
CTGTGAAAACGCAAATAGGCATTTTTCATAAGACCTTATGACCCTCAATCCACCCGGCAGATGGAGCTCCCCGGAAGGATGGGAACTTTGTAACAAATGTATGATCGATTCGATATGCAAAGCTGATAACTCTTCGTGTCTTTCAAAATAAAGATAGTTTAATATTAGTTGAATAGCCCGCCTTTGTAAAGGTTTTGACATCTGGAGAAAAGAGCAGATTTCGATCTCTGAAAAACCTTGTTTCCTTACCCAAAATGGCTCTAATTTTTCTTGGGCCAACTTCCATAAAAAATCCTCATCTTCCCTTAATTGTTCACTGAACCTTTGAAAATGCTCGTGGGCTTTTGGGTTCTCCCTTTTGAGGGCTGGAAGGATATCTTTACGGATTCTGTTTCTCGTATATGAAGGTTTTTCGTTGCTTTTATCAATTCTAGGTTCCAAACCGTTCCGGACGCAATACTGTTCGATCTCTTTTTTTGTGACAGACAGGAAAGGACGGATGATTTCACGGCCATCCCAGCTTCTTTTAACTGGTATTCCCGCACGAGCTGACCCGGTTGCCCCTCTGGCTATCCTCATAAGCATCGTTTCCATTTGGTCATCCCCATGATGCCCAAGGGCCAGTTTATCCAACTCGCGCCGAACCATGCAGTCTTTATAGAACCCGTACCGCAATTCCCTGGCTGCCACCTGGGGGCTCTTCGCTGTCTCCTTTATGTAGCGTGGAACGTCGACCCTTGTTCCTTCAAAAGGGATATCCCACTTCTTGCAAATCTCTTCAACGAATAAATAGTCTTCATACGATTCTTGGCCTCTGAACATGTGATCAACATGTGCAGCCACTATATGCAAATCAAACCTTCCCTTTACCGAAGCCAGGTAGTGCAGGAGAGCTAATGAATCAGGACCGCCTGATACTCCGACAAGTATCCTGTCTCCTTGCTTCAATAGATGGCGTTTTTCTATCAAGTCATTGACTCTTTTCTCAAACATGTAAAACTTCCTTTACCGGGCAAATCAAGCCGGCCTTCCGATTTGCAAGTGAAATACCTGCATACTTATATTCTACTTTACTTTCTAGAGAAAATTCAATTTTTCATCCGCCGAGCTGATTATATATATACAGGCCGTATAAACAGCTGACCAAGAATAGAAGCAGAATGAACTCGATCGGCCTGGCTTTATCTTTTTGCTTTGTCCGTCGCCTTGCGGCCGTTGTGCTCCGGGAAGAATTGTACACAGGCTTCTGCTTTGACTTTTTAGTCTGTATTACATGTAACATATCCTGTTTCATTTCATAAGCTGTCCGATATTTGCCGAGCAGCGCATTACATAAGACTTGCTTAAACGGCTGCAGCCCCTTTGTTGCATCAATGATAGCATTTAATTGCGCATAACCATCCTGTCTCCTGTTGAAACGCCCCGGATGATGGATGTTAATGATGATCATCGCGACCGCAAATAGGTCATAAGCAGGTTCCGCCTTTCTTGAGCCCAAGCCCCAGTATCCTCGATCGAAGAACTCCGTGAACTCTTTAACCGACCTGCCCTCCTGCGTTGTCCCGCCAACATCAATACACCTCACCTGGTAGCCTGCATCAGTGACCAGCAGGTTTTCAGGTTTAAGGTCACCGAAAATCCAACCATGATCATGCAGGCGGCCCAAAGAGGACAATAATTGAATAATCATTATGACTATCTGCTCTTTGCCGTTTTTTTCGGTGAAGCTCAGCAGCTCTTCCCCTCGAATATATTCCATTATGTAAAAAGGGTAGATATCGTTCCCGGATACCCAGTCATCCCCATGTAAAAAAGAAGGTCCAAGGGAGGCACCTTGGACCTTGGAAAAAGACTTCAATACATTCATTTCAGAAGTGAGGCTGGACATGTTATCACTCAGCTTCATCGCATAGGGCTTGCCATGATGCTCCACCAGGTACACGACCCCGTTGGCGCCCATACCAAGTTTTTTGATTGTCCGGTACGTTTCTCCGTTCCACTTCCCTCTCAAAATTGTTCCCGGTCGCAGATCAGATAGTATCTTCATATAATTCATCGTCCAATAACCCTCTTAAGGAGCGGCGTTTGCCGAAGTACTTGACAGCCTCCTTAAGGGCTGGGCCTGTAGGGGTAATGCCTCTCGGCGACAACTTAGCAAAAATTGGGGACAAGGATTCAAGTCTTGTCGTCCAATCAAGTAATTTTTCCACATCATTCTTTTTCCCGGGAAATATAAAAATGGAGAATTGATTATGCCCTGCCCTGGCATTCAAGCTGATGGACAGGTCGATCAGTGATTCTTTCACCGTCGGGATTTTATGTTTCATGCTGGCGCTTGTATCGACAAGCGCCAATATTTCAAGAGCCGAGGTTTCACTCAATTCGTCCACAACCTCAATGATTTCTCCGCGCTTATCAGGCGGCATATCTTCCATGGAGAAAGAGCGCCCCAATATTTGCTTCAATTCCTGATTAACCACCCCATGAATAGTCGTAGTCATTGCCTTCCGGGTAACCATTTGAACCGTTTGGGATAGAGCTTCCGAATAAACAACCTGGCTTACTCCGCCTCCTGCAGCCGCAATCGTTTCGATTTCCTTCATTCCTTGTTCATCTATCGTATCATTTTCCATCACTCCGATGACATTCACCGTAATTCCTTGCTCCCTTGCCAAAGCTGCAATAGCAGCGGGATCTGCACCTTGGTTAGAGCATCCGTCCGTTATCAGCAGTATTTGTTTAAGTGTACCCGGTTTCAATGATTTTCCCTCCTTGGCTTATTTACCCACATCTTCGCCAAAGAGCAAGGAACTTATACGGGCACGCTTATGCTTTTTTCCGTACCGAATTGACCGGGATGGCTGACCAGACCGGTGTATTGTGTTTGACTTTGGCCACCGCGACTGTCATGTCATCGACAATCTCCCCCCTGCTCCTGATCACTTCCTCAAGAATCAGGTCCGCCATTTCCTGAGGATTATTGGTCTTCATCTCCTTCAGCTTTCTCTTGATCCAAAACTCAAAGTTTTCTATGTTCCTTGGCCCGTCCATAATTCCGTCACTGAACATGATCAGAATGTCTTCAGCTTTCAGCTGTTCACTCACAACTTCCACCTCGATCTCTTCCATAAATCCAATCGGGAGATTGCTGGATTCGATTTTGAATACTTTGTCACTCCTTTTCACAAAGCTGGGTGTAGAACATATTTTCAAAAATTTCAATTTTGCATCCTGCAGGTCGATCATGGCTAAATCAAGCGTCGAAAAGATTTCGTCTGTCGTGCGCAAGGAAAGGATTGAGTTGACAGACTTGATGGCGATTTTCTCCTCAATTCCGGATAAAAGTATTTTCTGAAGCAGCTCCAGCGTCTCCTTGCTTTCCTGATGGGCCCGTTCCCCATTCCCCATCCCATCACTGATGGCCAACGCGAACTTCCCTGCCCCTATTTCCATGGTGGCGAAACTGTCTCCTGAAACAAGCCCCCCTCCTTTAGCTGCAGAAGCAAGCCCTGTTTCCACAATGTAATTTTGCGCGGTTCGGAAGTTTGCATAACAAACCCCTGGGTAACTGTCATAATCCTGTGACGTCACTACGACTGTCTCGCCCAGAATATCAGATAGCATGGGCGCAATCAGCTTTTCGCACTCCCCGCGGTCCAACCGCTGGGGCAATACCATATCAATATCTGCTCCCCCTTTTTCAAGACTGTAAATATCAACACTTATCAATTGAATACCGAATTCATGAATGGCCTCCAGTATCTGTTCTTCCTGGATATGATGATTCTCCCGCTCTCTTTGAATCTCCTTCGCGAAGTCCCCCATGACTTCCGACACCCCGCGCAGTTGATCAGCGACCAGCCTGCGGCTATCCTTGACCTGCCGTTTCAGCTTTTGATTAGCATGATAATAGGACAATTCCTGAGCGATGACGCGGATCACCTGCTTTGATTTGCTGCAGTGCTTTTTCCAATCTGCTTCTGTTTTGGCCGATACTTTCTGCAGGTCATTCTGATCCAATTCCAACATTATGTTATGCATTCCTTCATAAGTCGATTGGAAATTCCGGGCCCAGCACTGTTCCTTACGCGAACAGGTCTGACATGTCTTTTCCGTCACGTGACTTAAAAACACATCTACCTCACGATTATCATCGTCATCCTTATTCCATGCTTCCATCTGTGAGAAACTTTCCGACAGCGCCTCAAATACGTCAGAAAACTGTGTCACGCGCTGAGCGGTCACATCTCTCATCTTCCTCATATACTTCTGTTGCTCATTGCTATGTTCATTTGTACCGGGTATGTGCTTTGCCAGTTTTTCCAAATAACCGGCGGGGGTCAGCATGAATAATGCAATCGCAACCAGCGATTCCCATACTGTAATCGATAGATTACTGGCACCTCCGCCGTACAGCCCGATCAATAACGTAGCGATCATCAGTCCGGCTGCCGTACCGATTTTTCTCCCTTCCTTCAGTAATCCGCCCAGCAAGCCCGAAAAGGCAAGCAGACTCATTTGGTAAAGCGTCGTCACACTGGCCAGGCTGAAAATGAGTCCCGTTACGACGCCGACAGTCGAACCGATGGCAGCGCCTCCGACTATCGCGAATATTAAAACAAGATACCTGGAAATGATGTGTTCAATAGACAAGTCATAGGCTGTCCAGCCAATAGTCCCCGTCATGACGGAAGCCATCAGGATAATAACGCTGACAACCTCCTCCGTCCTCAGCGAACGGCTCCGTTTCTTAAAAGATATCAAGGGTATACATTGCATAAAGATGAGGGTCAAAATACTAGCAAGTGCCGCTTCTGCCCCAATCATCAATCCATCGTAGAGCAAGAGTTTCTGATGATTGGCATAATGCACAGCTGTGACGGTAATGGCCATCGAGATAAACACGAGAGCCGGCATCACTTTTGTCTGATTGCTGACCGAAGGCTCCCTGGCCTTATAGAGAACCATAAACAGCAGCGCCGCCCCAAGCAGGCTAAGCGAATGGGTGAAATCAACCGTCACCGCTCCCGTCAGTAATCCGATTAACACATGAGGCGCCCTGTTTTTCCTTAAGAGATAAACAGCCGCAAAGAACGGCAATCCGAATGGTGCCAGTTCCGATAGGATTAAAGCTCGTCCCAATAAGAAACCGATCAGTGCAAGCATGATCCCTCTCTGGATGAATAGCCGGTCGGCTCTTTCCCATAGCCCCGTCCACCAATTTCTCACATGTTCCCCCCGGGGCAGTTCTGCACCCGTGTCTATCGTACTTCCTTCCAACTTATTCATCCCGTCCACTCCCTTTTAGCTTTACTAGTGTTTCTCATTATAGATGCCCTTTCTTCTTTTTTTTGTCGTAATGTAGAAAAGCATTATCAGAAAAGTTCGACGGAATTCTATGTAATAAGGCAATTATAATCACGATTACTGCCCTTAGCCGGAATTCAGTTGTCATAGAAACAGACAACAACCGGAATTTTATCTCTTTATACATAAAAAAAGATGGTATAGGAAAATATCTACCATCTTTTTTAAAAATAGTCTCTTTTGGAGAAAAATGATGCAAATGCAGGCACAAAAAAGGTCCTTGGCATAATCCAAGGACCTTTTTCGAGTGATGACCCGTACGGGATTCGAACCCGTGTTACCGCCGTGAAAGGGCGGTGTCTTA
>JBJFHG010000025.1:0-41903 GCA_051893455.1 Bacillus sp. (in: firmicutes)
TCAAAAAACAAGAAGAATTCATCGCCAAAAATAAAGCGCGCTATTCCACAACCGGCCGAGCAAAGAGCCGTCAGAAGCAACTCGACCGAATGGAACGGATCGACCGGCCGGAAACAGCCCTTAAACCGACATTTGAGTTTAAAGAAGCCCGTGGAAGCAGCCGCTGGGTATTCGAAGGGAAAGACTTTGAGATCGGTTATACACACCCACTACTTCCAAAAATGTCGATGACAATCGAGCGCGGCGATAAAATCGCTATTGTCGGCTGCAACGGTGTCGGTAAGTCAACCTTACTGAAAACAATCCTAGGTGTAATTCCGCCTTTAAGCGGTGATATTTCCCGCGGTGACTTCCTTCAGCCTGCATACTTCGAGCAGGAAGTGAAAGCAGATAACAGTACGCCAATCGATGTCATCTGGAACTCCTTCCCTGGCATGGACCAGCATCAGGTACGCGCTGCCTTGGCAAGATGCGGATTAAAGAACGAGCATATCTCCCGCCCTCTTAACCAGTTAAGCGGTGGAGAACAAGCCAAAGTCCGCCTATGCAAGCTACTGATGGAAGAGAGTAACTGGCTGTTATTCGATGAACCGACAAATCACCTGGACGTGACGGCAAAAGAAGAGCTGAAGCGGGCATTGAAAGCATATAAAGGTACGGTTGTACTCGTATCCCACGAACCTGATTTCTATCAGGACTGGGTAACAAAAGTATGGGATGTCGAAGGTTGGGCAGCCCAAAAAGCATAAACGTTCAAATACATCCAGGCCAAACAAGGCCAACAGGAGAAAACCGGGCACGAAATCTTAGCAGATGGATGCCCGGTTTCTTTATTATAGGCCGTTTTCTAAAAGATTGTTGTTTTTACATAAGTTCGGTAATGAAAACCAGTTGATTGGGAGCGGAAGGTGCGAGACTCCTGCGGGATTAGCGGACCGGGTGAGACCCCGCAAGCGCTTGGCGCTGAGGAGGCTCACCGCCCGCCCCGCGGAAAGCGAGCAACCTGGAGCCTACTTCTTCATAGGCAACAAAGTTTGCGAAAACAGCCTTATTATAAGAGCAAATCCGGAATTCACATGTAAGGGTTACAGATTATAGGGATGGGGTGATTAACTATGGACATTGGGGCCGCACAACGTAGTGATACAGATGAAATAACAGAATTGGACCGCAAAGTGATAGGAGATGCGAGCAGAAGAATATTGATTGAAGAAGCGATTAAGCATGGCCGCTGTGTGATTGTAAAAGACAATGGCGCGATTGCCGGTTTTTCGATTTACGACACTCATTTTTTGGGATATACATTTATATCCTTGATCGTTGTCTCCCCTAGTAAAAGACGCCAAGGGCACGCAAGCCGCATGCTTACCTATCTGGTTCACTGTGCCTCTACCAATAAAGTGTTTTCATCGACAAACCGTTCGAACCGCCATATGCAGAAAGTGTTTGAAGCAAGTGGGTTTATCAAGAGCGGGATAGTTGAAAATATAGATGAAGGAGACCCTGAAATCATCTACTTTAAGCCAAAATAGCTTTATCTCACATTGTATAAGGCAGCTGTTTGACTGTCCGCCTCCTGCCCCGATAGAATAAAGAGAGAAACAACCTAGAAAAGGAGCAGGCTTTATGACTGAACTATTCGAAACATTCAAACATAAGCTGATTGTGTCCTGCCAGGCATTACCCGATGAGCCGCTGCACAGCCCTTTTATCATGGGGAAGATGGCGCTTGCCGCCAAGCAGGGCGGTGCTGCCGGAATCCGGGCCAATACGAAGGAGGACATCCTGGAAATCAAACAGAATGTTGAATTACCCGTGATCGGTATCGTCAAAAGAGACTACCCTGATTCTGAGGTATTCATCACTGCCACCATCAGGGAAGTCGGGGAATTAGTCGAATCTGGCTGCGAAATGATTGCTGCTGATGCAACAGATCGTATCCGTCCCGATGGGCTTACATTGGCCGAATTCATGGAGCAAATCAAGGATACATATCCCGGCCTCTGCATGATGGCAGACATATCGACCATAGCGGAAGCCGTAAATGCGGAAAAAATGGGCTTTGATTGCATTTCCTCTACTCTGTACGGCTATACATCTTACACAGCCGGAAACAAACTGTATGATCATGACTTTGCTTTTTTGAAGGAGCTGCTCTCAGCTGTTTCCGTTCCAGTCATCGCTGAAGGCAATGTCCTTACGCCGGAAATGGCCAAGCGCTGCCTGGAGCTTGGAGCCCACTCGGTTGTGGTCGGCGGCGCCATCACAAGACCTCAGCAAATTACGAAGCGTTTTATCGATCAGATGTCCTGACAGCATCACTCAGCATCTTACTAATGCTGAGTGATTCCTCTTTTGACCATTGAGCCTTCACAGACCACCCCTTCAATCATTGCCATGATGTCCGCCAACATCGAAAGTGAACGTCCCGTTTCAAAGGTTTCTATATCCAAGGAATGGTTTGCGTCTCTGATGACCTCTACCCTAATATCGGATGTCGCCATTTGTTCCAGCAAACTGGCATTATAGTGACGGTCCCGGTCCCCGATAATCAACAATCCTTGATGTTTGCTCTCCATGATGGTTTTTGACAGCTGCTCATGTTTTATTAGCGGCGTCAGCAGAATCATCCTTGCATGCTGAAATTCATTCTTATTCATGATTCGCGAGATGATCGGAATCGTCCCTATTGATTTGCCTAAGAAAAACAGCTCTTTATAACATCCCTCTTTCAGTACCTCACGTAAAACCGGTTTAATGTCACCCATCATTTGTTCTGCGATTGCTCCGACCGGCTTTTGAAGGTCGTCTTCACCATACGTGTAATGAACATGCACCACATCGATCTGGTTCTCTATCATAAGCATGGTGGAATAGTAGAATAATGGTTTATCGTATGTGTATCCAAAACCCGAAAACATGAAGCAGACTTGTTCAGATCCTGTTTCGATATGTGTATAAAGGACTTCTTGTTCGGTTGCTTTTACTCGCTTATTACGAAACTTCATGACCCATCCCCCTGACATACAGCTTGGAATATTGTACCATATAGAAGCAGAAAAAGTCCGACCCTAAACGGTCAGACCTTTTACGCTAAGATTCTCTTTTTATCACAGCATGATTTTCTTTCAATAATCTTTGTCTCGATGGTTATCCGTTTTGGAGGTGTATCCGGATTACTGATCTTTTCGATTAAGCAAGCGGTTGCCTGATAGCCAAGCTGAAAAATGTTTATATCGACCGAAGTCAATGCAGGCCTTGAATGCTCGGCAATAATATGGTTGTTGAATGAAATGATCGATAGATCTTCCGGAACATTGATCTGTAATTCCTCCAGGTAGTTGATGATTTCATAGGCCATCAGGTCATCAAGTGTGATAAGAGCCGTCGGCCGATCCGGCATATACATCAATCTTTCGATCAATGCTTTTCCGTTTGCTTTCACCTGATCCTCTTGTGCAACCAGCTCCGCATCATAAGGAATGCCTGCTTCTTTCAACGCCTGTTTGTAACCATTAAGCCGATCGATTGTGACCACGTAATCGAGGTTCCCCCCGATGAAGCCGATTCTCGTATGGCCGCGCTCCAATAAATAATTTGTAACATCCTCGGCCGTGCCGACGTTATCGTTATCGACATATGTGATCCGCTGTTCTTTTTTGTACGGGCGCCCGACAACAGCATATGGAACCTTTCTTTCTTCCAAGAATGAAAACAGCTTGTCGTTTTTCCTGGAGTAAAGAAGCAGAACTCCATCGACACGTTTGCCTTGGACCATGGACACTACCTCATCATATATATCTTCTTCTGTCGAGCTGGTGGACAAGTAAAGGCCGTACTTTGCTTCATTTGCCTTTATGCTGATCCCCCTCAGCACATCAGAGAAAAATGGATTCTGAAAGGAATGATAGGCCGAATTAGGCATGATGACACCCAAAGCCTTCGTATTGCGGCCGGCCAGGCTTTGTGCCTGAAAGTTCGGGTAATAACCCAGACGATCCATCACTTCCCTAACGCGCTTTTTTGTTTTCTCACTAATATGGGGACTATCTTTCAGAACCCTTGAAACTGTGGAAGTCGCCACATTCGCTTCTTTTGCGACATCTTTAATCGTAACGTCCATATTGTCCTCCTTCAAGAAACCATTCCGGCCAGTAAAAGTACATTTGCTTACTTAATAATATCTCACTTTCTTAGGGAAACGATAGTCTTTATTTGACAGCTCCATCGGAAACGCCTTTAATAATTTCCCTTTGGGCGAAGAAGTAGGCAATGATGACTGGGATAATCGCAATCGTCAATCCGGCCAAAGCAAGATGCCATTGTTTCGTATACTCGCCAAAGAAGAAGAACATCTTGAGCGGAATTGTCTCCATCCCCGGTTGGTTGACCACAAGTGAAGGGAGCAGGTAATCATTCCAAATCCAGATTGTGTTCAGGATGGCTACTGTCACCGTAATCGGCTTCAGCATTGGGAAGATGATATACCAAAATACTTGGAACCGGTTGCATCCATCCATGATGGCTGCTTCATCAAGCGCCTTCGGAATGCTTGATAATGTCCCGTGATAAAGGAAAATTGACAGGCTGCTTCCGAAACCGAGATACATGAAGATCAATCCCGTACGGTTCAGCATCTCAAATTCACCGAAGAAGGAAATCAGCGGAATCATGACCGATTGGAACGGAATCAGCATGGCAGCAACAAAAAGCATGAAAATGATGCCGCTGGCTTTGCTTTTGTTCCTGGACAGCGCATAAGCCGCCATCGAGGAAAAGATGATGATAATGATGACACTGACAATCGTGATCAGTAAAGAGTTGAAAAGTGTCTTCAGGAAATCCAGTTGTTCAAATGCTTCCACATAGTTTGCGAACGAGAATGACTCGGGAAAACTCAGTATGTCAGAAAAGATTTCTCGCTTCGATTTGAATGAATTGACCAGCAGCAGGTAGAAAGGTGCCAACCATAGTAAGCCTAGCAGGATACCTAGTATCTCGACGGAAAAACGGTATTTTTTCCCCATTACATCTCAACCTCCCTTTTCTTGCTGAAGTACACTTGTGTAAGCGAGATCCCTGCAACAATCAAGAAGAAAATAACGGCCTGGGCTGAGGCATAGGCCATATCGCTTTCGCTGAACGCGGTCTTAAAGATCTCCATAGCTACCATCTGGGTAGATTCATATGGCCCTCCACCCGTCAACGACAGGTTCTGGTCATACAGCTTAAATGAGTTGGACAGCGTCAGAAACATGCTGACAGTGAAAGCCGGGGCTACCAACGGGAAAACGATATGCCTAAATCTCTGTATCGTGCCGGCTCCGTCGATTTCAGCAGCCTCAAGCAACTCTTGGGGAACACCTTCCAAGTAAGAAATATAGATGACCATAATATAACCGGACATTTGCCAACTCATGACGATCACCAATCCCCAAAAACCGGTTTGCGGGTCTGATAACCATCCCTGCAGCCAGTCGATTCCATACAATTCACCAAGGGCCGAAAAGATCTTCACAAAGATAAATTGCCAAATGAACCCCAGAATCAGACCGCCGATGAGGTTTGGCATAAAGAAGATCGTTCGCAAAAACTTGCTGGACTTGATTTTGGATGTCACAATCAATGCCAGCGACAGGCCGAATACATTGATCAGAATAATGGAAACCACGGAGAATTTCACTGTGAACCAAAGGGCATCCCGGAACCCTTCATCATGGAATAAATCGATATAGTTCTGCAATCCAATGAAAGATGTCACTTGGATTCCATTCCAATCCGTGAATGAATAATATACCCCGTATAACAGCGGAATAATGACAACAAGCGTTAAAGCAAAGAGCACCGGCGCTAAGAAGAGCCAATACGATAAACTGCGGGTTTTCATGAATATTCCCTCCCATTCGGTCTTGCATGCAGCCCACTATCTTGAGAAAAAAACAAAGCAGCAAAGGATCACTGCTTTGTTTTCCAGTTGGTCTGAGTGATTATTTTCTGCTCTCTTCCCAAGCTTTCTGTGATTGTTCCACCACTTCATCCCATGTGGCTTCATCGCTTAAATATTTTTGGATTTGAACGCCAAGCTCATTTTCTCCCCATCCTGTCGGATAACCCATGAATGCCCAGCCGATTGTTTTGCCTTCAGTGGCATATTCGTAGACTTCTTTTGATAGAGGGTCAGCTATTTTGCTTGAGTCATATCCTTCGTAAGCAGGAATGAATTTGAAGTCTTCCATAACTGCTGTTTTTCCTTCGTCAGATGTATACAGCCAATCCAGGAACTTCTTGGATTCCTCGACTACTTTTTCATCTTTATTGTTATTTACGCCCCAGTACATAGGGATGCCTACCGGAATGCTGTCTTCTTGATACCCTTCAACAGGGATCGGGAGGATACCAACATTATTGTTTGCGAATTCTTCATCGATTCCGGCAATGGATCCGTATACCCAGTTACCTTGCTGAATGATTGCAACTTTGCCGAATGAGAACAATTCTTCCACTTGTTGTGAATAATCAAGGCTTACAGAAGGCTGCTTGGAATATTTATTCTGAAGGTCAAGGATTGTCTTGAACTGGTCGCCATATGTAAATTCCACTGTATCGGATTCATAGGCGTTCAAAACATTGCCTTCAAATTCAGGAGCAAGGAACGTGTTGGACAAGTGCAGACCTGTAACCCATTTTTCTTTCCCTGGCAATGCAAATACTGCTTCTAGGCCTAAATCTCCTTTTTGTTTATCCAATGTTTCTACCGCTGATTCCAAGCTGGCTAAGTCCGTAATCTCTTCAGCTTTGATGCCTGCTTTTTCAAAAACCTCTTTATTGTATAAGAACCCATATCCCTCTTGATTGAAAGGAAGGCCCATCACTTTTCCGTCTACAGTTACACCGTCAAGTGTCCCGTCAAGAGCCACTCCGGCAGCGTCTGTATCTGCAAGGTCAGCCAATTTATCTTTCCAATCGGCAACATCCTGAGGACCGCCGATATTATAGATGGCCGGCTCTTTACCGGATGCGAATTTCGATTTCAAAGCAGCGCCGTAATCTTCACCGCCACCGACAGTTGTAATGTTGATTTTCACGTTATCATTCAGATCTTCATATTGCTTTGCAACATCTTCAAACTGGTCTTTAAACTCTACTTTGAATTGGAATACATCTATAACGACTTGGTCGCCTTTGCTGCCTCCATCTGAACTATCAGAGCTACATGCCGCAAGCACAACCCCCACTAATAACATCATTGCCAAAATGCTTACAGAAATCTTTTTCTTACCCATCTAAATGCCCCCTGTACATACATTTTTTAAAGAAAACGGTTGCATTCCATCCCGCAGCAAATGCTTACAAACGCTAGGAAATAAGGAATAGTAAACAAGTTAGCCTTGTTAGTAAGCTAGCTAAGTACAGCTGATAGTTTATGAAACCGTTTGCATTACTTCCGGAATTAATATACCATACAGTTTTTTAATTCACAATATTAAATATTAGAATTTTTATACTTTTTCAGTAAATTATTCATCGACAATTCAGACTTACTTCCTATAGCGCATTTTTTTAAACAAAACAAAAAGGCCGCACAGGCCTTCTAGTTCATTTAATGTCATTCTCCAATCTCTTCTTTTAACAGATCACTAGGAGTTATTATGCCATTCGGTTCTTCAATGGTCGTCCCTCTTGCTGTGATGATGACGGCTTCAATCTTCCCATTTTTTTTGTGGAATTCATCAAAGATGTCCTCCACTTCAAAAACGGCCGCATGCTGGTTGATGAACCTGACCTGATATTCTTTCTTTTCATTGTATAGATTACCAACTTTTACTGCCTTGAGGTCAATATCCTCCTTGTCGAAGGTCGACGCCAAGTATTCAACAATGCTGGCTGCGGTCAGGAACCATTGGTACTGGCCTCTTTCATTGAAAACAGGGAATCCGGAGTACCCATATTGGCGAATTGCCTTCAAGACCTCATTTAGCCCATCGTTTTCGGAAAAATAACAGACCGGCTTCGAACTGATTGATAACGCTGTGGACGGTTTTTCAAATTCAGCGGCAATTGATTCTATTTTCTCCACCACTTCCTCATGAGGTTCGGCAATATAATAACCTTCATCTATCTTTTCATGAACTATGGCGTTCCTCAGTTTCGCAAATTGGCATAAATCATCATGATAAAATCTAATGAATCCATGTGACCGGCCTTCGTGAACCAGTTCCGTGAACTTATCGCTTTTGGCTTCCTTGACTGTATCCTTCAACTCTTTATGTATTCTGTTAAAGGCTGTCTCGAATCTCTCCGAAAAGCTTTTTTGATTATTCGCTGTCATCCTCTGTCCTCTCCCTTTCCTCTCTTCCATCCTCTATTCCCCCCATTCACTGCCTATAATCATTCTGGCCCCTTCAAGGCTAGTCATCTGAAAATATGGTAGAATAAGAATCATCAGATAATGAATGGAGGAGATTCTTTGAGCATATACACTGGCTATATCGGCACTTATACAAAGGGAGAAAGCAAAGGGATCTATTCCTTCACACTTGATACGGAGAGAAAGAAACTAGGAAATATCCAGTTGGCCGCCGAACTTGAAAACCCGACCTATGTGGCTGTCCACCCGGCCGGCAATAAGCTGTATGCCGTATCCAAGCACGGAGACCAAGGCGGCGTATCATCCTATGACATTGGCGAAGGCGCGGAGCTGATGCTTTCAGGGACTCAATTGACGGAGGGTTCTTCCCCTTGCCACATCAGCATTGACTCACAGAATCGGCAATTGGCCACAGCCTACTATCACCGTGGCACGGTAGAATTCTATACTGTATCGGATGGTAAGCTATCTGCCGTCCAATCCACTGTTCAGCATAAAGGGAAAGGACCAAATCTAAAGAGGCAGGACAAACCGCATGTCCACTTCAGCAGCTTCAGCCCCGATGAACGATTTTTGATTGCGGTCGACCTGGGAACAGACCAGATTGTCACGTATACCATATCAGACGGTCATTTGGAACCGGCACATTCCTTAACTGTCAAGGCAGGAAGCGGGCCGAGGCATCTTGTTTTCCACCCGAACGGGAAGTATGCCTATGTAATGACCGAACTCAGCAATGAAGTCATTTTCCTAGCATATGATCAGAAGAATGGCTGTTTTAAAGAGGAGCAATACGTGATGGCAATCCCCTCAGATTTCACGGAAAACAGCCAAGGAAGCGCCATTCATATTTCAAATGACGGCCGTTTTGTCTATGCGGGAAACCGTGGTCATGACACGATTGCTGTATTTGCCGTGGAACCCAGTTCGGGCAAGCTATCCGTTGTCCAACATATCCATACAGGTGGTTCCTGGCCCCGTGACTTCGTCTTGGATCCAAGCCAGGCATTCCTAGTCGCTTCCAACCAGGAATCTCATAATCTGGTGCTGTTTGGCCGTGATGAACAGACCGGCCTGTTGACGAAACTGGAATCTGAAGTGGAGGTTCCTTTCCCGGTATGCGTCAAGTTCCTTCATGAATGACCAAAAAGCCCCGCTTTTCCCTTCAAATGGGGAGCGGGGCTTCTTAATGCCTTCTTATTTCTCAGCAACCAGCGTATAAGTCTTCGGCAGGCCGATATCATGGATTTTATGGTTCGGTTCCTCTTCCAGCACTTTAATGGACATGCCTGATGAGGCCACTTGAGTGACCACTTCCCCTATAGTCCATTTCCTGTGGATTGTGCTGTTCAGTTCTTTCTTTTTCTCCTCCGGCATGTGCTTGGAGAAAGCCACCTGCTGTTGCGTCAATTCCGGATCGAAGTAATTGCCGGTCACTTTATGTTTCTTTCCTTTTGACGTAATCAGTTTGGTTGATATCGGATGGAACTCATGAAGTACATAACGTCCCCCTGGTACCAGCACCTTTTCGATCAAAGCCATAAGAGGCTCTAAGGTGATGAAATAATGCAGGACACCCAGCTCCATCAGCACATAGTCAAATGTATCCGCCATCTGCTCAGTATCAAGGGAAAAGGCATCAGACACAACATAGCTGATGTCGACATCAGCAGCCTTCGCTAATTCCCTGGCATAAGCGGCATTTTCCTCCGAAAAGTCCACCACTGTTACCTTGGCCCCCATCAGGGCAAGCGCAGTCGCTTTCACCCCGTTTGAGCCCAAGAGATGCAGTACATTCTTGCCTGCCAGGTTCGGCATATATTTGCCGAATGGGAAGATCCTCCATCCTGGGTTTTGTTTAATCTTATCAGCGACCGCATGGGGTTGGCCGTACCTTTCCAGCAATGCTGCATAATTGTTCTGGTTCCAGGCCCGTTCATTTTCTTTCGTGAACATCTGTTGCTTTTCCTGCAGAAAGGCTGTGATTGCAGAGTGGTTGCTGCCTTCTCCCCTATACAGCTCACTGTACAAGGACCGGCACCAGATGCCATCCACCAGAATCCGGTACGGATCCGTGCGTATCGTCGTATTGAACCTGCAGGAAACATGGACGGAATCCTCCCCTGAACGGATGAAGAAACCGGCTGCAAGAGCATTCGTTTCGACCTCCGACCTATCCCAATCCGCAAACAGGTCATATGCCTTCTCAAAAATATCCCATTGTACCAGCACTTCCACTCGATCAAGCGCAACTTCCATGCCTTGCAGGAAGAGAGCTGCTTCATCGACATATGTATAAGGTACTGACGCTTTCTCCAATATTGAAGCGACAGTACGGATGAGCTCTTTTTTATCCACGGTATTCCTCCAGGTTTTTTTACTCAACAATTGAATGTTTAAATGCATAAATGACTGCCTGAGTGCGATCTTGCACATCCAGTTTGCTTAAAATATTCGACACATGTACTTTGACCGTCTTTTGGGCAATGAATAACTCATCAGCGATTTCCTGATTGCTTTTCCCTTCCGTCATCAGCAACAGGATTTCCATTTCCCGGTTGGTCAATTCTTCATGTGGTTCTGTTTTTTGCTGTCCGCGCATTCGCTGCATCATTTTACCGGTCACTTCTGGCTCTAAAACTGATTGGCCACGGAATGTGGCCCTGACCGCATCTGCGATTTCGCTTGCTTTAGAGGTTTTCAGCATATAGCTGGTTGCCCCTGCTTCCAATGCAGGATACACCTTTTCATCATCGAGAAAGCTGGTCACAATGATGATCTTTGCCTCCGGCCACTGGCTCATGATTTCCTTTGTGGCCTGAATGCCGTCCATTCCTTTCATCACCAGATCCATCAGGACGATATCCGGTCTCAGTTCCAGAGCCTTTTTGACTCCTTCCTCTCCATCACCGGCCTCGCCCACTACTTCCATATCCGGTTGTGCCGTAAGATAAGCTGAAACACCGATTCGCACCATCTCATGGTCATCGACAAATAAGATTCTGATCATGTTTGTTCTCCCTTTTCTATGACCGGAACTTTCACTTCCAGCCTTGTTCCTTTGTTGATCACACTGACAATCTTCAGTGTTCCTCCGACTTCAAGCGCCCGCTCATGCATATTCTGCAATCCATAGGAACCGGCCTTCGAGGTTTCAACGTCAAAACCGACCCCATCATCGGAGACGATCAGGATGATGGTGCCATCACGTTCTACAAGCACAACTTCAAGCGACTCTGCTTTGGAGTGCCTGAGTGTATTTGAGACAGATTCCTGCAAAATCCGGAACAATTGATCCTCGACCCCTTTGTCGATCTTTGTGTCTTCTAGTTTCCAGCTGATCTTCATCGGGACTTTATGTGTCAGTTCCATAAGCAAGCCTTCGATGCCTTCCTTCAACGATTTGCCTTTCAAAGGCACAGGCCTCAAGTGCAGCAGCAAGGCCCTCATTTCAAGCTGAGATTGATGGATCATCTCCTCGACGAGTTTAAGCTGCTTCGATGACTTTTGCTCAGGTTGATTTTCATTGATTGCGGACATCATCATCGAGGCAGCGAATAATTGTTGGCTCACCGAATCGTGAAGCTCACGGGCCAGGCGGTTCCGTTCTTCAGAGACAATTTCCTGTATGCGTTTTTCCTGTACTTCGTATCTCTCATTAGATAGTTTTTGTGAAATGGCGATTTGTTCAGTTACATGTTTCTGCAAACGGTCCATCTTTTCATAGACGGCTGCCATATCTCCTGTGCTTCTGTCTCCTTCTTTCCATACCGGCTTTCCCAGTTCCATGTCGGCCATCCCTTTCTCAATACGATCCAGCTGTACTTTCCACTGGTACCCATTGTATAAGCCAAAGCCCGCACCCAGCAGAATGCTGATTGTCGGGACAAGCACAATGAAGGGAATATCCATCATTTCTTTTTTCCAGAGCGTAACGAGCGGTTCAACTGGAAAAACATACAGAAACAATAGCAGCAAGAGAATCGACAGGGCTAGGGAAGCAAACATTCCGTAGATCATCTGCTTCTTCACCAAGCTCATATGCGCACCACCTCGATATTGCCTGCAACAGTGGAGGTGATAATTTTAATCTTATGTCCGGCAGATGCATATTGATCAGTGTGATACTGTACGCACTGATTAAAAAGCCGTTGTTCCGGATTCGCCAATATCGAAATCTTTCCTGCCAAGACTGAATGGACAACCTTTACCTCTATGCCATAAGGAACAAACACACGTATTGTCCCGGCAATGTTACGCACTGAAACGATATTTTCCCCTTTAGGCAGCACAGTATTACCTAAGTCAACGACAACGTCCCCGATTCCTGTCTGGATGTTTATATCTTCCCACTCATAGATATGGCTGCCTGTGCTTTGGCTGCCGACCAGCCTGTTGCTCAGCAACAGAGGTTTCACTCGGATTTCCTCAGCCTTGCCCTCATCGGTCAATTGAGGGGCGAAATAAGCTGGATGTTTTTTTGAATCAAAGAATTTATATATGGCCAAACCGAGCAGTGATAATAACAGCAGCTTGAATGCAAACATGTTGAGGACAGTCACGAGAACTCCGATACCGCCGATTAGCAGAGCAAGCTTGCCTCTTTTCTTGCCGATCCTTTTCTTGCCGTAATATAGCAGCAGTCCAGACAACCCGAGAGAGAACAGTAAGCCGCCATCAAAGAAGGTGACTTCAATCAGCAAAAGGAGCACTGTAAAAACGACAAGCCAGCTGACAATATCTGTTTTACTATTGAATGCCACAGCTCTCTCCCTCCTCCTCAATAGGTCCATTCAACCCTGGGCCGATTATTTATTGTTTAGTCTTACATTCCCTGCCTTTACAGCCGGCAAGGGAGTGAGACGGCATCAACGGTCTAAAGACGCAGTTTCCTCCTGCGTCTTTACTAGAATACCATGTTTCTCTTATTGAATTAAATCACTTTTCTCTTTTTCAAATTTCTTCTCCAGTTCATCTATGCGGGCATCCAGGCTATTGCGTTCACATTGCTTATCCACCTTGTTTCCATCGCCTGACATGCGGGCCCCCATATCATCAGTTTCCGCAAATGGCTTAGAGAATTCCCTTTCCTTTTCAAAAACCTTATGGATCCGTTTATTGGCACTTGTCACATTCTCTTGTCCCATCATTTCCAAACGCTTCAAATGCATATCTTTCAGCCGATGTTTCATCTCCGCATATTTTACTTCCAGCTCAGCGAGTTGCTTCTCCACTTTTCCGAGCAGCTCTTCTAGGCGGGCCACCCGACTGTCATACAGATTTTTCTCTGCCAAAGCAAAATCATAGAGTTCCAGTTCTCCCGCTTTAGAAGCAATCTCCACTTGCCTTGCCCGTTTAACGGCCATTTCAGCTGCTTCAGTCCGCTCTTTCTCCAATTCTTCCTTAAGCAGATATTGACGTTTAATGGAGGTCTGCACTTTTTCTGTTTCCCGTTCACATTCCTTTACGTAATAGCTTAACATATCAGCCTTTCTTTGAACCTCTTTAGTACCCAAAAGTTGATTTAAATCAGCAGCAAGACTGTCTTTCATACGTGTTAGCAAGTTTGACATCCTTCTCTCTCCTTTTTAGCGTTTTTCCAACCGTTCCCATTCTCTTTCAAAACCAGCGAATGGATCCTTCTCAACCACGATGGTCTCTTTTCGTTCATTCCACTTTTTATAGACGAGGTACAATACGAAAACTGCGACCAAACCGATGATGGAAGGGATATTGGCAATGGCTGTGCTCAGCAGGCACAGTCCGATAATGGCCAGGATGACCTTCCCGAAGGTCGATTCCGCCTTCAAGAACCATTTAAAGATCATATAAGCAATCCCGAGCGTGACCGCCAATGTCAGCAAAGGACCAACATTCGCCAGGAATACAGCCAAGGCTGCGAAGCCCGCCAATAATAAACCGATTTTCTTCATTGAACGCTCCCCCTTTCTTCTTAGTTCTATCTTATCTAGCAAAGGAGTTTTCGATAAACGGCTCCGGATATAATTTTCAGTACGACTAAAGGCGTATTTTTGGCAAGTACGCGGCAGTTTTCAACCAACAAATGAAAGGCACCTGCAACATGTGCAGGTTTCCTTATGGGACAGCTCTCTATTTCCTTCCATTAAATGACAAAACGGCAATAATCAGGCTGGCGAAAGTAAGTGCGAACATGAGCGACTCAAATACAGTCACCCGGCATCCCTCCTTCCAGATAGCTAGCCACATACGGGCTAGTGTTCCCATATTATAACATAAAATAGAACATATGTTCGTTTTTTGTTTGCCTGTTTTGAAAGTCAGGAGGAAAGTCGCGTAAACGAATATTTCCTAAAGAAATCAGACTTGATTGCGGCCACAGAAAAAAGCCCGGAGATTCCCCGGGCCTTTTCAGAAGCGTATCGTCTTATTCTTTTCTACAATGATTCGGTCCTCCAGATGCCATCTAAGCGCTCTGGCTAATACGCTTCTTTCAATGGAACGGCCGATTTTCTTCATGCGCTCCACCGTATCCTTATGGTCTACCCTTTTGATGTCCTGCTCAATGATTGGGCCTTCGTCCAAATCATTGGTCACGTAGTGGGAGGTTGCCCCGATCAGCTTGACGCCCCGTTCATATGCACGTTCGTAAGGCCGGGCCCCGACAAAAGCAGGAAGGAATGAATGATGGATATTTATGATCTGATTCGGGAATTCCGCCACGAATTCCGGCGTGAGGATTTGCATGTAACGGGCGAGAATAATGATATCGATCTGGTTCTCCTTCAAAAGCCTGATCTGAAGTTCCTCGGCTTGCTTACGGATATCTTTGTTGGCAGGGATATGCTGAAACGGTATCCCTAAAGACTCCACGATCGACCTTGTATCGTTATGGTTACTGATGACCATGCAAATATCCATCATAAGGTCCCCGCTTTGGTGCTCCCATAGCAGTTCCAGCAGGCAATGCGGTTCCTTTGAAACAAAAATCGCTGCTCTTTTCAATTCTGACACGTAACGGAAGGAATATTCCATCCCGAACTTTCCAGCCACTTCCTGAAACCGGCTTTCCATTTCCTGCTTATGACTGGCCAAGTCCGAACGTTCGAATTCCATACGCAAAAAAAAGGTCCCTCCGTTCGGATTCGATGAATATTGACTGGATTCCACAATATTGGCTCCCTGCTTATACAGGAAAGCAGACACTTCAGCTACAATTCCCGGTTGATCCGGGCACTTAATCAGCAGTCTCCCTCTGTTTTGGTACTGTTTTCTATATTGCTCTTTTTGGCTTGCAATCATCTCTTTCATCCGTCTATCTGCCCTTTCAGCTACTCTATTTCTACCCATTATACAGAACACTGGATAAGATAGTTCGACCGGTGCTTTGACATATATTTCTGTCGGTCCTAAAAAAATTCCTAAAGACCATGAATATTGGTTTCATCCACACGTTTCAGGGCAATAAAAGACATAGATATTTCGTTATAGAATGTTCAACTTTTCACTGATAAATAATAGAGAACTTCCCCCAAATACAGTACAATAGAATACAGCGCAAGCTTTCGAAGCAAGATAACATTACCTTTTACAGCATCAAATATTGAAATAATGCGTGGAACAGCTACAATGATAGGTAGAAAAAGTTTAATCCATTAGGGCTGGGAATGCCTCTTAAAAGGAAATAAACTGTTAAAGGATAGATTATATGACTAAAAAGATTGCATGGATTACCGACAGTACAGCATATATCCCGGATGGCCTGAAAAATCATCCAGACTTGTACATCGTGCCTCTGACCATTACGTTCAGCTCAGGCACATATGAGGACGGTATCGATCTTGACACAACAACACTATACAGAAACATTCGTGAAGATAAAGAAATACCGAAGACGTCACAGCCGTCTGTAGGAAAATTCGCCGAACTGTTCGAAAAACTGAAAGAGAGCTACGATGCAGCAATCGCCATCCACATTTCATCCGGGTTGAGCGGGACATTGTCCAGCTGCCAAGCCGGAGCAGAGCTGGCAGGATTCCCTGTGGAGACGGTCGATTCGCTTACAATGTCCGTCGGGATCACAAGGCTTTTGGAATTGGGTATGGAAATGCATCAGCAGGGGGTCGACTATAAGGAGATCAGCTCCTTCCTGAATGATGAAGCGTACAAAACGGAATGCTATATGGTGCTCGGAAATCTGGATCAGTTCTACAAAGGCGGCAGAATGTCCGGCACACAGTACTTACTGGGAAATCTGTTGAGCATCAAACCAATCATCACCATCTATAAAGGGAAATTTGAGCTGCTTGAAAAAGTCCGCTCCGAAAAGAAAGCGGCAAAGCGGATCATGGAGCTGTTCAGTCAGGCAATCAAAAAGAGCCATATCAAGAAAGCATATATCATGCACGGCAATGTAATGGATAAAGCCCTTCAATACAAGGAAGATATACTGGCTTTATGTCCATCCCTCGATGTCGTCATCTGCGAACTGACCTCAACCATTTCCGCCCATTCCGGTGAAGGCACTGTTGTTGTCGCGTGGGCAAACGATCATAAGCATTAATGAACGCACCTTTTTGGACGGAAACGTTACAGAAAGGTGTTTCTTTTTCTGGGAACAATAATCACTATATGGTATAGTAGACGATAAAATGTCAGGCTTGCTTTGTATTGACAGGAAAAATTTAATATAATTCTAAGTAAATGTTAATAGAACGAAAGAGGTCGAACAATATGAGTGAGAATAAAGGGCATACACCCAACAATTTCTTGAAGCCGATCATGAAGGAAGATTTAGAAACCGGGAAGCATGATACAATCATCACCCGTTTCCCCCCGGAACCGAACGGTTATTTACATATCGGGCATGCAAAAAGCATCTTTGTCAACTTCGGATTGGCCGATGAGTTCAACGGGAAAACTAACCTGCGATTTGACGACACGAACCCGCTGAAAGAAGACATGGAATATGTGAATGCCATTAAAGAGGATGTTGAATGGCTCGGTTATAAGTGGGACAATCTCTTTTTTGCATCTGATTACTTTGATTACATGTATGATAAAGCCGTGCTTCTGATCAAGAAGGGCTTAGCATACGTTGATGACCTAAGCGCTGATGAAATCCGTGAATATCGCGGTACACTGACGGAACCAGGGAAAAACAGCCCATACCGCGACCGTTCTGTGGAAGAGAACCTCCGATTGTTCGAGGAAATGAAAGACGGAAAATATGGAAACGGAGACAAGGTGCTGCGTGCGAAGATCGACATGGCTTCACCAAACATCAATTTGCGCGACCCTGTCATCTACCGTATTTCTCATGCCACTCACCACAATACAGGGGACAAATGGTGCATCTATCCGATGTATGCGTTCGCCCACCCGCTTGAAGATGCGATTGAAGGGGTAACCCACTCGATCTGTACACTGGAGTTCGAAGACCAAAGACCATTATACAACTGGTTCATCGAGAACTGTGAAACGGAAAGCAAGCCTCAGCAATATGAATTCGGAAGACTGAATCTCACGGATACTGTCATGAGCAAACGGAAACTGAAGCAGCTTGTGGATGAAGGCATTGTCGATGGATGGGACGACCCGCGCATGCCGACAATCTCTGGTTTGCGGAGAAGAGGATATACGCCGGAAGCCGTTAAGAATTTCTGTGCGTCTCTCGATGTATCCAAAGCCTATGGAACAGTCGATGTTCAACAGCTTGAACACTTCGTTCGTGAAGACCTGAAGATGAAGGCCCTCCGGACTATGGGGATTATCAAGCCACTGAAAGTGGTCATCACTAACTATCCAGAAGGGCAAGTGGAACTGCTGGATGCGGAAAACAACCCGGAAAACCCTGAGATGGGCAGCCGCAAAATCCCGTTCTCCCGCGAAATCTATATTGAACAGGAAGACTTCATGGAGAACCCTCCTAAGAAATATTTCCGTCTCTTCCCCGGCAATGAAGTACGCCTGAAACATGCTTACTTCATCAAGTGCGAAGAAGTAATTAAAGATGAAAACGGGAATGTCATTGAACTGCGTTGCACTTATGATCCGGAGACGAAAAGCGGTTCCGGCTTCACAGGCCGCAAGGTAAAAGGCACATTGCACTGGGTGGAAGCAACCCAAGCAGTCCCTGCTGAATTCAGAATCCTCAACCCGCTATTGAAAGACGAGAATGAGGAACAGGGTGAGACTGAAACAGAAAAGACATTCCTTGACCAGGTGAATCCGGAATCCCTTCAGATTTTTAACGGGTTTGTCGAGCCTAACATGAAAGAAGCGAAACCGGGAGACAAGTTCCAATTTTTCCGTCATGGTTACTTCAATGTCGATCCGAAGCTGACGAATGAAGAAAAATTGGTCTTCAATCTCATTGTTTCACTGAAAAGTTCCTTTAAAATATAGAATGAATGGCCCTGCCTTGGATAGGCAGGGCTTTTTTCTGTAATTCTATCAAGCAGATGACTGCCTGCCTCTTAACACATTTCGCGGAAATTCTATTCATATCTGCAAATTTCGACAAAAAAGGAAACGCTTTTATTTGTATTGTTGTCTATATATATGTAGAATTGACCCCATATAAACCATGGGGGTAATACTGACAAATGAAAAAAAAGATAGCCTGGATTACAGACAGCGCCTGCTCACTGCCAAAGGATTTCATTGACCAAAACGATATTTATGTACTTCCGCTCAATCTGATCTTAGGTGAGGAAATATATAGGGAGAATGTGGATATTTCACACGAAGAGTTCTATGAGAAAGTGAAGGAATCACCACTATCCCCTACTACATCCCAGCCTGTTCTCGGGGAAATGTATGAGTTATTCGAAAAGCTGCAGAACGAATATGAGCAAGGGATTGCCATCCACTGTTCCAGCAAGCTATCAGGCACATACCAGACATCCCGTACAACTGCCCAGTCTTTAGGGTTCAATGTTCATCATATTGATTCGAAAATAGGTTCCCATCCGATGGGCCATTTAGTGAAGGAAGGTGTCCGTTTAGCCGGTGAAGGTATGCCTGCCGCTGAAATAGCCGACCACATCCGTTCCTTGACCGAAAAGGTGAGGTTAATGATCTGCCCTCAGAACCTGGAACAGCTAAAGAAGAGCGGCCGCGTTTCTTCGACAAAGGCATTCATCAGCCATATGTTAAAAATCAACCTGGTGATTGGCTTCCAGGACGGCGGTTTGGTTGTAGTCGATAAGATCCGCACAGAATCCAGGCTTAAGAAGTTTTTCATTGATGCAATACAGGAAGCCTACAAAAATAGCGGCATTGCATCAGTCAGTATCCTGCATGCGCAATCCTTGAAGAAAGCATTGGAGTGGAAAACCGAGCTGGAATCTAATTTTCCCGACCTGGATGTTGAGGTCACTACGCTGGTTCCATGCGCTGGCATCCATACCGGGTACGGAACCATCGGCGTCTCCTGGGTTGAAAAATAAAAAAACAATGGGATTTATCGTATCGGGACCTGATAGGAAGGATTGTCCTGATTTTGCCGATAGAAGCGGACCATGGCATCCAAGCCATCCTTAAAGTCCGGACATTTGATATTTCCTGTTTCGAGATCTGATGCGGCAATGGAACAGTCAAAGTTGCCATCCCATGTAAAGTAATCAATCGTCTCTTTTTCCGTATGGAGGAACTTCCTGACCATAGGAATAGATAAAGACATTTTGCAAAGGCTGATGGGGACTACTCCTTTCGGCTTTTTGCCGTACATGGCCTCCGTCATCCATTCGTATATTTGAGTAGCGGAATATGGATTCGGGTCCGTGAGATGATAGGTCTTTCCTTCTCCTATTCCCGACAATGAGAGATAAACGGTGGCTCTAATGATGTAATCGACTGGAACTAGATTGATTTTTGTGCTGGACTTTCCTATGTACGGAATGTATGGCAAAAATGAAAGAGCCGATAATGTGTTCAGGATAAAATAGGGCCCATCAAATTTCACGGTTTCTCCCGTAACCGAGTGTCCTTTGACGATGCCTGGGCGGATGATAGTCACAGGCACCTCCTGCTTCAGGTGATTGACCAGCACCTCAGCTTCGTATTTAGTCTCTTCATAGAAATTCTTAAAAGAATGAGGAGTCACCAGCTCCGTTTCCAATAGCTTGCCTTCTCTTGTTCCAGCTACATAGGCTGTACTGAAATAGACGTATCGGGTCAGTAAGGGCAATCCCTTGACCCAATCATTCACATGGCTCGTCCCTTTGACGTTAACATTGTATGCAATCTCCTTCGGCACCGCCAGGTCATAGATGGCTGCCAGATGGAATACATGCGTTACAGTCTTGAGCTCGGGCTCTCCTGAAATCCCTAAACCCGGTTTTGTTATATCTCCGGCGACAACGGCAATTGCCTGTTCAGGAATCCCCAGCTCTTTTGTGAGCCTGCGGGCTTCCGACCCTCCTTTTTCCTGAAAGGACGGCAGCACAAGCACATAAGCACGTGTGAAAGCATCATCCTCCTTAATCAATTCTTTAAGCAGTTGTGTTGCGATGAAACCTGGAAATCCAGTAATAAAGTAGACATTTCCCATACATAACCCTCCTGCATTATTCTTCCATTTACTGATTATATCATTATCTGACTATTCTAAAAATAAATTTTATGGGAGTTATCATTTCCCTCGATTAGGACTGATATGCAATACTTAAAAGATATTTATTGTCCATAAGGTTGCAGACATGCATCAAGCCTCTGTCCTTGTAACAATCCATCTGCCCCTGCCTTTTGATTAACCAAGTCTGTTTGGACAGACAGTAGCATATTCTATAAATAGATGAATGTACAGAAGGAGTTATCACATGGAAGCTTGGATCATTGAACTAATTGAAAAATTTGGGTATTGGGGCGTTTTTCTGCTCATTATGGTGGAAAACATATTTCCTCCCATCCCTTCTGAAATTATTCTTACCTTTGGAGGGTTTTTGACTCAAAATACTAGTCTCACTGTGATGGGCGTCATTCTTGTATCCACGCTCGGTTCGGTCATCGGTGCCGTAATCCTCTATTGGATCGGTACTCTTCTCGACGTGGAAAGATTGGAAAAAATCATTGACCGCTACGGGAAGTTTCTTCGCCTGACAAAAGATGATATCCATAAGGCGGATGCCTGGTTTGATAAGTATGGCATCTGGACTGTCCTGTTTTGCCGTGTCATCCCATTAGTCAGGAGCCTGATATCCATACCTGCCGGGATGTCTAATATGAACTTCGGCCTGTTCATCCTTTTTACGACAATCGGCACTCTGGTATGGAATACGATTCTTGTCAACCTGGGAGCAGTTCTGGGCTCGAATTGGCACGATGTCATGATATATATGGATGCCTTTTCGAATGTAGTGTATACGATTATCGGTATTCTGTTCATACTGGCTATCATTTGGTATATCCGGAAGCGTAAGCAACGGGGATAATAGGCGATTGGCGAACCATTAGAAGAGCCCGTCCAAAATGGACGGGCTTTTTTCTAGTTGATTTGTACAGTTGTCAGGACAACATCCTCTACTTTGAAGCGGCAAAGCACCCTTGTCTCACTTGTTTCATCTGCAATTGTGATGACTTCGTCTTTGCGGATTTTCTCAAATGCCTGTTCCTGTGTATCTGCTTCGACTATTTCCGAAATTGATAAACCGTTGCTTAAGTGATATGTGATTTCGTAGTTATTCATTCTTTCTCTCCTTTATCCTCAACGCCTTTACTGTATGTATTCCCCAGTAAGGACCTTGAAAACTACAAAATTAACTAAATCGAAAAATGGAGAGGATTTGCCTAAGCAGTTTCAGGTAAGCATTTACAGGTGAAACCACCCTGACAGGATGGGCGTTATTTTACACTTTATCGAGCAGGATTGTGACCGTGAATAAATCTCCGTCCACCTCAATATCCATCGTCCCTCCATGCAGGTCGACAATAGATTTGGCGATGGCCAAGCCAAGCCCGGATCCTTCTGTATGTCTTGAGGAGTCCCCTCTTTTAAAGCGCTCGAACAGTTCATCCACATCGCAGCCAAGCTCATATTTAGCCACATTTTTGAAGGTGATGCTGACTTGATCTTCCTTCTCTTTCACATGGATATAGACACGTGTCCCCGGATGTGAATACTTCAGCGTATTGCCGATGAGATTGTCGAAGACTCTCCACATTTTTTGTCCATCAACGACCATAAGAATCGGCGGATCATCACTCTTGATACGGAACTGCAATTCCGATTGCTCTATTTTTTCTTCATATTCAGCCAGTGCCTGCTGCAGCAGTTGGATAATATCCACCTGTGACTTCTGCAGAGAGATATTTCCCGTGGCCATTTTGGAGGCTTCAAACAAGTCATCAATCAGCACCTTCAACCGCTTGGATTTGCGATCAATGATGTTAATATAATTGTTTCGGTCTTCTTCAGTCAGATCATCGGCCTTCAAAAGGTCAGCATATGTGATAATCGATGTCAATGGAGTCCGCAAGTCGTGGCTGACATTGGTGATCAGCTCTGTCTTCAGCCTTTCACTCTTCATTTGCTCACGTTGAGACAGCTTGACCTCGCTTTTCAGTGAATTAACGTCCCTTGCCAATTCTGCAAAGATCGACTTGCCCTTGATAGGAAGATCCTCTATATTCTGGCCTTTTGCCAGCGCTGAGATGGCAATGACAATCCGATTAAAATAACCGGCTTTCTTCATAATGGGGTAACACAGTGCCATGAATATGAATATAGCGAGAAACGCTAGGAGAGCGCTAAACAGGATTGGAAAGTGATAAATAGCCACAAACAACCAATACACCAACAAAAATCCGGCAACTGTGAAACCTGCCAATAAAATGATGAGCTGTATACCTATATTTACATTCAGGAAAGCCTGTCTTGCAGCACGAAGGAAAATGGCAGTCCATGAATGAATGGTCAATTCATCCCAAACCCCTCGTTTGATTAGCAGATTAAGGTTCTGTATAGACAGCCAGACAATCAATGACCCGACAATTGTTCCTGCTGCTACAATAACCCCTGCTTCT
This sequence comes from Bacillus sp. (in: firmicutes), assembly GCA_051893455.1. Taxonomy (GTDB): domain Bacteria; phylum Bacillota; class Bacilli; order Bacillales; family DSM-1321; genus Bacillus_AD. The sequence goes on from JBJFHG010000025.1 coordinate 23,375, forward strand.
ACAAGCCAGTCCGGAAAATAAAGATGACGGTATCCTAGATAGGAGGAGCTTGCAACAACCCCAAAACCCGCAAATCCAAACAGGCAGAAGAATAGCCATGTGAGCCATCGCAAGTCAGATGGGAATTTTCCAAAGCGGCTGCCTGGATACCAATCCTCCGTAAACGGCCTTGTTCTCACCAGCATATACGTACCGGCAAGCCCCGTTATGGCTCCAGCCACCAATAATAGGATATACCCCCAACGGACTTGATTATATGCGTTCTCATTTTCAGTAAAAATAGAAGCCCGATCTTTCGGTATCCCGATGTACCCGCTGAAATAATCTACTCTATTTCCGTCAATATAACTTGGTTCACTTAGCCAATTGTTCAATAAGTCATCCTCGCTTATGCGTAACGCTTCTTTTCCATCTTGGCCGAATTCCTCGACAAACACTGTATTTTTACTGCTGAAATACGCTGCCGGATCCTTCTCCTGCTTCCCCGAAAGGGAGGTAAATACATTTCCGTCTTCATCCTCCAGATAAAAATCGAAGTACCTTTCATTATAAGAAAAGTCCATCTTATCAGAGGAACTTGCTTGGAAATACTGACGGTATTCTTCTTTCACCTTCGCTGCACGCTCCTTGAGTATCTTACTGCGGACATGCTCTTCGTTGGTGAAGTTCTCTGTTATATCCTTGATTTTCTTGTTGCGTTCCTGTTCATAGGTACGTTTCAGTTCTTCGTCTTCTAATTGCTCAGCTTCTTCAATCCGCACCGCATATTGAGCTTTGATGGAGCTGATTTGTTCATCCAGAGTACCGTATTGATAGCGGTACTCTTCTATATCCGAATCCGTCACAGTAATGCGGTCCACCAGATCTTTCACATCCGGTTTGCTCAAAACGTATGTGGACAGGTCTTGCAAATAGCTGTTTTTTTCGGATTCAAAAGAACGGCTGTGATAATAGTCTTCCCTATAGAATTCTCTTCCGGTAAGAAGGCTATAAATGAGTGCACTGACCCCGAGGGAAAACAACAGAATGCTCAGCCATACCTTCTTTTTATTTTTCCATTTTGTATCCAATTCCCCATACCACCTTCAAATATCTAGGATTTTTCGGGTCGATTTCAATCTTTTCACGGATTTTCCGGATGTGGACCGCAACCGTATTTTCAGCGTTATATCCGGGCTCTTTCCAGACAAGCTCGTAAATCTCGTTGATAGAAAATACACGGCCGGCATTTCTCATCAGCAGTTCGACAATCCGGTATTCAATGGGCGTAAGTTTGACCGCTTCACCGTTCACAGTCACTTGCTTTGCCTCTTCATCGAGTATAAGTCCCCGTATGCTGATCTGTTTCTGAGCCCCACCCTCATATGTCCCAAGCGTGACATATCTTCTTAGCTGCGACTTGACTCGGGCAATCAACTCCAGCGGGTTAAATGGTTTGGTCACATAGTCATCCGCTCCGATCTGCAGGCCCAGCACCTTATCGGCATCTTCTGTTTTGGCACTCAAAATGATGATCGGTATGTTTTTCTTTTCCCTGATTTTAAAAGTTGTCGATATACCGTCCAGTTTAGGCATCATTACATCCAGAATAATCAGATGGATTTCGTTTTCAGACAGCTTTTCCAGTGCTTCAAGGCCATCTGCCGCTTTGATGACGGAGATTCCTTCATTTTTTAAATATATTTCGATGGCATTGCGGATTTCTTCTTCATCATCCACTACCAGTACTGTCATTCCATTCATATAGATTCCCCCTTCCCGCATTATACCATTGTGATCTTTATAAATAATGTAAACCTCAAATCTTAAAATAACGGTAGCTGAATTCTTAAGTTTTCCTTAATTCATCCAAGAGCACTGCAACCGCTTACATTAATTCATCCATTTGTCAACAGATTGTAACTGGAAGTTTCTTCTGGAGGTGTCTTATCGCTTGTAAAAGTGATAAGATAAGGTGTACTTTAACTGTATCAGTGTGTGTAACTCTTCTGTAACAGTAATTAAGTTCAAATAATCACAAACTTTAATTTCGTATAGGAAGAAAACACCTGGGAAACCTAAACAATACATCAATGAAAGCAGGAGGCAACATGGAAAAAACAGCTTTGAAAGCCGTTGAATCATTGGCTTTGAAAAAACAAAAAGTCTTCGATTACAGTGTGCTTCGTTATATCGCCCGTGCGATCTTGGCAAGTGCATTCATAGGTTTCGGAGTCATCATAGCATTCAAAACAGGAAATTATTTTTATCTTGAACACAATCCTATGGCTTACCCTATGGCAGCCCTCACTTTCGGTGCCGCTATCATCATGATCGCATACGGCGGAGGCGACCTGTTCACAGGGAATACCTTCTACTTCACCTATGCGGCTCTGAATGGGAAAATGCGTTGGCCAAAAGTCGTACAAATGTGGTGTGCCACTTATCTTGGGAACATCATCGGTGCAGTGGCTTTTGCTGTCTTCATTTATCTGACCGGGATTTTTGCAACACCTCATGTGAACAGTTTCCTGATGAGCGTGGCAGAGGCAAAAATGAACGCGCCGATTTCCGAACTATTCTTCCGCTCAATCCTATGTAACTGGCTCGTATGTATGGCCTTCTATATTCCAATGACAATGAAGGGCGACGGACCGAAGATTACGGTTATGATCTTCTTCGTATTTGGTTTCTTCATTTCCAGCTATGAGCACAGTATCGCAAACTTGAGCACATTCTCAATCGCATTGATCTTGGATCACCCGGATACGATTTCGTTCACTAATGCCATCCGTAACCTGATTCCGGTCACCATCGGTAACATCATTGGCGGAGCGATCTTCATGGGTATGATGTACAAGTGGCTGAACGCTCCTGAGACAACGGAAGAAGATGGCGAAGACAAGGACGGGGATCATATCGTTCCTGCGCAAGTCATCGATATTCATACAGCTGAAGAAACAAAGTAAAACAGATGAGAGCTAACCTGCTAAACAGGATAGCTCTCTTTTAATTTGCGCGAACACCTCCATTTTCCAATCAAAACATTATGAACGGAGGTTAAGTGGCGGGAGTTCAATTAAAAGCATCGGCTCCCTTTCAAACGGCCAATCCCTGCTATCATTTTGAATGTTGTGGATTTACCTGTTCCATTTACCCCCATCAAATAATGAACTTGAGGAATTTAGCATACAACTGAGGGGGCTATGCACACTATGAAGGGAGTCTCTTTCTGCAAAAGCAAAAACTCTGATAAAATGAAAGTATCACTTAATTAAAAGGAGAAACGTATATGAAACAACAATTGGTTGATCGATTTCTTACATATGTGAAAGTGGATACACAATCAGATTATGAAAGCACAACGTGCCCAACTACAGAAGGGCAATGGACGTTGGCGAAAAAGCTGGTCGAGGAACTGAAGCAGATCGGCATGAGTGAAGTGACTGTGGATGAGAACGGCTACGTAATGGCTACACTTCCGTCCAATACAGATAAAGACATTCCGACAATCGGCTTTTTGGCGCATCTTGATACCGCCACAGATATGACAGGGGCGAACGTGAAACCGCATATTCATCAGTATGACGGCGGAAATATTGTCCTGAATGAAGAATTGCAGGTCATCCTTTCCCCGAAAGAATTTCCTGAACTAGAGAACTACAAAGGGCACTCCTTGATCACCACTGACGGGACAACCTTGCTGGGGGCTGATAATAAAGCCGGCATTGCCATCATTATGACCGCGATGGACTACTTCCTGAAAAACCCTGAAATCAAGCATGGAAAAATCCGTGTGGCCTTCACACCTGATGAAGAAATAGGCAGAGGGCCTCATAAATTCAATGTGGAGGCGTTCAATGCTGACTATGCATACACAATGGACGGCGGACCGTTAGGGGAACTGCAATACGAGAGTTTCAATGCCGCCGCAGCTAAAGTAATCTTTAACGGTACAAATGTCCATCCTGGAACGGCAAAAGGGAAAATGGTCAACTCTGTGAAGATTGCAATGGAATTCCAAAGTAAGCTCCCTGTGCAGGAAGCACCTGAGCATACGGAAGGGTACGAAGGATTTTATCATCTATTATCCATAAATGGGGATGTCGAGAAAACAACTCTGCAGTATATCATCCGTGACTTTGATAAAGGAAAGTTTGCTGAGCGAAAAGCTCAAATGGAATCCATCGCGGAGGAAATCAAACAAACATATGGTGTGGACAGCATCCAGCTTGAAATCAGCGATCAATATTACAATATGCGGGAAAAAATCGAGCCTGTGAAAGAAATTGTCGACATCGCCTACAAAGCCATGAAAAACCTTGACATCGAACCGATCATCCAGCCGATACGAGGCGGAACGGATGGTTCTCAACTTTCCTACATGGGTCTTCCGACTCCGAATATATTTACCGGAGGGGAGAACTACCACGGCAAGTACGAATACATTTCAATCGAGAACATGATGAAAGCAGCAGAAGTCATGATTGAGATGATCAAATTGTACGAACAAAGAGGATAATATTTATTGGACATAATAAGCTCCCCCTAGGGCAAACAGATTTTAATTTAATCTGTCTACCTTAGAGGGAGCATATCATTGAAAACTCGTTCCACCTATTTCTTTTTAAGACCTGACAACTATTGCGGAAAAAAATTAGGTTTTTCCCTCTCATTCCTATAATCTTGATGGAATATATGGGTGGTTGCAGGAGACAGCGGCGGAATGAGCCATGTCCAATCCCCTGTTACCATTCTGCCTCCCTTCGCCTCCTGCTCTTCGAAAAGCCGAAATTGGGCAGCCGCTGTATGATGATCAACAATAGTGATGCCTGCTTTTTTGAAAGAGTTCAATACAGCCACATTCAACTCGATAAGCGCCTTATCCTTCCAAAGAGTATCATTTCTGTTAGTCGACAACCCCATTACTTCAGCTATCCGCGGCAGTACATGATAGCGATGTTCGTCCGCCAGATTGCGGGCACCGATTTCTGTTCCCATATACCAGCCATTGAAGGGGGCCGCATGATAGGAAACACCGCCGATCTCCAGCCTCATATCGGATATAATCGGCACTCCGTACCATTTCATGCCAAGTTCTTCGAACGGATAATCAGGATGCCTAATTTCCACTTCTTTAATCAATGTCTTTGGTACATTCCTGCAGACTGGCCTGCGCCCATTAATTGAAAACACGAAAGGCAACACATCATAGTTAGTTTTTTCACCTTGCCATCCCAGTTTGCTGCACATTTTCGTGAAATGAAGGGAATGAGGGTCCCCTTTCACACCATCACCGCTATTGTAGCCGGCGTAGCGGATCAGTTGATGATTATAAATACGCGCTGTGTCCTCATGATTCTTATGTTGTTTGAAGATTGTGATCGTCGGCAAGATCCTTCCCTCATTACTGGCATAACTGATATGATGCAGAAGTGCTTGATACATATCATCTTCATCATCTACCGACCGGGCATCCAAGACATGCAAGCTATTCCAGAACAGTCTCCCGATACATCTGTTGCTATTCCTCCATGCCATGCGGGCGCCAAGAATAAGTTCATCATAAGTGTGTTCATAAGTACCCGTCAGCGAAATCTCTCTATCAATTTCCTTCAACCGTGGAGATATGTCCGATTCCCTTCCCAATTCTCTATAGCATTGACCAATAAAATGGTTTGCCTCCTTTAGAACCGATTGCTTATCTTTAATCATAAAACCTCTCCCTTAAGTTGATATCATCATGTATCCGGTATATGCAAAAAGCCGATGCCGGGGCTCTGAAAATGACAGGAATGTGAAAAGATAGGGTCGACATTACCGATATAAGGGTGGAACAGGTCAAGCACCCCTCCGCATATCATAACCCGAACCTATTCAACTAAAAATACTTCTAAAAGGAGAATGAATATGCAACCCTATGCGCCACAACCATATTCTATGCAGACTGGTTACCCAATAAATATGCTACTGCCGAATATGCCACCAGCTCAGCAAACAGTCTATCCAGCCATAATGTGTCCATATCAAGCACAGCCATCTTTCACAGAACCCGAAAGACAACAGATTATATTGCCCCCCATCGATACGGCTCCGCTGATCTTTTCTACATCTCTGACAACAGAGCTACTGGATGATGCCAAAACAATTTCACAAACTCTGAATTCTTCAGAAGATATCATATTGCAGCTGATGCAGGCTGCCCAGGCTTCGGATTTTAACAAGGTTTCCCAATTAATCAACGGGATTTCGATTAAACATCGGACAGAGCTCTCTTTTACCCCGGGGGTCCTGATCATAACCGTATTGCCTTTTGATATATCAAACTCTTGCTGCCGCGTAGAAATGACTTTGAATTGGCGAAGCGCTTTTTAGCGCCTGTTACCCTTCAGTGAAAGTGCCTGAAAAAACTTAGGATGATGCCCGGAAATGAAAAATCATACTTTAAACAATAATGATTATGCCTAAAAAAACGGCTGTTCAGAAAGAGTATCTGAATTAGCCGTATCGGGCCCTTTTAATAAGACAAGCCATGTCCTTCATTGAACAAAGTGCCTCCATTTCCATCCGGAATAGCTACAGGCAGTTTTCCCTGAGGGGATAAGTCACCGAATAATATGTCCGCTACAGCTGCAAAGTTTGCCTGATCGCTGCCATATTGGATGATATAAGCATTCACTTCCGAATAGCTGAGCAGGTCATACGGGCTCTGGATTGCGACAGCGATTACAGGCCCGCCGGCGGAGCCCATCACCCTCTTGATTAAATCGTTCTGAGGACTATCAGGAGCCCTTATATTCTTCTTTTCAGAAGAAGTAGTTACAATGATATAATCCGCCTCCTGGACCAATTCTTCTTGTTCGGCCGTCAATATAGCTTGATCTTTCCAATCTATGATGATCGTTCCGGAATACTTTGATCGAACTTCTTTTCCCAGTTCATCAACATATTCATGGCCGAGTACAACAATGCGGCTCCCTTCCTCCAACTCCGAAAGCGGCAGAACTTTTTTATTTTTCACCAATGTCACCGACTGCCGGGCAACTTCTTTCTCAATCAATGTATGTTCTGGTGAGCCAACCATTTCAATCGCATTCCCTATCTTTTCTTTCACCGGATCTGCTTCCTCTTGTTTCAGAAGGCCTGTTTTCACTTTTAAGGTGATGATTCGCCTGGAGGCCTCCTCCAACCTTGCTTCTGTGATCACACCTTTTTTTACAGTCTCTATTAAACTTGGCATGATGTCATCCAAATCACCTGATACCAGCACCATATCAGACCCCGAGACGATTGTCCTGATGATGGCCTCCATTTGCCCGTAATGCTCTGCTATTGCTCCTAAATGTATTGTATCCGCAATCACTACACCATCAAACTGCATACCTTCTCGCAAAAGAACCTGTATGATGTAGGGAGAAAGCGAAGCTGGAACGGTTACCTCTGCTTCTGTTAAACGCGAGATGTGAGTCGAAGGGTCCAATTTAGGATAAGCTGCGTTCGATAAGGTGATTGCTTCCGCACCGGCTTTGATGGCCTCCTTATATGGCGTTATGGATGTTTCCTCCAGTTCTTCCGCCTCTTGGCTGACGATGGAAAGGCCGGTTTCTTTGTCGATTTTGGCTCCTCCATTACCTGGGAAACTGCCCACTGCAGCTGTAACTCCTTCTTCAGCCATACCTTTCATGACCTGCAATCCGGTTGACACTACTGTTGACGGGTTGTCCCCAAATGAATGCTGGCTGATTCCCTGATTCCCCGATTCCTTCCAAATGTCTAGTGAAGGGAAATAATCAAGATTGACACCGACCGACCGTAACTCGGTTCCCCTCATTTTGCCTGCCTTTTTTGTAAGGGCAGCTGACCGGATGGCCCCTAGCATAAGGTTGTCAAGGTTTGTAGAAGTAGCGAGACGGTTTGCTGCCCCTTCCTCCACATCAGCTGACAAGAAGAGACCCAGTTTGCCTGATGCACTTTGTAATTGTTCAGTCAGCTTAATCCCTTGCTCTACAGAAACAAGGCTGTCATTCGGCAAAAAAATGCCCCCGATGCCATACTTTTTCATTTTCTGCTCGAAAACGGCAGTCCGTTCGGATGGAGAATTCGCCCCATTGGACTCAGAGAAATCAGCTATGATCAGCTGACCAAGTTTTTCTTCAAGGGTCATTCCCTCCATTATGCGGTCAACCAGCTGGTAATGTTCATCTTTCTCTTGCAGAAGCGACACCTTTCCTTCCTCATCGACTTCTGCCCCTATGTAGTCCACCCCTTGGCCACTCTTTGCCAACAGCCAAGTCCTTCCGGATTTTTCACCTGGCAATGCTCTTCCGTCATGGTCAATAGTCACGACTTCCGGATTCGTTGAACTCCACTTCACTTGCTTAGTGATAGCTGCCCCATCCTCATCAATTTTAATGGCTTCCAATATTACTTGTTCAGATGGGGAGCTGACCGGAAACTCAGGGACATTTTGCAAGATAATAAAAGATTCATTGGCCTTCTGTACTGTTTCAGGCAATGTCTCCATGATCCTTTTTTCGTTTTCCTGCACCTTAGGCTTTTGCTCTATCTCGGGATTTTCACTCTTACAGGACGCAAGGAAGAAGGCCATTAAGCTGATCAGAAATATAGTTAGCCGCCTTGACTTCATAGATTTACCTCTATTCTTCTATGTGATTTCATTTTCCATATTTTATTAATTATATCATTTGCTGCCTTTCAGCTATAAGAGGAATTCATATCAAAAATCCTGTACGCTTTTACGCAATTCCTCCCAAAAGCTTGACTGGCTGACACTTTGCTCGCAAAATTACTAGGATAGATGCGATTTTTCTTATAATTCCCAATGTACGCTATAATGAAAACAATAGATATAAAGGACGTGGACTGATTGAATATTGACCAATTGCATTATATATGTGAAGTTGCTAAAAAAGGCTCCTTATCAAGTGCAGCCCAAAGCTTCAATGTCACCCTTTCTGCCATCAGCCAATCCATCACATCACTGGAAAATGAACTGGGTGTACCGCTGTTTACACGCTCTAGAGGAACCGGGGCCACCCCCACTCCCGAGGGGAAAGTGATCATCAGCAAAGCATATGATATCTTATTGAAAGTCCAGGAACTAAAAGCAGAAGCTATGTCTTTCTCTGATACGGTCAACGGGATCCTGAAGATTGCGACCATCCCTGGTTCCATGCACCTGCTTGTGAAGGTGATCGCTGATTTCAAAAAGAAGTATCCCCTCGTCGATGTGGAGCTGTTTGAGAAGGGGCCGAGGGAAATCATTGATCATATCCGAGATGATTCCGTTGATGTTGGATTAATCATACTAAATGAAACGACCATGAAGTACAGTGATGACTTACTCTTCCACTCACTGCTTGAAGGTCGTATGGTTGTAGGTATCGGAGCCGATTCTCCGCTTGCTGGACACCAAACTGTCCCGGCAGAGCTGGTCAAAGAATATCCCATTGTCTTGTATAATGATGAATTCATCCGTCTATACATGGAGCAATTCAGTGAGAATCATGGGCCAGTCCAGGTGCTGTTCACCAGCAATAACACCGAAGCAATCCAAAAAGCCATCACAGACAACATGGCCATCACTATTGGACTGGATTATTCATTAATGAACAATAGGGACTATCAAGAAAAAAGGATGGATGTCGTCGACCTGGACGTACCGGAACAGCGCATCATCCAATTTGGATGGGTGCGAAAAGAAAAAAGCTATTCTGCAGCCACCAAATTATTTTTGAATATGCTAGAAAGCTATCTCGAAGAAGAGAAAACAGGCAAAAAAATCAGGTAGACTCAACGGGACAGTGCTTACTGCCTGTCCCGTGAAATGAAACCTCATCCTTTCTCAAACCCTCATCCTCCCTTATTCTGCAGATTTCCCCTTAATAGTACGGCACCTTTTGGTCACGAACGGTCATATAATCCCTGTTTTTTAAATTTTTACAAAATTAAATTGACAAAAGGATTGATAATCATTATCATTTGTAATTGAAAGTGATTATCATTGATAATGATTATCACTATTGATTATGTGCATGGGGGAATCAATTAATGAAAAACGGATTAATTATTGGAACATCATTATGCTTACTCTTGCTAGCCGGATGCGGATCAGCTGAAGAAACGGGTTCTTCAGGGAAAGCTGAAAATACAGTTTCCAGTGCGGAAGGAACAAAAATAACTATCACTGATTTTGCCGATCGGACTATCACTTTTGACGAGAATCCCCAAAAAATTGTTGTGCTTGGGGACGGTGATCTCAATCTTATTGTCGCACTTGACGGCAATATAGTAGGCCGCCCGACAACAAGTGGTGAAGTCCCAGAGGCGCTGAAAGATATTGAGCAAGTTGGGAACACCCATGAGTTCGACCTAGAAAAAATCGCAAGTATAAAGCCCGATGTTGTTGTGGCAAACAGCCAATTGAACGTAAAGGACGTAGAAGCGCTTGAAGGCATCGGTTCCAAAGTAGTGCTTACGAATGCCAACTCTGTACAAGAGATACAGGAGCAAATCACATTATATGGCGATATGCTCGGACAGCAGAACAAAGCAAAAGAACTGAACGCAGAAATAACGGAAACGATTGATTCCATTTCCATCTCTGCAAATGGAGAAAGCAAACGTGTACTATTGGTGTACGGAGCACCGGGTACTTACATGGCTGCCCTTCCGAATTCACTTAGCGGCAATATTCTTGAGCTTGCCGGCGGCGCCAATATTGCCTCCGATTATCCGGCTCTTGAGAAATATCCGCAATATGCCCAATTAAATACGGAAAGGATTGTGGAAGCAAACCCGGAATTTATCTTCTTAATGACACATGCCGATCCGGAAGCTGTGAAAGCAGGCTTTATAAAAGAGATGCAGCAAAATCCGGCATGGAATGGCACAGATGCAGTCAAAAACGATAAAGTGGAAATCCTGCCGGCGGACTTATTTGGGACAAACCCAGGCACACGGGTTACAGATGCCATTTCATACATCGGTGGATTGCTGCATAGCGCTGAGTAAAGATGGATATCACCAAAAGAAACAAACGCAGAAAATGGGCAATCATCCTTTCGCCATTCATATTGATTGCCGTCTCACTGTATAGCCTTACAGATGGCTCTGTGCCGATTCCGCTATCCGAAATCTGGGTCATCCTCTTTGGAGCCGAACAAACGGCAAATGAAGTCATCATCATGGATTTACGGCTTCCAAGGATCCTGATCGGTCTTTTGGTTGGTGCTTGTCTGGGTGTTGCAGGTGCCCTGCTGCAAGGTGTCATGAAAAATCCGCTCGCCGATCCCGGTATCATAGGAGTGACGGCCGGCGGCGGATTGGCTGCATGCTTTACGATGATGATATACCCTCAACTGTCATACTTACTGCCGATTACAGCATTTGCCGGGGCACTCGTAACGTCTTTGACCATCTATTTTCTGGCTTGGGATAAAGGGGCTTCCCCCCTCAAAATCGTATTGGCCGGTGTGGCCATCAATGCCCTTCTCGGTGCGGTCCAAAACGGTATCATGATCATTTACAGTGACCGGGTGCAATCCGTCCTAGCATGGCTTTCCGGCGGACTGAACGGCCGCAGCTGGCATCACTTTGAGTTTATGGCGCCCTACGCCATCGGCGGACTGCTTCTATCGCTGCTGGCGATCAAACCTTCCAATCTCCTCTTGCTCGGGGACGATTCCGCTAAATTATTGGGGCAGAAGGTAGAATTGCATAGACTGCTAATCATTCTGCTGGCATCCTTCCTTGCAGGTTCCGCTGTCAGTGTTGCCGGATTAATCGGTTTTGTCGGCTTAGTTGTACCGCATATGATCCGTCTGTTGCTCGGCGCGGATTATCGTTACTTGATCCCTTTTTCGGCAGTCGGAGGGGCTGCGCTTGTCGTAATGGCCGATACCATCGCCAGATCATGGTTCGACCCGATCGAGTTGCCGGTCGGCATATTGCTCGCCTGCCTGGGAGCGCCATTCTTCCTGACCTTATTAAAGAAAAGGAGTCTGATGTGAAATGCAAGCCATCGAAGCCAAAAGCATCACCTATCAAGTCGGGCATTTCCGATTGGATGCCATTGACCTTTCCATTCCTAAGGGATTCATGACGTCGATTATCGGCCCAAATGGTTCAGGCAAATCAACCTTCTTGAAAATCTCAGCCCAACTGCTAAAAAGCCAGTCTGGTGACATATATGTAATCGACAGGCTTGCAAAATCGTTCAAAAATAAGGAATTCGCCAAAACGGTCGCCATGCTTCCTCAAACAAAATCGAATATGCCGGACTTGACCGCACAGGAACTCGTATCGTATGGAAGGTCGCCCCACAAAAGCATATTTTTGCAAAGGGGAAGCCAACATGACGGTGATATTGTCGACTGGGCAATGGAAGTGACCGGGACACACAAACATAAAAACCGACCATTCCGGCACTTATCCGGGGGTGAACAGCAGAAAGTGCGTATAGCAATGGCATTAGCTCAAAAAACCGATATTCTGCTGCTAGATGAGCCGACTACCTACTTGGATATTGCCCATCAAATTGACTTGATGGAGATGCTTCAGAATATCAACCAGCAATATGGCATCACCATTGTAATGGTATTGCATGATTTACAGCAGGCAGCGGCATACAGTGATCTTTTAATTGCCATGAAGGAGGGATGTGTAGCAGATTTTGGAAAACCCAAAGACTTACTTACTTCTGAATTTTTAGAAAACGTGTATAATATAACTGCAAAAGTAAAATTTGAGGACCATTTTCCACTGATTATCCCAAAAACCACTAAAAAAGGAGATATATTAAAATGATAATCGTCAGCAATCGTATATTTGTTAAGACTGGATTCGCAGAAAAAATGGCAGGAGGCTTCACGAAAGGAAATACACTGGAAAAGTTCAAAGGTTTCGTGAAACTGGAAGTATTGGTTCGTACAAACATAAAAGAAAATGATGAGTTGAACGTCAATATGTATTGGGAATCCATGGAGGATTTTGAGGCATGGAGAAACAGCGACGACTTCAAAAAAGCCCACAAACGCCCTGAGCCAGGCCAAGAGCCGCAAGAATCTCCAATTATCAGCAATGAAATCGTCATCTCCAAAATTGCCGCAAGCAAGTAAAGGTAAACTGCATAACCAGTCATCAACAAACAAGCAGGCGTATACGCCTGCTTGTTTTTATAGACTTTTCCTTGCTCTGCTTTCCCGACTTCTTTTTAATTGGCTGTTTTCTAAAAGATTGTTGTTTTACATAAGTTCAGTAATGAAAACCAATTGATTGGGAGCGGAAGGTGCGAGACTCCTGCGGGATTAGCGGACCGGGTGAGACCCCGCAAGCGCTTGGCGCTGAGGAGGCTCACCGCCCGCCCCGCGGAAAGCGAGCAACCTGGAGCCTACTTCTTCATAGGCAACAAAGTTTGCGAAAACAGCCTTTTAATTATACTCTCCTGTTCCAATGACGGTGCTTAGCCACCTCAAGCATGAATCCATCCGCGAAATTTTGGATTGTTTGATTGCCTTGTTTGACGAGAACCCCTGCTTCCTGATCCAGGTTAGGGATCATAATTGCCGCTGTCAGGACCTTTTTAGCCTCAGCGGTGGCCCCTATTGTCTTATAATGTCCATATGCCTCCATGATAAAATATTTGGCATCCTTACTTGCAGACAATGCATCCGCATTGCTCTGTCCCCCAGGAACATAAACAGCATCATAGAGCACCGAGTCGACAGTCAGAAACGTCTGGTCAGCTTCGATATCCCTTCCGTCGGAACTCTTGATCATTCCTTTGCGGCTGCTGATGATTTCCACATGTATACCGTTATCGCTCCATATCTTCACTGCTTCATTTACATTGTCAAAGTTGTAGCCATCCTCAATCAGAATTGCTACTTTTCTCGTCAAAGCCGTTTTGGCTGTATTCATTTGGCTTAAGGCAGGTGATGCTTGACTATTAGCCCCCCCTGTGGATGCTGCCGTTTTGGGAGGATTGGCGCCGATAGCATTCGCTACTTTTTGGGCCATTTTGCTGTCAACCTGGCTGAACATATCCACCACTTGCTGTTGGATATCCTTGCTCTTCACTTTGCCCAATTCAAAACTGAATGCCTGAATGATATGGCTTTTCTCGACATCTGACATACTGTGCCAGAATAGAATGGCCTGGCTGAAGTGGTCTGCAAAACTATCACTGCGCTTCCGCACCTTTTTCCCTTCTACTTTTTCCGTATAATGGACGTAGCCGCCCTCATCGCCCGAAACCGGGTTGGGTGTATTGTCATCGATGCTGTTTTTATGATAACTGACCTGCCCCTTATGGATTTGCATTTGATGCATGGCATCACGCTGGTTGTTGTGGAATGGACAAACGGGCTGATTGATCGGTAGCTGGTGGAAATTTGGCCCTCCCAGACGGCTTAACTGGGTATCTGTATAAGAGAACAAACGCCCTTGCAAAAGCGGATCGTTCGTGAAGTCGATCCCTGGAACGACATGGCCCGGATGAAATGCTACCTGTTCCGTTTCCGCAAAGACATTATCCACATTGCGGTTCAGCGTCATCTTCCCGACTATCTTGACCGGGACCATCTCCTCCGGCCAGATTTTGGTCGGGTCTAACACATCAAACCCAAACTTGAATTCATCTTCTTCCGCAATCAGTTGGACGCCTAACTCATACTCTGGATAATCGCCCATCTGAATAGCTTCCCATAGGTCACGCCGGTGGTAGTCGGGATCTTTCCCCGCTAATTTTTGAGCTTCATCCCATACAAGGGAATGGACACCGAGTACGGGTTTCCAATGGAACTTCACAAAGTGGGCTTTCCCGGCATCATTCACGAACCGGAATGTATGCACACCGAAACCTTCCATCATCCGGTAACTTCGCGGAATAGCCCGGTCCGACATTGCCCACATAATCATATGGGCAGTTTCCTGATTGTTGGCGACAAAATCCCAAAAGGTATCGTGGGCGGTCGATGCTTGCGGCATTTCATTGTGCGGCTCTGGCTTAAAGGAATGGACCAAATCAGGAAACTTAATGGCATCCTGAATGAAGAAGACAGGTATGTTGTTGCCGACAAGGTCATAATTGCCTTCATCCGTATAGAATTTGGTAGCAAATCCCCTTACATCCCTGACAGTATCAGCTGACCCCCTCGAGCCCGCTACCGTCGAAAATCTTACAAAAACCGGTGTCCTCCTCGAAGTATCCTGCAAAAATTTCGCGCTCGTATACTCCTCCAGCGATTCATACAGCTCAAACACCCCATGAGCAGCATATCCGCGTGCATGCACAATGCGCTCAGGAATCCTCTCATGGTCAAAATGAGTCATCTTTTCCCGAAAATGAAAGTCTTCCATAATTGTCGGCCCTCGTACTCCGGCCTTCAATGAATGTTCATCTTCGGATACCTTAGCCCCCTGATTGGTAGTCATGGCCTTCCCCTTGTTGTTTGTACGATAGGCGTCCAACTGTCCCACTTTCTTATTGCTGTCTGGACTTGCATTAGATTGATCTTTGTTCAACACGATCCCTCCCGATATGTTCTCGCTCTTCTATGCATACTACATACCCGCAGTAAAAATGAAGAAACATTTGGCAGCAAAAATACATATTGACCTCAAGTTCACTTGAGGTTTTATACTGATAGAGAAGGAGGAGCGGGCATGAGAATCAAAGATGTGAGTCGTCGATTTAACCTTCCTGTATCTACACTCCGTTATTATGAAGAGATTGGCCTCATCGGCCCAATCAAACGAGTGAACGGCATCCGGGATTACCAGCAGCATGATATAGATAAGCTCGAATTCATTGTTTGCCTGAAAGATGGCGGGCTAGCTTTGGAGACGATGAAGGAATACTTCGACTTATATAGTCAGGGAGATCGAACTCTGTTAGAACGAGAGGAGCTATTGAAGGAACAACGCGCATCATTGTTAGAAAAAAAAGCAAAACTTGAAGAATCATTGGAGTATCTTGACTTCAAAATCAATCTGACAATCACGAACATACAGAAAAGAAATGGTAAGGTGAGCAGCAGATGAACAAAACATTATATTTGATGCGACATGGACAGACCTTATTCAATGTCCGAAAGAAAATCCAAGGGGCTTGTGATTCCCCCCTTACGGAAGAAGGAATTAGGCAAGCGCGAATCGCAGGGGCCTATTTTAAGACACATAGCATCACGTTTGACCGTGCCTACTCCTCTACCCAAGAAAGGGCATGCGATACACTTGAATTGGTCACAGACATGCCTTATACAAGGCTAAAAGGGCTGAAGGAATGGAATTTCGGCATCTATGAAGGGGAAAGTGAGGATCTGAACCCGCCGCTTGACCCTATCCGGAAGTCTTATGCTGATTTTTTTGTACAATATAACGGTGAATCCGATACCGAAGTGGCAGAACGCATGAATGATTGTCTGACCGGGGTGATGGAAGAGCCTGGGCACAATACTGTATTGGCAGTCAGTCATGGCGGTGCATGCTATGCCTTTTTGAGAAAATGGGAAGACACAATACAAAGAGTTCCGAATTGTGCCATCTTGAAATTTGAATACGAAGACAAGGTATTTAAGTTCATAGAAGTAATTGAACATGACTTTGCAGCAGTTGCCAAGTAGGAATATAGAACAGTTCCCAATCCGCATGGCACCCCGATAGGCCTTTTTAACTTTGCCTGTCGGGGTGCTTTTTATTATCTGGAACATGTCACTTCAAGAATAACCGGACTAATCCTTTTTTGCTCTTCTGTGCCTTTTCATACTCGGTCGCTTTCATCGCCTGCATAAGCTGATGATCCCTCTCCATGACGAGAAGCCGCTCAATCAATTTTTGTTGCTCATCGAATTTGGTCATCATTTTCTGATTGAACATTTCCTGTTCCTGAAGCAGCTGCTTAATTTCCGACAGTTCCGTCCCTCGGAAGGAGGGTTCAATCATCTGAGTCTCTCCATCTGCATCTTGTTTGGTCAGGATATAGGCTATCTGTTTCAGCGTAAAACCTTGGTTCCTGCTTAGATCCTTGATTTGGGCCAGCCTATCGATGGCAACCTGGTCAAAATAATGGTACATGTTCTCTTTTCGGATGGTCGGTATCCATTCCCTCAATTCCTTCAGCCAATTGCGGATCACATTCGGGCTTTCTCCGATGGCGGCCGATACTTCCTTTACCGTCAAAAGTTTCTCTTCCATCTTTACAGTCACGTCTCCGTTCCCCTTTCATTCAACCCGGGCACGTAAGTCCTCACCCAGGTTTTTTCCAGTTGGGTAAGATATTCTAGGACTTTCCCGTTGTATCCTTCATCGCAAATTGTCTAGTTTTGGAGAGCGTCCGAAAGGGGATTGCAAAGCACTTTTCAGGCCTCTTTCGCCTTAAAAATCGGTATATCGTCCCATACTCTTGCAGTCCTTCTGATTTCTCGGTACCAGATCCACCAATCATGTATGGTTTTTCACTGTTTTATGACGGCAATCGCCCTTCTTAGTCCTTTTCCGGCCAGGTCTTCTGCCCCCAACTTTTCCATTTAATCTGTACCTGTCTCCCGAATTGTTCAGTAATATAGAAAAAAAGGCAGCATTTCGCTGCCTTGAATCTCTTTATCTAATTGCCCTTCTGTAACGATATTGCTTCCATTGGAAGCGAATAAAGCAACCTGCAC
The DNA here is from genome assembly GCA_051893455.1 of Bacillus sp. (in: firmicutes). Taxonomy (GTDB): domain Bacteria; phylum Bacillota; class Bacilli; order Bacillales; family DSM-1321; genus Bacillus_AD. Next base: position 41,038 of record JBJFHG010000025.1, read on the forward strand.
AATAACCAAAAGCCGCACCTAGGTTGGCAGCTGCGCACATACCAGTGAATACAGAATAGGCTAAGCCAAGACCGCTGTACAGAAAGATAAGTGCAGCAAGTAGCATAAGGAAGGCAAGCCAGCTATTAAACTTCAATTGCTCCCGATCCTCCATAATGTATGTCCTGTCCTTCGGCAATATTTGCTTACCGAGTAAAATGACTGGGTTTTTGCCGAGAAGAGCCCCCATTCCGAAATAAACAACCGGAATGAGTATAAGCCAGGAACTCTGCAGAACCCATGCCAATAAAATAAGCCCGATCGTCAGCCAATTATTCAGCCTCACTAAGGGCTGAGGAACCGTCAATGTATTTGTGTTGTCCAATTTGCCACCCCCTGCATTCTTATTTCTCACAAAACCAATCATCTAAGTATGAATTACTTGTTATCTATATTACAAGAAGCACTAAAAGTTGAAAAGCAGATTGCTTACTTTCCACGCGTATTCGGATTTATATTATTTCCCGGCCAATATAGTCTTCTGATATTTAACTAACTTTTACATATTTTTCAGAAAAAGGCATGTATAATGAAATATATAATCAAAACGATAGCGGGTGAAAAGATGAAGAGGATTACCAAACATATGATCATCATCTCCTTCGACTGTTTATCTTCCCTTGATATGGATGCCCTACCGAAGCTCCCTCACTTCCGGGGTCTTCTCCAGAAAGCCGCTGTTTGTAAACATGTTCAGAGCGTCTACCCATCTTTGACTTATCCATGCCATGCAACCATTGTCACCGGGAGATACCCTGCTCGTCACGGTATCATAAACAATACTCGGCTGCAGCCGGGGGCATCTTCACCGGATTGGTTTTGGCATA
>JBJFHG010000026.1:0-41819 GCA_051893455.1 Bacillus sp. (in: firmicutes)
GTGTGCTCTTTTTTTGTCCTTTTTAGTGGACACCCCAACATTTAGTATAGAACCAGAATTTCCGGCAGTCGTGTTACATTTCGGGATATAAAAAAAACGCCCCTTAAAAGTTGGATTAGTGTCTAACTTTTAAGGGGCAGTTTTCAGCTTCTCGGTGCTTTTTTATGTTATCCGCGGGATACGTATGATCCATCAGTCGTGTTGATCACCAATTTATCGCCTTGGTTTACGAAGAATGGAACCTGAACGATTAATCCAGTTTCAACTGTTGCCGGTTTTGTTCCGCCTGACGCAGTATCACCTTTAATGCCAGGCTCTGTTTCAGTCACTTCCAAAGTCACTGTGTTTGGAAGCTCAACACCGATTGTTTCGGATTGGTACGTCATGATGTGGACTTCCATGTTTTCTTTTAAGAACTTCAATTCGCGTTCGATTTGAGCTTCGCTCAGTTCAATTTGCTCATAGCTTTCGTTATCCATGAAAACATGTTGATCGCCGCTTGCATACAAATATTGCATTTTGCGGTTCTCAATGTGTGCTTTCGCTACTTTTTCACCTGCGCGGAATGTTTTTTCCTGAACAGCCCCTGTGCGGAGGTTACGAAGTTTAGAACGGACAAAAGCAGCTCCTTTACCTGGTTTGACATGTTGGAATTCGATAACCTGCCAAATGCCGTTATCCACTTCGATTGTTAATCCTGTTCTGAAATCATTCACTGAAATCATTGTTTTTCCTCCCAAAAATTACAATATGATGAGCTCTTTAGTTGAATGCGTAAGGGCTTCATTACCTTCATTTGTTATAATCGTGTCATCTTCAATACGGACTCCGCCAAGACCTGGAACATAAATGCCCGGTTCTACAGTAACGACCATGCCAGCTTCCAAAACGATATCGCTTTTCATGGAAAGTCCAGGACCTTCATGGACTTCCAGCCCGATTCCATGACCTGTGGAATGTCCGAACTGATCTCCGTAGCCTTTCTCGGTTATGAGATTCCTTGTCAGTGCATCCGCTTCTTTCCCTGTCATTCCTGCCTTAATGCCTGCCATACCCCTTAATTGGGCTTCCAAAACAATATCATAGATATTCTTCAATTCGGCTTTCGGCTTACCAACCGCAACAGTCCTTGTAATATCAGATACATACCCATTGTAATATGCCCCGTAATCCAAGGTTACAAAATCGCCATCTTCAATGACTTTTTCGCTCGCGACTCCGTGCGGCAAGGCAGAGCGCTGGCCGGATGCAACGATTGTATCAAATGAAGAGGATGTAGCTCCTTGTTTCCTCATGAAGAACTCCAATTCATTAGATACCTCCAGCTCTGTCAAGCCGGGGCGGATATAGCCCAATATATGCTCAAATGCCGCATCAGCAATATTTGCAGCTTCCTTTAATATCTTAATCTCTGAATTTGTCTTTATCAAGCGTAATTTCTCCACCATGCCTGAAACCGGGACAAGTTCTGCTCCCACCTCTTTTTTGTATGCCGTGTAGGAGGCATATGTCATCTGATCCTGCTCAAAGCCTAGAGCCTTCAATCCCATTTCTTTAGCTACTCGCGCCACTTCTTCAGGAATACTTTGGCTATGCTTGATGATTTCATATCCCTTGCATTGTTCGGCAGCCTGCTCCGTATACCGGAAATCAGTAATAAAAACCGATCTCGATGCTGAGATAAGCGCAACTCCAGACGATCCAGTAAATCCTGTCATATAGCGGCGATTGTATGGACTTGTGACGAGCAAGCCGTCAATCCCCTGCTTTTCCATAGCCTCTCTGATTTTCTGCAATTTCTCCATGTTATTCCTCTCCCTTAATAAGATGATTGACTGCTGTCAAGGCCATCAGATAGCCGAAACTGCCGAATCCGACAACTTGTCCTGCCGTAACGGCCGCAACAACGGACTGATGCCTGAAACTCTCTCTTGCATGGATGTTTGACAAATGGACTTCCACCACGGGGACGGAAATGGAAGCAATCGCATCCCTGATCGCATAGCTATAATGCGTAAAAGCCCCCGGATTCATAATTACCGCTTTTATCCCATCGTCCTCTGCTTGATGAAGGGCATCCACCAAGTCCCCTTCGTGGTTGGATTGCAGACAGACTATCTCATAACCGAGGGCAGCTGCCTTTTCGGTCACTTTCGCTTCTATTTGCTCCAATGTCTCATAGCCGTATGTTTCAGGTTCCCTTCGCCCTAGCCTGTTCAGGTTGGGACCATTCAGAAGTGCAATTTTCATCGGTTATCGCCCTGCCCATCCATTTAATCTAATGCTATGTATTTTTCGTTCAGTATGAACATTCTAACATAATAAAAGAAAACAAACAGCAGGTATTGGCGTGAACACTATCTTTTTTTCACTGCCGGGCTTCGCTCGCTTGCCTTTCAACTTCTTTTCTTCTTTTCCGTTCGCTTTCATCATACGATATGCTATAACCGACAAACACACCATACAGAATATACAGGCACAGGGATGTAACCATCGTATCGAACGTCATCTCCCCGACTCCGGTGACTGCCGGAATGAATGAGCCAAGGACAATATGCATGATGGCCCACAAACTAACACCAAACAGAATGCAAACATACAGATTGTATACCTTCCTTAATATGGCGTAATAGATAAAAGCGATGATGATCGATAACAATCCATACATTAGAATCGCAATCAACGCCCCCAGCAAAGGTTTCTGCCATGCATCTGTCGGCCACCAGGAAATCAAGAAACGCGGATCCACTTCCATAAAATTAAAATAAGATGCAAAAAAAGCGACCAGGCTGAAAAACAGGCCTCCGACTGCTCCGATCTGCAGAACGGTTATCTTTCCGGGCATCTGGGTCTCCTGCTTGTTCTGATCGAGATTCTTTTGTTCATCTGCCGCCATGTATAACACCTCCGTTACCAGTATGCCCGAACAAACAGGAAAATTTCCCTCTTCCTCCTGTAATGTTGGCGAGTTGAAAAATCTCCCAAAAAGAAATATTGGCGTGACCAGGATTTTGATAATATACTGACAATAAGCTATATTTAATAAAAATCATATTCCTATAAACAAAAATCAAAAACAGGCTGGTGTAAATAAATGTCACAAAAAAAACCTGCATACGGTGGTCAAGCCGTTGTCGAAGGAGTCATGTTCGGCGGAAAAAATCATACAGTGACAGCTATCCGCAGGAAAGATGGCTCACTTGAATACTTTCATGTTCCCCGCACTGTCAATCCGGTCTTATCGACCATTAAAAAAATCCCTTTCATCCGCGGGATTGCTGCGCTTATTGATGCGAGCGCCAACGGCTCTAAGCACTTGAATTTTTCTTCAGAAAGGTTCGATGTTGACCCTGCTGATGATGAAACCATCCGGAATCAAGCCAAATCAGGATCGAAAACCGGTATGATCTTAAGCGTCGCTGTTATCGGGGTGCTCTCTTTCCTATTCGGCAAGTTCCTTTTCACACTGATTCCTGTATTTCTTGCGTCGCTAGCTAAACCAGTTGTTAGTTCCGATATGGGCCAAATCATCATTGAGAGTGTATTTAAGCTGATCCTGCTCCTATCCTATATCTATTTAGTCTCCATGACCCCGCTTATTAAACGGGTTTTCCAATACCATGGAGCTGAACATAAGGTCATCAACACGTATGAACGAGGCTTGGAATTGACTGTTGAAAATGTACAGGCACAATCAAGGCTGCACTACCGCTGCGGCAGCAGTTTCATGCTTTTCACCGTAATCGTAGGGTTTTTCGTCTATATTTTTGTTCCTGTCGATCCTTTATGGGTAAGGATCCTGAACCGTCTGGCTTTAATACCTGTCGTGCTGGGCATTTCTTTTGAAGTTTTGCAGTTGACAAACAGGCTTCGGGATCTTCCGGTGCTCCGGTATCTCGGCTACCCTGGATTATGGCTGCAATTATTGACGACAAAAGAACCGCAGGATGACCAGGTCGAGGTCGCAATCGCTTCATTCCGTAAATTACTGGAAATGGAGGAAAAGACAAATACGTGTTTAAAAGCAGAAAAGATAGTGTAAAATAAAAAGTATTAAAATATTTGAAAATCCTAACCAACTGCTATAGTTGATGATGTCTGGCACGGATGCATTCTGGAGGTGGTCAATTATGAAACGTTTTACCCCTTTTATTGTGGCACTTTTGCTCGTAGCAGCGGGAATCGGCCTGGTAAGCCAATTGCTCACCGAAACAACAACCTTCTTGACGTCAATCCTTATCTCTGTCATTGCTCTTGGTATCATCATTTACCTAATCAGCCGATTCACAACATCTTCGGAGCAAAAGGCGTACAGGAAGGCAGCCAAACAAACAAACAGACAGAAAAAAACATATAGCCGTCCCAACAAGAAATCGAGTAATATAGTCAATTATTCGGTTGCGCACACGCAGAAGAAAGTCAGGCCGAAACGGAAATCAGACGTTCACCTGACCGTAATCGAAGGCAAGAAAAGCAAAAAAAACAGAGCGTAGCAATATTAGAAATTACATGTGAACGCGGGTGTCCCTATTCGTGTTTCCATGTAATTTTTATTTGGCCACTTTTTGAGAAATGTTTCAGCCGCCGCTCTCCCGTTCTGAAGCAATTCCAGTTTCTGCTCTGTCGCTAGATCAAAATCTATATTGCCTACACCCGCAGGCGGAATGAATATAATGTTCTTTTCGTGCTTTCTGGAAATATACCGATTGTCATGGGCATCTTTCATCGTTTCAAAAAGTGCGGCAAACATCGAAATCGCATTATCGATATTCCGCTTAGGCAGTAGAGCATCATTCCCCAACAACTTCATTCCGATAACTGGCCTGACCTTTTTGACGTTTTCTTGATCGAACAGCCACATCGGAAAATTGCTCAAAACGCCTCCATCCACAATTTTCTTCCCCTTCAGCTTCACCGGCCGAAAGAAGTAAGGAATACTACAGCTCATACGGACAGCGGTCGCCACCCTGAATGTCATCGGGTTGACGCCGTATTTGGGCAGGTCATCCGGTAACACTAAAATGCAGCCGCTGGAAATGTCGGATGCAATTAATCTTAATGAATCAGGCGCAGGCAAATCACCGAACACCCTGATGCCCTTCTTTTCCAGAAGATGTTCTATCGTCTTCTCCAGTTGGTCCCCCTTATATAATCCCAATCTCCAATACAGATTGAACCAATAAAGCAATGGCAGGTTAATGCCATGCCTTTTGTCCACAAAATCATCTTTTCCAACACCTAGCATGAGCTGTTCGATTTCGTCCGCGGTGTATCCTGCCATAACCAAGGCAGCCACCAGGGAACCAGCACTTGTCCCTGCCGCCCTGGCAACAGCCATGCCCTTTTCCTGTAATACCTGAAGACCTCCGATTAATGCATAACCTTTCACTCCCCCACCGGAGAAAACAGCATCAATGAACATGGCCTTCCTCCTTCCGACTCATTATTTCATCTTTAGTCGGGCATAGGTTGGACTATGCCAAGAATTGTTTTTTCAAGGTAAATGGTTGTAATGAAAGTCAGTCTTATCAGGTGAAATACAAAATCTCAGCTGATGGAAAGAAGTGGTTGATATAGCTACTGATGGTCGTCTTCAAGTCTTCCGCATCATCTTTCTTATAGACGTATTTTCCGATCCCATATCGCCCCCATTTGTATTTTCGGTCTTCCTCATTCAATTCAAGCTTGGTTTTCGGATAATGTTTTTGTATCACTTTTTTTGCGGGCTTTGTGAATCTATGCTGGATGAGTTCAAATGTCAGATTCGGCAAAGAAATGCCCTCAAGCGAATCCGATAGTCTTTGGAACAGTTCCAGATAGCCTTCCTTCCAACCTTCGTGCATATAAATCGGGGCCACCACGAAACCGAGAGGATAACCGGCTGCCGCCACTTTTTTGGCCGCATTCAACCGCTCGTCAAAACCGGAAGTGCCCGGTTCGAAATTCTTTATGACATATCTTGAATTGACACTGAAACGAAAACGGGTCTTTCCGTTATGCTCTGCATCAAGCAGATGATCGACGTAATGGAACTTCGTCACAAAACGGAGCCTTCCGTAATCCGATTTTCCGATAAACTCGATTGTTTTCTTCAATGAATGCGTCAAATGGTCGATTCCGACTATATCAGAGGTGCAGGCTGCCTCGAACCTAGTGATCTCAGGGACCCGTTCATCCATATATTTCTGTGCCTGCCCGAATATTTCATCGAGATTGACATACGTCCTTATATACGGTTTGGATCCTAAGGTTGTCTGCAGGTAACAATAATGGCAATGGCCCATACAACCTGTAGCGAGAGGGATTGCATATTCAGCCGATGGCTTGGAACTGTCGAATTTCAAAGTCCGTCTCAGGCCCACCACCAATGTCGACTTCGCAACACGATACTTTTTCAAATCAGTGTCCCCAGGAAGGTCCCTGATTTGATTATGGGATGTCGTCGACCGTATTTCAATTTTCATCTTCTCGAATTTCTCCTTCAATTCGACTCCTAAAGGGTATTCAAGTGCCTGAGGTTCAATATAGACGAGCTGTGGTACAAATGGTTTCATAAATGAACACCACCCCTCTTGTTATATGTCCCTGTGGATAGTGTGTCCTGGACCATTAGTGGCATCCCGCTCAATACCTGGCAATTGAGACAAGAAAAGAACACCGACTTTATGTCAGTGTTCCCAAATTGTAGCCAACCGCTCGCCTTCTTCTTTGTTTGCAAGGATTACCCGCTTGCGAATTCGGGTTCATGTCGCAGACCTGCACATACGATTGGCAAGCTTTCAAGCCATTTGAGGTGCCAAAAAGCCCGATACTGAGTTTGGCTATAAAAAAGAACACCGACCTTATGTCAGTGTTCCTACAAGTATTAAAGTCCGCACTTCAGCTGGGCTCCGCAATTTGCGCATGTGTTACAGCCGCCCAATTCCTGGACTTCCCCTTTTCTGCAGACAGGGCATGTATTGCCTACTTCGGAGCCGATCGTAACTTTGGTTGATCTCACGTCATTGATTGTATCGACGAGTACCACTTTTTTTCTTTCATCGTCGAGATCCATCGTCTGTTGTTCAGCATGGGTTTCTTCCGCCTTAAGCGTCAGAACCTGCGTATCGCGACTTCCATCCACATACACAGTGCCGCCTTTGGCCCCCCCTCTATATAAGCGTTCATAAACCCGCTCTACCTGCTCTACCGTGTATCCTTTCGGGGCATTGACCGTTTTCGAGATGGAGCTGTCGATATACCGCTGGATAATGCATTGGACGTCTGCATGCGCCTCCGGCGAAAGCTCCATCGCGGACACGAACCATTCAGGCAGCTGATCAGGGTCTGTTTCCGGATGTTTATCCAAGTATTCCTGCACGATATCAGCCTTCACTTCAATAAATTTACCGAGCCTACCGCTTCTGTAATAAGTGAAGGAGAAGTACGGCTCCAACCCTGTCGACACTCCCGCCATTGTTCCTGTGCTGCCGGTCGGCGCGACGGTCAGCAAATGGGAGTTGCGTATGCCATATTTCAATATATCCTTACGGATCGCTTTCGGCATTTTCTTCATATAGCCTGTCCGGATGAAGCGATTTCTGAGTTCCTCCGTCTCCTCTTCGGTTTTCCCAATCAGGAACGGGAAACTGCCTTTTTCTTTCGCCAGTTCAACCGATGCTTCATATGCTGCAACTGAAATGGTCTCAAATACCTTAGCCACCAGTTCATTGCCGGCCTCAGAGCCATAAGGCGTTTCACAGTAAATCAACAAATCATGAAGACCCATGACACCGAGCCCGACTCGGCGCTCGCCCAATGCTTGCTTTTTGTTCTCCTCCAAGAAATACGGAGTCGCATCAATGACATTGTCCTGCATTCGGACACCGACGGCCACAGTCTTTTTCAGTTTTTCGAAGTTAACGGTTTTCAATTCCTTATCGGCCATTTCCGCCAAATTGATGGCGGCCAGGTTACAGACCGAAAAAGGAGCCAAAGGCTGTTCCCCGCATGGGTTTGTGGCCACTACCTTCTGTCCATATGCCTTGGCGTTCGTCATGTCATTCGCATTATCAATGAAGAAGATACCCGGCTCGGCAGAATAGGTAGCACAGATATTAATTAAATTCCACAATTCTTTGGCTTTGATTTTCCGATAAACACAGACATCATACCCCATCTTCTCCCATTCGCGGACGTCACCGATTTCATGCCAATGTTCGTTGTATGCAGCCATTTCCTCTGCTGTATAACTTTCCACATCCGGGAACCGTAATTCATAGAAACTGTCGGCTTCGACTGCTTCCATGAATTCCTTCGTCAAGCAGACCGATATGTTCGCACCCGTCAGAAAATCGGGGTTATGGACTGTGTACGTTCCGCCTGTTTTTAGTTTTTCTTCAGCGTCTGCAATAACTTCATTAGGGAAGCCGCCTTGGCCCTCCACGTATTTGTAGTTGACGACTCCTTGATACAGCGCTTTTTCCTGCTCTGTCAAAGGCGTGAATTTCAGTTTTTCTCTCGCATGCCTTTTGATCGATTCATCGGCTGTATTTTCGATCAAGAAACGCAAAATGCGCGGATTTTGCATTTTCGAGATGATAAATTCTACGATATCGGGATGCCAGTCAGCAAGCATAATCATTTGCGCCCCTCGTCTTGAACCGCCCTGTTCAACAAGATGCGTTAATTTTGCTATATCATCAAGCCATGACACAGAGCCTGAGGATTTGCCGTTCACGCCCCTGGCCAGCGTGTTTCTCGGACGGAGTGTGCTTCCATTTGTACCGACTCCTCCGCCCCGGCTCATGATTTCCATCACTTGCTTACGATGCTCGGAAATCCCTTCGCGTGAATCCTGAACAAACGGCATGACGTAACAGTTGAAATAGGTAACGTCCGTGTTCGCTCCCGCGCCGTACAAAACCCGTCCGGCAGGGACGAAGTTCATCTTGGACAGTTGTTCATAGAACTTTTCGAACCATTCCTGCCTTTTCTCTTCGGTTTTCTCGACTGCCGCAAGTCCTGTCGCATTCCGTTTGGCGATCTGTTCATAGAACAGCTCCAGCGGTTTTTCAATCACATCCAAAGAACGAACCACGATGCCGGTTTTCAATTCTTCCGGATGGTCCAAAGCAGCACGGAATTCGTCTTCGACCCGTACTCTTGCCTTTTTCTCTTCCCAATCGATATCCACTATATGCCCCAGCCCTCTGGCCGGGAATTTTGGATCTTCCTTGATGGTCAATACGACGAAGTCACCCTGCGATAAAGTGATTTTTTCTGTGTCTTTATAAGAGTAACGGTCAATCATGACTAATCGTGAGACACCTTTATGCGTGATCACCATATCATCCGTAATCGGATGCACGACCGGGAATAATTTGATATCCTTATTCAGCTTCTCAAAGTTTCCATTCAGGTTTTGTTTCATTGCAACGGTCAAGGTTATCTCTCCTTTATTCATGATCCTTGAAAATCAATCTATACAATAAAAGCAGCCATCCCGCAATCAAAGGCACGATGGCTTTAGCTTATTTTGTCATTACCCTAAATCTAACATAGCAAACCGGATTACACAATATATAGTATGTATTTATTTTACCCAAAGCTATATATGGTATGTTTGTCGACAAAAATAACATTTTGTCAAATTTAGAAACAGCCGATTCGATGTGAAAACGGCCGATTTGGATATCAAAACCGATAATAGAAGCTGTAAACGGATAAATTCAGCGGTTGATTATCTCATATAATTCCACTCGTCAGATTGATATTTATCTCTGCTCAACCTCTTAATTTCCTCCAATTGTTCTTCTGTCAGGCTAAACGTGTCAAAATCAACGCTTAGACCTTCCGCAAAACCTCTCTTAAAGGCATCTTTCACATCTTCCATGTTCGTTTCCTTGCCGGTCAAATCATAGAGCGACACTGCCTTTTCATGGAACGTTTTGAGAAGCTTGTCCTTATTCGTGCCTTCATCGAATGTAAAGAAAGAAAACAATTTTTCCCGATCCAATTTCAGCAGGATTGCTCCATGCTGGAGGATCACACCTGATTGTCTCACTTGGGCACTGCCCGCAATTTTTTTCCCTTCCACAACCAGCTCATACCAGCTTGGTGTATCAAAGCAAATGGCCGATTTCGGTTTCTTTATCCTATCTATCGCTTCGTCACTATCCGGCACCGCAAATTGGGCCTGTAAGCCCAAATGGCGAAATCCCCTCAGGATCCCTTCGGAGATTACTCGGTAAGCTTCCGTCACAGAGTACGGCATTCCTTCATAGGATTCGCTGACGATGACACTATACGTTAACTCGTGCTCATGCAAAACTGCTCGACCGCCTGTCGCGCGCCTGACAAATCCGACACCTGCTTCCTTCACTTTTTTCAAGTCAATTTCCTGTCGTGCTCTTTGAAAATATCCGATTGATAGAGTGGCCGGTTCCCAACCATAAAAACGAACAATCGGTGGTATGGATCCTTCGCTATGCCACTGCAGCAACTTTTCATCCATCGCCATGTTAAACCCAGGCGAGTTAGCACCCGAGTCGATGAATCCCCATACGAACGGCTCAGACTTCATATTTTTCCCTCCTGTATGATTCCAACGCCTCTTCAGGATAACAAAATTTTACAGGGTGAAAAATCAATATGCTCGCTCAGCCTGCCTTTCCTAAAAGCGGTTGCTGCTTAAGATAGGACTTAAGGCATTATTAGTTAAAAGAAAGCTCAGAAAGCGATAATTCCTTTGATATTATAGGGCGTCAATATTATAATTAAAATTGCTTGCTTATATTGTTTTAGTTTGAGAGGAGTTTGACCATTGCTAGAATTCATTATCATTTTAGTGGCAGCCATTGTCACCTATGCCGTTTACAATTGGTGGGCGACAAAGCGCGTAGTTAAGAATTTAACACAGGAAGAGTTCATCCAGGGGTACCGAAAGGCCCAATTGATAGATGTGCGCGAGCCTGGGGAATTCGATGCGGGCCACATTCTTGGTGCACGCAACATTCCGATGTCTCAGCTGAAAAGCCGTATGAAGGAAATCCGTCCGGACAAGCCTGTATACTTGTACTGCCAAAGTGGTCTGCGCAGCGGCAGAGCCGCCCAGGTGCTTTACAAAAAAGGGTATAGAGACCTTTATCAACTGAAAAATGGCTTCAAACAATGGACTGGTAAGATCAAACGCAAATAAACAAATATACAAAAATGCCGAGAGACAAACTCCCGGCATTTTTTCATGTCTATCAGTCTTTTTTGTATCTCAGCACAGGCTTTCTCGCAGCCATCGTTTCATCCAGTCGTTTAATGACCGTCGTATGAGGAGCTTCCTGAACGATTTCCGGAGTTTTCTCCGCTTCCTTGGCGATCTGGATCATCGTGTCGATGAAACCATCCAATGTTTCTTTGCTTTCGGTTTCCGTCGGTTCAATCATCATACATTCCTCGACATTCAGAGGGAAGTAGATGGTCGGCGGATGATAACCAAAATCAAGCAATCTCTTTGCGATATCCAGTGTCCGGACACCCAATTTCTTTTGGCGCCTTCCGCTCAGGACGAATTCATGCTTACAGTGGCGATCATACGGCAGGTCGTAATAAGGCGCCAGCCTCCGCATCATGTAGTTGGCGTTCAGTACGGCGTGTTCCGTCACGGCTTTCAGACCATCCGGGCCCATCGTACGAATATACGTATAAGCCCGTACATTAATGCCAAAGTTTCCGTAGAATGGTTTTACGCGACCGATCGATAGCGGCCGGTCATAATCCAATCGGAAGACACCGTCTGACTTCACTACTTGCGGAGCCGGAAGATAAGGGATCAAATCCTCTTTTACGCCAACTGGGCCTGAACCAGGGCCTCCCCCGCCATGCGGACCGGTGAATGTCTTATGGAGATTGAGATGCACCACATCAAAGCCCATATCCCCTGGCCGCGCTTTGGATAGCACCGCATTCAGATTGGCTCCATCGTAGTACAGTTTGCCGCCAGCTTCGTGGACAATTCGAGCCATCTCAAGAATCTGTTCTTCGAATAATCCAAGCGTATTCGGGTTTGTCAGCATTAGGGCTGCTGTATCAGTGCCTACCACCCGTTTCAGGTCTTCAAGATCCACAAGTCCTTCTTCATTTGATTTAACTGTGATCGTCTCAAGTCCAGCCACCGTCGCTGATGCAGGGTTTGTGCCATGGGCCGAATCCGGTATGATGACCTTCGTACGGAGAGTGTCCCCGTTTTGTTCATGATAAGCACGGATCATCATTAAACCGGTCCATTCTCCATGAGCTCCAGCAGCAGGCTGAAGTGTCACCTCGTCCATTCCGGTGATTTCTTTCAATGACTCTTGAAGATCATACATCAACTCAAGCGCTCCCTGGACAGTCTGTTCTTCCTGAAGCGGATGGATGTGCGCAAAACCGTTATATCTTGCCACATTTTCATTGATTTTCGGGTTGTACTTCATCGTACAGGAGCCCAACGGATAGAAACCGGAATCGACTCCATGGTTCCGCTTGGACAACGCTGTGAAATGACGCATGATATCAAGCTCAGATACCTCTGGCAGTTCTGCTTTGTTCTGACGGATGTATTTGCCTGGCAAGAGCTCTTCAACAGCAATTGCCTCTACATCCATCTCCGGCAGACTGTAGCCGATCCGCCCCCCTGTGCTGTCCTCAAAAATGAGTGATTGATTTTGTTTATTCATGGCGATCCCCCAATTCCCGCACCAAAATATCTATTTCTTCTTTTGTGCGCAGTTCTGTCACAGCGATGAGCATATGGTCTATTAGCTCCGGATATGCGTTGCCCAGATGGTAGCCCCCAATGATACCGGCTTGTAAAAGACGGCTGTTGCATTCTTCGTAAGGAGCCGGGAGCTTAACAACAAACTCATTGAAGGATGGCCCTTCAAAAACCACTTCCATTCCGTGCTTCTTCATGGCTTGTTTGGCATAATGAGCTTTTTGCATGTTCTGGATTGCCATCTGCGGCACCCCTTCCTTGCCCAATGCCGTCATGGCTACTGAAGCCGCCAATGCATTCAAAGCCTGATTAGAACATATATTGGAAGTCGCCTTGTCACGGCGGATATGTTGCTCACGCGCTTGCAGTGTTAGCACGAATCCTCTTTGCCCGTCCTCATCGACCGTCTGACCAACGAGCCGGCCCGGAACCTTCCTCATAAGTTTGTTGGTGACAGCAAAGTATCCGCAATGCGGGCCACCGAACGCTGCAGGAATACCGAAAGGCTGGGCATCTCCGATGACGATGTCCGCCCCGAAATCGCCCGGCGGCTTTAGCGCGCCCAATGCCAACGGGTTACTGCAGACTATGAACATCGCTTTTTGCCCATGGACCAGCTCCTCGATTGCCTCTAGGTCTTCTATCCGGCCGAAAAAGTTTGGATATTGGACGATCACGCCGGCCACTTCATCATCCAATCCCTTTTCCAACGCTTCCGTATCCGTGATGCCATCTATGTACGGAATTTCCTCCACTTCGATATATTGGCCCTTCGCGTAGGTTTTCAGCACATCACGGTATTCTGGATGCACAGCTCTGGATACGAGGATCTTTTTCCGCTTGTTGTTGCCACTGGCAAGCATCGCTGCTTCCGCTAGGGCAGTCCCACCATCATACATGGATGAGTTGGCTACATCCATGCCGGTCAATTCACAGATCATCGTCTGGAATTCAAAGATGGCCTGCAGTTCCCCTTGGGAAATTTCCGGCTGGTAAGGAGTGTATGCCGTATAAAACTCAGACCGTGACAGCACATGGTCGACAATGATCGGAGCATAGTGATCATAGACGCCAGCCCCTAAGAAGGATGCATAGCTTTTCGTATCTGCATTTTTGGCGGCCAGCCTGCTTAGTTCTTTTGCCAAAGCAGTTTCGGATTTTGCCGGCTTTATATTGTATTCTCCCTTGAACAGGACGCTTTCAGGGATATCTTCAAATAGATCATCTACCTTTGAGACCCCGATTGCCTCCAGCATTTCCTTCTGATCATTCTCTGTCATTGGCAAGTATCGGTGCTTTAACATTTCCTGTTTCCCCCTAAACGTTTTTCTTCCTGCTGTAGAAAGGCGCCGGCACTACCTTTGCTTCTATCTGCTTGGAGCGGATTCCGATAGTGACTTCCGTGCCTGCATCTGAAAACATACGGTCAACCAGCGCATAGCCGATGTTTTTCTTTAAGGTAGGAGACTGCGTCCCCGTCGTCACTTCCCCGATCAAGTTGTCCCCTGCATATACCGGATAGCCGTGACGCGGTATACCGCGCCCTATCATCTCAACCCCTACAAGCTTTCTTCCGGTGCCGTTTTCTTTTTGTTGCTTAAGCGCCTGCTGGCCTATAAATGGCGTGCCTTTATTCACCTTCACTGCAAATCCGATTCCCGCCTCGATCGGCGAAATGCTTTCCGACAGTTCCTGCCCGTACAGCGGCAGGCCAGCTTCAAAACGCAACGTATCCCTGGCCCCCAAACCGATCGGCTTCACTTCCGGGGCTTCAAGGATTGCATTCCATAAATGGATTGCATCATCTGCAGAGCAATATAATTCAAAACCATCCTCTCCCGTATAACCTGTGCGGGAAACTAGAACGTCTTTGCCGGCGATAAGGACATTTTCCTTGAAGCGGAAAAAGGCAATACTCTTCAAGTCTGTATTTTCAGTCAACTTTTGCAATACCTGTTCGGCTGCTGGTCCCTGCAAGGCCAACTGCGCGATGGAAGCAGATTCATTTTCGATCGATATCTCGTATCCTTCACTGTTATGCTGTAGCCATTCGAAGTCCTTTTCTGTATTGGCCGCATTTACGACTAGCCAATAATGCTCCTCACCTCGTTTGTAGACGAGAATGTCATCGACCGTCCCACCATCCTCATAGCAGAGAGCTGTATACTGCGCCCTTCCCACCGTCAGGGACGATGCATCGTTGGTGATCATTTTTTGCACAAACGCCAAGCTGTCTGGCCCCTTCACGCTGATCTCCCCCATATGGGAAACATCAAATAGCCCTGCTTTTGTACGGACAGCTTCATGCTCTTCTTTAATACCGGAGAACTGGACCGGCAAATCCCAGCCCCCGAAGTCAATCGTTTTGGCGCCATATTGTCGGTAAACCGGATACAATGGCGTTTTTTTCAATTCACCCATGTTAACACCCCTCACCCTAATGGTCATACAAAAAAGACAGAGAAGCCCCTTTATAGGCTGTCTCTGTCCTTGTTACCTGAGAGTTTGCATCTAAAACTTCTAGATTGGCCCCTTTGGTGGTCCATACGGACGCTCTCCAGAGGTGCGTCCAGTAAGAGTTCCCTTTGCCTGAGAGATTCACATCCCTGTTTGCTCCTTCGGCGCCGCCGTATACGCGGTCTCTCCCCTTACCTTCATCCGCTTATATTCCATTGTCTTTTGGTTCATACTTATAAACACCCACAATCTGTAATGGATGCTATCTGTAAGGTTATTATCTATTAACTGTTTAATTTTTGCAATTATTTTGTTATTTGCCGGCTCACCGGTTAACATTTCTCAAAAACCATGCAGAAAAGTTCGTGTTTTCAGCTTCCCCTTCCAGAATAACACTGCTAATCCAGGAGTTGATGCAATGAATATAAAAGTGAACTGGGATTCGTCCTGGGAAAATGAACTATATGAGCGCCTAGAGGAGGACGGCCCATGGAGCAGCTGGGATCTGTACAAGCTGGCCATCGAATCGGCACAGAACCTGCTGGTCCCTGAATTCGAGGGGCTGCAAGCCCCGAAGCATCTGCATGGGCTCCAGCCTCTGCCCCATCAATTGGAAGTGGCCAGGCAGGTAGTCGAAAATATGAACGGCAAAGCCATCCTTGCCGATGAAGTAGGCCTCGGAAAAACGATAGAGGCCGGACTGATTCTGAAGGAGTATATGATCAGGGGCCTGGTAAAGAAAGTACTGATTCTCGTCCCCGCTTCCCTTGTTTCCCAATGGGCGTATGAGCTGATCAATAAGTTCTCCATACCTGCGGTTGTTCAAAGAAAACAATATGTATGGGATTCCTGCGATGTCATCGTCTCTTCCATGGACACGGCCAAACGGAACCCCCACAGGGATATCATCTATGCCCAGGAATATGACATGATCATTGTGGACGAAGCACATAAACTAAAAAACAATAAAACCAAAAACTATGAATTTGTCCAGAATCTGAAGAAGAAGTTTTGCCTATTGCTGACCGCCACCCCTATCCAAAATAAAGTCGATGAAATATTCCATCTTGTCTCCTTGCTGAAGCCAGGGCATTTAGGAAACGCATCCAATTTCACGCAAAAATATAAAGGGAGAGGAAGGCAGATTTACGAAGACGAGCATCTGAAAGCATTGGTCAACAAAGTCATGATACGAAACCGACGCCAAGATACGGGCATTGAATGGACAAAACGAAAAGTGGAAACGGTATTCATTCAGACAACTCCGGAAGAACGGAACTTATACGAGACGGTTTCAGATTTCAAGCTCGATGAATCGGCGGCAGCCAGCGGCTTCTCGACCCTCACCCTGCAAAGGGAAGCTTGCAGCAGCCGTGAAGCCGTCTACTATACATTGCAGAATATGATGAAGAAGATGGAGACGATCAGCGAGGAAACAAAGGTGAAGTTCCAAATGGCTGCAAAAAAAATCGAAGCTGTTACCCGGAATTCAAAAGCCGAAAAAGTGCTGGAGCTGATCGGCAACAGCAAGGAAAAAGTAATTATCTTCACTGAATACAGGGCCACCCAGCTATATCTGCAATGGTATCTGCAGCAGCACGGCATTTCGTCTGTACCGTTCCGGGGAGGCTTCAAGCGCGGGAAGAAAGACTGGATGAAGGAGCTCTTCCAAAACCATGCGCAAGTCCTGATTGCGACCGAAGCCGGCGGGGAAGGGATCAACTTGCAATTCTGCAATATCTTGATCAATTTCGACCTGCCATGGAATCCGATGCGGCTTGAGCAAAGGATCGGACGGGTCCATAGGCTCGGGCAGAAGAAAGATGTGCTGATCTATAATTTTGCCATTGAAGGAACGGTAGAAGAGCACATCCTGCATCTCCTATATGAAAAAATCCATCTATTCGAAAAGGTTGTCGGAGACCTCGATGATATTCTGACAAGATTGGCGATTAACAATATCGAGGAATACTTGGAGGATGCTGTCGGCTCGTCCAGGAGTGAAGGAGAAATGAAAATCAAAATGGAAAATCTGTCTTCCCTCATTATGATGGCCCAGGAACTAAAGGAGGGGCAAAGCCGTGAAGCAAAGTGACATCCAGCAATTCCTCCGCCGCTACTTCAGCGCTAATCATTGTGAGATACTCGAGGACCATCCAGCCTATCTGTCCATCCAATTGACAAATGAAATGGATAAAGCGCTCATGAACCGTCCCTTCTATTGGCATTATCTCGAGAAAACGGGCGGCGAACCGAATCCGGCCAAACTGACACTGATCACCGATCCTCAGCAAGTACCGGAAGGAATAAAAGGGGAAACAGTCCATTTCGGCTCGCCGCGACTCCATCAAATTTTCGGATCCACCCAGAAACTCGGCAGTTTTATCCGGTTATTTGAAGAGAGGAATCCACACTCATCTGGGAACACTGCATTGCATCCTTGGCTGGGAGCCAATATAAAAGTCTCCTTCATTAGCGACAGGAAAAAAGATGTCTTCTTTTCACTCGGTCTGCATTTGATCTCCGGACAAATCATCACTGATTTCCATACAGAGATGCTTACGAAGCGACTTACCCCGAAAATACCGGATCTGTCGTTCACCATTTCACCGATCATTATGCCGAAGAGCGGCATGCTCCGGCTGGATCGCTATGTCCGCCTCCAGCTTGCCAGTGAAGATCATGAATGGGCCGAAAAAGCGTTGCAAAAGTGGGAATCGGATCGATCTTTGCTTGAGCATTTTTATGAAGATGAAGAAGACACGGAGAATCTGGAACTTGAGAGGGAAGCTTTACGGCTTCAATATGAGCCTCATATTGATGTGAGCGTCATCAATGGCGGAATGTTCTATTTGCAGGCCCATGGATAAAAGATTTTCTGAGGACTGGATGACTTTTACTGTTCCAAAGAAAAAACAGCAGCCAGGCGATTCGCCTTGGCTGCTGCTCATTTTTTGAACCTTTTCATCATGATGGAGATCGAAAGCGGCACAAGTCCAAAAAACTCGTTCTTCAAATCCCTTTTCGGACGTTGACGCTGGTGTTTCCGTTCTGCTTTTGGCTGATCGACGTAAGAAACGAATTCCTTAGTCAGAAACTTAACAAAATCATTGCTTTTCATTGTACATCACCATCTTCAGTATCGACCAAAGGAAACCGTTTTAACCGTAAGAAAGCTGTCCTTTTATTTCCCGGACAATATTTTCCGGTGTTTTCCCTGTCGTTTCGACAATGATATCCGCTTCTTCATACAATGCCTGTCTGCCTAGGAATAATCGTTCAATCTCCTTCAGCCTTTCCCCTTGGATCAACGGACGCGAAGTGTCACCTTCCAGTCTTTTCTTGATCTCCTCCACATCACATGAAAGGTATATAACCACCCCGTTCTCCTTCATCCACTGTCTGTTCTCTTCCTTCAGGACGACACCGCCCCCCGTCATGACAATGGCGCCGGAAACCGGCAACTCCTTCAGAACTTCTGTTTCGGCTTTCCGGAAGAACTCTTCGCCCCGCGAGGCAAAAGCATCAGAAATGGCCATGCCTATCCGTTTTTCTATGAGCGCATCAAGGTCATAGCCCGGTATTTCGAGCTTATCGGCAAGCTTCTTGCCTACCGTTGATTTTCCGGATCCCATGAAACCAGTCAAATAGATTGTATTCATGTATGTCTCTTCCTCTTCCTGCCGTGGCATTTTTATGTTATAGCCATTCTATCACCTTCCTTTCCGTTAGACTATACAGATACGTAAAAGCCGCACTCCCCCCCTTCTCCACAGTGGCCCGTAAATGGATCTGAACCGTATCACTGAAGCGATCCTCGATTTTGTACGACACCTGGCCATGGTCATAGAGCAGGGTTCCTGCATCCCCCTTTTGAAGATTCTCCCCTGCTTCAACTATGCAATCGACAACGGCAAGTTGCAAAAGATGCGTGGAGAGCATTCTGTTATGCACTTCCTGGGAAAACCTCTTTTCAACCAAAAATGCTTCTGTACTAGATGCTATCAGAATCAACAACAGGGAAAGAACGCAAAGCGCCGGGAAAAGCACATATCCCTTTTCATTATTCATTGCTCGTCCTCCATCTAATCGTATATTGGTAATACTGCTGAATAATGCTGGCCCTCCAAGTCTGTCACCGATAAGGCAATCCCGTAACTCGCCACTTCGAAACGAACATCCCTCACATTCTGCAGGAGGATTTCATGCCCGCTATGATTCACCCTTCTCCGCAAAATCGTTCCATACTGTTCAATGGACACAAGCCTTCCAGACTGAACCATCGCTAATTTGTCATCTATTGCAACTGGTGAGACGGATAGCCGTGCCTCTCTTTTCACGTCCAGCAAAAACAGCTCCCATTCCATAGGGTTCAAGCCTTTCGATTCAACCGGATGCTGCCTGACTACCGCTAATACTTGTATCACGAGGCTGACGATAAGGATAAATGTCATGAGTGAAACAAGCATTTCAATCAGCGTGAAGCCCGATTGGGCCATGCCCTTTCTCACAGACACTCACCTCTTTCTTTCGGCTATTGATATATTTCACGCAAACTAGCGCATATCTCCCTTTCCTGCCCGGTTTGACTGTCGTCATATAGGCTGTCTTCCGGATTATTGTCTTTTCGGCAAGCTCAGACCCATGGCTAAACTTTTGCAGATTATCGTACAATAGATTATACGCGCTGTTTTCCCTTTCAAGATCCTGCCGATTCCGCTCCAGCTCAATCCATATAGGAAGCAACGCCATACAGGCAAAAAGCATGA
This sequence comes from Bacillus sp. (in: firmicutes), assembly GCA_051893455.1. Classification (GTDB taxonomy): domain Bacteria; phylum Bacillota; class Bacilli; order Bacillales; family DSM-1321; genus Bacillus_AD. Next base: position 19,957 of record JBJFHG010000026.1, read on the forward strand.
CGGAAAGTGCGGCAAGCGCGTCCAGCCATACATACCCTTTACAGTTCAGCATAATGGAGCCTTCCTCTCCCTAGGTGCACAGTGAACTTATAATGGTAATGCACACTTTTGAATTCCCATGAACCAGGGTTGCGGATATGTCCGTTTGCCGAATAATAGAGAACACCCTTCAAACTGCCATCGCTGATACGGATGAACTCAGGTAGTTTCCGGCTGATCAAGATGGTATTATAGCCTTCCACTACCGAATACGATTGCCTGGCAAAATCGACTTTTATGCTGACGACTGATTGCCTGTTCAAAGAATAGCTTTGGGCAAAATGCAAATCACGGGTAAACTGCTCGACAAACTCCCTTGTTTTCCGTTTCTCCATGAAATCAGGCACTCCACTCACCGTCACACTCACCAATATCAACAATATGAATAAAACAAACAGCATCTCAATCAAGGTAAATCCGCGTGCATCATTTGGCATATAAAAGTTATGATCCATTTCCCATCACCGAAACGACGCCATCCTTGTACTGCAAACTTTCATTATTCGGGCAGTTTTCATCAGTTATATAGCCTTCCTCTGAGAGCTTAGACAGACTGGCCGGCAGCTGTCCCGTATCGATCTCGTAAGCCTGTACCTGTGATTGTACGACCTTAACATAGGCATCGCATCCCTTATTCCGGATTGACTGTTGATGCTTGACGACATTCGGCACAGTCAGAACCAACAAAATCGATATGACCAAGAGGACAATCAGCATTTCAATCAAGGTGAATCCTTTTTCGTTTTTCAAACTCGTAACCTCCTTCGGAAAATTGCACCTACAACCCATCAATGATGGCAAACATAGGCATAAGAACAGATAAATAAATCGTAACTATGATCAGACCCACAGTGGCGAAAAGAACAGGCTGCACAACCTTAATGAGCGCTGCCGTCTTTTCTTCTAATTTGGACAGAATGAGACGGCTATAATGAAATAATTCTTGGTCGAGCTTACCGTTCTTTTGCCCGTTGACCAGGACATCATTAAATGGAGCTTCAAAGAAAGGGAACTGTCTGAAAATATGTTCTAAGCTATGCCCTTCATTCAATTCCTCAAATATGGAAGCTCCCAGCTTACGATAAAAAGCTTGTTGATTATGTTCGGAAAACAAACGCATTGTCTCATTAATCGATAATCCCCCGCCTAGAAGGCCACTGAGCTGAAAAGAGAGATAATAGGTTTCATACATACGGATGAACGCTCCAACAAACGGCAGCTTCAGCAGTATAATTTTCTGTTCAAAAGGACAGAGCCGATCATACCAACGTTTTTTTAAGATTGTTCCAAAAATGAAGATCCCTAAGGCTGAAAGGAAAAAGTAGGGGGTAATCGAGGAAAAAAAGAGAATGGTCTGCAGGAAAAAACCGGGTTCGATGTTCATGCTTTCATATAAAGCTTCAAATTTAGGAAGCAAAATCCCCTGCAACATAATGAAAGTAAAAGCAACGAGCACGAAAAGAAACAGTGGATACAACAATGTTTTTACCAACTTTGATTGGTCATCCGTCCGCTTCCGCCAATACCCTCCCCCTTCAATCAGCGCCCGGGGCAAATCACCATAGTATTGCGCGTAATGGACGAATTGAAGCAACGGTCGATAAAACTGCATACTATCCAATACTTCATACAAGGATTTTCCCGCCCGTAAGCCATCGACTGCTTCCTGTAATTTCTCCCTCCTTCCTTCTGGCTCTTGCGCCTGCAGAAATTTGATGGCATTCGAGAGATGATACCCTGATGACAGAAGTTCCCCAAGCCTTAACAGAAAGATCGCTTGTTCACGCTTCTTCCATTGATAATTACGATTCTTCATAAACCCAGCGTCCGTATTCTTCTTCACGGACAAAGCCGAGGGCCACAGCTTTCCTGATTTCGTCCTTAAGCTCCCTGGAAGTTTGTTCATCTTCTACTCCTTTCCCTCCGTCATCAACCAAAATCTGGCAGAGCGCCTTGCCGTACAATAGTTCGAATACACCCGCGCGCTTTTTCCGTTTACTGAAATGGCAATAAGGCGAGCAAACAGTTCCGCATATCGGGCATGTCAGCTCAAGTAACCTTTGTGCAGATACAGCAATCAGCGTTTGCCTGATTTCAGTCATGGTGACACCGAATTCGCGCAACCGATGAATCGCCCCTTCCGCATCACGGGTATGCATCGTCGTTAATATTAAATGGCCTGTCAGGGCAGCCCTAATGGCAATTTTGGCCGTTTCCGAATCTCGGATTTCCCCTACCATAATCACATCAGGATCGTGCCTTAGGGCAGCCTTAAGGCCTACAGAATAGGAGATGCCAGCCTTCTCATTGATCTGCACCTGCAGAACATCATCAGATATATTCTCAATCGGGTCTTCTAGCGTGATGATATTCCGGTCATTCAGTTCTTTGGCATAATGGAGCAAGGAATAGAGAGTCGTAGTTTTTCCACACCCCGTCGGACCGCTCAGGATGAGCAAGCCATGGGAATGCTGCATTAATGAAAGGATCTTTCTTGCAGTGGATGGAAAGAGTAAAAGCTGTTCCAAAGGAAGGATGTGGTCATTAGGGAGGATACGTATGACCAGGGTTTCACTTGCAGCTGTAGGTAATGAGGAAAGACGCAAGCCGATGATGCGATTGTCCGAAGTGATGGACATCGAGCCGTTTTGGGGGCGCCGCTTCTCACCGATGTCCATCCCGGAAAGAAATTTAAAATGCGATATCATTCTTTCGGTATGCTCATGGGCAATCATATGGTACGGAATTAAGCGGTTCTCTATGCGGAATTGAACATGCGGTGGGGATTTGCGGGGAACGATGTGGATATCGGATGCACCGAGTTGTATGGCTGTTTGGAGGAGCTGCTCAGCCATGGTCTCGATCGACTTCATATAATATCACCTCCTTTTTGTCGATTGCCCAATAGATTCGACAACCCCCGACAAACTCCTTCTCATTTCCGAAAAATTCTTTAGTTTGTCATAATCGGGAACAAATATTTGCCTGATTCTTTTCATTTTTGTGAACATTCCTGAATAATGACAAAATGTTCCTGTCAATCCATTACAAAGCACCAATTCCTGTATTACAATAATGGAAAGCAGGTATTTTTAGGCAGAGGTGATTCATTTGGAACAGACATTAAAAATCACGAATGTATTAAGCGACCCGACCAGATATTCCATCTACCAACATATCAACAAAAAACACGATGATGTGACCGTCATGGAAATTGCGGAGCTCTTCCATATCCATCCCAATGTAGCAAGATTGCATTTGACTAAGCTCGAAGATATCCAATTATTGGTTTCTGAAACACAAAAAACGGGAAAAGGCGGGAGACCGAGCAGACTGTACCGCCTTTCCGATGAAGTCGTACAGCTTCATTTCCCTTACCGTGACTATCAGCTGCTTGCGAGGATTGCTCTGCAGTCAATGATGAAGCTGGGGGAAGCCGGGAAACAGGCTTTGTATGAAACAGGACGGGCATTCGGCGAGGAATTGGCCAGCCAGCAGCTGGCGGCTTCCATATCGAGTGGTACGGACATATCCTTTGAAGAAAAAGTAAACGTCCTGAAAAGCGCCGCTGCCGTTGCTGGATTCTACCCTGAATTTCAGGTGAACGAGGAACAGACAGAAATTCAATTTGAAATCTATAATTGTCCGTTTAAGGAAGTGGCTGCCGCCCGTGGGGGCGATGTTTGCAGCATGCATTTCTCTTTCCTTGAAGGCATGTTCAGCACACTCTTCGAATCGGTTCGTCTGATTGAAAAGCAGAACATGATGGACGGCTGCAAAAGTTGCAACTATCAGGCCCTTGTAAACTAGCTCCCAGTATAAACATTTCTTTACATTTGCTTTGTTTGTAAACTATAATTAGAACGTGTGGACAGAATATTCAAAACGAACATACTTGGGGATAAGGAGGGATACATAATGGAAAAGATGTATAGAGTGATGGGATTTTGGACTGGGGTATTCGCCGTTATGTTCTATTTGGGCGATATGTATACCACATCCATGCTATTCTTCGCGCAAACCGGATTCTTTGTATTGTTAAGCTATTTAAAATTATCCGAACGCATGTACCTATATGTATTCGGCGCATATTTGACCGTATTCTTTGCAGGCTTTACCTACTGGACCACCTTCATGATGGTACCCGGCGTAGGCGGCCACTAATATCGGCTATAAGGAAAAGCTTCGGTGCCCGTATGCAGGCTGCCGAAGCTTTTTGCTTTGTCAAGGGAACAAAGGGTCACATGAGGTCCCCTTCATCTGTACAAGCGCCTGAAACCCGGAACTGATCTGCGACGGATCTATGAGGCTGCGGATGGCGCGGTTTTGTTTTTGCGCGTCTGAAAAGGGGTCACTGCTGTCTGATAGCTGAAGATGCGATAAAAGACCGCACGCCAACAAAAAACGGCTCTGCGGCAGAAAGGATACAGTGAAAGCCTGGTTGGCTTCCCCGTCCTTCTTCAGAACATCCCATGGAATATGATATGTGAGGTCCATCCTCCCTGGAAACACCAACGGATCGCTGATGAGACGATGATCCTTGTATCCTCTTATCGTTCCTTGCGGGTGGGCCAACTGAGGCCATTCCTCCTCTGTATAGCCATAATCAATTGTCAGGATCATTCCTTTTCGCACTTTTTTATGGATTACTTCCATTAGTTTTGACATACGTAGCGGCACCTCGCGCTTGTATCCTTCCGGTATGATTAACTGCCGTTCTTCCATATAGACGAGCACTTGCGGATTGTCGAGCGGGACGAGCCTTTCCTTGAACTGACTTCCTTCCTTTCCTACCATGCATTCGTAAAATTTGCCTTGTTGCTTGGCCACAAGGTGGACAGGCAAGGCATCAAACAGCTCATTAGAGAATAGGATACCATCCATGTTTCTTATTCCCTCGATATTCTCCTTCTGTACCACGCGATGACCAGCAAGATGCAGCAGCTGACTGGTTTGATGATAGCGGCTGCCATCGACCAATGTATATGATAACTGCTCATACAAATCTGGGCGCACTTGCCCGATCCTGTCAAGAATAGCCAAAGCCAACCTTCCGTTTCCCGCCCCTAACTCATAAATGGCTACAGGCAACGAAGTATGATCCCATATGTGCATAAACCAGTCAGCCAATGCCAGACCGAACACCTTACCTACGTTCGCATTCGTATAAAAGTCACCTTCCGGTCCTATTTTGACCCGGTCCTGATTGTAATACCCTTCCGTAGGGTGATAAAGCACCGTCTCCATATATTCCTGAAAGTTGATCAAACCCGCTCCATTCTTTTCCATCAATTCTCTCAGAACTTTTTCCATATTTTCCCCTTTTTCTTTATTTTCAGCATTGACAAATTGGAAAAATTATACTATATTGTAAATAGTAGCTTACCTATATCCCCTCCCATTTTTTGTAGTAGAATATCCCCCAGAACCCCCTTCTCCAATGAGAATGGGGGTTCTTAGTTGCCTGTTTAACGGAGCCCCTGCAGGAATGGATTGGTTTCCAGTTCTTGATCCATCACTGTCAAATCACCATGCCCTGGGAAAACAATTGTATCTGACGGAAGCGGCAGTAATTTGTTTTTGATTGAGTTCATCAGCACTTCCATGCTTCCTCCGGCTAAATCGGTTCTGCCTATGCTTCCTTGGAACAGGACATCCCCGGAAAATAAATAACCTGCCTCACAGAGGTAGAAGGAAACACTCCCCGGCGAGTGTCCCGGTGTTTCAAAAATCTCAAATTCGAAACCGCCGATTACCAGTTTGCCCTCCTTTTCAATCAGATGGTCGGCATCCCGCTGTCTGATTGCACTTCCCATCAAAAATCTGCCGGATCCATTCAAAGAGGCATCCCCTAGCCAATCTTTCTCTCTTTTATGCAAATAGGCCTCTATCCCAAAAGCATCGCGTACAGCATCGACTGCTCCAATGTGATCGAAATGGGCATGAGTCAGCAATACGGCAAGCGGCTTTAGCGACTTATCTTTTATAAATTGGACAAGCTTTTTGGCTTCTTCCCCCGGGTCGATTATGATACACTCTTTTTCGTCATTGGCTACTATGTAACAGTTGGTGCCAAGCGGCCCCAATGGTAATTGATAATATTTCAGCAAATTGTATCTTCCTTTCTGAATTTCCATTATATGTGCTTACTGCATCATTCATACACCTTTTCCGGAATCCTATTGAGCTTGCCATGTATCTTACAGCTATAGACACGAAAGTGACATTTTATAAATCTCGACAAAACTGGAAAAAAGTTTTAAAATATCATTGAATGTCATCTTACTAAATTATAGTAGATTGGTTGTTGAGTTGGCAAAGAAAAGACCAACCTGCAACGTTGATCGAATGACGAAGGGGGTTTCATGATGGGATTAATCTTAATTTTCGGACTCGTCACCATTCTTGCAGGTATCGGAGCATATAATTGCCTGAAAGAAAAGAATATGCTTGGCCTTGTGTTTGCCGCAGGTACATTTCTGATCTTTGGCGCATTCTCTGTCGCAACATTGTTGACTGAGAATAGTGTACCGGTTGCTCACTAATCGCAATGCAACTCTGCCAGTCATGTAAAAAATCTCTGGGTTACCCAGAGATTTTTTATTTTTGTTCGGATATGAAAAGCTTCTCTCCTTTATAACCATAAAGGCACCCCATGCCATCGGGCCTACACATGAATGGCGCGTCTTCTAAATTCTCCATAATTAGACTGCGCGTACCCGTCCTGCAATCGTATGATACCATATCCATTCCTCCATCATAACCAGAACCTTCAGGCACAAGGGCAAACAGCTCATTCCGTTCAGGCAAGAATACATAAGGCGGCACAGTTTCATCAGAATGAGTACGTTCCGCTTCGAACTCGCCGATTAGATTTCCATCCCCATCCAAAACGGAATAGATGAGCTTTGCATTCCCTTTCCCATCAGCTGTCTCCTTTACGAGCACCAAAGCGCCCTTCAGAGCCTGGAACGATAGTATCTCTGAATCGACGTTGCTGATCGAGCCTGTCTCCAATTCCAATTCCTTCAGTTCAGCTGTCGAATCTGATCGTTCTTCTCCCCAATCCAGGTACAGAAGCGACTTTTTCCCTCCCCATTGGGCAAATGGCTCCGGAACAGTCACCTCTTCTAGCTGTTGATCCTCAATATTGATGATGAAAGTTCTAAAGGTCCAATCTTCCTGGAAGGTTTCCAAAGAGATAACGCCTTCGGCAAATTGATTCCACTCAAAATTGTATTCTTTTGATGGAAAAGATAGGGTATATAACTCAACACCATCCATGGTCAAAAACTGTACATTGAGCTTTAGGTGGTCTTCAGAGGAGAGTACGAGAATGTATTGCTGATTTGGAGAAATAGAGGCTTCAGATATAATTTGGTCCGTTTCATACAGTACTTCTTGCCGTTTTGTGGATAAATGATAAGAGAGAAGGCGATTTAGGCCATCTGCATAATCCGTATAGAGGACGGTTTCATTATCCATCCATCCGTATACATGGCCGAATTCCGCTTCTTCCGCGAATGGCAATGGCTCGGCTTTGACTTGCCTATAACCTCCCTCGGATTTCGCTTCCTCTTTCGCTTTGTTTGATACAGTGTCACATCCCCCCAAAACGGAAAGAATGATCAATAGGGAGAAAAAAAGCGCCCTGCACTTCTTCCCCTTTCTTCCCGCCACTTTCATTCACCTCGTTTCTCGTAATTGGTCGGCTTGGAAACCTCTCCAAGTTTATCTCTATATTCTTGTATAACATAGCAAACTAAATAAGTACACATATGACTAGGCATTTTTTTCCGACATAAAATATGTCAGCCATCAGCAAACAGAGCTGCGTCAAGTATCGGAAAAGTATGGTTGCAGATTTCCTTTAATTGGGATAAAGGGAGCGGATTAATGCCTTTCCCAAGCTCCAGCGTGAAGCCCGGCTTGCCATGAGCCATAATGAACCAATCGCGGTATCCTGCATCGCTGTCTATATGCCGTATACCCTTATAGCAACTGACCGATTCGAAGTGGCTGGCCAAGGTTCGGGCTTCCTCGGGTTCACATCCCCCATATCCCCAATAAAACTCTTCCCCTTGTGTATGCAGTGCAATCAACCGGTCAAACTTTGCTTTTTTCGCCAAGAAATACATCGCTGATGCTTCCGGCTCCGATAGAGCAGCTTCCCCGGGATAATCCCTATAATGAGATTCTTTGCAATAGATGGAACCTTTGTATCTTTCCCAATGGGCAGGGAATTGCTTATTCAGGTCGACCCCCCTGATATTGGCCTTCCACGAGCAGAAATCAGGGCGATGTTGGTTCATTTTATTGACGTCGTAATGGCCCTCAGCCGCCTTTGCTCCCTGGCTAAGCAATTCAATGCCATCTGGGTTGACCATTGGCACCATCGATAAGGAGAAGTCCGTCAGTCTGACTTCTCCCGTTTCCATGCGGCTTAATAAAGTGTTAAACCATTGTAGCAAAACAATCGTCGTAATCCATTCATTCGCATGGAAGGAAGCATTCATATGAACTTTCCTTTCCCCCTCCCCTAATGTCAACTCATACAAGTCTCTTCCTAAAACACTCCTTCCAATCGAATTGCGTTTGACACCAACGTTTAGATGCAGAATTGCCTGTGTGTCCCTTTCCAAATCTACAAACCGGTATACCATTTTCGTCACCCCTTCTACCTATTGTATGAAGCGAAGGGGAATCTTGAGCTCACCCTGATCCGTTCCAATAAAAAAGCAGCTGAATTGAATTCAGCTGCTTTTTCTTCATTATTTGATATCATCAATAAACCGCAACAAGTCTCCATAGATGATCTTATCTGAGTAATCAAGCTCTTGTTTCGCTTTTTCGATATAAGGCTCAATCACTGACTGATCTTCTACTATTTCGCCTGTTTCTTTATCATACAGTGTTTCTTTCGTGTAGACATAATCCTCAGTGATGAAGCTGCCGTCACGAAGAACTGTGAACTGAGTGTTTTGCTCAGAGAACAAATCTGATCCAAACATGATCAGGTCGCTCGTATCCACTCCAAGAAGGTTGAGGATTGTAGGTTTCAGATCGATTTGTCCTGCGACATCCGAAATGACTTTGCCTTCCTGTCCAGGAATATGGACAATTAACGGAACCCGCTGCAATTGGACAGTATCAAATGCAGTGATGCTATCTTTTTCGAGATATTGGGCCATCGCTGTATTATGGTTCTCAGATATACCGTAATGGTCACCGTACATGATAATGATTGAATCATCATAAACCCCGGATTCTTTCAGGCCGTTAATGAAATCTTTCACTGCTTCGTCCGTATAGCGAACCGTCTGGAAGTAATTGTTCAACGTTTTGGAATTGGAATCATACTTGCCGATCGTCGCGTCTTCTTCATCCAATGTGAATGGATGATGGTTTGTCAACGTAATGAATTTAGCATAGAATGGTTGATCGCTTTCGTTCAGTTCAGTCAAGTATGGAATGGACTGATTGAAGAACTCTTTATCTTTCAGTCCCCAGCCGACAGAGTTCTCTTCCGTGACCTCAAACGAATCAATATCATAGAATTTTTTGTATCCGAGAGAATCATACATCACATCCCGGTTCCAGAAGCTCTTGCTGTTTGCATGGAATGAGGCTGTAAAATACCCTTCCTCATTTAGGATTTCCGGTGTTGCCGTATATTCGTTCGTGGCATTTGTAAAGAATACGGAACCACGACCTAATGGATATAATGAATTTTCAACGATGAACTCTGAATCGGAAGTCTTCCCTTGGCCGACCTGATGATAGAAGTTATCAAAGTAATAGCTTTCCTTAATGAACTCATTCAGGAATGGAGTGATTTCTTCACCGTTCATTTCGGCATTCAGTACAAAATTCTGGAAGCTTTCTAATGAAATCAAAATCACATTTTTATCCTTGGCGATGCCAGTGAAATCGCTATTAGGCTCTTTGTAGTTGGCGCGCACATAGTTCTCCACTTCAGCCAGCTCACTGCCGTCAGCCAACGCGCGCTGTGCAGTTGTTTTCGTCTGAAGGAAAATATCATAGATATGATAATTATACGTACCGATATTCTTGACCAACATCTCGCGGTCAAATGTTCTTGTCAAAAGTTGTGGACGCTCTGTCTCTGCAAGACCAAGGTTAAAGAACCCGATGGCCACAATCAGCAGGAAATAGACGCGTCTATTGGTCTTCGTGTATGTCCTATTGACCACCAATGATGGCTGCTTCTTACTGATCCAGAAAAGGATGGCGATATCTGCGAAGAACAGGATATCCAATGGGGAGACCAAGGAAAGGATACTTCCGCCCAAGTCTCCTAGATTGCTAGCCTGGAACAATAATGCCACCGTCATGAAATCCGTGAATTCACGATAGTAGACCACATTCCCATATAGGATTGCTGTCAGTATAAGACTGGTAACAAAAATGAAGCGCGGCCTTTTCTTATCTTTCAGAAACAGGCCGATCCCGAAGATCAGCATGATGAAGCTGAGTGGGTTAATGAACAGAATAAACTCCTGCATGGCATTCTCAATGCTAATATCGAAACTTATTTTATAAGTAATATACGTTTTTATCCACAGCATTAGGACTGCTGCAGTTGTGAGCGAAATACTTTTTTTCGACAGTTTTTCCATCGTAAAATATTTCTTCATCTTTTTTTCTTCCTCCCTTGCTACAAGGCGTTAAAACAGCCGCTCAATCTTTTTCTAAGCGACTTTCTATTACCGTTTTTATCTTTTGCTCTTGCCGATCAGGATTTTGTTTAAGCCCGAACAAACAGCCCGGCGGCCAACTTGTCTGCCTCGTGTCAAGCCTGTTAAAATCTTATTATTTTTGTCACGAAAAATCAAATCTAAAAAAAACCAGTTTTAGCAATGAGAAACTTCTTTCATACTATTCGGTTGCCCTTCTATATAGACGGGCTATGACCGCAAAAGGTTTCACTTTTTTAGGAAAAGATAAAGCCGTTGTCATCGTCAGCATCATTAATTTATTCCTTTCAGCTGGAAATTGCAACGGCTTTTTGTCATATTTTTTTATGTCTATCCTGCCAGCCTTGCAGCTGTCAATATCTCCTGAACAAGTTTGGCGCCGCCAATCACACCTGCGTCATTTCCCAATGTAGCTATTTTTAAGGTAGTCGACTTTCTGACCCGCACAAAGGCGAACCGTTCGAAGTATTCCCTGACTGTATTGAGAAGGATATCTCCAGCCCTGGAAACTCCGCCGCCGATCACGATGATTTCCGGGTTGAGTACATTCGCCATATTGGCCAAGCTCAAACCAAGATAATAAGATACCCGGTCTATTACCGATAAGGCATAATCATCGCCCTGCACTGCACAGTCCATCACATCCTTAGACGTAATGAATCCGTTCTTATCCAGGATGTTTTTCAGTTCCGATGGGGATTCATTCAGTCTCTCCATGGCAACCTTGACAATCCCTGTGGCAGAAGCAACTGTTTCCAGGCAGCCAGACTTACCGCAATTACAAGGTGAACCTTCAAAAGGAATAACCGTAATATGCCCGATTTCCCCTGCCGCTCCGCTTGCTCCCTGAACCAATTGGCCATTGGTGATGATGCCGCCGCCTACGCCGGTTCCCAAAGTAACACAGACAAGATTGCGGGCACCCACTCCGGCCCCTTTCCACATTTCCCCAAGGGCAGCAATATTCGCATCGTTGTCGACTGCCACAGGCAATCCTGTCGCCTCATTCAAGGCAGCCTGCAACGGATAGTTTGTCCAGCCGAGGTTAACAGCTTCATACACGGTGCCGGTCTTCGCATCAACCGGTCCCGGCGCTCCCATTCCAATTGCCTCAAGCCTATCGGCCGTCTCGTTCAGTTCAAGCAGCTTGGCATCTATCGCCTTCGCGATGCTATCGACTATATGTTGACCATTTTCAGAGGTATCCGTTTTGATTTCCCATTTATGAACGAATTCCCCTGTTTGAGTGATAAAGGCTATTTTCGTGGTAGTGCCCCCGAGATCTATACCGACCAACCATTTTTCCATGTTTCAATCTCCTCAAAGTCCTTTTTCTTTTTCAATTTCTATTTCTCTCCGCAAAAGCAGAATGGCACTCTGAAACTCCTTGTTGCCGATCAGCTGAGATCTGTGAAGTTCCCTGATTTCAGCTTCCATCATTTCCAATTCCGCCTGGCGGTTCCCAATATAAATGAACGTACCGAATTGTTTCAGCATTTGCTGAACATCATATATTGTTTGCATACTTACCCTCATTCTTTCATTTCCAGGTACAGTATAGTATACCGAATCTTCACAGAAGTCTCAACAGTTGACTGCTCTTTTTCCTGCCTTAACAGAACGGTATGCAGCCTTTGACGAATTCCGGTTAGCCCGGTACATGAATCAAGGGGAGAATCCAAGTGGCTTCGCACTATAAATTGTCCATTTTATGAACCACCAATATCTCCTGTCATTTATCCGGATCCTTCGCCCGTAACGATACAGGTCTGCGGTTTTTGAGCGGCACTGGTATACGGAAAATGACATCTCGCATCGCACGGTAGGAAAATGGGACGAAAGGCCACATATAGGGTATTCCTACTGATTTCATGTTGATGAGAAGCAACAACAAGTAGGTTGTGCCGATGACAAACCCAGGAATCCCGAAAAGAGCCGTGGATACCAACAATCCAAGGCGCACAACCCTGTTGGCCAGCCCTAATTCATAAGATGGCGTTGCAAATGTGCCGATTGCCACGATTGATAGGTACAGTACCACTTCATTTGAAAAGAGACCGACTTCAACAGCAATTCCACCGATCATTAACGTCGCCACGAGCCCGAGGGCTGTCGCCAGCGAGGAGGGGGTATGAATGGCAGCCATCCTTAACATATCCAATCCTACTTCTATGATCAGTAATTGGAAGACCAAGGGGATAATACCCGTTTCAGCAGCCCCCAAATAAGCGATGGATATCGGTAGCCGCTCCGGATTCTCAGCAAAAAAGTACCATAACGGCATCAGAAACACCGAGGCCCACACTGCCAAATAACGAACCAGCCTCAAATATGCCCCGATAATCGGTTTGTTTCGGTATTCCTCAGCATGCTGCAGATGATCCCAAAACGTCGACGGCATAATAAGCGCGCTCGGCGACCCGTCGACAAACACGATAACGTGCCCATCGTATAAATGGGCGGCTGCCGTATCGGGCCTTTCGGTATACCTCATCGATGGGTAAGGGTTCCAATACTGCCCTGATATGAACTCATCGATTGTTTTTTCCCCCATCGGCAGGCCGTCTGTATCTATTTTCTCCAGCGATCCTTTGATCTTCTTAACAAAATCATCATTGGCCACATCCTCTATATAACATACAACGATATCCGTCTTTGACCTACGTCCGACCGACATGTATTCCATACGCAAGGTGCGATCCCTGACTCTTCTGCGCGTCATCGCTGTATTGAAAACGATCGTTTCCACAAAACCATCACGGGCTCCCCGCACTACCCTCTCCATGTCGGGCTCCTGCGGTCCCCTGACCGGATACGTTCGGGCATCTATTGAAATCGCTTCACTTAACCCATCTACCACAAGGACAGTCGGACCGGCAAGAACATTGTCGACCAGCTTATCCAGGTCATTGACCGCCTCCACTTCCACATAAGGTATGTATGTCTTCAACAATTTCTGTAAAGGGTCTGGTTCGAGATCCTGTTCTGTCAATTCCATCAATATTTTCATCAAGTAATGAAGAATATCGTCTTTTACAAATCCGTCGATGAAATATAAGGACATTTTTCTGTTGGCATATACCACATCCAATCGGATGACATCAAAACTCTTATCCACCGCCAGTGCCCGGTCAAGATACTGGACGTTCTCCTCGATATTTCGCTGTACTGAGTGGTTCTCTTTTCCCATAAGCCATTCCCCCTTCTTAACAAGTCACTACCGTAATTCTTGACATAAAAAAAAAGAAACATACATCCAGTATGCCTAATCGATAGCAGATTATGGCTGCTCCACCTCAAGGCAAAATCACAGGTTCATTTTGCCTTGAGGAAGGGTGAGAGTACACAGTCAAGGAAGAATCCAAAAGAATGTGCAGGTCGATGCCGGCATCTCCTGAAACAAAAAAAAGCTTCCCCTGTCTCCATAGGATGAGGAAGCAAAGACTGTATTCTAAGGTGTCCCGACAAATCCCCGCTGGCACACCTTTTATAGTTTTTCCTGATGAATCAATGTCCGTCAGCTTTCCATTGATCGAATTCCTGTTTCACCTGCTGGTACACAGATTCATTTGGGTTCAATTCCAATGCCCGGTCAAGATGCTGTTCCGCCAGTTCCACGTTCCCCTGATTCATATAGTAACCCGCGAGGTAAATATGTGCCTGATCGTTGTCGCTGTTTATTTCCAAGGCTTTTTGATAGCTCACCGCTGCCTGATCATATTTCTTCTCGTGCTCACTGACCACACCCAAAATCACATACGTCTGATCGTTAGCCAAACCGGTCCGTTCATACATGCGGAGGATATCCTCAGCTTTTTCATAATCTTTGTTTTCATAATAGGATACCGGAACCGACAAATCTTGGGCCATATCCTGCTGCTTCCCATAGCCATAATAAAGCAGACCTAAAGTGCCTGCCGCCAGTACAATCGCTGCCGGTATGGCTGTTGACGGTCTGAATCTCTTCGGCAGACAGACAACAGCCGAAGCGAGAAAGCCCCCGATCAATCCGCCGATATGGCCGGCATTATCGATACCTGAGAATGTAAAGCCGAATACAAGGTTAATCAGAACCAGCACAATAATGTTCGTACCCATAGTCCTGAAGAACAGCTTCGGATTCGTTAAGCCAAAGTAAAGCAGTGCCCCGAAGCAGCCGAAGATAGCTCCGCTGGCACCGGCGGAAATGGCCGGATTAAAGATGAAGCTCCCGAGGACACCCGCAAATCCGGCAAACAGATAGATGAAGATGAAGCGCACGCTTCCGAACATCTTTTCAACCTCACCGCCGATATACAATAGTGCGACTGAGTTCATCAGCAAGTGAAGCAATCCAATGTGGACAAATACCGGTGTCAGAAATCTCCACCATTCGCCATCCACTATGGCCGGATTATATTTTGCCCCGAATTCGACCAGTGTCAAGGTGCTTTCACTGCTGCCGACAAATTCCATAATGATGAAGACGGCAATCTGGATTGCCAGGAAAAGCTTCGTGATGATGGTCTTCCCCTGAAACAGCTGTTGTTCTTCCTTTCTCCTTTGAACCCCATTGTCGATGGCCCTTTTTTTGACGTACAATACCTCTGCTTCCGAAACTTCAGCGGACAGATCGGATATCACAAGCGGTACCATCGTTTTCTCTTCGAGGGCCTGCAGCCCTTCGGCCGCTTCCTCCGAATCCAGAAGCATACTGGTAACGGAAACCTTCTCATGCTGAACCGTTTGATTGATCATTGAACTATAATCATCGACAGGCTTGTACTGAGAAACATAAACATTCAAAATTGATATTGGCTTCTTAAACAGCTGCTTACGGATTTTCACACCGTTCATCAATGTCCGTTCCAAGTCTCGCTTCATGACATTAGCCCAATCATAATCATGTCTCATCAGCCTGACAACATCATACGTATGCTTCCCGTTATACTCCAGCCACACCTCTCTACCATTATCTGTCATCGTAATGATACTGTATACACCTTTGCTGGTCAGTCTGTCTATTATATTCCAGAATAAATAATCCTCTTTAAATCCCACATTTTCCCCTACCTTCAATACTTTCATAACAAACTCAACCGTCGAACAGCCGAATGTCGATCTTCATTATCTATGATAACAAACCGTTGCCGTTACAGATAATAAAATATGTGTACATTAGGATAATAGCAAAAATTTCCTCTCCGACCCTCCTATACGTTGTGCCTCACTGAGATGAAAGGGACAGGCGAGCGCCCTAACGTCACTAGATGATGCTTGATCAGCAAACAAGAATCCGGCCCCTTGACCGGATTCTTGTTTGCCGCCTTATAGCATCTTACAGGCCTCTTATCTGCATGCCTATATCGCGCAAAAGCAATAGTGGCCTGATGGAACTGTTCTTATAGACGGCATCCATAATGGCATACCTATTTCTGAAAGCGTATAACATCAACAATATGATCACAAGCTTTTTCATAAAAAAATCCCTCCTGTTTCTATTCTGAAACAAAGAGGGATTTTTTATTAATCTGCAGGCTTCTTATTTCAAACCTTCCAAAACTGGAGTCATAGTTTGTTTTAAAACATCTACAGAGTGTTGGAATTGAGCTTTTTCTTTTTCGCTCAATTCAAGTTCAACAATTTCACGCACACCTTGACGGTTTACAACACATGGGACACCAATGTAAATGTCTTCTTGGCCGTATTCGCCTTCAAGAAGCGCAGAAACAGTTAGGATGCTGTTTTCGTCTTGAAGAATGGCTTTTGTGATACGAGTCAGACCCATACCGATACCGTAGTATGTAGCACCTTTGCGCTCGATGATGTGGTAAGCAGCGTCACGCACATTTACGAACATTTCATCAAGATCTTCTTGTTTGTAGTCTTCTTTTGTTTCCAGAGCTTTCGCAAGTGGTTTAGCACCTAGGTTAACATGGCTGTACACAGGAAGTTCTGTATCTCCGTGCTCACCGATGATGTATGCATGAACGTTGCGAGTATCTACTTGGAAGTAGTTACCAAGCTCATAACGGAAACGAGCTGTATCAAGGATAGTACCAGAACCGATAACGCGTTCTTTTGGAAGTCCAGAGAATTTCCATGTAGCGTAAGTCAAGATGTCAACTGGGTTAGCTGCCACAAGGAAGATCCCATCGAAGCCGCTTTCCATGATTTGCCCAATGATACCTTTATAGATTGCTGTGTTTTTCTCAACCAAGTCAAGGCGTGTTTCACCTGGCTTTTGGTTGGCACCAGCTGTTAATACTACGATATCCGCAGTTTTGCAGTCCGCATAAGAACCTTTCCATACTTTTGTGCTGTGCGGAGCGAATGGAAGACCATGTCTTAGGTCCATTGCTTCCCCTTCAGCTTTTTGTTCGTTCAAATCAACCAAAACGAACTCTTCAGTGATTCCTTGGTTCAGCATTGCATATGCATAGCTGCTTCCGACAAAACCTGTTCCAACAAGAACAACGCGGTTAACTTTATTTGTTTTCATGTCTTACCGTCCTTTCAAATCCGTAACGCTCTAAGTCGTTACAGAAGAATTTTATAATATACGGCATCGTTTTTGGCTGTATGAAAACGCTTTATATGTAAACATTTTGTTACAAAATACCCACCGATTACTCATTTTTTCCATTTGCTCATGAATTATCCTTTTTGGTTGCCTGGAACACTGCAGGGAGCTATAAACAGACCATATATCGTTCGGAATGAGGGTATGCGAAGAAGACGAACAGCAGCACCTGTTCGCCTCATTCTTAGATATATTCCATAATAGGCCCTCGGGAAATGGTCATAGCAAAATCATTAGGCCAAATACTGTCGCCAAAAATATAGAGAGCACATTCACCGTATCATTCGTCATCCAGTCGAAGCCCTTAAAAAGCACTGTCCTTTCGCCGCAGTGCATGGTCTTTTCCGTTTGAAGCCCGCAGTTGCTGCATCTGTATCGGGCCTGAAGAGAAGCACCCAGGACCGTATCGATCACGCTCCCTGAAAAGCCTGCGAAAGACACCAATAAAATATGCCATGGCGAAGCAATCCCATACAGGAGCGCCGCTGATAAAGCAATGAAGGCAGAACCACAGAATGCGGCTGTTGTGCCGAGGATCGAAACAGCGCCTGATGTGCCTCTTGGCACTCTCTGTAATGTCCAAATATAGTAGGGCTCCCTGGTACTGATTACACCTATCTCAGAAGCCCATGTATCCGAATTCGATGCAGCAATCGCTATAAAGAATGCAACTTGCCACACATTGTCTCCGGTAAAATAATAAAGCAACGATGCTAGACATGCCACTGAACCATTAGCCGTTACTTGGACCCAGTCCCTTGCGCTCCCTTTCTGGACGATTTCATCCACTGCTTTTTTCTTGCTTGCCTTATAGCGGGAACAGGCGCTTGAACTGGCGAAAAACAATCCAAGGATCAATAATCCTTTCCAGCCCATACCCAGCAGAATGAAAAGTCCGGTCAAAAACGCGGCTGCTCCCCCTGAAGCAGTCAGAAGTTTCATCTTACAGCCTTCTATACTTCCCCAAAGAATGATCATGATGGAAAGGCTATTGACAATCACGGATTCTCTTCACCCCCTCCGGCAAAATCAATTGACCGACCGGAATATCGAATGCCTCATGGGGGATGGATGGGTACAATTGCTCATTCAACAACAAGGAGATCATGCAGCCTGTGTAATCAGATAAAAAACGGTCATAGTAACCGCCCCCGTACCCTATTCTGTAGCCCTGCGGATCAAAAGCTACCCCCGGCACAATGACTGTGTCCAGCTCGCTTTTTTGCGCAGGTTCGGTCCTTGCTTCAATCGGCTCCAATAAATCCAAATAAATATTCTCCATATCGGAAAAACTATTTATATAGCGGAAAGATAGGGTATGGTCCTCAGGAAAACACTTGGGGATTGCCAACCGTTTCCCCTCCTCCCATGCCCGTTCGATGATCGGTTTTGTATCTATCTCAAAAGGCCGGGAAATGGTTACCGCCACTGTTTCTGATGACTGCCACTCTGGCGTCATGAACAGCCATTCGGCAACCTGTCTGCCTCTTGCCTGGAAAAGGTCTTTTGGAATTGTCCCCAGCTTCCTTTTTGTCTCTGCTCTAATCTGCCGTTTGTCCATATGCGCTCCCTCCTCGCTCTTTACATATCTATCTTATAACACCAGGACACCAGAATGTTCTGAAGGATATAAACATTTTTATTTTATCCGATAAAAGCGTAAACAGCCTCATTTTTTGTTAGAATGCTGTTCGGGAGGTTATAGTAAGGCTTGACACTATCGCTTCCTATTAGAAGGAGGAATACCTACATGTTAAACCAGATTATACTTTCACAATTACAGCAGTGGGTAGATGAGAACCGGTCACATACGGTTCTTGGAGAACCTGCTCAATACATACCCGCCTTAGCCAAACAAGACCCGAACCAATTGGGGATCTGCATTATGGACCATCAGGGTGAAACCTATTTGGCCGGGGATACAGACGTCACATTCACCCTGCAGAGCATCTCTAAAATACTGGCCTTTATGGCTCTCTGCCATCATGACGGAATCGACAAGGTACTTGAGCACGTTGATGTGGAACCGACAGGGGAAGCCTTCAACTCCATCATACCGTTCGAAATACATAGACCTGGAAAGCCATTCAACCCTCTAATTAATGCCGGCGCCATCAAAGTGTCAGCCATGCTGCCAGGAGAAACTCCCGCAGACAAATATGATTACCTGCTGAACTTTTTGGAAGTACTGGTCGAGAAAAGGCTGACAATGGATGAGGAAGTCTACGAATCCGAGTGGAAAACGGCCCATCGGAACAGGGCATTGGCTTATTACCTAAAAGAATCGAACCAACTCGACATAGAAGTGGAAGAAGCGCTCGATATATACCTGCGCCAATGTTCCATATGCATCACTCTTGAAGACCTAGCGAAAATCGGATTGATCATTGCGTATGACGGGTATGATCCTGTAAGGAAGAAACAGATTTTCTCCGAAGAAGTAGCACGCATCACAAAAGTATTGATGGTGACATGCGGCATGTACAATTCTTCCGGAAAATTCGCGGCATACGTAGGGGTCCCTGCCAAGAGTGGCGTATCAGGCGGTATTTTGGCCTCCGTTCCGCCAAAGTGGCATTCAGCTTCCGACAGTTTCCGGAACGGCTGCGGCATCGCTGTCTTCTCTCCAAGCATCGACATAAGCGGCAATAGCACAGCCGGTACTATGCTCCTGAAGCATATATCGAAAAAGTGGGACTTCAGTATTTTTTAAATCAGCTTAATCCGAACCCAATCTAAAAAAAGAAACAAAAAAACAACAGGAAATCTCCTGTTGTTTATTTTGTTTCACGGTGCAATGTTGCACGTTTCTCTCTTGAACAATATTTTTTAAGCTCAAGACGATCCGGATTGTTACGTTTATTCTTTTTAGAAATATAGTTACGATCTCCGCACTCTGTGCAAGCCAACGTAATATTAACACGCATTGTAAATTCCCTCCAAACATCATGTGATCTTCACATAGGACTTTTCTATAATATCACTTTTCATTTTGAAATGCTAGTCTGATTTTCAATTCAGAAATGTGAGTTATTGTCCTCTGATCAAAAAAGGTTAGAGAGTGTATGGTTCTTCAAATCATGAACCGCCTCCTCGGAATTCGAGTGGAACGTCCAGATGCTTCCTTCCGCCA
Source organism: Bacillus sp. (in: firmicutes) (assembly GCA_051893455.1). Lineage (GTDB taxonomy): Bacteria > Bacillota > Bacilli > Bacillales > DSM-1321 > Bacillus_AD. Next base: position 40,409 of record JBJFHG010000026.1, read on the forward strand.
GTTGCCCAGCAGACATGCTCATCTCCAGTGTGAAAATGCCGGAAAGATCACCTTGGCCTAGCCATTTCATCGGCAAGTGCCCTTTGGACAGGTCTTCCTCAAGCCGTGCTTGGCCATATATGTGCCGGTCTTGAATTGTATATTGCCGCATGCCGCAATTATCAAGCAATCCTCCGAGAACGGTCACTTTTCCTCTTGAGAAACAGATGATAGCATTCTCATTCGGACTATAAAACGCAGTCGTTGACTTCACAAAAACATTATGATAACGGATTACAACCTTTGCTTCAATGGGCCTATCCGCAATGTTCCTCAACTGAAACTTAATCATTTCATACTCCTGTGTGCTATTCATACTAGTTACCTGAAGCTGAAGTTCAGATGGCCTGGATTGATCCTGCTCACTCGGATAAGTCCAAATGATTTTGCCGCCAGACCAGATGCCCATCTGCAAAGGACTGGCCAACAACCTATCCAAAAGTGTAGGTGCCGTTATGGCAGTAGCATCTGAATCTGAGTCTGCATAAAGGGAGGTAAAGTTGTTCATAATCTCACTCCTTTAATATATATGAACCTTCAAAACATTGACGAGCCTTTAAAGGTTAAGGTTTGCATAATTATTCTGTAATATTATGGTAACATCTCTGGTACTATGAAACAATAACCGCAAATTGTCGATAAATCTATAGGAGGAAAAATGCCTGCATTCATGATGGACCGGACCAGAAAAATTATGGAGCGGTGACAGCTCTCGATGGTTGTATATACACAAATTGACAAAATCCACTTCAACTTTCGCAAATGCTGACGATTTGATGCACGTAAATAGAATTCCATCCCTTATGTGTAAGCATGATGCATGAATGTCCCTTCAGGCTGGTTCAAGCTCTTTCATTCCAAGATTGTCAAGAATTGTGTATCATATGAAAAGCCAATATCCTATTATTAGAGGTGAATCGTGGAAACTGCCATTATTGTATTATTGTCTTTATCGTTCTTTATGCTAATTGTCTCCTTTCTCCGAAGGGACCGGATTACACCTTTGCAAAAGGAAGTGGAGGAGCTGTCGTTACAGCACATTCATGATATCTATCTGCTGAAGCAAAGGATCAGGATATTGGAGGAAGAGCTGATGATCAGTCAGCAAGAAGATGACCGTACGTTACAAACGCGAGGGGCGCCCCTCCTTCGGGAGTCGTCATCCCCCGTCAACGAAATACTGAAAAGCCAAGTGACGGCACTGCATAAACAAGGCTACTCCGTTGAAGAAATAATGAAGCGATCCGCCTTATCAAAGGAGCAAGTTCTGAAAATTATCCAGGTACAAAGCAGGTGCTGACACAAAAAAAGGGCTGTCCGAAAAGTAACTTTTAAGATGAATCCTTAAGAAAAGTAAAAGCCAAGAATGTTG
>JBJFHG010000027.1:0-41767 GCA_051893455.1 Bacillus sp. (in: firmicutes)
ATCATTCTATCAGACTGTCTTTTATATTGCAATACTAATATGCATTGTACACCATCATTCCGTCTTATGTAAAATGAATTTTTGCTAAACAGTCATATTCTTTGCTGAGTATTTCCGAAAAGTGTATAAAATCGTCATCTTTCCCAACACTAAAAACAAAGTGCTTTTGGAGGAATAATGATGACCGAACATAATGATTCACAGTTATACAAAGTTAGGACAGATCTTACAATAGAAGCAAATGAAATGCTGCTGGAAGAAAAAACAGTTGCTGGGGAAAAGGATATCTCCCAAATTGAAGGCGTCATCATAAAAGAGAAGACGGAGAATGACATTAAGGTATCATTGATCGAGGTGTCAGAGGAGGGAGCGAAGCAGATCGGGAAGAAGGCCGGGCATTACATCACAATTGAAGTACAGGGAATCCGCTCGGGAGATAGCGACACGCAACAGCAGGTGGAGGCTGTGTTTGCGAGGGAATTATCGTATTTCCTCAAAAAGCTGAACATCAAGGAAGTTGACTCTGTCCTTGTCGTCGGTCTCGGCAATTGGAATGTGACACCAGATGCTCTGGGGCCGACAGTTGTGGAGAACTTAATCGTAACCAGGCACCTGTTCGAATTACAGCCCGCGGCTGTCGGTGAAGGATATCGGCCTGTCAGTGCGATAGCGCCCGGTGTTATGGGACTGACAGGTGTGGAGACGAGCGATATCATCTCTGGGTTGATTGAAAAGGTTAAACCGGACTTTGTGATTGCTATCGATGCTTTGGCGGCGCGTTCCTTAGAAAGGGTGAATTCGACGATCCAGATTTCCGATACGGGCATTCATCCCGGTTCAGGAGTGGGCAATAAGAGGAAGGAGCTCAGTTTCGATACGCTTGGAATCCCTGTTATAGCTATTGGAATCCCTACGGTGGTAGATGCTGTTACAATCACGAGCGATACCATAGACTATATTCTGAAACATGTAGGAAGGGAACTCCGTGAGGGGGATCGTCCATCGAGGGCACTTGCGCCTGCTGGAATGAATTTTGGGAAAAGAAAACAGCTGACGGATGAGGATCTTCCTGGCGAAGCAGAAAAGAAGACCTTCCTTGGAGTGGTCGGTACGTTGCCTGAAGGGGAAAAACGGGCATTCATCCAAGAGGTCCTTGCTCCTCTCGGGCATAACTTGATGGTTACCCCGAAAGAGGTGGACGTTTTTATAGAAGACATGGCCAATTTACTGGCCAATGGACTGAACGCCAGTCTGCATAAGGCAGTTAATCAGGAGAATGCCGGATACCGGACTAAATGATTTAATAACGGAGCGGGCAAATTTTCTTTGTTCTACCTTATCTATTAATTACATACGTATTTAATAGATAAACCTATAAGGGGTGGAACAGTGAAAAATAGAAAAGGATCTCATCAGCCATTTGCTTTTATCCATAGTAATCAAATCGTCAGGGCAGTTGCGCTGCTCATCGTCTTGGTTTTGTTCATCTTTTCGTTGAGCGGATTGTTGACCTCCATTAAAACTGAATACAGACCGATGTCTCATTCTCTTAATAATGCAACAAGAATGCTGGATGGCAAGATGCTGTTTGGACTGATGGCTCTGGACAATCAATATTTCGCTTCTTCTATATTGGAAGAAGAGAAGTGGGATCCTTTGAATGAACAGATACTGGAGTTATCGGTTAACATTTCCCTTGATGATCCGCGCAGCTTTCTGGGCAGGGAGCTGCCTGGGTTTTCAATATACGATTCGGAAATAATGGTCGCAGGCGAAGGCACGGACTATACGAACATGCCTTTTGAATCGAGTCCTCCTCCTGATTTCGAGGAAAAAGATCAGGCGGATCTCCAGTTTACAGAAGAGGCTGACGAGAAAGAAGAAGAGAAAAAGCCGGTAGCTAAGGCGACGACTGAGGGGAAGAAGGTCGTATACATTTATCATAGCCACAATAGAGAGTCCTTCATGCCTTACTTAAAAGGAGTAACCAATATAGACCGGGCATACCATTCGAAATTGAATATTACCAAGGTCGGGGAAAGGTTGCAAAAGCGCCTTGAACAAAACGGCATAGGGGCCATTGTGGACAAGACGGATATAGAAGGCCGCCTGAAGACAGGCCAATTCCATAAGTCTTATGAGGAGGCCCGGACAGTCGTCAAAGAAGCGATGGCTGAACATAAGGATGCAGGCTATTTAATAGACATCCACAGAGATTCCAAGCGTAAAGATGCGACAACCATCATTATTGATGGGAAAGAATATGCAAAGCTGGCATTTGTCATCGGCAGTGAACACGCTGATTTCCAGAAGAATTTCGCCCTTGCTGAACGTCTGCATAAAAAAATCCAAGTTAAATATCCGGGGCTTTCACGCGGCATCTTCAAAAAAGGCGGACCAGGGAACAACGGTGTCTACAACCAGGATCTTTCTTCTAACGCCATGCTGATTGAAACCGGCGGGGTTGATAATACATTCGAAGAGCTATACAGGTCAATGGACGTTTTGGCTGACATCCTCACTGACTTATATTGGGAGGATTCGGGCAGTTTGGAGGTGGGTGCGCCTGTCCAATCCAAAACCGGGAAAAAATAGGGTGGCCCCTCATACTGTGCCCAAAGCATTTATCAGGCAGATTGCCATTATCCATACAGAAAGCAGGTGTCGGATTTGTTTCGTTTCTTATTGAAAAGTGCCATTGTAGCGCTCGTCTTTTTTGTCGGTGTCATCTTAGGGATGCAAAAAGCAAACGAAGGACTAGTCAACATGCGCGGTTATGAAGACCCATTACTGTATGATGCTGTCTCCATCGAGGAAGAAGACGGGGAGGCCAAGGCTAAGCTGATGGGGGAGGAGATTGCTAGCCATGACCTCGAAGAAAAAAGGAGGCAAATGGAAGAAATCAAAGCTTTCAACTTCCTGTCGAACATCGGGAAAAAAATAGGGGAAGGGACGAGGGGAGTCGTGGATCATATATTGGATTCAGCTTTCTGAGCGGGCTATGATAAAAAAGATCACTGTATTTGTGATCTTTTCCCTTTTGGAGGATTCGAGATTGCAGGGATTGAAACAAATAAAGCGCCGAAAAACCTGATATATATTGAATGTTGTTTTTCCTGTTGTTATAATGAAAAATAGTGTATCTGTGTCGACATACAGGAGTGAATAAAAATGACAAGAGAAGAGAAATTAAAGCGCCAATCAAAAATAAGGAATTTTTCCATAATTGCCCATATAGACCATGGAAAATCCACTTTAGCTGACCGTATTCTGGAGAAAACGAATGCGTTAACGCAACGTGAAATGAAGGATCAGCTATTGGATTCAATGGATTTGGAACGTGAACGAGGAATTACAATCAAATTGAACTCAGTACAGTTGAAGTACAAAGCTTCAGATGGCGAGGACTATATTTTTCATTTGATCGATACCCCTGGACACGTGGACTTCACATACGAAGTTTCCCGAAGTCTTGCAGCCTGCGAGGGAGCAATCCTTGTTGTGGATGCAGCGCAAGGGATCGAAGCGCAAACGTTGGCGAACGTCTACCTGGCGCTCGATAATAATCTCGAGATTCTGCCGGTCATCAACAAAATTGATTTGCCGAGCGCTGACCCAGAACGCGTTCGCAATGAAATTGAAGAAGTAATCGGTCTGGATGCTTCAGAAGCTGTTTTGGCTTCCGCGAAAGCGGGGATCGGAATAGAAGAGATCTTAGAACAGGTCGTAAAGCATGTGCCTGCTCCGCAAGGGGATCCGGATGCACCATTGAAAGCGTTGATTTTCGACTCGCTTTATGATGCTTATCGAGGTGTCGTTGCTTATATCCGTGTAGTCGAAGGCAGTGTTAAAGCCGGCGATAAAATTAAAATGATGGCGACCGGAAAAGAGTTTGAGGTAATTGAAGTCGGTGTATTCACGCCGAAATCAACGGTGGTCGACGAATTGACTGTCGGTGATGTAGGCTTCCTGACGGCTGCCATTAAAAATGTCGGAGACACGCGTGTGGGGGATACAATCACAAACGCGAAGAACGGTGCGACAGAAGCATTACCGGGATACCGTACATTGAATCCGATGGTTTACTGCGGATTGTATCCGATTGATTCTGCGCGCTTCAATGACTTGCGCGAAGCTCTTGAAAAGCTTCAGCTGAATGATTCGGCTTTGCAGTTCGAACCTGAGACTTCACAGGCACTAGGATTCGGTTTCCGTTGCGGATTCCTGGGTCTATTGCACATGGAGATTATCCAGGAGAGGATCGAACGTGAATTTAAGATTGATTTGATTACGACAGCTCCATCTGTTATCTATCATGTCAATATGACTGATGGAGAGCGTGTGACGGTCGATAATCCATCGAATATGCCTGATCCCCAAAAAATCGAAAGTGTTGAGGAACCGTATGTGAAAGCGACTATGATGGCTCCGAATGATTACGTGGGTGCCATTATGGAGCTTTGTCAGCAAAAGCGCGGTATCTTCATTGATATGCAATATTTGGATGAAAATCGTGTCAGCATCGTTTATGAAATGCCTTTATCGGAAATCGTCTATGATTTCTTTGATCAATTGAAATCAAGTACAAAAGGATATGCCTCATTTGACTATGAATTGATCGGCTACAAGCAATCGAAGCTTGTAAAGATGGACATCCTTTTGAATGGCGAACAAGTCGATGCCTTGAGTTTCATTGTACACAGGGACTTTGCGTATGAGCGAGGGAAAGTGATTGTTGAGAAGTTGAAGGACCTTATTCCGAGACAGCAATTCGAGGTACCGATCCAAGCTGCCATAGGACAAAAAATAATTGCCCGTTCAACGATTAAAGCAATGCGCAAAAACGTATTGGCTAAATGTTACGGCGGAGATATCTCGCGTAAACGGAAACTATTGGAGAAGCAAAAAGAGGGTAAGAAACGGATGAAGCAAGTCGGATCTGTCGAAGTTCCTCAAGAAGCATTCATGGCTGTCTTGCGTATGGATGACAACAATAGTAAGTAAACAAGCGGTAGAACCTGGAGACTCACTCCGGTTTGACAAGGAAGATAAAATAGTAATCCAAAAAAGGAACCTCGCTGTAGTGTTAACAGAGGGGTTCCTTTTTGTGTTGCCGGTTTATTTTTGTGACAATGTATTGTGTATTGTTTGTTATGCCTCAAAGCGAGTTATGTTCTGAACCGAAAAAGATATTCCATACAGATGGTTTTGAACTCCTCTTCCGAAATCTGGTACTTTGCCATTACGTTTTTTTTGATCAGTTTTGCGTCATCATTTTTTACGAGTTTTCCGTTTACTGTAAGCAGCTTATACAACTTTTCTGTGTAATGCATGATCTCCAATGTGGATTGATTTAGAGAAGCCATTACAGCATCTTTGTCAACTTCTATCATATAAAGGGCATTCGTGTAGATTAAGTCATTGTTCTTAAACAGTTCATATTTAACATTCGCAAAGGGTTCGTTTGTCTTGATGGTATTTTTCAACAGGTACTGGTCGTTTCCAAGTGTTGCTTTTAGTTGAACATTTCTGTTGATGTAGGAGTTCTCTTTATCCCATAAGAAGAACCTGACCTGTTTGATAAACATTGTAAGCAAGTCATACTGTTCTATGATGGGGACTTCGCCGAAAGATTCATTCAGTTTAATGTCTAATGACAGGATTGCAGGGTTGAAATCTATATTTACTGTATCAAAATGATAGTTCTGGTGATATGATCTTTTTACTTCTGAGCATATGTATGTTAATTCCTTATGATCTTTTGTTAGCCGGATGATGCTTACGGACAGCAGACATATGAAGGAAATCAATAATAAACCGGCCAAGATACTCCGATAGTTAGATGATTGCATCAACCTTCCTCCTATAATATTATTGACTATTCATTTACTTTATCAATTTCTCAGAAAATAATCATTGGTTATTATTTTATCCGTTAGCAAGAGATTCCACCGAAGGTACCTTGCCTTGTAGGCGGCTTCGTATTTTATCGATAGTGCCTGCCGTTGCTTTCCTTTGTGGCCATCGGGTAAAATGACCAAGAACACAACAACGAGTGCTGCAGCTCCGAAAAGAGAGCGCGTTATAACTTCCGGGTTATTGATGATATTGCGGGTTTTGCTGCCGGGAGCAAATGGCCGGTGTTTAAAAGACAAAACAGTTGTTTTGTAATGAAGGGGGCCAAGCATTATAGTAGTTGTCAGAAGGAGTGACAAAATGATAAAAAGCGCCTATATTCACATCCCTTTTTGTGAGCATATTTGCCATTATTGCGATTTTAATAAAATGTTCCTTAAAGGCCAACCTGTGGATGAGTATCTTGAGTTGTTGAAAAAAGAAATGGTAATGACGCTGCAACAGGTACCTGCCGAGCAGCTTTCAACTATATATGTAGGAGGAGGAACCCCGACTTCACTGAACGAAAAGCAATTGATGTATTTCACTGAAACGATCAATGAAGTGTTGCCGTTTGATAGGGGACAGGTGGAGTTCACCTTTGAAGCGAATCCTGGGGATCTGTCCGAGGAGAAGCTGAATATTTTGATTGATGCAGGAGTGAACCGTATGAGCTTCGGTGTCCAGTCCTTTAACGAAAAGCTGTTGAAATCCATTGGGCGTACACATAAGGTAAAGGATGTATTCGCTTCTATTGAAAAAGCTAGGAAGGCGGGATTTGAAAATATTACAATTGATCTGATGTATGGTCTGCCGGGACAATCGAAGGAGGATTTTGCATCTTCGATTGAGCAGGCCCTTGAGCTGGACTTGCCGCATATCTCCAGTTACTCGTTGATTGTTGAACCGAAAACAGTTTTCTATAACATGCTTCAGAAAGATGCCCTTCATTTGCCTACGCAAGACTCGGAAGCGGAGATGTATGAACTCCTGATGGATTCTATGGAAGCACATGGCCTGCGCCAATATGAGATCAGTAATTTCGCTAAACCGGGCTTCGAAAGCAAACATAACCTCACCTATTGGAGCAATGAGCAATACTATGGATTCGGTGCGGGTGCCCATGGGTATGTAAAAGGGGAGCGTGTGTCTAACTACGGACCGTTAAAAAAATATATGCAGCCTCTTCATAATAACATCCTGCCCCGGCTTAACACGCATCAGGTGCCGGTCAACGAGCGGATGGAAGAAGAGTTGTTCCTTGGGTTACGGAAGAGTGAGGGAGTTTCAAATATGGTGTTCAGGCAACGGTACGGGAAGGAAATAGAAGATGTATTCAATGTGCAAATCCGTGACTTGGAGCAGAGGGGACTGATCCAGCGCGACGGTGAATGTCTATCGTTGACGAGGAAGGGGAAACTGCTTGGTAATGAGGTGTTTCAAAGCTTTATCGGCATTGGGTAAAACCGTTGACAACAGTTGGGCATTTTGATAAATTATTAATAGATTTAGCACTCGTTAGGCAGGAGTGCTAACAGGGGTGATCATACGTGCTAACAGAGAGACAACTGTTGATTCTTCAAGTGATTGTAGATGATTTTATCCAGTCCGCACAGCCGGTCGGTTCCCGAAGCCTATCAAAGAAGAACGACATCTCCTTTAGCTCGGCCACGATCAGGAACGATATGGCGGATCTTGAGGAGCTGGGCTTTATCGAGAAGACGCATACGTCCTCCGGAAGGGTTCCTTCGGATAAAGGATATCGCTACTATGTCGATCATCTGCTGAAACCTCAACTGCTTGGCAATGAGGAATTGAAAATGCTAAATTCGGTATTTGTCGATCAAGTCTACGAGTTGGAAAAGCTGGTCCAGAAGTCAGCTCAGATCTTATCTGATATCACGTCTTACACAGCAATTGTGCTCGGACCGAAAATCAGTGAGCACAGACTGAAGAAGATATCCCTTGTCCCGTTGAATGACGAAAGTGCTGTTGCGATCATAGTGACGAATACGGGCCATGTCGAGAATAAGCTGATGCACCTGCCATCGGCCTTGGATGCTTCCCAAATCGAAAAGATCGTCAACATCCTGAATGAAAAACTTGCAGGTGTGCCGATTAGTGAGCTGGCAGAGAAAATCCAGAAGGAAGTCGCTTCATTCTTTATGCAGCATGTCATGCAGTACGATTCCATCTTGAAAACATTGACGGAAACTCTGCAAATCACTCCGCAGGAGAAGCTGTTCTTCGGAGGCAAGACAAACATGCTGAAGCAGCCGGAATTCCATGATATCGAAAAAGTGCGGACGATCCTGTCGGTCATTGAACATGAAAAGGATCTATACAATCTGATTGTCCAAAATCCTGCGGGAATCCATGTGCGGATCGGGCGCGAGAATCAAGATCCGGCGATGGAGAACTGCAGTCTGATCACTGCGACATTCTCGGTTGGTGAGGAACAGTTTGGCACAATGGCTATCTTGGGTCCGACCCGAATGGATTATGGAAGGGTCATTTCACTGTTGAATATGTTCTCGCATGATTTCTCTGCGACATTATCCAAGCTGTATCAAAAGGGATAGAAGTGGAGATAGTTAGTTAAAGGGGTGAATTATGCCCCTTTCATTTCTTTACCTTGAAACACATATAGAAACACGAATAATATGGGGAGGTGAGCACATGTCAGAAGAGAAGAAACTGACTGAAACTGAAGAAACGATTTCTCCGGAAGAAACGGTCGAAGAAACTTTTGCGGAAACAAAAACGGAAGAAGAATTGCAACAGGAAGAAGTATCTGCAGAAGAGCAAAAGCTACAGGGATTGAAAGAGGAGAACGAAAAACTGGCAGCGAAAATCGAGGAAATGGAAAACCGTTACCTTCGTCTTCAAGCCGATTTTGATAATTCCCGCCGCCGTTCAAGGCTCGATTTGGAGGCAGCTCAAAAATATAGGGTGCAAAGCCTGGCTGGAGATCTGATCGAGGCACTTGATAACTTCGAAAGAGCGTTGGCCGTTCAATCGGAGAGCGAAGAAACAAAAAATATGCGACAAGGACTTGAAATGGTCTATAAAAGCATTGTGGAAGCGCTGAAAAAAGAAGGCGTAGAGGCAATAGAAGCAGTCGGGAAGGATTTCGACCCGAATTTCCATCAGGCCGTTATGCAAGTGAGTGATGAGGCTTATCAATCAAATGAGGTTGTTGAGGAATTCCAAAAAGGGTATATCCTGAAAGACCGTGTACTTCGTCCGTCTATGGTCAAAGTGAACCAATAACGGAAAGTACTACATACATTAATAGGGAGGCTGTTATTACATGAGCAAAATTATCGGTATAGATTTAGGTACAACAAACTCTTGCGTCGCTGTTCTTGAAGGCGGCGAAGCGAAAGTGATTCCCAATCCGGAAGGAAACCGTACAACTCCATCCGTTGTCGCTTTCAAAAATGGAGAACGCCAAGTAGGGGAAGTTGCAAAACGACAAGCCATCACTAACCCGAATACAATCATTTCCATCAAACGTCACATGGGAACAAGCCATAAAGAGACAATCGAAGGAAAAGAATATTCACCACAAGAAATCTCAGCTATCATCCTTCAGCATCTGAAAAGCTATGCAGAAGACTATCTTGGTGAAAAAGTGACAAAAGCTGTCATCACAGTTCCGGCTTACTTCAATGATGCTGAACGTCAAGCAACTAAAGATGCGGGGCAAATCGCAGGTCTTGAAGTAGAACGGATCATCAACGAACCGACTGCAGCAGCGCTAGCGTATGGAATGGATAAAACAGATGAAGACCAAACAATCCTAGTGTTCGACCTTGGCGGCGGTACATTCGACGTATCCATCCTTGAACTTGGTGATGGTGTATTCGAAGTAAAATCTACAGCCGGTGACAACCGTCTTGGCGGTGATGACTTCGACCAAGTGATCATTGATTACCTAGTGGAGCAATTCAAGAAGGAAAATGGAATTGATCTATCTAAAGACAAAATGGCTCTTCAACGTCTGAAAGACGCAGCAGAAAAAGCAAAAAAAGACCTTTCTGGCGTAACATCCACTCAAATTTCCCTACCGTTCATTACAGCAGGGGAAGCGGGACCATTGCACTTGGAAGTGAACTTGACTAGAGCTAAATTCGAGGAGCTTTCCCACGATTTGATTGAGCGCACGATGGGACCTACTCGCCAAGCAATCCGTGATGCGGGGCTTACTGCCTCTGAAATCGACAAAGTCATCCTTGTTGGTGGATCTACACGTATCCCGGCTGTTGTGGAAGCGGTACGTAAAGAAACTGGCAAAGACCCGCATAAAGGTGTTAACCCTGATGAAGTAGTGGCAATGGGTGCTGCAATCCAAGGCGGTGTATTGACTGGGGACGTAAAAGATGTTGTCCTTCTTGATGTAACACCTCTATCTCTTGGTATCGAAACAATGGGCGGCGTGTTCACGAAACTAATCGATCGCAACACGACAATCCCTACAAGCAAATCACAAGTATTCTCAACAGCTGCAGATAATCAGCCGGCAGTGGACATTCATGTCCTTCAAGGGGAACGCCCGATGGCCGCGGACAACAAAACACTCGGCCGCTTCCAATTGACTGATATTCCGCCAGCGCCACGCGGCATTCCGCAAATCGAAGTATCATTTGATATCGATAAGAACGGAATCGTGAGCGTCCGTGCGAAAGACCTGGGCACAAACAAAGAACAGCAAATCACAATCAAGTCCTCTTCAGGCCTAAGTGACGAAGAAGTAGAACGTATGGTCAGAGAAGCGGAAGAAAATGCGGAAGCCGACAAAAAACGTAAAGAAGAAGTAGAATTGCGCAATGAAGCCGACCAACTGGTATTCACGACAGAAAAAACAGTGAAAGAATTGGAAGGCAAAGTGGATGCGTCTGAACTTGAAGCTGCGACCAAAGCAAAAGATGCTTTGAAAGAGGCAATCGAGAAAAATGACCTGGAAGAAATCCGCGCGAAAAAGGATGCCCTTCAAGAATTGATTCAAAACCTGACTGTGAAAATGTATGAGCAGGCAGCTCAAGCGCAACAAGCAGCGCAAGGCGCAGAAGGACAACAAGCCGATACAAAAGCCGACGACGATGTAGTGGATGCCGAGTTCACAGAAGTTGACGACAAAAATAAATAATCGACTGCACAAGGAAAATTGAAAAGCTTCCTTGCAATCGATCGTACCGTAGAAAAAGTCAAAGTCAGAGTTAAGGACTTTGACTTTTTTTACAGTTTGCATAAAATGTTTGAGCGGCTGGCATAGGATGCCAGCGAAAGCGACAGTGTACGGGTGTTTCCGTATTGCAACTGGAATAATGTAAGTGATAGAATAACATTTATGTGAAAGAATCGGAGTTGAATCCAATGAGTAAAAGAGATTATTATGAGGTATTGGGCGTAAGCAAGACAGCCACAAAAGATGAAATCAAAAAAGCATACAGAAAGCTATCCAAACAATATCATCCAGATATAAACAAGGAAGCGGATGCTGCAGATAAATTCAAAGAAATCAAAGAAGCATATGAAGTATTGAGCGATGAACAAAAAAGGGCTCATTATGATCAATTTGGCCACACAGACCCTAACCAAGGATTCGGCGGAGGTGGCTTCAGCAGTGGAGGTTTTGGCGGTTTTGAAGATATCTTCAGCACCTTCTTCGGCGGAGGGGGAAGGAGACAGGATCCAAATGCCCCAAGACAGGGTGCAGACTTGCAGTACACGATGTCGATCAACTTTGAGGATGCTGTTTTCGGCAAGGAGACGACAATCGAAATCCCACGGGAAGAAGAGTGCGACACATGCCATGGTTCAGGTGCCAAACCAGGAACAAAAGTGGAAAACTGTTCTCACTGCGGCGGTACTGGCCAACAGAATATAGAACAGAACACGCCGTTCGGCCGAATCGTCAACCGGACAACTTGCCGTCATTGCGGCGGAACAGGGAAACGGATCCCGAATAAATGTACAACATGCTCGGGTACAGGGAAAGTTAGGAAAAGGAAGAAAATCAACATCAAAATCCCGGCAGGAATCGATGATGGCCAGCAATTGAGAGTGGCAGGGCAAGGTGAGCCAGGAATCAATGGAGGTCCGGCGGGCGACCTGTATGTAGTATTCCATGTGAAGGAACATGACTTCTTCGAAAGGGATGGGGATGATGTATACTGTGAAGTGCCTTTGACATTTGTCCAAGCGGCACTTGGTGATGAAATCCAAGTACCTACGCTGCATGGCAAGGTACAGCTGAAGATCCCGGCCGGTACCCAGACCGGAACGAAATTCCGCCTGAGAGGAAAAGGGATTCCGAATGTACGTGGATATGGACAGGGAGACCAGCATATCATCGTGAAAATAATCACTCCGAAGAAATTAACGGATAAACAGAGAGACTTGCTGAAAGAGTTTGCTGCAGCAAGCGGCGAGAATACGGATGAACATGAAGAAAGCATCTTCAAAAAAATGAAACGTGCTTTTAAAGGTGAATAATTAAACAGGAGTTGGCAGTAATGAAATGGTCCGAAATAGCGATCCATACAACAAACGAAGCAGTGGAACCGATATCGAACATCCTTCATGAAGCAGGGGCAAGCGGCGTTGTAATCGAAGATAAGGAAGAATTGCTCAAAGAGAGGGAAGACCGGTTTGGTGAAATCTATTCATTGAATCCTGACGATTACCCTAAAGAAGGTGTGGTCGTGAAGGCGTATCTTCCTGTCAACAGTTTCCTGAGTGAGACAGTCGAAGAAATCAAGGAAGCAATTAATAATTTGGTCTCCTTCGATATCGATCTGGGGATGAATGCAGTCACCGTTAGTGAAGTCAATGAAGAAGAATGGGCAACGGCCTGGAAAAAATATTACCATCCGGTCAAGATATCCGAACGTTTCACAATCGTCCCGACATGGGAGGATTATGCGCCGGTCAGTACGGATGAGCTGATCATTGAACTGGACCCGGGAATGGCTTTCGGAACGGGAACACACCCGACGACGGTTCTTTGTCTCCAAGCACTTGAAAAAATGGTCCGCAAGGGTGATAAAGTGACGGATGTCGGAACCGGTTCTGGGGTGCTCAGCATCGGTGCGGCTTTACTGGGGGCTTCCCATATCGAAGCGCTGGACTTGGATGAAGTGGCGGTGCAGTCAGCGAGAATGAACGTTGAATTGAACAAGGTTCAAGCGCAGGTGAATGTTTCACAGAATAATTTGTTGGATGGATTTGATGAGCTGCAGGATGTGGTTGTAGCCAATATCCTGGCTGAGGTCATCATGAGCTTCACAGACGATGTCTATACTGTCATCAAGCCCGGAGGGTTTTTCATCTCTTCCGGAATTATCCTTCAGAAGAAGGACGATGTAAAAGAAGCGTTGATTGCATCCGGTTTTGAAGTTATGGAAACAATGGTGATGGAAGACTGGGTGGCTTTCATAGCCCAAAAACCTGAATAAATGGCACCAGGCGGCCTATCAGCCCGGCTATTCAGCGAGTTGGATTGTCCGGGCGGGCTGCCTGCCTGTTTATGGGAAACAATAGAACTAGAACGGTTAGAAGGTTGTGATTGGGATGCAAAGATATTTTGTTCCGGATAAGCAGTTAGAAAACGATTCGGTATCGATCATCGGAAATGATGCCCATCATATTTCGAATGTCCTGCGGATGAAAGAGGGAGATCGTATCCAATGTGTTTTTGGGGAAGGACGTTCTGCATTAGTGGAGATTACAGGATTTACCACTGAACAAATAAACGGTACGGTAATAGAATGGATGTCGGAAGAAAAAGAAATGCCGGTGTCCGTCACGATCGTGAGCGGCTTGCCCAAAGGCGACAAATTGGAATATATTATTCAAAAAGGCACTGAATTAGGTGCATATTCTTTTATTCCTTTTGCGGCAGAGCGTTCCATTGTCAAATGGGACGTAAAAAAGGCCGGCAAGAAGTTGGAAAGACTAAGGAAGATTGCAAAAGAGGCCGCTGAACAATCACATAGGACAATTGTGCCGTACATAGACGAGCCAATTAAATTGTCCGCCCTTCTCGCGAAAGCCCGGGAATATGATGTATGTTTGATTGCCTACGAAGAGGAAGCCAAGCAAGATGAGAAGAGTGTTTTCCGTGCGGCGCTTCAGGAACTGAAGCCGGGAGAGAAAGTCATGATTGTGTTCGGTCCCGAGGGCGGTTTGACTGATTCGGAAGTCGGGCAACTGAAGGGAGCCGGATTCATAGCCTGCGGTCTCGGACCGCGGATATTAAGGACAGAGACAGCCCCGCTCTATGCATTGGCGGCTGTATCTTATCAAGTAGAATTAATGGGGTGAAGAAAAAATGGCAACTGTTGCTTTTCATACATTAGGCTGTAAAGTGAACCACTATGAAACGGAAGCGATCTGGCAGCTGTTTAAACAAGAAAACTATGAGCGTGTCGATTATGAAGCAGTGGCGGATGTATATGTCATTAATACTTGTACAGTCACGAATACGGGTGATAAAAAAAGCCGTCAGGTCATACGCCGGGCAATCCGGAAAAATCCGAATGCCGTTATTTGTGTTACTGGGTGTTATGCGCAAACGTCACCTGCCGAAATCCTGGCGATCCCTGGTGTAGATATCGTCGTCGGGACCCAAGACCGGGCGAAGATGATCCCTTACATCGAACAGTTCAAAAAAGAACGGGAACCGATAAACGGTGTCGGCAATATTATGAGATCACGAGTTTATGAAGAACTGGATGTGCCATCGTTCACGGACCGTACCCGTGCATCCCTTAAGATCCAGGAAGGCTGCAACAATTTTTGTACGTTCTGCATTATTCCATGGGCTCGAGGACTCATGAGATCCAGGGATCCCGAAGAGGTCATCCGACAAGCACGCCAGCTGGTTGATGCCGGCTATAAAGAAATAGTCCTGACGGGGATTCACACAGGCGGATACGGTGAGGACATGAAGGACTATAATTTGGCTATGCTGTTGAAAGATTTGGAAAACCAAGTGGGCGGGTTAAAACGCATCCGCATTTCTTCTATTGAAGCCAGCCAGATTACCGATGAAGTGATCGAAGTACTTAAGAACTCCAAAAAAGTGGTCCGTCACCTTCATATCCCAATCCAATCGGGCTCGGATACAGTTCTGAAGAGAATGCGCCGCAAATATTCCATGGATTTCTTCGCTGACAGGCTCAATAAATTGAAAGAAGCATTACCTGGACTAGCCGTGACTTCTGATGTCATCGTCGGCTTTCCTGGTGAAACAGAAGAAGAATTCCTGGAAACCTACAATTTCATCAAAGAGCATAAGTTCTCTGAACTGCATGTTTTCCCTTATTCTAAGCGGACGGGTACACCTGCTGCGAGGATGGAGGATCAGGTTGATGAAGAAGTCAAGAACGAACGCGTCCATAGATTAATCGCCTTAAGTGAACAGCTGTCCAAAGAGTATGCTTCCCGCTTTGAAGGCGAAATGCTGGAGATTATCCCAGAAGAACAGTTTTCAGAAGATGGACAAGAAAACATGTATGTCGGCTATACAGATAACTACTTAAAAGTGGTATTCTTAGGTAGTGAGGATATGATCGGGGAACTTGTCAAGGTGAAAATCACAAAAGCCGGCTACCCGTACAACACCGGTGAATTTGTTAGAGTCATGACGGACCTAGAGGAATCTTTACTACAAGCATAAAAGGAGAATTTTGCATGAATACGAATATTGCAGGTATGATTGACCACACAGCTCTTAAAGCAGATACGAATGAACAACAGATCATAACACTTTGCCAAGAGGCACGTGAATATAAGTTTGCTTCTGTCTGTGTCAACCCATATTGGGTAAAAAAAGCGGCAGAACTGCTAGAAGGTTCAGAAGTGAAAGTATGTACAGTGATTGGCTTTCCATTAGGGGCTTCTTCTTCAGCTGTAAAGGCGTTCGAAACGCAACAGGCAATTGAAGACGGAGCAACAGAAGTCGATATGGTGATCAACATCGGCGCCTTGAAAGATGGCGATTTTGAAACAGTTGAGAAAGATATTAAAGCTGTCACAGAAGCGGCAAAAGGAAAAGCGTTGACGAAGGTGATCATTGAAACATGCTTGTTGACTGATGAGGAAAAAGTAAAGGCTTGCGAATTATCAGTTAAAGCAGGGGCGGACTTTGTGAAAACCTCAACTGGTTTCTCGACAGGAGGCGCAACCAAGGAAGATATCGCATTGATGAGAAAAACTGTAGGGCCTGATATCGGTGTTAAGGCTTCCGGTGGCGTGAGGAATGCTGAAGACGCAGAAACAATGATTAAAGCAGGCGCAACCCGTATCGGTGCGAGTGCTGGAATTGCGATTGTCAACGGTTTGACGGCAGATAGTGATTATTAATTACGTAAAGGTCAACGGGTGATAGCCCATTGGCCTTTTTAAATAGCAGCGGGGTTCTGCGCTTGTAACCATATCTTAATTACATCCTACTAGATTCCGGCAACCAGTTCCAAGAAGAGTTTAATCTTGCCGCCGTTCTTTATGGAGCCATAGAACGAAATGGGCGAACTGTTTGGTGAAAGGCAGCACCAGCAGGGAACAGATAACATTGAAAATCACACTGGCGTGCGCAAGTTGGATATGTCTGACCTCTGTGAAAAAAGCCGCTGCAGCCTGCAATTGCTCTATGAATGGATAAAAAAGCAACACGCCGAAAACATTGAGCCAAATATGCGCGTAAGCGGTCAACTTGGCTTCTTGTGTACTTCCGATCGCGGCGATATAGCCAGTCACGCATGTCCCGATATTGGAGCCAAGCATCAGGGCGATTCCGGCATCTACCGATAATTGGCCGCCAGCGATGAAACCCATGGCAATCCCGATTGTGGCGGTGCCGGAGTGAATGATGCCAGCCAATAGAGCGCCAGTGAAAACGGCAATAAGCAAGTTATGCTCGATTGTGCCGAGAATCATGGAGAATGCTGTGTATTCCGCTAAGGGAGCAGCCAGTGACTTGAAGCCTTCTATAGCAAAGAAAATCAAAAAGAGGCCCAATATACTGCACCCGATTGCCGATAATCCTTTTTTTTCGGTCAACATACATATCAAACCGACAATAATGCCAGGAAAAATCCAGCCCGTCATGGAAAAGGTCATAAACTCGGCTGTGACTGTCGTCCCTATGTTGCTGCCGAGAATGATACCGATGCTTTGAACAAAGCTAAGTCCTCCTACGGACACAAGTCCGACTGTCATAACCATGACTGCGGAACTGCTCTGCAGGATGGCGGTGAAGACCATGCCTGTGAAAAAGGAGCGGATCGGGGAGGATGTGACTTTCTGAATTTTGTTTCTCAGCGACCCACCGGTAAGGTTCATTAGGCCGTTCCGTAAAATGGCCATAGCACATAAGAATATGGTTATGTACAGAATAAATAAAATGATTTCTTTCATGTTAGGACACCTCTCCCTCTTAGCATATTTGCATTTGGGCGGAGACATGCCTAATCGGCGGAAAGATTCCCGTATGGACTGCTGGATGTTCGCATCAATTTTTCATATATAGTTGACCTTATATTATCCTTATATTATAATCGATAAGTACATGATATGAATTATGTTACACTTGAGTTAGTGTGTTGTGTTCGGAGGGAGGGATAGAGATGTCTAAAACCGTAGTTCGTAAAAACGAATCACTTGAAGATGCTCTTCGCCGCTTCAAACGCACTGTATCTAAAACAGGTACACTGCAAGAAGCAAGAAAGCGCGAATTTTATGAAAAGCCAAGCGTAAGACGTAAGAAAAAGTCTGAAGCTGCCAGAAAACGTAAATGGTAAGAGAGGGTGGATCTATGAGTCTTCTCGATCGTTTAAACAATGACATGAAACTTGCGATGAAGAACAAGGAAAAAGACAAGCTTTCGGTAATTCGGATGCTTAAGGCAGCGTTGCAGAACGAGGCCCTGAAGCTAAGGAAAGACGAATTGACGGAAGACGAAGATTTGACGGTCCTTTCTCGCGAATTGAAACAACGTAAAGACTCTCTCCAAGAGTTTTCAAATGCTGGTCGAGACGACCTCGTTGAAAAAGTTCAAACCGAAATCAAATACGTAGAAGTTTATATGCCTCAGCAACTTACGGAAGAGGAAGTAGATACTATCGTTAAAGATACCATTGAAAGTGTTGGAGCCAGCTCCAAAGCTGATATGGGTAAAGTGATGGGGGCCCTGATGCCGAAGCTTAAAGGCAAAGCGGATGGTGCTCTTGTTAATAAATTAGTACAACAACATCTATCTTAAACTCGTTTAAAAGCCACAAGTGACCACTTGTGGTTTTTGAATTTATATGACCTGCCAAAGTTTGCGGCGGCTGGTAGATTTGTGAAAAGTCATACTTATTTAGAAAGATTCAAGGCAAATGAAACCTTTTTAGTCTATAATCGTATTAACAGTGAATGTACTATGAAAGGGGGGGTACTGCAGTGAGGAAATGGAGTTCCTTTCTTCTTTTCATCCTGTTCGCAGCCTCATTATCTCTGCCGCTTGAAGCGTCAGCATCCGGCGAGCGGGCATATGTAATCCCGGTTGAGAATACGGTTGAACAAGGCCTTTATTCCTTTCTTGAGCGCGCTTTGTCCGTCGCCGAAGAAGAGGGGGCCAGGACAGTGATATTTCGAATCGACACTCCCGGAGGTTTGGTCGAAGCGGCAACAGACATAGCCGATCTTGTGAATGGCACTGATATAAGGACAGTTGCCTGGGTTGATAACGAAGCCTTATCGGCCGGTGCTTTCATAGCATTGAATGCTGATGAAATATATATGTCGCCGGGTTCCACGATGGGTGCAGCCGCCATAATTGACGGGAGCGGGAACGCTGCCAGCCAAAAGGCCCAATCATATTGGAATGCTACAATGAAGACGGCAGCTGAACAAAACGGAAGGGATCCTAAATATGCGATTGCGATGGCTGATACGGACAATGACCTGGAAGAGCTGGGAGCTGGCAAGGGCAAGCTCTTGACTTTGACAGAGGCCCAGGCGCTAGAAGTCGGATATAGTGAGGGAACGGTCAAAAATCAGCAGGATCTGCTGAAGGCCCTTGGTTTGGAGGGGGCACAGGTAGAAACAATCGATGAAACTTTGGCTGAAAAGATCGCTCGTTTTGTCACCAATCCGGTGGTGATTCCGATATTATTGACGATCGGTCTGCTTGGCATCGTCATTGAGCTATTTTCGCCTGGATTTGGCTGGCCGGGAGTGACCGGGATCGTGGCACTTTCCTTATTTTTCTTTGGCCATATGGTAGCAGGTTTTGCCGGATACGAAACCATCTTGTTATTTTTGGTCGGCTTGGCGCTGCTTTTGCTGGAATTGTTTTTACCTGGCGGAATTGCAGGGGCACTTGGGGGTGCGTCCATCTTGGGCAGCTTGTTCATTGCGGGGGAAAGCAGTACCCATATGGCTGTTTCCATCCTTATCGCAGTGTTAGTATCCCTGACTGTGTCAATCTTAATGGTAAAGGTGTTTGGAAAACAGATGAAATTCTTAAGAAGGATGATCCTAAGTGATTCAACGAGCACTGAAGAGGGGTATGTGTCGAATGTGAACCGTCTGGATTTGATCGGCCGGACGGGGGTTACTCAGACAGCGTTGCGTCCATCGGGAATCGCCATTATTGACGATGAGAGGATCGATGTTGTCACTGAGGGAAGTTTTATCGATCGGGGTAAAACGGTCAAGATCGTAAAAACAGAAGGATCAAGAGTTGTAGTAAGAGAGATTAAAAACGAGGAAGGATGATTTAAAGAATGACTGCGGATACAATCATTATATTGATTGCCATATTTATCGGGATTGTCGTACTATCCATATTCTTCACATTTGTGCCGGTTATGCTGTGGATTTCGGCATTGGCAGCAGGTGTTAGAGTCAGTATTTTCACGTTGATCGGAATGAGGCTGCGCCGGGTTATCCCAAGCAGGGTCGTCAATCCGTTGATCAAAGCCCATAAAGCGGGTATTGATGTGACAACGAACCAGCTTGAAAGCCATTACTTGGCGGGAGGGAATGTCGATAGAGTTGTCAATGCTTTAATTGCGGCACAGCGCGCCAATATCGAATTGAGCTTCGAGAGAACAGCTGCCATTGATTTAGCGGGCCGTGACGTTCTGGAGGCCGTTCAGATGAGCGTTAACCCGAAAGTAATTGAAACTCCGTTCATCTCTGGTGTTGCGATGGACGGTATCGAAGTGAAGGCGAAAGCAAGAATAACTGTACGTGCCAATATTGACCGTTTGGTCGGGGGAGCCGGTGAAGAAACTGTCATCGCCCGTGTCGGTGAAGGGATCGTATCGACATTGGGTTCCTCAGCAAGCCATAAGAAAGTCTTGGAAAACCCAGATTTGATTTCCCGTACCGTACTGGACAAAGGCCTTGATTCAGGAACTGCCTTTGAAATCCTATCGATTGATATCGCTGACGTGGATATCGGTAAAAACATTGGAGCTATCCTTCAGACTGACCAGGCAGAAGCCGATAAGAATATTGCCCAGGCAAAAGCGGAGGAACGACGCGCGATGGCCGTGGCACAAGAGCAGGAAATGAAGGCGCGCGTAGAGGAGATGAGAGCGAAAGTTGTGGAAGCGGAAGCAGAGGTTCCGCTGGCTATGGCGCAGGCGCTCAAAGATGGAAACATGGGTGTCATGGATTATATGAATATCCAAAACCTTACAGCGGACACGGAGATGAGAGATTCCATTGGCAAAATGAGCAACGATGATCAGAATCAAAAATAGGTAATGGTGACAGGCACTTCCGTAAAGTAAGGAAGGAGGTCGGATTTGTTTGATTGAAGAGATAATCGATTTTATCTTTGGGAATATATTTATCCTGATTATTATTCTTGGTGCGATCTCCTCTTTTTTCGGTAAAAAGGAAAGCAAGGAGAAGCGTCCAGCGGCTCCGTCGCAGCCAAGGCCGAATCCGAATCCTGTTTCGGATACACTGAAGGAATTTCAGAGAAAGTATCAGGAATCAATCGGTGAGGAAAAAAAAGCTGCTGAGCCTTTAGCGTCCCCGATAAGGGGAAAGGTTAAAAAAGCAGAACCGGCCATTAGCTCTGCTCATGATGATTTTCTTAAGGAGCAAGAGCGGTTGCAGGAAAAAGCCCGGCAGATTTCCCGGAAAACAAATAGCATCAGAAGTACAATTGCAACAGAGAAAGCAGGTGAAAAAGCTGAGATGCCTGTTTTCAGCAAAAATACACTGGTCAACGGCATAATCATGGCAGAAGTCCTCGGAAAGCCGAGGGCGCGCCGGATGAATAGGAAATAATGGCATCTGCTGAAAAATCAGTGCTAGAACCCCCTTTCCTCTCATACATTTGAGAGGAAAGGGGGTTCTTTTTTTATGGCGAAAAGTTGGAGCCAGAAATTGAAGAAGATGCTTGTTGATACCATCGACCTTCCACAAGATGTCATGATGGATCTCCCCAGGGTGACTATAATCGGGCAATTACATATTTATATCGAAAACCACCGCGGTTTGCTGGCTTTTTCAGAAGAAGAAATCAAACTATCCCTTTCTCAAGGACAGCTATCCATTAAAGGGGAGGGGCTAATCATTAAGGCAATCCTTCCGGAGGAGATTTTGCTCGAAGGCAAGATCCATTCTGTCTCCTACGAGGATAGCTGAAAGGGGGAGGGGATGGATCCATCCATCCAATCAACGGTAAATGGAGGAATTTAAGAAATGAGAAATGAGTGGACAAACTTCTATACAGGATACGTTGAAGTCAAAGCAGCCGGCAACCAGGTGGAAGCATTTGTGAATGACCTGGTGAGAAGACAAATCCCAATAAAAGAAATGAAGCGTGTAAATACGGAGGAAATTCTGTTTGTTATTTCCTTGAACCATATATCCAAAATGAGGGTCGTTTTAAGGAGACATGATTGCAAGATTTCATTCAAAAAGCGGTCTGGCCTGCCGTTTTTATTTAAAAGATTGCTATTCAACAGCGGTTTTTTGGTGGGAGCATTGGCATTCGTCATTTGTTTGTTTTTGCTTTCCAATGTCATCTGGGGCATAGAGGTGACTGGCGCTAAGCCGGAAACCCAGCATAAAATTGAGAAAGAGCTTCACAAAATGGGCATCAACATAGGGGAATTTCAATTTTTAGGGGCTGCGCCGGATGATATCCAAAAACACCTAACATTGACGATCGACTCGATAACTTGGGTCGGAGTAGAGTTAAGGGGGACAACCTTTCACTTGCAGGTCGTGGAGAAAAAAGAGCCGAAAGCAACGGAACAAAAGGGTCGCCAGCATCTGGTGGCCGGAAAGAAAGCTATCGTGCGCAAAATGTTTGTGGAAAAAGGCAAAGCGGTTGTCCAAATCAATGATTATGTGCAAAAAGGGCAGTTATTGGTATCGGGGAACATCAGTAACGGGAAGGATACGGTACTCGTTCCGGCAGAAGGGGAGGTGCTGGGCGAAATCTGGTATAAGTCAGATGTCACTGTACCGTTGAAAAGCTCCTTTGATGTGTTCACCGGTTTGGAGCAAACAAAGCATTCGGTGGATTTCGGCGCTTTTTCCGTACCCGTATGGGGGTTTGAAAAAATGGAGATGAAGGATTACGAAACGGATGCGACGACAAAACCACTATTCTTTTTAGGTGTTAAAATGCCCTTTTCATACAAAACGGTCACTTACCGTGATAAAGAGGCAGTAATTAGGGAATATTCAAAGCAAGAAGCAATCGAAAAAGGACAAGAAGTCGCAGATATGGACATTAAAAAAATGATTCCTCAAGGCAGCAGGGTAATAGGGAGAAATGTTTTGCATGAGGCTATGGAGAATGGTAAAGTTGTATTATCAATACATTACCAAGTCTTAGAAAATATAGCAATCGAACAACCGATTATTCAAGGAGATTGAGGAATGACAGTTGAACAGAAAATGATAGACATACAACTTGAGAACCCAAATGAAGCAATGGCTCTCTTAGGCATATCGGATAACCATCTCCATATACTTGAGGATGACCTGAAGGTTTCAGTGATTACACGAGGTGAAAAAATCACGGTAGGCGGACAATCGGAATCAGTCGATGCCGCTTATGAAATCATAAAAGCATTGATCACGGTCATAAGAAGAGGCATTAAGATCAACGCAAGGGATGTCGCTTATGCCATCTCCCTTGCAAAGAAAGGGACTCTGGAGTATTTTACTGAAATGTATGATGAAGAGATCGCCAAAACTGTAAAAGGGAAACCGATCAGGGTGAAGACGCTTGGGCAAAAACATTATATCTCCGCGATTAGAAAGCATGATATCGTATTCGGGGTCGGGCCTGCGGGGACAGGAAAAACATATTTGGCGGTAGTAATGGCGATAGGAGCCCTGAAGAACGGCAAGGTTAATAAGATCGTCCTGACAAGGCCTGCGGTCGAGGCGGGGGAAAGCCTGGGCTTTTTGCCCGGTGACCTGAAGGAGAAGGTGGATCCTTACTTGCGTCCGCTTTATGATGCGCTTTATGATGTGCTTGGTACAGAACACACGCAACGATTGATCGACCGGTCGATTATAGAGATCGCTCCTCTCGCCTATATGAGAGGGCGGACGCTTGATGATGCCTTCGTCATTCTCGATGAAGCCCAAAACACAACGGAAGCGCAGATGAAGATGTTCCTCACCCGTCTTGGATTCGGCTCAAAGATGGTCATCACCGGAGACCGCTCCCAAATCGATTTGCCAAGAAAAATGAAGTCCGGTTTGGTCGCAGCCCTGGAAATCCTGAAAGATGTCGAGGGAATTGGATTCATCGAGTTTGAAGGCAGTGATGTAGTCAGACATCCTCTTGTCGGGAAAATCGTTACAGCATATGAACAACATGAAGTATAAGTACGATTGTATGAGGTTTTGCCTGTTCTGTGACCGGAACAGGCAATCGCTGTTTATACGGGCATACATAATAAAGGCAGGCTTTAGAACAGCTAACACGTTGGTAAGCTCTGTTCCAAAAGTGGGGTTTATCGAAACGGGGATTTAATTTCCATAATTTTTCTGTTTCTGTCAGGAAAACAGTTTGTGAATTTGTCTGATTTGAAATAATATAATAAGAAAACTGCTATAATCATAATAGGATTTCTTAAAAAAGCCGGATGAATCGGTTTTTATACATATGCAGCGGTG
Organism: Bacillus sp. (in: firmicutes); assembly: GCA_051893455.1. Taxonomy (GTDB): domain Bacteria; phylum Bacillota; class Bacilli; order Bacillales; family DSM-1321; genus Bacillus_AD. Next base: position 24,064 of record JBJFHG010000027.1, read on the forward strand.
GCCGGCAGTGTTCCGGCACCCAACAAAAAAGCAGGCGGAGGAAAGCGTTATGATGGATATGAAAACAGTTGTGGCAAAAATGAAAACTCTGCTTCAGAACATATTCTTTCAGATCCTATTGTTTATCCTCTTGGCTATTACATCGTATGGAGTCATGTTTTCCAATGTAAAGCCTGAAAAAGTCAGTGTGGAACTGTTTGAAGTGGCCGACGCAACCATTCGTTCCCCACGGACTGTAGAAGATACAGAAAGAACAAAAGCAGAGCAGGAAGAGGCAGTCAAGGAAGTCCAAGATGTGTATGAATTGAAAAAAGAATATGCCCAAAACCGTGTCGATCTCCTTTCATCCATTTTCGCCAGTGTGCGGGAAGTCAAAAAAGAATCATCTAAAGCTGCAGAGGGAAATGAAGCGGACCAGGAACAGCTTCTTGAAGATCAAGTAGAGGCATTAAAGAAAAAGCTGTCTGACGAGATGAATAAAAACTTTACAGATGATATCTACAGAAGTCTTCTAAAGGCTACTGACAGTGAACTTTCGGTGGCGGAGGATGTCACGGTTACAGCTGTCAATACAGTCATGAGTAGCCGAATACGCAGTGATGACGTCGAAAATGCAAAAATGAAGGCCGAGGAAGAAATCAGGTATGCCTCCATGAATTCAGGGCTCAAGACTGCTTCCATTACGATGGCGCGTTTTGCTGTCACGGCCAATACATTTTATGATAAAGCAAAAACCCTTGAACAGCAGGAAATCGCCAGGGAGAATGTAGAGCCTGTCAAAATTCTGCAAGGGCAGATCCTTGTAGAGAAAGGCCATATCGTTGACAGGGAGGTTTACCGGAATCTGCAGATTGTCGGTTTGCTGAATACCGAGACATCACCATATCCTTTTATCGGGCTTGCTTTATTAATCGTCATCATATTTGGGTTCCTGTTCTTTTTTTATAAAGTGACTGAAAGGGATAATCAGAAACGAAACAACCAAATTATGTTGTTGAGCATTGTTTTTTTGATCAGTATGGCTATCATGAAGGTGTTCAGTCTGTTATCGATAACCGATGATATCGATTTGGGTTATTTTGTGCCGGCTGCATTAGGGACCATGCTGTTGAAGATCCTTCTGAACAATCGATATGCAATCCTTTTTACCATCATAACGAGCATTTTCGGATCGATCATATTCAATGAAAACATGACAACCAATTTCAATTTGTCCATTGCTTTCTATTTCTTGCTCAGTGGCCTTGGGGCTTTGCTTTTGTTGTCTGAAAAAAGATTCCGCGGAAGATTGCTTCAAGTCGGGCTGCTGCTTTCCATCATCCAGTTTATGATGATTGTCGGCCTGTATTTCATTCAGGATATCGAGTTGAGCAGGGCCGATTATATTACATATCTAGTTGCTTCGTTTGTCTCGGCGCTTACGTCCTCTATTTTAGCGACAGGGATCTTACCGTTTTTCGAGGCTGGCTTCGGAATCTTATCGCCGCTTCGCCTGATTGAGCTGTCGAACCCGAACCACCCGTTGTTGAAGAGAATCTTGACGGATGCGCCGGGTACCTATCATCATAGTATAATGGTGGCGAACCTGGCTGAGACAGCGTGTGAAGCCATCGGGGCAAACGGCTTGCTGGCTAGGGTCGGCTGCTATTATCATGATATCGGCAAAACGAAGCGACCGCAGTTCTTCATCGAAAACCAGATGAATATCGAAAATCCGCATGACCGTCTAAAGCCGGAAACGAGCCGTGATATCATCATATCCCATGTATCCGACGGGGTGAAGATCTTGCGTAAATACAAAATGCCGAAAGAGATCATCGATATAGCGGAACAGCATCATGGAACGACGCTGTTGAAGTTCTTTTATTTCAAAGCAAAAGAAGAGGACGAGCATGTCAAAGAAGAGGCATACAGATATCCGGGACCGAAGGCACAAACGAAGGAGTCGGCCATCATCGGCATCGCTGATAGTGTGGAAGCGGCAGTCCGGTCGATGAGCCATCCGACTAAGGAGAAGATTGAGGCGCTAATCAGGTCAATTATCAATGACCGTATCAAGGACAATCAGTTCTCTGAGTGCGATATTACATTCAGGCAACTTGAAATCGTTGAAAAATCATTATGTCAGACGTTGAATGGAATATTCCATTCCAGAATCGAGTACCCTGATATGAAAAACGAAACATAAGAAGAAGGTGGAAATGTTGATATTAATTGATTTTATAGATGAAACAAGCAGGGTGGGAAACAATGAAATGGATCTCATCCGGAAACTGCTGGCATTTGCCGCTTCAGAAGAAGGGATACAGGATGAATGCGAATTGTCCGTTACCTTTGTGGACGATGAAGCGATTCGCCAAATCAATAAGGAGTACCGCGATAAGGATTCAGCCACCGACGTCATTTCCTTCGCTCTTGAAGAGATGGGGGAAGGAGAGGTGGCCATACATGGAGCGGATATGCCGAGGGCGCTGGGGGATATCATCATTTCTGTGGACCGGACGATTAAGCAGGCAGATGAGTACGGCCATGGTTTTGAACGAGAGCTTGGTTTTTTGGCCCTTCACGGGTTCCTTCACTTGCTCGGGTATGACCATATCGAGAAGGAAGACGAAGTAGTGATGTTCACAAAACAAAAGGACATTCTCGATAAATATGGGCTTACGAGAGAATAAGCCGCCGTATTCCTTTTGGAGGAGCCTGGGCCATGCATTGAATGGTGTGGCCTATTCCTGGGGAGAACGGCATATTAAAGTCCATTATTCCATCGCATTACTGGTGGTGGCGGCCGGAATTATGTTTGGCATATCCAAGCTGGAATGGCTGTTCATCGCCACTGGTATCGCGAGCGTCATTGCCTTGGAAATGGTCAATACCGCTTTGGAAGATCTGGTCGATCTGGTGACCGAGCAATATCATCCGCTTGCAAAGCGGGTCAAGGATATCGCTGCTGGCGCAGTCCTCATCGCATCCATATACGCGATGATTGTCGGAGTGGCCGTCTTCGGGCCTGAACTTACGGCTCTTTTAAGCAATCTGTTCTGATCAGCCGGGATCGCCCTTTTTGGAGGCGATCTTTTTTCATGCTGTCATCGATATCCTTTGTTCTTTTCGTGTCAAAATCGCGAGTGTTATTGCATGAATCGAAAGCAATAACTATACTTAGGATACTGGTTGGACAGTTCATTGCCCATTCGTTATACGAATGGGTCATAAACAGGAATGAAGAGTTAGAAAGGATGCTGAATATGAAAGCTGAACAATTAATGGAACAAGCGAAAATAGCGAGGGAAAAGGCTTATACGCCTTATTCGAAATTTAAAGTGGGTGCTGCGCTTTTGACGAAGGACGGAAAGGTATATGAGGGCTGTAATATAGAAAATGCCGCATACAGCCTTTGCAATTGTGCGGAACGGACGGCTTTATTCAAAGCATATTCCGAAGGAGAAAAAGAATTTGCCGCACTAGCTGTCGTAGCTGATACGGAGCGGCCTTGTTCACCTTGCGGGGCTTGCCGCCAGGTAATTGCGGAACTATGCCCGCAGGATATGACCGTTTACTTAACTAACTTGAAAGGCGATGTGCAGGAAACTACTGTGAAGGACCTGCTGCCGGGTGCCTTTCTGTCGGAGGATTTACATGGATAAACAATCAAACCAGAATCATGCATACAAGTCGGGTTTCATCTCGATCATCGGACGGCCGAATGTCGGGAAATCCACATTCCTGAACCGTGTAATTGGGCAAAAGATCGCCATCATGAGCGACAAACCGCAAACCACAAGGAATAAAGTGCAGGGGGTACTGTCAGAAAACGATTCCCAAATGATCTTCATCGACACGCCGGGTATCCATAAACCGAAACATAAGCTTGGGGACTTCATGATGAAAACGGCGACAAATACGTTGAAAGAAGTCGATGTCATTCTGTTTATGGTCAATGCAGCAGAAGGATACGGACGCGGTGATGAATTCATTATCGAGAAACTTCAGAACGTCCATACACCGGTTTTCCTTGTCATCAATAAGATTGATGAAGTGCACCCGGATGAATTGTTGCCATTGATCGAACAATATAAAGAAAAAATGGATTTCAAAGCGATCGTTCCCATTTCTGCGCTACGGGGCAATAATGTCGACACATTACTGGCACAGCTTAAAGAAGAATTGCCGGAGGGGCCGCAGTATTACCCAGCCGACCAGGTGACTGATCATCCGGAACGATTCATTATCTCAGAGCTGATCCGTGAGAAAGCCTTGCATTTGACAAGGGAAGAGGTCCCCCACTCCATTGCTGTGGTGATTGATTCCATCAAGAAAAAAGAGGACAAGGACATGATTCATGTCATGGCCACTATCATTGTGGAGAGAAGTTCCCAAAAAGGCATCATTATAGGCAAGCAAGGCAGCATGATGAAAGAGATCGGACAGCGTGCCAGAAAAGACATCGAATTATTGCTCGGCTCTAAAGTATATCTTGAACTTTGGGTGAAAGTGCAGAAGGATTGGCGGAACAAAGCCTCCATCCTGAAAGATTATGGATTCAATAATGACGATTATTGATCTTGAAGTCCGGGTAAAAACTAACAGATTTTACACCACATGAAAAAATACGGGAAGGCCAAGATAATCTTATAGTTCGGCTCTCTAAACGCTAGTGAAAAATTGAAAAAGGTGGGATTTAGTATGTTGGATTTTACCTGGAGCATTTTTAAGGAAACAGGTAACATAGATACGTATCTCCTGTTCAAAGAAATTCAGTTGGAGCATCAGGGTCCTGTTGAGGAAGCTGATGATGACGTACTAGCAGATTGGAATTACCCGATCTCATAAGTTATCCGAACCTTCCGTTCCGAGGTGACCTGTCGTGATTGAAAAATGCGAGGGGATTGTTATTCGCAGAACGGACTATGGTGAGAATAATAAAATCATCACAATCTATACCCGTGAGTGGGGCAAAGTTGGAGTGATGGCCAGGGGAGCGAATAAGCCGAAAAGTAGGTTCTCCGCCATCACTCAATTATTTTATTACGGCTATTTCCTTGTTCAGCGATCATCGGGGCTCAGCAGCCTTTCCCAGGCGGAAAGTATCGAGTCTTTCCGTCATATCCGTGAAGATATCATCAGTACGGCTTATGGTTCCTATATCATTGAGCTTTTGGATAAAGGGACGGATGACAGAAAGCCGAACCCATATTTGTTTGAGCTGCTTTACCAAACCCTGAATGCCATTAATGAGGGATATGATCCGGAAGTGATCCGCTTCATTTTTGAAATGAAAATGTTGAGTGTCCTGGGGATCCCTCCGATATTGGACTCCTGCGCCTCCTGCGGGGAAACGGAAGGGGAGTTCTCCTTTTCGATAAGGGAGGGTGGATTCCTTTGCCACCAATGCAGCGGAAAGGACCCATACAGGCTTCAGACCAGTCCGCAGATTATTAAGCTGCTCCGGTTATTCTACTATTTTGATCTATCCCGGTTAGGCAATATCTCATTGAAGGATGAAACCAAAAATGAGCTGAAAAAAGTGATTGATGCCTATTATGAAGAATATTCTGGATTACGACTGAAATCGAAAAAATTCTTGCAGCAGATCGAGAAAATGGATGGACTATTTTAAGCGGCCTATTGACAAACGGCGATTGATTTGTTAAAAATGCAATATAATAAAATCTATATAATTGCAATGATGGAAAGTAGTATTTGAATCCATGCATCATAGCGAGGCCGGGATTGGTGAAAGCCGGCTGATGTACATTCAAGGAAGGCATTCCGGAGCAAAACATGATTGAAAAGAGGCCATGGTTGCACAAGCGACCGGGCAATTAGGGTGGAACCGCGGGTAAATCTCGTCCCTATGCTAACTGCAAGTAGCATAGGGACGGGATTTTTTTGTTTCTGTAGCGAAAGCAAAACAATAATATTCCCATTTGGAGGTGCAAGATGAATATACAAAACATGATTTTAACATTGCAAAAACATTGGTCAGATCAAGGATGTATCTTAATGAACGCCTATGATACAGAAAAAGGCGCTGGTACGATGAGTCCTTACACTTTCTTGCGTGCGATAGGCCCTGAGCCATGGAATGTCGCTTACGTGGAGCCGTCCCGCCGACCTGCCGACGGACGTTACGGGGAAAATCCGAACAGGTTGTATCAGCATCACCAATTCCAGGTGATTATGAAACCGTCCCCGGACAATATCCAGGAGCTGTACCTTGACTCCCTTAAAGCATTGGGGATTGATCCGCTTGAGCATGATATCCGCTTCGTCGAGGATAACTGGGAAAACCCTTCTCTAGGCTGCGCAGGTCTTGGGTGGGAAGTGTGGCTTGACGGAATGGAGATCACCCAGTTCACATACTTCCAGCAAGTCGGGGGAATCGAATGTAAGCCGGTATCAGTCGAGATCACTTACGGAATCGAACGGCTTGCCTCCTATATTCAGGATAAGGAGAATGTCTTCGATCTTGAGTGGACAAAAGGATTCACCGTTCGTGATATCTTCTTGCAACCGGAGTTCGAGCATTCAAAATACACATTCCAAACAAGCAATACAGAAATGCTGTTCGATTTATTCAATATGTATGAAAAAGAAGCGCATGCGCAAATGGAACAAGGGCTTGTTCACCCTGCGTACGATTACGTGCTGAAGTGTTCCCATACGTTCAATCTGCTTGATGCGAAAGGTGCCATTTCCGTAACGGAAAGAACCGGCTATATAGCGCGTTGCCGGAACTTGGCTAGGAAAATCGCCAAAACTTTCTATGAAGAGCGAGAAAAGCTAGGGTTCCCAATCTTACAAAAGAAGGGAGAGGAAAGCAATGAATAAAAAAGATCTGTTGTTGGAAATTGGTCTTGAAGAATTGCCGGCGCGATTTGTCAGCGACTCCATCGCCCAGTTGGCTTCTAAGATGGAGGCGTGGTTAACGGACAACAAAATTGGCTATTCCGAAATCAAAACGTACTCAACACCTAGAAGGTTGGCGGTTGTTGTAACTGATATGAATGAGATGCAAGAAGATACCCAGGAAGAAGCAAAAGGCCCGGCACGAAAAATTGCTCAGGATGCGGAGGGCAATTGGACGAAAGCAGCTATTGGTTTTGCAAGAGGCCAAGGCGCTTCTGTGGAAGATATATATTTCAAGGAAATCAAAGGTGTAGAATACGTACACGTAGAGAAATTCACCAAGGGACAAAAGGTAGCGGACTTGCTTCCTCAACTGAAGGATATCATCACGTCGCTTACCTTCCCTAAGAATATGCGATGGGCTGACAATAATCTTCGTTTCATCCGCCCGATTAAATGGTTGATCGCACTTTTCGGTGAAGAGGTTATTCCATTCGAAATCACTGATGTGGCTACCGGAAACCGGTCAATGGGTCATCGCTTCCTGGGCGGTCAAGTGACGATCGAGTCACCATCTGTATATAACGAGCAAATGGAGAAGCAATATGTCATTGCTGATGCCGCAAAGCGAAAAGAGATGATCCTTGCGCAACTCAAACAGTTAGAGAAAGAAAACGGCTGGGTGATTCCTGTTGATGAAGAGTTGCTGGAAGAGGTAAACAATCTCGTCGAATACCCGACCGCTTTGTCTGGTTCATTCGAACAGGAATTTCTTGAATTGCCGGACCGTGTACTTATCACTTCCATGAAGGAACACCAACGCTATTTTCCTGTAATGGATGAGCACGGACAGTTATTGCCGTATTTCGTCACTGTCCGTAATGGCAACGATAAAAACATCGAGACAGTCGCTAAGGGGAATGAGAAAGTGCTGCGCGCGCGTTTGGCGGATGCTGCATTCTTCTACAAAGAAGACCAGGAAAAAGAAATTGAAGATTGCCTGAAGAAATTGGAGACAATCGTATACCATGAAGAGATCGGTACCCTCGCTGAAAAGGTCTCACGCGTGAAAAGATTGGCGGAAGCTTTGAGTGATGAATTGAAAGTCGATACTGAAACGAAAGCGACAGCTGTACGTGCTGCTGAAATCGCCAAGTTCGACCTAGTAACCAATATGGTGTATGAATTCCCAGAGTTGCAGGGATACATGGGTGAACGATATGCCCGGATGAAAGGCGAAACAGAAGAAGTGGCTGTAGCGATTAATGAACATTATATGCCTCGCCATGCGGAAGATGCTTCTCCTGCAAGCAGTGCAGGAGCCATTGTGAGTGTGGCGGAGAAAATTGATACAATTGCCAGCTGTTTTGCGATCGGCATCATCCCGACCGGTTCTCAGGATCCGTACGCTTTAAGAAGACAGGCGAGTGGCATTGTCCAGATTCTGGTCGACAAACAATGGGAAATTCCTTTTGAATTGATCATCGACCTGGCGCTTGACTTGGTGAATGAAGCGGGAATCATGAAAAAGGACATGAACCAAATCAAAGAAGATCTAACGGCGTTCTTCAATGCCCGGATTAAACATCTGCTAAGCGAGAAACATGTCCGCTATGATTTGGTGGATGCTGTGCTGGGCGGGGTGATCGGAAATCTTTCTTCCCTAGTCAAGCGGGCTGAAGTACTGGAAGCCGAAAAAGAGAAAGATGGTTTCAAAGAGAAGATTGAAGCAATGAGCCGTGTGCTGAACATTGCTGTCAAATTGGATTCTGAGCCATTAATCCATGAAAAACTCTTCGAGAATGCATATGAAACGGAGTTGTATCGGGCATTCACATTATTACAGGGTTCTTACACAGAGGAAAAGGATGAGGCAAGACGTTTTGAGATGTTGGCTTCATTAAAACCGCAAATCGAAGCATTCTTTGACCATACAATGGTTATGGCTGAAGATGAAGAAATCCGGAAAAATCGACTTTCTCTGATGAAAGAATTAAGTGATATGATTTGTACATTCGCTCATATGAATAAAATCCTTTCATTGTAATTGATAGCCAAACAAGTGAAAAAAAGATAAAAAAGTAAGATATAACACCATATATCTTACTTTTTTATCTTCTACAATTAGGATATAATAATTAGTATTAGTATAACATATTAATAGAAATTAGGAATGTCGGGTGGTGAATCCAATCGAGTTGAATAAAAGGCAGGAGAAGATTCTGCAGATCGTAAAAGAGAATGGACCAATAACCGGAGAAAATATTGCGGAACGTTTAAACCTGACAAGGGCAACATTGCGGCCGGACTTGGCTATCCTCACCATGGCCGGTTACCTAGAAGCAAGGCCTCGAGTCGGCTATTTCTATAGCGGCAAATCAGGAGCGCAGCTCTTGACGGATAATCTGGAAAAATTAGTTGTAAAGGATTATCAATCCATACCTGTTGTTGTGAACGACGGAATATCCGTATACGATGCAATCTGCACAATGTTCCTCGAAGATGTAGGGACATTATTTGTGGTAGATAAGGACTCGATCCTGACAGGGGTATTATCAAGGAAGGATCTGTTGCGCGCAAGCATTGGGAAGCAAGATCTCACGTCCATCCCGGTCAATATCATTATGACAAGGATGCCGAATGTCACCTTGTGTACCAAGGACGATTTAATCATAGATGTCGCTAAGAAACTGATCGAGAAACAAATCGACGCGTTACCGGTTGTGAAGGAGAAAAGCGGAGGATATGAAGTGATTGGGAGAATCACGAAAACAAATATTACGAAGGCTCTTGTTTCTCTAGCAGCAGAAGATTGATTTTAGATAGGGGAGGAAACAATGAATTCACCATTAATTTATGTTGTTTCAGATTCGGTGGGGGAGACAGCCGAACTGGTCACAAAGGCTGCAGCAAGTCAATTCATTAACTCAAAAGTGACGATTAAGCGTGTGCCTTATGTTGAGACAGAAGGGGACATCGATGATATCGTGTCTTTGGCGAAGCTGAATGATGCCATCATAGCTTATACGCTGGTAAGGCCGAATGATCGAGAATATATCGAAAAACAGGCCGCCATTGCCGGGGTTCGTACATATGATATCATTGGTCCTTTAATGGACACTTTGCAGGATCATTTCAAGCTTAAGCCAGTATATGAGCCCGGGCTTGTCCGCAAACTGGATGATGACTACTTCAAGCGAGTGGAAGCGATTGAATTCGCAGTCAAGTATGATGACGGACGGGATCCGCGCGGCATCCTCCGTGCAGACATTGTGCTGGTCGGTGTTTCGCGTACTTGTAAAACACCTCTTTCGCAGTATCTGGCCCACAAACGTTTCAAGGTGGCCAATGTCCCATTGGTTCCCGAAGTGGAACCTCCGGAAGAGCTGTTCCTCGTGGACCCGCGCAAGTGCATAGGCCTGAAGATCAGCCCGGAGAAGCTGAATCATATTCGCAAGGAGCGTCTTAAGACTTTAGGGCTTGGAGAGCATGCGATTTATGCAAACCTCGAGAGAATACAGGAAGAGCTGAATTATTTCGATAAGGTGATAGACAGGCTGAAGTGCCCGACAATCGATGTGACGAACAGAGCGGTTGAAGAAACGGCCAATATGGTGATCGATATGCTGGCCAACAGAAAATAGAGATGGTTTAAACCCAAAACGCAAGGGTATATGTGCTTTCGGTTTGTAGGCCATTTACCTTTGTATGATTTAGAAACGAAGCATGTCAGCCAGGTCAGGCCGGCAATGAAAGAATGTGAGCGTTTCATCATTTTTTTTAAGCACAAGAGGATTGTGCTTTTTTTACTGAGGCCCTATCCGTTATTTGTGCCATTATGCCCAGCTGGACAACGCGGGGTGATGGAAAGTGAACCATAATGTTCCTATGCAAAAGTATGGATTTTTATAAGGAATTCATCTATAATGAAAAATTGTGATAAAAAGAAAATCTATAGGTTTAGAGTAGCCGTTCAAGGAATAAACTATTTAATATAAAAAGTCAAGGCCCTTGCATAATAACTTTCGACAATACCAAAGCTTTTTTTTTAGGAATTTAACTTATAGCAGGAATATGAGGATATATGGAGAAATAAGAAAACATGACTTTTATGCCATCTATCGTTGTGGATGCCGATGCGTGCCCGGTTAAAAGTGAATGTATGACCATCGCCAAAGAGTTTGGCGCCGAGCTGGTCTTTGTTGCTTCAGTCAAAAACACAAGCCATAAATATGAGCATGCCACATGGATATATGTTGACTGGGATAAAGAAGCTGCCGACCTTTATATGATGAATACTGTCAAAAAAGGGGACGTCGCAGTCACTGCAGATATCGGGCTAGCTGCTGCCTTACTGGGGAAAGGGGCGATCGTCATCTCTCCGAAGGGCACTGCTTACACAACATCCAATATTGATTCTCTGCTGTTCTTCCGCCATACAGCGGCAAAGAACAGACGGCGGGGGATCCATTCAAAGGGACCAAAGAAATTTTCCCGAGAAGACAAAAGGAATTTCCAAGATTTACTTACAAATATTTTGTCGAATTGTGCAGGAGAATAAACATCATTATCGAATAATAGATTATCACCTATAAAGAAAAAGGTGTAGTCCATGACTAACAGCAGAATAACAGAAGAACAATTAAATATGATACGCAGTGCTGTCGATATCGTCGATGTTGTCGAGGAATACGTACAGTTAAAAAAACAAGGTCGGAATTTCTTTGGCCTTTGTCCATTCCATGGTGAGAACACTCCTTCTTTTTCTGTTGCGCCGGACAAACAGATTTTCCATTGTTTCGGTTGTGGGGCTGGGGGAAATGTTTTTACTTTTTTAATGGACATTGAAGGCTATTCTTTTTTGGAAGCAGCTAAGGAACTGGCAGAACGCGGAAATGTACCAATTGAGATCGATGCTCCGGAGAGCTTCAAACACGAGAAGCAATCGGGAGAAGTCAAAAAAATGATTGAAGCCCATGAGCTTCTGGCGAAATTTTACCATCATTTATTGATGAATACTGCAGAAGGCGAAGAAGCGCTTCAATATTTATTGGATAGGGGATTCACCAAAGAGACAATCGAACGCTTTTCAATCGGGTATTCATTGAATTCCTGGGAATTCGTCGGGAAATTCCTTTCAAAACGGGGGTTTGATGAAGAAACTCTCGAAAAGGCCGGAATCATTATAAGAAAGCAAGAAGAGGATAAAAGCTTTGACCGGTTCAGGAATAGAATTATGTTCCCAATCAGGAACCATAATGGTGAAGTAATTGCTTTTTCCGGCAGGACAATGGGCGATGATGAGCCGAAATACTTGAATAGCCCTGAAACGCCTATCTTCAATAAAAGCAAACTTTTGTATAATTTCCATCAGGCTAGACCTGCTATCCGCAAGAAGACTCAGACCGTTCTTTTCGAAGGGTTTGCTGATACTATCTCAGCTTATGCGGCAGGAGTCGACAATGGTGTTGCGACCATGGGGACATCATTAACCGATGACCACATTCAAATTTTGAAAAAGAATTGTTCAGAAGTGCTGATATGTTATGATTCCGACAACCCGGGGCTTGAAGCCGCAAATAAGACAGCAAACATGTTATTCAATGCCGGTTTTACCGTCAAGGTGGCTGTTATGCCGGATGGAATGGACCCGGATGAGTATATAAAGAAATACAGCGCGGAACGTTTTATGAAGGATGTGATTACGGATACCTTCACTTATCTTGCTTTTAAGATGCGCTTTCTCCGAAGGGGAAGGAACTTAAACAATGAAGGTGATCGGATATCCTATATAGAAGATGTCCTGAAGGAAATCAAAAAACTTCCGAATCCGGTTGAAAGGGAGCATTATTTGCGACAGCTTTCCACGGAATTCTCCCTCTCGCTCGATACGTTGACCGAACAGCTTAAGGTCATGCCAAGTGATAGGAAGAAGAGAGGGGATGCCGAAGCAGCAGTTCCCCATCCTTCGGGCGGGATTGTGCTGCAATATGAGCAAAAACTACAGCCGGCTTATTTGAATGCTGAATTACGATTGATTGCCCATATGATGCAGGGAAAAGAGATGGCCTTTAAAATAAGGTCATTTCTTGGGAATAACCACTTCACGATTGATGAACATCAGGCGATCGTCACGTATTTATATGGCTACTATGAAGAAAGTGAAGACCCTGATATCAGTCTTTTCTTGTCCTATGTCCCTGATCCGCAATTGAGGAAAGTAATCACACAAATACAAATGATGTCTGTTTCACCAGAACCAGGCGATCAGGAATTAAAAGATTATATCCAATGTGTGTTGAAACACCAAAAATTGTTAAAGATAAGAGAAAAGGACAAAGACAGGAAGGAAGCGGAACGTCTTGGCGATCATGTAGCAGCTGCAAGAATCGCCATGGAAATCATCCGCTTAAAAAATAGTCAGGATATGTAAGTTATGTCACAAGGTGTGCCGAATGTTGGAAGGAGGGGAACACATGGCTGATAAATCAGCTCGTTCCAAAGAAGCAGAAAACGAATTGACCATTGACCAGGTTAAAGAGCAATTACTTGAAAAAGGGAAAAAGACAGGTGTCCTTACTTATGATGAGGTAAGCGAAAGGCTGTCCACTTTTGAACTTGATTCCGATGCGATGGATGAATACTTCGAGTTCCTTGGGGAACAAGGGGTTGAAGTCCTTGCAGAAGAGGAAAGCGACAATGACCCTAATATAAAAGAGTTGGCAAAAGAAGAAGAGTTTGATCTTAACGATTTAAGTGTTCCTCCAGGAGTTAAAATAAATGACCCTGTTCGCATGTACCTAAAAGAAATCGGTCGTGTGGACCTTCTTTCCGGTGAAGAGGAAATTGCGCTTGCTGAACGGATCGAACAAGGTGATGAAGAAGCAAAGCGCCGATTGGCTGAAGCCAACCTTAGGCTTGTAGTGAGCATCGCCAAACGGTATGTCGGTCGAGGTATGCTGTTCCTGGATCTTATTCAGGAAGGGAATATGGGTCTAATCAAAGCGGTTGAAAAATTTGACTACCGAAAAGGATTTAAATTCAGCACGTATGCCACCTGGTGGATCCGCCAGGCCATCACCCGTGCTATTGCCGATCAGGCCAGAACAATCCGTATTCCGGTGCATATGGTCGAAACGATCAATAAGTTAATCCGTGTCCAAAGACAGCTACTTCAAGACTTGGGGCGCGAACCGACTCCTGAGGAAATCGCAGAGGATATGGACCTGACTCCTGAAAAAGTGCGTGAAATCCTGAAAATCGCTCAGGAGCCTGTTTCCCTAGAGACTCCAATAGGGGAAGAGGATGATTCCCACCTTGGCGATTTCATTGAAGACCAGGATGCCACTTCTCCATCAGAACATGCAGCATATGAACTGCTTAAAGAACAACTGGAAGATGTTTTGGATACTTTGACCGACCGCGAAGAAAATGTGCTTCGCCTTCGATTTGGGCTAGACGATGGCAGAACCCGTACTCTAGAAGAGGTAGGGAAAGTGTTTGGTGTTACCCGTGAACGGATTCGCCAAATTGAAGCCAAAGCATTGCGCAAGCTAAGACATCCATCCAGAAGCAAGCGCTTAAAGGATTTTCTAGAATAGTTTACCCGTAACCCATAATGCTTCCGGCAATTTCCGGAAGTGTTATGGTTTTTTTCGGCTTAAGTTCCAAGAGAGAAAAGAATGTCCGATATAAAAGGAAGTTCTAAAAAAAGAATCCAAAATTTTTCCGGAATCGTATTGTGATCACCTGTTGGCCTTCTATACAGAGGGGAAGGAAGCGCATACAAAAAACAAAAGCTCACAAGTCTAATTTTCCTATGGTTTGTGCTTCTCATAGTGGTGACTGTAATTGTAAATTATTTTACAGAAAATCATAGCCTATTGCAAATGGGTCTTTTGTTTTTTTTGCTGTGAGCAGCCATCGGCAATTTTGTGTATGGGGAAAAGAGGGAAGGCTATCTCATGCTTCCTTTCAGTGGGACAACTTTTAATGCTGAACTTACGTTAGCGAGCCAGGTACACTTCTGGAGCGGCCATAAGCCCTTATTTAAGGGTATGCCGGTATTCAACTCCATTGGCTGGTACGCGGCATAGCTGCCGGTAGCCCCTTTTCTTATGGTGGCTGTAATAGGGCTGGTAATCATTGCTTTTTTGACTTCCGTCAACTGGGGTCTATCCTTCCTGGCTAACGGGATTATAGCTGTGTTTAACTTTTAATATATGTCTAATTTTAGAAAAAATGCTGCAACTGGGGTGTTGGGGCTTTAACAAATAACCAATTTCAAGTAAAATAGGTGTTGTTTGTAATTATTTTGACAGAATTGAACGTACATAGGGGAGGAAAAGTAATGAACCGTAGTCCAATAATTCCTTTTGTCATGATCATGGTATTCGGGATCGTATTGGTGTTTGGGCTTTCTCTTAAAGGTCTTGGGGATGCGAAAGAGATGGCGAAAGAAGCCGAAAACGGAGGCAGTGAAGAAAGCTCTGAGCAAGCCTCTGCCTCACCGGAAGAGATTTATCAGCAAAACTGTATTTCATGCCATGGGGAAAATTACGAAGGTGGCATGGGGCCTGCCTTGACAGGGGTTGCTGATAAATACAGCGCAGAGGAAATAAAGGATATTATTCAGAACGGAACTTCTAACGGTATGCCTGGAGGGCTTGTAGCGGAAGAAAATCTTGATGGAATGGTCGAGTGGTTATCGGGACTGTAATAGGCAATGAACAAAAACAGCTGAAATGTTCAGCTGTTTTTGTTTTGGTATGGGAGAGCCGGGCTAACTCGGGCAAAATGATTGAATGGGTTGCATGAGCGGGCACAGGTTATTTATACTGATAACAGTAACTCGAAAGAATAGGTGACAACAATGAACAGTGAAAGATTATCAAAACGATTACATACAGTGGTTTCCTTTGTACCGCATGATAGCATATTAGCGGATATCGGATCTGACCACGCCTATTTGGCCTGTTATGCGGTGCATAAGGGAATTGCCGCTAAAGCGATAGCTGGCGAGGTCAGCGAAGGACCTTGGAACTCAGCCTATAAGCAAGTGAGGTCCGAAGGGCTTTCCGACTGTATCGATGTCCGTAAAGGTGACGGTCTGGAGGTTCTGGAATATGGGGAAGCAACCTGCATCACGATTGCCGGAATGGGGGGCTCCCTGATTGCTTCTATACTTGATAGAGGAAAAGATAAACTCGGTAATGTAAAAAGATTAGTCCTGCAGCCGAATATACAGGCGATCAAGATTAGAAAATGGCTCCTTGAGAATGATTGGGAGCTGATAGACGAAGTCATTCTGGAAGAGGGCGAGAAGATTTATGAGGTGCTGGTAGCTGAGAGAGGGACAGCGGAGGCCCCATACGAAAGCAGCAAAAAAAGCGGCTTGTTGCTTGGGCCATTTTTAGCGAAGGAATGTTCAGCTGTGTTCCGTAAAAAATGGGGGAGCGAATTAGGCCACTGGAAGCGAATTGTTGAACAACTGGAGACTGATGCAAAAAAACAATCATCCCAAGAAAAACTTGAACAATTGAAAGAAGACATACAGATTGTTGAGGAGGTTCTGTCGAATGGGGAAAACGCCTAATGGTTTTGAAATCATAAGTGCATTTGAACAATTCTCACCCAAGCACCTTGCCATGGAAGGTGATAAGATCGGCCTGCAGATCGGTACGTTAAATAAACCGGTTCATCGAGTGATGGTGACGCTGGATGTATTGGAGGAGGTGGTGGAGGAAGCAATCGAAAAGAAAATAGATTTGATCATTGCCCACCACCCGATCATCTATAGGCCGCTGCAGAAAATAGCGACAGACCAAACCAGCGGACGAATCGTAGAAAAGCTGATCAAGCATAATATTGCCGTTTATGTAGCCCATACCAATCTGGATGTGGCAGTGGGCGGTGTCAATGACTGGCTCGCGGATGCTTTGAAGCTGCAAAACACAAAAGTGCTTGTTCCGACATATGAAAGAAAGCTGAAAAAATTGGCCGTCTTTGTGCCGGTAGAGGCGGTTGAGCAAGTGAAGGAAGCATTGGGTAACGCGGGAGCCGGACATATCGGCCAGTACAGCCATTGTTCTTTTGCTTCAGAAGGAACAGGCTCATTCCTTCCCGGAGCCGGCACCAATCCGCATATTGGCACGATTGGAAAACTGGAAGCAGTCCGTGAAGCGCGCGTGGAAACAGTGTTCCCGGCCGAATTGGAGCGTAAGGTTATTCAGGCGATGATCAAAGTGCATCCATACGAAGAAGTCGCTTACGATATTTATGATCTTGCAAATGGGAGTGAAGTGCACGGATTGGGCCGCATCGGTGAACTGTCAAATGAAATGTCCTTAGAGGAGTTTGCATCTTTTGTAAAGGAAGCACTTGATGTACGGGCTGTTCGGGTGGTTGGAAACCTGGATGAGCGGATCAAAAAGGTCGCTGTTCTCGGCGGTGACGGCAACAAATATATTACGGCAGCCAAATTCCAGGGCGCTGATGTTTATGTGACAGGCGACATGTACTACCATACAGCTCATGATGCGATGGCACTCGGGCTTAATATTATTGATCCCGGCCATAATGTAGAGAAAGTGATGAAGGAAGGCGTGGCCCGTTTCCTTACAGATCTTTTTGAAGATAAGAAGTGGGATATGGATGTTACTGTTTCCCAAATCCATACCGACCCATTTGTATTCATCTAATCAAAAAAGGGGCTGTCCCATAAATCTTTTTTGAGTTGGTTTTGTTTGATATTGAAAAGGCAGAAATGTTGATTTAACAACACTTCTGCCTTTTTTTAATGGCTGTTTTCTAAAAGATTGTTGTTTTTACATAAGTTCGGTAATGAAAACCA
>JBJFHG010000028.1:0-10179 GCA_051893455.1 Bacillus sp. (in: firmicutes)
ACATCATTGATGAAGACGGACAGGCGGAAGCCCATTGCCATTTCTGTAACGAGAAGTATCATTTTAATAAGGAGGAACTGGAACAATTAAAAGAAGACGCCCGCTAATAGGAAGACATTTTGTTCTTACAAAAAAACATCTGTTTTATATTATAGCCGGTTTGATTGTTCTCAACGTGATTACTCTCTTCATTGCCTTCATACCTTTCTCCGGGAAATTCGGGGAGGCTGAAGTTGCGGTTGTTGGGGACGTGTCCATCGATCGGCAAACATTGAGGGATGAGTTGGAGGAACGATACGGAAACATTGTTCTGAATGCCATGGTGGATGAGGAAGTCATAGACCAGACTGCCGAAAAGTATGGAATCTCTGTTTCAGATAAGGAGTTGGAAACAGAGCTGACATTCATCAAAACACTCTACGGCGCCTATGATCAGCAATACCTGCAATACCATGACGATTGGGAAGAGCAGATCCGCTCGGATATTCTTCTGGAAAAATTATTGGTTGCGGATGTAGAAATAGATGAGGCAAACGTAAAAAAAGTCTATGACAGCAATCCGGAAAAATACCGTACCCCGACAGCTTACCATTTGTCACATATTGTGGTGGATACAAAGAAAAAAGCCAATCAAATACATAAGGAGCTTAAGGAAGGCGCTTCTTTTGAATCGCTGGCGATAGAACAGTCAACGGACAGCACTACGTCCGCCTTGGACGGGGATATCGGTTACATAACAAAGGACAGCAAACGCTATCCGAAAGCCTATATTGAAAAGGCGGCCGGCTTGAAGAAAGGTGCTTTTTCTAAACCTATAAAACTGGATGACGGATATGCGCTTATTTACCTGCATGAAAAGGTGAAGAGTAAGAACTTCACTTATGAAGAAGTAAAAAGTATGATTGAACGGCAGCTGGCCGTCGAAGAGATCGGCAGTGCTGTAACAGCGGATTATTTCTGGGAGGAAATAGACGTTGAATGGAACTATGATGCAAAGGAGTGACGAACATCCGTATCACAGGTTAACGGACCAACTTGGGTTCGTCTCTAATAGCATTAGGGCTAGTGTGACTTGTTAGCCGGAATATGAAGGTTTCGAAGCATGCAGTTGCCGGCAGTATGAGCATAAGGCTTACCTTATGCTTTTTTCTGTATCAGGAGTAAAATGGGCACAGAGCTTTAGTGGATTTTATTTGACAAAAGGTTCCGAAAGATATAAGTTTGTAGTAAATATA
The DNA here is from genome assembly GCA_051893455.1 of Bacillus sp. (in: firmicutes). Lineage (GTDB taxonomy): Bacteria > Bacillota > Bacilli > Bacillales > DSM-1321 > Bacillus_AD. The sequence goes on from JBJFHG010000028.1 coordinate 1,236, forward strand.
AAACCAATAAAAATACTTGGATTTAGGATGGTGGAGAGAAATGGCGAAAATAGTGAATTCTGTCGCAGAACTAGTTGGTCAAACTCCGATAGTGAAACTAAATCGGATTACAGATGAGAATAGTGCGGACATTTACGTGAAGCTTGAATATATGAACCCGGGAAGCAGCGTAAAGGATCGTATCGCATTAGCGATGATCGAGAAAGCGGAACAAACCGGAGACTTGAAAGAAGGTTCTACAATCATAGAACCAACGAGCGGAAACACAGGGATCGGTTTGGCAATGATTGCAGCAGCCAAAGGCTACAAAGCAATCCTCGTTATGCCGGAAACAATGAGCCTTGAGCGCAGAAATCTATTGCGCGCATATGGAGCTGACCTTGTGCTGACCCCAGGTCCTGAAGGGATGGGTGGAGCTATCCGCAAAGCGGAAGAATTGGCCAAGGATAATGGGTATTTCATGCCTCAGCAATTCAAGAATGAAGCGAATCCAGAAGTGCACAGAAATACGACGGGGAAAGAAATAGTCGAACAGTTTGAAGGCGAGCAATTGGATGCGTTTATCTCCGGTATCGGTACAGGCGGAACAATCACTGGAGCCGGTGAAGTCCTTCGAGAGGCTTTCCCGGGCATTAAGATTGTTGCGGTTGAGCCAGCAGATTCACCAGTGTTATCCGGAGGCAAACCGGGTCCGCACAAAATCCAAGGGATCGGCGCCGGATTTGTGCCTGATATCTTAAACACAGAAATTTACGACCAAATCATCGGAGTGGAGAATGAGGCTGCTTTTGAAGTGGCCAGACGCGTTGCCAAAGAAGAAGGGATCCTTGGAGGGATTTCTTCGGGTGCAGCAATCTCTGCAGCCATTCAAGTCGCTAAAGACCTTGGCAAAGGCAAGAAAGTATTGGCGATTATCCCAAGCAACGGAGAAAGATATTTGAGCACGCCGCTTTACAACTTTGAACAATAATTGAACACACAAAAAAGCGTCCATAGCTGGGCGCTTTTTTTTATGGAAACTTGTTCGTTGCCAAGGTGTCTGTAGTAAACTGAATATACTTTGAAACTGGGAGTGCATTAATATGAAAAAAGTATACAGCAGATGTATAACGAGTTCTTTGGAGGTATTTTATCAAGCCTACACGGAACTCTCTGCCAATGAAACGCATCATGTGCTACTCGAAAGCGGCAGGGATGGGAAATACTCGATTTGGGGCATCTCGCCTGAAGCTGTCCTTGAAGGCAGCAGCGATCGATTGGTCATCACTGATCGATCTGGAGGAAGGGAAGTGCTGACCGGCAATCCGCTCCAATCCATGAAAGCATGGATGAAGGAAAGGCATATGGCAAAGCAACCTGGATTGCCCGAGTTTCAGGGAGGGGCGATAGGGTTCATAAGCTATGATTACGCGAGACAGATCGAGAAGCTGCCGTCACTGGCTGTGGATGATCTGCAGATCCCTGATATATCCTTTCTCGTCTTTCATGAGATGGCAGTATATGATCATGAAACATCATCTGTATATTTCCTGAAGATTAGTGACGATCAACAATCGAGTTTGGTTTGGCTGGCTAATATGGAAGAGCAGTATCGGAGAGCAGGCGCGCCGGGGAAGCAAAAGGATATACCGCGCTATGAGGAAACAGACAGAAGTACCGGTGTGTCTATGACCGAGGAAGAATTCGTATATGCAGTCCATAAGATCAAAGAGTATATCAGCCAAGGAGACCTTTTCCAAGTGAACCTGTCTGTAAGGCAATCCGAAGAATTGTTCGCCCCCCCCCAGGCGGTCTATTCTGTTTTGCGCAGGCTCAATCCCTCCCCTTATATGGCATACCTAAGCATGCCCGGTCTCCAAATCGTCAGCAGTTCCCCTGAACTATTGGTTGAAAAGAAAGGCAAGAAAGTGAGTACCAGGCCGATTGCCGGAACCCGATCACGCGGTGGCACAGCAGTAGAGGATGAGAGGCTAGCCGGAGAGCTGCTCAATAATGAGAAAGAACGGGCAGAGCATGTTATGCTGGTCGACCTGGAGCGGAATGACCTCGGTAAAGTGTGTGAATACGGAAGCGTAAGAGTCAGCGAATTGATGACAATCGAGCGCTATTCTCATGTCATGCATCTTGTGTCGCATGTGGAAGGGACAATTGGTAATGAGCACGATGCATTTAGTGTCATTGATGCCGTTTTTCCCGGAGGAACTATCACGGGTGCGCCAAAAATCAGGACAATGGAAGTCATTGAAGAATTGGAACCGTATCGTCGCGGAATCTATACAGGCTCAATCGGCTGGATCGGCTTTGATGGCGATATGGAGATGAACATCGTGATCCGTACACTGGTGGCCAAAGAGGGAAAAGCATATATACAGGCTGGAGCAGGAATCGTAATCGACTCTGTTCCTGAGTATGAATATAAAGAAAGCCTAAAAAAGGCCAAAGCCGTTTGGAAAGCAAAACGTTTGGCTGATGACATATATCTGGAAGGAGGGAAAGATCAATGATTTTAATGATTGATAACTATGATTCATTCACATATAACATTGTGCAATATTTGGGTGAGTTTGGGGAAGAGCTGGTCGTCAGACGAAATGATGAGATAACCATTGAGGAAATTGAGCAGCTGCAACCGGCGTATATCATGATATCACCCGGGCCGTGTACACCCGATCAGGCAGGAATCAGTTTAGAAGTGATCAATCATTTTGCCGGCATCATTCCGGTATTCGGTGTCTGTCTCGGCCACCAGTCAATCGGACAAGCTTTCGGAGGGAGAGTCATTCGGGCGGAGAGGATGATACATGGAAAGACATCGCCAGTCTTCCATGATGGGAAGACCATCTTCACCGGATTGCCGAACCCTTTCAATGCCACCCGTTACCATTCATTGCTGATTGAGCGAGAAACAATCCCTGACTGTTTTGATGTATCGGCCTGGACGGAGGAGGGGGAAATCATGGCAATCCGCCATAAGCATCTCCCAATCGAGGGAGTGCAGTTCCATCCGGAATCCATCACGACTGAATATGGTAAAGAGATGCTGTCGCAGTTCCTGGAAATGTACAGGACAGAGGGAGCTTGCGCCAGATGATCATGTACGTGAACGGACAGTTTGTTGAAGAGGCTGCGGCAGTGATCTCACCGTTTGACCATGGGTTCATGTACGGGATGGGTTTGTTTGAAACAATCCGTGTCTATGAAGGCCATCCATTCCTGTTGGATGACCATATCGATAGAATGACAGCCGGCTTGGAGGAGATGGACATAAAGAATCCGTTTAGTCGGGAAAAGTGGCTGTCGCTAATAAAAGAGCTACTGGATGTGAATGGTATTTCGAATGCTAGGGTCCGGCTGAATGTATCGGCAGGTGTCGGGCAGGCCGGATTACCTTCGGGGCCGTACTATACACCGTCAACCATCTTATTCATCAGCCCGCTTGGACATGCGCCGGATTCCTTAGCAGCTAAAAAGGCGAGGATTCTCGAACTGAAGAGGGATGTACCTTTTGGGAAGTCCCGTCATAAAACTCATCACTTCGGAAACAATATAGCAGCAAAAATGGAATTGAATCAGCACCCTGAGGATGAGGGTATTTTTCTGACGGAGGGAGGGCATATTGCCGAAGCTATCACCTCCAATATTTTTTGGGTGAAGAATGAGGTGTTATACACCCCTTCGCTGGATACCGGGATTTTGCCAGGAACTTCAAGAAAGTTTATAATGGGGCTAGCAAAAACGATGGATATACCCATCCGGGAAGGACTATACAGCTGCTGTGAATTAGCATGTTCCGAGGAAGTGTTCCTAACGAATGCAGTTCAGGAAATTGTCCCTCTAGAGGAAATTCGCGGATTGGCTTCCTACCCGGGGAAGGATGGGAAAGTTGCTAACAGACTGTATATGGAATATAAAAAATGGCGCTCAACATTATGGACAAGCAAATCGTTGCATGACAAATAAAAAGGAGGTCATGGATGTTGGCTGATACAATTTTATCTTGTGGCCCTTACCAACTGGATTACAGTAAAAAGACATTGGTAATGGGAATTCTTAATATAACGCCTGATTCCTTCTCGGACGGAGGCAGTTACCGTTCTGTTGAGGAGGCTGTCATAAAAGCAAAAAAGCTAGTCGAGGATGGGGCGGACATCATCGACGTAGGAGGGGAATCTACCCGGCCCGGTCATACTTTCATTCCGGCAAAGGAGGAATTGGAGCGGGTACTGCCCGTCATCAAGGCTTTGTCTAAAGAAGTTCCTGTACCTATTTCCATAGATACGTATAAAGCGGAAGTGGCTGTGCGTGCAGTAGAAGCGGGAGCCCATATCATTAACGATGTCTGGGGCGGTATGGCGGATGAAAAAATGGCTAGTGCCGCAGCTGAATTGGGTGTTCCTTTTATCATCACACATAACCGCCCGAATACCTCGTATGGTGCTTTCATAAGGGATGCATTCGGAGATGTATATAAAGCAATCCAATCGGCACAACAAGCCGGAGTCAAGGAAAAGAATATCATTTTGGACCCGGGGATCGGTTTTGCCAAAACATTGGACATGAACTTGGAGATGATGCGGAATCTGGATCACTTTTCAGCACTTGGTTACCCGGTGTTGCTAGGAACTTCCCGCAAATCCATGATCGGCGGGATCCTGAACCTGCCGGTGGATGAGCGGCTGGAAGGAACCATAGCCACAGTATGTTACGGAATCCAAAAAGGGTGTCACATCATGCGTGTACATGATGTGAAGGAAGTGTCCAGAGCGGCGCGGATGATGGATGCTCTAATGATGAGGGGGAATCATAATGGATAAGATTTTTGTGGAAGGTATGGAATTTTACGGGTATCATGGCGTATTTCCGGAGGAGACAAAACTCGGCCAGCGTTTCAAAGTGGATCTGATAGTCGAGACGGATCTTTCGGTATCCGGTAAAAGCGATCATCTAGACGATTCCATTAATTATGGAGAACTATACAATGTTTGCAAAGAAATTGTGGAAGGGGAGCCTTGCAAACTGGTTGAAGCGATTGCTGAAAAGCTTGTGTCTAGCATACTTAATCGATTCCCAAAAGCTGATGCCTGTACGGTGAAGGTGATCAAGCCAGATCCTCCGATTCCGGGCCATTACCGATCAGTGGCAGTGGAGATAAGAAGGAGCCGCCAGTCGTGATTAATACTGCTTATTTATCTTTAGGTTCAAATTTGGACGGGAGGCTGGAATATTTACGAGATGCGGTAGAGGCTTTAAGAAAGGATAGCTGCATTACGTTGGAGAGAGTCTCGTCCGTCTATGAAACCGACCCAGTCGGCTTCACAGACCAGGGAAAATTCCTGAATTTATGTATTAAGATCAAGACTGTATATACAGCTTCAGAATTGTTGAATGTATGTATGTCGATCGAGAAAGTGCTTGGGAGAAAAAGGGTCATCAAATGGGGACCACGTACAATAGACCTTGACATTTTGTTGTTTAATCACGAAAATATTGAGACGGACAATCTTTCTGTTCCTCATCCAAGAATGCATGAACGGGCTTTTGTCATCATTCCTCTGTTGGAAATAGAACCAAACATCCAGATGCCTAATATGGAACAGCCATTAAAAGAAATAGTAGAAGGTATACCGGATAAAAAAGGGGTTCGATTATGGAAGCGGAAAAATGGGGAAGACGAATTCGCGCATTTAGGAAGTTGAAAGGTTATACACAAGAGTCACTGGCGAAAGAACTTTTGGTGTCTGTGTCTCTCCTCGGTGAAATCGAGCGGGGAAATAGAAAGCCTTCCGAACAATTTCTGGCGGAAGTAGCTGAAGCATTGAATATAACAGTTGGCGATTTGACGCCTCCTGAAGAAGAATAGATCAAGTCATGGGAAAGAACAGCAAAGAGGGTGGCCTAATGCTTAAAATCGGAGATATACAAATGAAGAACCCTGTTGTCCTCGCACCGATGGCCGGAGTCTGTAATTCTGCCTTTCGTCTGACAGTGAAAGAATTTGGTGCCGGACTTGTATGTGCAGAAATGGTCAGTGACAAAGGGATTGTTTTTAAGAATGAAAAAACGATGAATATGCTTTACATGGATGAGAGAGAAAAGCCTCTAAGCCTGCAGATTTTCGGTGGGGAGAAGTCATCTCTGGTGGAAGCAGCTCAATTTGTCGACAAACATACAAATGCCGATATTATCGATATCAATATGGGTTGCCCTGTGCCTAAGATCACAAAAGTTGATGCAGGGGCAAAGTGGCTGCTAGACCCGAACAAAATTTATGATATGGTAGCAGCAGTGACGGATGCAGTTGATAAGCCCGTCACTGTTAAAATGCGCATGGGGTGGGATCCCGACCACATTTATGCTGTTGAAAATGCCCAAGCCATTGAACGTGCTGGAGGAAAAGCGGTCTCCTTGCATGGAAGAACACGCATCCAAATGTATGAAGGGACCTCCAATTGGGACATTATTCGTGAGGTGAAAGAGGCGGTGAAAATCCCAATCATCGGAAATGGAGACGTCAACACCCCGCAGGATGCTAAACGCATGCTCGATGAAACGGGCTGTGACGGGGTCATGATTGGCCGCGCTGCCCTTGGCAATCCGTGGATGATCTACCGTACTGTTCAATATCTTGAAACGGGAGAGCTCTTGCCGGAGCCAAGCGCAAAAGAAAAAATTGATGTCTGTATTCTTCACCTTGACCGTCTTATCGATTTGAAAAACGAACATATTGCTGTCAGGGAAATGAGGAAGCACGCATCATGGTATCTGAAAGGTATTCGCGGCGGCGGCCTTATCCGCAATGGGATAAATGAATGTAACACAAGAGACGAATTAGTGAATGTGTTATACTCTTTGATTGATGGTACAAAAACGTCAAATGCTGTGTAATGATTATGAAACTGTCAGTTTTACTTACTGACAGTTTTTTTGGGCATATACACCCAAATCCGACAATTGGAAGGGAATAGATGAAAATAGGTGTATTCCTCCCCTTGTTTGTGTACAATGGGAACAGACAGTAAGTTCGTGAAACGGGCTGATATATATGAAAATGGAGTGAAAAAAATGAGTCATGAAGAACTAAATGACCAGCTGCTCGTCAGAAGAGAAAAAATGCAGCAATTAATAGATGCCGGCAAAGACCCATTCGGCAAGCGTTTTGAACGCACACATCTTTCACAAGATATCTTGGATGCTTTCAGTGAATTCACGAAAGAGGAATTGGAAGAAAAGGCAGCGGAAGTGACGATTGCCGGACGGATTATGACAAAACGCGGCAAAGGGAAGGCTGGGTTTGCCCATATCCAGGACCTTGCAGGCCAAATTCAGATCTATGTCCGTAAAGATGCAGTAGGGGAAGAGGCATATGAAGATTTCAAACATGCCGACCTGGGCGATATCGTGGGCATTAAAGGGACGGTTTTCAAAACTCAAGTAGGTGAGCTCTCTGTTAAGGCAAAAGAGTTCACATTCTTGACTAAAGCTCTTCGTCCGCTACCGGATAAGTTCCACGGTCTGAAAGATATCGAAGAACGTTACCGTAAACGTTATGTAGACCTGATTACTAATGAAGAGAGCAAGAAAACATTCATAGCACGAAGCAAAATCATCCAATCTATGCGCCGCTACTTGGATAGCCACGGCTACCTGGAAGTTGAGACACCGATGATGCACAGCATCGCAGGCGGTGCTTCTGCCCGTCCGTTCGTGACCCATCATAATGCACTTGATATGACATTGTATATGCGAATTGCGATTGAGCTGCACTTGAAGCGTCTGATAGTAGGGGGCATGGAGAAAGTATATGAAATCGGACGAGTATTCCGTAATGAAGGAACATCCACTCGCCACAATCCAGAATTCACAATGATTGAACTATATGAAGCCTATGCCGATTATAATGATATCATGAACCTGACTGAGAACTTGATTGCGCACGTAGCTAAAGAAGTAACTGGTTCAACAGTAGTCCAATATGGTGACTATAGTGTAGACCTCACTCCGCAATGGAAGAGAGTCCATATGGTAGATGCCGTAAAAGAAGCGACAGGGGTGGACTTCTGGAAACAGATGACGAAAGAAGAAGCTCAGGCAATTGCTAAAGAACATGGAATTGAAATTACAGAGCACATGGAGTTTGGTCATATCGTCAATGAATTCTTCGAACAAAAGGTTGAAGAAACATTGATTCAACCGACATTCATTTATGGACATCCGGTTGAGATTTCTCCATTGGCCAAAAAAAATGCGGAAGATCCTCGCTTTACTGACCGATTTGAGTTGTTCATTGTTGGGCGTGAACATGCAAATGCGTTCACGGAACTAAACGATCCAATTGACCAACGCCAACGTTTCGAAGCGCAGCTGAAAGAAAAAGAGCAAGGCAATGATGAAGCGCATGAGATGGATGATGATTTCATCGAAGCGCTTGAATATGGAATGCCGCCGACGGGTGGATTAGGGATCGGTGTTGACCGTCTGATCATGCTATTGACCAATTCACCTTCTATCCGCGATGTTTTACTATTCCCATATATGAGACAACGATAAGTTCATCTCAGGACAGCCATCTGGCTGTCCTTTTCTTTATTTAAGTTATAGGTTTGAGTATTTAAAATTATATAACTTTATTATTCCAATAAACTTTTTCAAAAAACCTATTGCGAACTTAGATTGAGGGTGGTATATTAATACCTGTCGTTGAGAAACAAACGAAACACACTAGAAAAGAAGAGGTTGATTCAAAACCTTTTAAAAAAGTTGTTGACTTTGAAAAACAACGGTGGTATATTAATAAAGTCGCCTACAAGCGATAAACACCAAAAACAAAAAAAGTTGTTGACACAAAATAGCTTTTGCGATAAAATAAAAAAGCTGTTTAAGACAACGAAGATGTTCTTTGAAAACTAAACAAAACAAAACGTCAACGTTAATTCTGATTAAACGT
>JBJFHG010000029.1:0-10085 GCA_051893455.1 Bacillus sp. (in: firmicutes)
AGCGAGCAACCTGGAGCCTACTTTTTCATAGGCAACAAAGTTTGCGAAAACAGCCAAAAAATAGACTGAACAGCTCTAAGCTGCTTTAGTGTTAGCTGATTTTTTTTCCTTTACCTGCCCCCTCTAAGAAAGATTCGTCCACACACGAAGAAGGTATTCAAAAGGGCCTCTCCTCACATATTTGAGATACAGTATGCTGCATAGGCATTGCGCTGCATAAATCAGCAAACCAAAAAGGAGACTGAGTGAAATACTAATTTGTTGATAATATCCCAGCCCATAGCCGTAAAACACAAGAGTCATGATGACCGATTGCATCAAGTAATTGGTAAGCGATAATTTTCCCATACTTTCAAATGCCGCAAACAGGCCATAGGGGGGGATAAACAGCGTATAAATGGGCAGAGGCAAGGACATATCCAATGGCAAGCAGTTGTCCACCTGCTTGAGTGAATAGGAAAGCCAAGGCTTCCCATCCTTCTAAGTGGGCCAACAATTTCATGAGTATACCGAGGGGCACTAACCACCAACCGAGCCGATAGACGTGTTTTTGGCTAGGCGGGTCATCGAACCATTGTTACTTTGCCACTGCCATACCCACCAAAAACATTGGCAGTGTGAAAAATGGGGAAACCAGCACTGTAAGACCCTTTTGCATACAACTCATCTGTCTCCTGTACGAATTCTAGCATCTCGGGTGTCTTAAATTGCTCTGGTGTATCTCCGTAACTTGCTGCAGTGAATAGCAGAAACAAAGCCCCTGCCCATATCAATAATGTTTTAGGTTTTCGATGAAGAAATGGGAACAATACGAGCAACATTATCCCATAATAAAACAAAATCTCCCCATCCCAAACATATGTAGCATGCAAGGTGCCAATCGTCATTAATCCGATCGCCCTCCGAATAAGATGCCACCTAGACTTTCCCCGTTTTTGTTTAACTGATTCGGCAAGCTTTAACATGGAATACCCGAAAAGCATAGAAAAAATCGGTAAAAAAGAATATTCAAATCCAACTTGGATGAAATGAAGAGAGAACAAATCCACCTTGGATAATTTTTCTGTGTCAATAAGATCTTTACCCCATACTGAAAAATCAATAAATTTGCCATTAAAATCCCCAGCAAACTCAAACTAAAACCTCTCAAGGAATCAATCAGTGTCAGCCGACTGTTGTTCATCGTATCTTTTCCCTCATTTTCCTTATTAGATTTTGCCGTGCTGTGGTGTTTCCAGTCATTTTGTTTTTAGCGGTATTTATAAGTCTTGTACTGTTATTCGTTCTAGCTCTTCTTTTCTTTTGAATAAATATTCTGCCTTCACTCTAAATACCTAATAAAACAAGAACTCCTATAATGAAAATCGTATCCAATTCAACATTTTTTATAGAAAATAGCCAAATGAAAAGCCCGATATAGGCAACCGGAAGGACTGCTCCCCATACAGGACTATTTCTTCGTGACAAAAAATGCTGAACAACTAAAATAACCACACTTAAAAGCAACCCGTATAAATCCATCAAGCATCCTTCCTCTCCGTATTGTATTTATCAATAATCAGTTTTGCAGTCTCTAGGCTGAGGCGTTCATTAATGACAAGGTTTTTAATCAAGTTAATAAACTCCACATCTTCCTTTTTACTGTTTAATTCAATTTTTTGTATTAAACTATCAAGCTTAGATCGAACCGTCGGGTAAGAAATATTGTAAATTTTAGCCATGTTCTTTAAGGATCCCGAATTCAAAATGAACTTCCTGATAAATTCTACTGATTCTTTATCGAGTGCCAGCAACCAGTTTGGGATTTCCTCTCTTTCCAAATAATCACATCCTAAATTTTATTAAAAAATAATCTGATATTCCTACATTCCAATATATTTGTATTTAATAAAAAGTGCAGTTGAATAAACAAGCAGCTTTGGATCTTAAATTATGTAGTAATCTGTTTTCACAAGAGAATCTGTTTTAAAATTAGGCCTTTTTTGAGCGGAAGGCTTTTTTCTATGCAGAAAAAGCTGAAAAGCAAATGGTAGTTTTTGTATAAAAAAGGATGGTTTGGAAAAACTGACTCTATAAAGAATGGAGGGTGTGAATCGATGAAACGATTTGTATCGATATTGTTGGCATGCATTTGTACAGGAAGTATGTACACACATTCTGCTGCAGCCGCCGAAAAGCAGACGGAGCTGGCTGATGAAGCCAAGTCGGCAATTCTGATTGAGCGGGACACAGGGACCGTTTTATACAATAAGAATGAACATGAAAGGCTCTCCCCTGCCAGCATGACCAAAATCATGACGATGCTGCTCATCATGGAAGCGATTGACAAGGGTGAGGTCAAAATGGACGAAAAAATCCGCACAAGTGAGCATGCTGCTTCGATGGGCGGTTCACAAATCTTCCTCGAGCCGGGAGAAGAAATGACAACTGACCAAATGCTTCAAGGGATTGCGATCGGATCAGGGAATGATGCCTCTGTGGCAATGGCGGAGCGGATAGCCGGCTCTGAAGAGGACTTCGTCAACATGATGAACGAAAAAGTGAAAGAACTAGGCTTGAAAAATACCCATTTTTCCAATCCGACCGGATTGCCGGTCGATAACCATTACAGTTCTGCCCATGACATGGCGATCATGGCAAAAGAACTGCTGAAATTCAAAGAAATCACGAAATATACAGGCACATATGAATCATTTTTGCGTGAAAACACCGATAAGAAGTTCTGGCTGGTGAACACAAACCGGCTCGTGAAGTTTTATCCCGGTGTAGACGGTTTAAAAACCGGATTCACAAATGAGGCGAAATATTGTCTGACTGCGACTGCGAGGAAAGGCGATATGAGGGTGATTGCGGTTGTATTCGGGGCAGAAAACCCGAAATCGCGGAATGCCCAAATCACGAAAATGCTGGACTACGCATTCGCCCAATATACGACATATCCCCTCTATAAAAAAGGGGAAGCCCTGAAAGAAACGATGGTCAGCAAAGGGACGGAGAAAAGGCTGACCGGGGTTACCAGTGAACCGATTTCGATCCTGACGAAAAAAGGGGACAGCAAGGACAGCTACAAAACAAAAATAAAAATTAAGAAGACAATCAAAGCTCCAGTCGAAAAGGGCGATAAGATCGGTACATTAAAAATTGTCAAAGACGGCAAGACGGTCGCAAAATCCCCTGTAGTGGCCGAAAAGACAATTGAGAAAGCAAGCTGGTGGCAGTTGTTCAAGAAATCAATGGACATGTTTACACATGGAGGAGACTAGCTCGAACGATAAGAGAAAAGAAGGAATCTCCACTAGTTTTGTCAGCGGGGAAGGAGAAGCCGGGAACAATCGAGAATGTCTCAAGTATGAATTACAGAAGGGAGCTGTATGTGCTTGAGTCTAAAGATTGATATGGAAGTCAAAGGAGATGTCCTATGCATCAGGCTTCAGGGGGAGCTGGATCACCACACTGCCGAGGAATTGAAGGAAAGGGCAACAAAGGCTTTGGCGGATGGTTCTGTAAAGCATATTGTTATGAATCTCGAACAGCTATCATTTATGGATAGTTCAGGCCTTGGGGTTGTCTTGGGCCGCTATAAACAAATTAAACACAATCAAGGGGAAATGGTCGTATGCGCAATGTCCCCTTTTGTCAAAAGGCTGTTTGAGATGTCAGGGATGTTCAAAATCATTCAAGAAGAACAAAGTGAACAGAATGCATTGCACAGATTGGGGGTGGCATCATGAAAAATGCCATGACGTTGCATTTCTCAGCGCTGAGCCAGAACGAGTCATTTGCCAGAGTGTCCGTTGCCGCATTTGTGGCGCAGCTTGATCCGACGATGGATGAGCTGACAGAAATTAAGACGGTTGTTTCAGAAGCAGTGACGAATGCCATCATCCATGGATATAATAACGACCCTGAAGGCATAGTGACAATTGAAGTAAGCATTGCGGATTCAGTAGTGGAAATGATCATTAAAGACGAAGGTACCGGAATTGAGGATATTGAGGAAGCGAGGCAGCCTCTATTCACGACAAAACCGGAATTGGAACGTTCCGGAATGGGCTTTACTATCATGGAAAACTTCATGGACGACTTAAGTGTAGTATCCCATAAAGGCGAAGGCACGATTGTACGTTTGAAAAAACGTGTAGCAAATAGCAAAGTTTTGTGCAATTAAGGGAGACTTGCGTATGGATGTGGATGTCAAGAATAATAAAAAAGCTGTTCATATGAAGGATCAAGAGACGAAGGAATTGATCCGCCGGAGCCAAAGTGGTGACCAGGAGGCCCGGGACATGATTGTGCAGGCGAACTTACGCCTAGTCTGGTCAGTTGTCCAGCGCTTCCTGAACAGAGGGTATGAGCCGGATGACCTGTATCAGATCGGCTGCATAGGCCTGTTGAAATCAGTCGATAAGTTCGACCTATCATTCGATGTCAGATTTTCAACCTATGCCGTCCCGATGATTATCGGGGAAATCCAGCGTTTCCTTAGAGATGACGGCACGGTGAAAGTAAGCAGATCCATTAAAGAGCAAGGCAATAAGATCCGGCGCGGAAAAGAGGAATTGACAAAAGTCTTCGGTCGGGTACCGACAGTGAACGAAATTGCGGAATATCTCGATATTTCCCCGGAAGAAGTCGTGTTTGCGCAGGAAGCCAGTAAACAGCCGGCATCCATCCATGAAACAGTCTACGAGAATGACGGTGACCCAATCACGTTGCTTGACCAAATTGCCGATACCAGTGAAACGAAATGGTTTGAAAAAATCGCCCTTAAAGATGCGATTGACGAGTTAAGCGAGCGTGAGCGGTTGATTGTGTATCTGCGATATTATAAAGACCAGACCCAATCGGAGGTTGCTGAACGGCTTGGCATATCCCAAGTTCAGGTCTCCAGGCTGGAAAAAAAGATACTTCAACAAATAAAAGTCCGAATGAATGAATAATTCTTCGGGCTTTTTTCGTATTTTTGGAAGGGTAATTGGAAAAAAAGACTTGAAAAAGATGTCAATAACGAATATTATATAAAATGCTGATTGAAACATTCGTATGTAGTCATGCCGAATAGCCTGCCTAGAAATGGGCAAGCTATGATAAAAGTTGTGCTGAAATACAATTGGAGGTTTTAACTTGTTAGACAAATATTTTGGAATAAGTAATAGCGGTTCAACAATCAAGACAGAAATCCTGGCAGGAATCACAACTTTCCTGACCATGGTGTATATAGTGTTTGTGAACCCGGCGGTTCTGTCGGGTGCAGGGCTGCCTTTTGATCAAGTATTCATGGCGACGATCATTGCGACAGTAACGGGGACGCTGATCATGGGCCTTGCTGCCAAATATCCGATCGCTCTTGCACCGGGGATGGGGCTCAATGCTTATTTTGCGAGTGTTGTGGCCACACAGGGATTGACTTACCAAACGGTATTGGGGGCAGTGTTTATAGCTGGTTTGCTGTTCATCCTACTAAGCGTGAGCAATCTTAGACAAACGATTATCCGTGCGATCCCTGATCCTCTTAAATATGGGATTACTAGCGGAATCGGCCTTTTTATTGCCTTTCTTGGCCTGAAGCAGGCAGGCATCATCACTGACAATGCCAGCAACCTGGTAGGTCTTGGTGATCTTACTGAGCCGACGACAGTGCTAGCGATTGTCGGTCTGGTTGTCACACTGATTCTGCTCGTCAGAAAAGTGCAGGGAGCTTTGTTCATCGGTATGCTGGTGACAGCGGTGCTTGGCTTTGTGTTTGGTATGCTAGAGATGAAAGGATCTGATCTGTTGCCATCCTTGCCGCCGGCGCCTGTATTCTTTGATATGGATATTGCCGGCGTGTTCTCGAATGCATTATATAGTGTCATATTTGCATTCCTGCTTGTGACGATTTTTGATACGACAGGAACGATGGTAGGTGTTTCCGAGCAGGCAGGCCTTCTGAAAAAAGGTACGTTCCCTCGGGCGAAACAGGCTTTCCTAGGCGATTCGATTGCGACAACAGTAGGGGCAGCTTTCGGTACAAGCCCGACGACTGCTTATATAGAATCAAGTGCGGGTGTTGCTGCCGGCGGCAGAACAGGATTGACATCCGTTGTCGTGGCTGTTCTGTTCTTATTGACAATGTTCTTCTCGCCGTTCATTTCCGTCATCTCCGGCCTGACAGCCATCACCGCGCCAATCCTGATTATTGTCGGAAGTTATATGATGGAGGGGATTTCAAAAGTTAAATGGAATGAATTTGATGAAGCTTTCCCTACATTCCTTGTTATCATTGCAATGCCATTGACAGCAAGTATCTCAACAGGGATTGCCTTTGGATTCATTACGTACCCGATTCTGAAAGTTGTAAGCGGAAAAGCGAAGGATGTTCATCCGCTTATGTATGTGTTCGGTGTACTGTTCCTTATTCAGATGGTGTTCTTGCCGCATTGACCGAATGTGTCTAACCGGCCTCATAGAGGGGCCGGTTTTTCTATCTTTCATAATTTTTGAATATTCATAATAAAGGGAAGGATTCCATCCGGCTTACAGCTATTACAGGATTTAAGCATTTTGTATTAAATTTGATAGCAAAATGAAATTTTTTGCAATAAAAAGTTTGCTAGAATAGTAATATGGGGTAAAAGGATTTAATAATCCTAAAAACGAAATTATTCAGTCAAATAATGTAAATAAATTCAGGAGTCTGAGGTGAGGTTAATGAATCTGGACTATCATTTGAGCAAGAAGAGTTACTATGAAACCCTTTTGGATGAAGCGCAAAAGGAGAACGCTGTTGGGGCTTTAGGGTATATGCTGCTCGAAGAGAACAAAAAAGAATTAGCAGATTTATCTTTTATCCGTTTCGCGCAGGGGGAAGTATACTTCCATCTGAAGGATTATGAATCTGCGATCTTCAAGTGGGGAAATATCTCTAATGACCTGGAAGCATGGGCGAAAAAGAATGTGGCCGATGCCTATTGGGAACTTGAATTGGCTTCGACTGCGATTGATGGGTATAAGGCCATCGAAACGGATAATATAGTCCTGCAGACAGAAATCGCATTGAAATTATTCGAGATTTACTTAAAGGAACAAAAAAATGAGCTGGCTGTCAATTACATAAAAAAAGCGGTCGCCATCCATCCAGATTACGAGAAAATTACGGAAGTGGCGCAATTATTCTTTGAACAAAGCAAGGATTTCGATAATGCGATAGAATTGGCTGTCAACGAGTCCATCAGAACGGAGAAGTCCTATTGGTTTGACGTGTTGATCGGCTATGCAGAAAAGAACGTCGCTGCCGGGCACGATCCGGATTATTTCATAGAAGTGCTCCGCATCATGTTTTATGTGGACAGCAACCGGTTTGAGAAACTGGTGGTTGCCTTGTGGTCAAGTTATGAGGAGACATCCTTCTATATAAAATGGCTGCAGAACTTCAATGCTTTCCTCAAAGAAGTTGAAATCGAGAAATCGCAATCATGGGAGACGCTTTCCCGATTGTATAACGATACTTTCTTCCTGATGGTATCCGGTTCGATGGAATTAAAAGAGCTGGCCCGTTTCATGCCGGAATTCCTGGAGAATTGGACCCGTATTACTAGTCCTCGGGAAGCAATGGCTGCTTTTTCAGCTACATTGGCCTGGAATGAGGTTTTCCCTTCAGCGATGGAGCAAAAATGGGTGCATGAGGCGCAACAGCGCATCAAGAAATGCAGCAATCAAATATCTGTGCTTGAGGACAGCATCGACCTATTCGACTCCCTGACTGAGTGGTCCGCAGGCCATAACATAGAGGTGAATCACAAGTTCCGCTGGTTTGTTCAGGAAATCCTTGATCTGACAAAGCAAACGGTATTGCTGACGGGAGTGAACGAAACAGGCAAGTCTTCATTCATTAATGATGTGCTCGGTGTCGACCTGTTGTTAGAGCCGACAAACCATCCATACTTGATTGAGGCTGCCGATGATTCATCCATTAAAGTGATATCGGAAGAGGGAATGTATGAGGATACCGAGGTGGAGGATCTGGTACAAGCCGTGAATTACGACAATTCCTTGCATTCAAAAGCAATCATGAATGTGAAACTTCCCGCAAAGCTGCTGGAAGAACATCATGTTGCCTTGTTGGATACACCTGGCTTGCGGGGGAGAAAGGACAAACTGCCGGTTGCTGAATTTTTCCCGATAGCGGATTATGCATTATTTGTCATTGATGCAGAAGATCCGTTTACTGAACAGGAAAAAGAAATCGTCATTCAAATGCGTGAACAGGCACCTGACTTGCCGATTGCCTTTATTATGACTAAACTGGATTCGATCTACAATAAGCAAGAAGCAAAACGGATTGTGGATGAAACATTTGGGCGCATTCTTGCTTATGTGCCGGATGCGGTAGTCATCCCGTATTCTGCCAAATACGAAGTGGATGGGCAAAGACAGGCAGTCAATCAATTGCTTGCTTCCGTTGCGAAGCACCCGTATCTTGAAGAGCGCCGTACGGAGAAGCTTCTTCAGATGATCCAGAGGACGATCCATTATCTTGTAGCCAAGAGAGCAGAAAAAGAAGAAGCATATGCGGAATCAATCAGATGGAATCAAGAACTCGTGAAAAAGCTAGAAGCATCCATTCTGCAGCTTGAGGATTTGACTGATGATAAAGCTGCCCTCATTAAGGGAACCTATCATAAAATTAAAGAAGAAGTCAGGGCGAAGGTTGAGCTAAGGTTGCCTGAACTTCTGAAGGATTGCGGTAATCTCCTGAAGGAGGACAGTGATTTCCGGAAGATCCATCTGGTCGTCAATGATGAGATGAACGCCAGAATCCAGTCGTTTTTCGAGGAAGAGATCATCCCTTGGTATTATGATGAATTGGAAACCTGGCTAATGGCGGCCAAAGAAGAGCTGACAGACGGGAAAGAGCATCTTGATGATATGTCAGCCGCCTTCAATAGCCTTTATGGTGAGGATAAGGTCATTTTTGAAGCGGATTTCCGTGTATTGGATGATTGGCAACGTGATATTAGCCGAATGACGGCTGGCGCGGATATTGAAAGGGAAAATATATTCCTGCGCAATACACCATCACAGTTGTTGCTCAAGGGGGCCGGGAAGTTGTTCAATGGTCTATCGCAGAACAAGACCCTCCTCTACAACCAGTATAAAAAGTTGATTGAAAATGAAGATTACAGCGCAACGACACAGTCTGTATTGTCCAAATATATGTTGCCGTTCGATGTGTTCGAAAAAGCGATCAACAGGGATATGAAATTATTCTTCCTTCAACCTATCAAGCATCTGAAGCAACTGATCGGGGAGGCAGAAGGAAACATCAAGGCGAAAGAAAACCTGTTGCGGATCATGAAAGAGAAACCGGAGATCTTCCAGGATGCCATCACTCTTTTCGAAATCCGCCTTCGTCAATATGAATGGGTCACCGATACGGAAAAAGAAAAAAAATATGCATAAAAACCACCGGACTGCCTGGGCAGTCCGGATTTGTTCGTGTATTTTCTTTTCTGTATCATTGGTGACTTCCCGAATCGTCTTATCACCAAAGGACTCACTCCTAAAACTAGCTGCAGAAAATATACCAGCTGATTTCTAAAACGGAAAAACATGATAAAATCATATAAATAGCTGAAGATAAAGGGGATTTTCATATGTTAAGTTTTAGGGATGCAACGAAGGTTGTTTAAGAAAGCGGAACAGAAATTGCGATTATTTCTGTTGGGGGCTACCGAACAGTTTGACCATACTTAACGATGCATTTAGAAACATTTGCTTTTGGTGAAGTATTAGGCGGCTATGTATTACCAACCATTCCTTTTAACACTTTAGAAGAGCATGCAAACTACAAAGGGACTATTACAGTGAGTCTCAACGTGTTAACTTCCATGTTGGAAGAGATCATTGTTAATCTATCGAGACAAGGATTTAAAAAAATTGTTTTATGTAATGGTCACGGAGGAGCTTATTGACAATCTTCTTTTGTGAAACAATCGTTTTAACAAAGGGATTTTCCGAAAAGGATCCTGCTTAAAAGTAAAAGCCAAGGATGTTGGTTTTGAACTGCTCCCTGTCAAGTAGACAGTGGAAATAATAAAAATGTA
>JBJFHG010000030.1:0-10016 GCA_051893455.1 Bacillus sp. (in: firmicutes)
CAAACTTTGTTGCCTATGAAGAAGTAGGCTCCAGGTTGCTCGCTTTCCGCGGGGCTGGCGGTGAGCCTCCTCAGCGCCAAGCGCTTGCGGGGTCTCGCCCGGTCCGCTAATCCCGCAGGAGTCTCGCACCTTCCGCTCCCAATCAACTGGCTTTCATTACTGAACTTATGTAAAACAACAATCTTTTAGAAAACAGCCTTTAGAAAACAGCCAAGAAAAAAGATTCCGATCTTCCGGAATCTTAAGGTACGGATCATTCATATCGCAAGTCATTTTCTAGAAAACAAATGCCGGGCAAAAAGGATAGGAAAGGCAGAGACCCGGAGAGAAGTGCCGGCCCAAGAGTGTCTTGGGGGCCTAATAATGAGGACATTCAGGATAGGCCTGATTTTTTCTCCGCGATCAGGTCCTCCAGCCTTTCTTTCTGCAATACCAAGTCTTCCACTGATGGTTCCACCTTCTCTTGGCCAAGGCCGAAAGGGGGGGCTTGCTGGATCAGGTTTTTTAATTGCCCGTTATGTTGTTCATAAACACGATAACCGACAGCCCCTGCCACTGTGCCTGATAAGAATCCCATAAGAAAATCTTTATTCACTACCATTTGTATTCCTCCCATTTTTGATTTGTATAAAACATGCATCTATCTGTTCATATGCGTTGCTGTGAAGTCCTCCTTAGGTCGTTGAACACTTCTATCATATTTACGGCCCATGTGACCATCGCTACCTGGAGGATATTTTGTGAGCCGAGCGAAAGCATCGATATGAGCCCGGTTATGACATCAGGGTGCCTCAGCTTGTTTTCCCCATGGGAGAGCACGGTATAGGATGTCGAGATGACGACCAGGTAGTCAAAAGCATCCGGGCGATGCTTTACTGTCTTGCGCAGAAAAGCGATCAGCAGAAGAATGCCTGTCACAACGGACCGGAGCAGGTCCTTTTGTAGGTCGCCCTTGGGTGAAAATAATGGGACTTGTGTTTCCTGAACCCGCGGGCTGAACAGTACGACGAATTCAAGCAGGTGGGATAAGTCTGTCCGCAATGGGTCGTATTCAATAACCATCGATTGGATAATCGGCTCAATCCGTACCCGATTGATCCCCGTTACAGAAAGAAATAGTTTTTCAATAGTTGAATGCTCGTTCGTACTGCTCAGGGAGGGGATGATCAACCTGATCCTTCCGGGGATGGAATGTACGATCTTGTATGTGCTGTTCATATTTGTTTCCCTCCGATAATAAGACTTTTGTGCTGTTCAGGACGACGCCGATTGTTGCGGCATTGTGGACAGCGGCGCCGACGATCGGGGAGATGAAACCGATGGTGCCCAAAATGATGGCGCCTGTATTGATGAGCAAGGTGGCTGTGATGTTTTGCCTGATTGTCCGTACGGTCTTCCTGGATAGCGTAACGGCTTCCGCCAGTAATAAAGGGTTATCCGAATGGATGACGACATCGGCCGTTTCCATGGCAATATCGGTCTTTTGGGCGCCCATCGTCACCCCGATATCGGCATAGGCAAGTGCGGGGGCGTCATTAATGCCGTCCCCGACCATCATGATTGTCCGGCCTGGATCCTGTTTCAGCTGCAGAACATAGTTGGCTTTTTCCTGAGGCATCGCCTCCGCAATATAAGCGTCCAATGTTATTTTTTCGGCGATTTGTTGTGCGGATGATTCATAATCACCTGTTAGCATAACGACTTCGTCGACTCCACTCCTCCTTAGTCTGTTAATGGAACGGTTCATCCCAGGACGGATCTTATCGTCGATATGGATGATGCCAAGTAGCGTCCGTTCTTTTGCCACAAAAATACCGGCCTTGGCTTCCGTCTTGATCAGGACTCCGTTATCCTGCATAAAGCCAAGGCTCCCTACAATCACCCGCTCATCATGCACTTTGGCAGAGATGCCTTTTCCGACAAAATTCTCGATTGATTCGTCTTCATGTTCCGGTATGTCAATCCGGCGGTACGCCACTTCCGACAAGATAGCCTCAGCAAGAGGGTGAGAGGAATGCTCTTCGGCGGAAGCGGCATATGACAGCACTTCATCTGCCGAAAAACCGTTCAGTGCGGTGACATCAGTGACCACCGGTTTTCCTTCTGTGATTGTTCCTGTTTTGTCGAGGATGAGCGTATCGACTTTCGCCAGAGTTTCTAACGTTTGGCCGCCCTTTAGCAAGACACCTTTGCGGGCGGCTTTCCCGATTGCAGCGGAGATGGCTGTGGCGGTCGAGAGTTTCACGCCGCATACATAATCGATGACGAGCATATTCAGGACACGGTTCCAGTCTTTTGTGGCCACGTAGATGCCGATTGCCAGTAAAAAGGAGAGGGGGACAGCTTTTTCTGTAAATTTGTCAGTCAGCATCTGGACAGGTGCCTGCTTTTCCTGGGCTTCTTCAATCAGCTGGATCATCCGGTTCACCGCCAGCTCCTCCCCGATTTTATCGACTTCGAGAGTGATTTTACCTTCCGTCAGGATACTTCCGGCATACACGTACGAATCAAGGGATACATGGACGGGCATATATTCGCCTGTGATCATGGACTGGTCCACCTGTCCGAAGTGGGAGACTACGGTACCATCAAACGGGATTTTCTCACCTTGGAAAACAATGACGCGATCCCCGGCCTTCACTTGGTCTGTGCGGACTTTTACTTCCTGGCCCTCATCTGTGATCAGCCAGGCATATGGCGTATCGAGCGCCATCATGTCCTTTATGAAGCGGCGGGTCCGGTTCATGGTTAGATCGGTCAACAGCTCACTGATACTGGACATCAAATAGATCAAAAGCGCAGACTGTGGATTGCCTTTCAGCAGTGAAGCCCCCAAAGCAGCTGTTGTCAAAGTGTCAGGATTCGGTTTGAGCAGCGAAGCCGAACCGCTGCGGATGATGTGCCTGGACGCATATAAAGTGGCTATGGTGGCGGGCGTCAAAAAGGCTAGGCGGGCAACAGGGAAAGCCGGTATTACAAACAATTTCTCCACCATAAAGGCGCACATAACAATTCCCAGTTCAAGCAGTTGCTTTTTTATAGATGATGGAGGCGGTCCGGTGACAGCATTGACCGAAAAACGCGGCAAGCTTTTGGTTGGCAGCGACTGGCAGGTGTGATGGATGAGCACAGTATTGGAATGGCAGGAATGAATAGCAGAATAAATACCCGGGACAGACCGGTACAACGCCTCTATTTCACCCGAAGATATAGAAATCCCCGACGGAAGCTGAATGCGGCTTCTGCCGGGGATCGAGTGGATAATCCGTCCGACAGTGTTCATGAATCTCTCCTTTCTGATTTGCCTTTATTGGTGATGATTGTATAGGCCCAATAGAGAAGGCTGCTGGAGAAGGCCGGATTGGCGGGAAGCTTAAGGACACCGCTGATGATCAAAGTGACGGAGAGAAGTGAATCGATGTCCAATTTCCCCCCAGATTGCTTCTTCATTGTCGTATCGATTGTTCCAATGATGCTTCTCAGGGCGCTCATCAGTTGAGCTTCCATTTCCGGATACGTCGCTACGGATGTTTCAACCGCTTTTTGGACGATTGCATCGAACTGTTCTTGTGTCAGGGCCGATGAACGGAACTCCAGCAGGAGGCTTCCGGTGTCGGCCGAGGTTTCGGCATGTTTGATGAGTGGAATTCCGCGGAAAACAAGGAGTAAATTTTTCGCTGTTTGTTCATTTTTCCAGCTGTTGCATTGCAGTCTGACACGACCCGGCGATGCGTGGACGACATTCACTTTTTGATCTTGGACTTTTGACATGATTTTTGGGGCTAGAAGAGAAGCCCCAATACCGAGTATCGTATTGAGCATATGTACCATCCTTTATGAATACTTTTTCAGGGTCTCAAGCCACCTTCTTTGTGTCTGTTCGAGCATGGCGGAAGAATGCCTATATATGATTAAGAGTGAGCCGGTTTCAGGAGTGAAGTGGGCAGAGATGATATCGGCATCAGCCTCTAGGTCATGGATCAGTTGTTTGACATTTGCCTGTCTCCCCTCCCAATCCTGCAGGCGGAACCTAATTCGGCCTGGGATGGAATGAGTCAGCTCGATGCCGTACGCTTTCAATATTGCTTTGGTTCTTTTCTGGGTAATTAGATTCTTCAAAACTGCCAAAATATCACATCACCTTTTGTCAGAGAGTTATATAAACCTATATGCACACAAGCTGGCGGTTATGTTCGGAAGTTTTATAGCCATGTATTTGTGATATAGAGATAACCAAGGAGGAATGAAACCGATGGATAAAAAAATAGGGAAAGTGACATTGATCATACTGGCATTATCTGCGGTCCTGTTGGGGATCGGCATCATATTCGGGTCGTAACTGACCATAAGTCTCTGTGATTGATATGAAGGCAAGAAGGAAATATGATAGGGGTATATGGGAGAGGGAGTGGGAGAATGAAGAAAATCTATATTATCCATGAAAATGATGAATGGACGAAACACCTGACGAGAAGGCTAGATGAGCTTCGGCTGCCGTATGAAAGCTGGCATCTCAACGAGGGAATGGTTGATTTGTCCAAATTACCGCCGGAGGGTGTCTTTTATAATCGAATGAGCGCGTCTTCCCATACGAGGGGCCATCGTTTTGCGCCTGAACTGGCATCTGTTGTGTTGGCATGGCTAGAATTCCATGGGCGAACCGTTTTCAACGGAAGCCGGGCGCTTGATCTGGAAGTCAGCAAAATCAAACAGTATACAGCGCTAGAAGCTGCCGGAATCAAAACGCCGAAAACGATAGGAGCAGTTGGCCGCAACCAAATCATCAAGGCAGCCGGACAGCTAGGCGGCAAACCATTCATCACGAAGCACAATCGAGCAGGCAAGGGGCTCGGCGTCCGGCTATTCCAAACAGTTGAAGGGCTGGAACAATATGTGGACAGCGGAGCATTTGAAGACTCCGTAGATGGCATTACATTAATACAAGAGTACATAGAAGCACCTGAACCATACATCACGAGGGCTGAATTCATTGGAGGGAAATTCATTTATGCGGTCCGTGTGGACACGTCTGAAGGGTTTGAACTTTGCCCAGCAGATGCCTGCCGTATTGAAGATGCCTTTGGTCCGGCAGGTGAAGACGCAGCCGTCAGGCCGAAATTCCAGATGATCGATGGTTGTGATCAGGCTTTGATTGTCCAATATGAGGATTTCCTAGCTGCAAACGGTATTGATGTTGCCGGCATCGAATCGATTATCAATCGGAATGGCACTGTCTATACCTACGACGTAAATACCAACACGAATTACAATTCGGATGCTGAACAGGAAGCAGGAATCTTCGGAATGCTCGAACTGGCTAAATTTCTAGGACAGGCATTGGAAAATGAGTAAAGGAATTAACCATCTCTTGTTCTCAGTATCCGATTTGGAACGGTCGATTGTCTTCTATCGTGACGTTTTTGATGCCAAGTTGCTAGTGAAAGGGAGGAAAACGGCGTATTTCGATTTGGATGGCCTCTGGTTGGCATTAAATGAAGAGAGGGATATCCCCAGACAAGAAATACGTGAATCCTATACCCATATTGCCTTTTCGATACATGAATCAGATTACGACTGTATGCTGGACAAGCTGAGAAAGCTGAATGTGGCGATACTGCCAGGTCGAAAGCGTGACGTGAGGGACTGTAAATCAATCTACTTCGCCGACCCGGATGGGCATAAATTTGAGTTTCATACAGGAACGCTGCAGGATAGGCTTGAATACTACAAACAAGATAAAGAGTATATGGATTTTTATGAGTAAAGGAAGGGGCCGTTGAAGATGATCATCAGGAAAGGCAAGGGAGACGATAATGTCCGGGTCGCTCGTTTGATGGAGCAAGTAGACCATTCAGGGTTCATGCTGTTTAATCCCGGCGAAAGAAAAGTCGACGAAAAGCAGATCAGGAGTCAGCTGGAAAAATGGGAAAAGGAAGATAACTGTTGCGTTTGGGTGGCTGAAGAAGGGGACAGCTTAGTCGGCTATTTATTTGTGATAGGAGGAAGAGGGGAGAGAAACCGCCATACAGGTTACATAGTAATCGGAATCGAGGGGCAAATGCGGGGAAAAGGCATCGGGACGTCTTTATTCACTGCAATGGAGAAATGGGCTGCAGCCAAAGACCTGCATCGGCTAGAGCTGACGGTCATCGAGCATAATGAAGCGGCCAAGTCGCTGTACAGGAAGATGGGTTTTGAAGAAGAGGGGGTCAAAAAGGACTCTCTCTTCGTGGACGGAGCATACGTCAATGAAATTTATATGTCGAAATTAATTGGATAATAGAAAAAACCCGGCTACGTTCGGCAGCCGGGTTATCCTGCGTATCAGTCAGTTTTAAACTTATAGCGTATAATGGCAGCCAAACCAGCTCCGTGCTTGAATTCACCATTGGCCACGAGATCCTTCAATTCCGTCATCGGCAATGAATGGAGTTCGATCTGTTCGCTGCTTTCGAGTTTCTGTTCGGTTTTCGTCAATCCTGCTGCGGCAAACAGATGAATCTCCTCCGCCGTTGAACCTGGTGAAGGATAAAAGCTGCCGAGATCCATCCAATGGGCAGCCTGGTATCCCGTTTCTTCTTCTAGCTCCCTTTTTGCGGTCTCAAGCGGCTCGTCTTCTCCGTCAATCGATCCTGCGGGCAGTTCCCATTCCCAATCATTGAAGATATGGCGGTACTGTTTTAGGCATAGGACCTCGCCTTTTGCTGTTACCGGCAGGATGCAGACACCCTTTGAAAACTGTATGTATGAGAAGTTCCTTGTATCGCCGTTCGGGACAATGACCTCTTCCTTTGTAATGCTGAAGCGGTCCACTTGTTCCGTTTCTGTACGCTTGATTTGCCAGACCATTCATGTCACCTCATCTGTATTTTCAATGTATGAAACTTTTTTATTCTATTATTCTATCATTTTATTGGGCAAAAGGGATAGGTGAAGACCAATCACCGGAAAGCCTTCTCTTTCAAGGTGAGTCGAATGTTGGCGATTAAATTGATTCACTTCAATCTGGGCAGTTTCATACAGTAGTAACGTGTGAATACGAAAAGAGGAGGTATGTAATGGCAAAAACACTTGCTTGGCATGAAACGTTGGAGATTCATGAGCTGGTTGCCTCTCAAGCCAATCTGATCATGGAATTGAAAAGATCCATCAACAATATAAAAGATGCCGAATTGAAAAGTTTGTTTGCACAGGCCATTGATGCGCTGGAGAAGAATGTGAAAGAGCTGCTTCAATTTTTCCCGTCTGCTCCCGAGACAAGGGCGGAAGACAGCACAGTCAATGATAAGCTGAACGTAGGTCAATTATTGATGGGGGCAAAGAGTAACGTCCGCAATTACGCGGCAGCAATCACGGAGACCGCAACCCCGCAACTAAGGAAAGTATTGAAGAAACATTTGAACGGCAATGTGGACCTTCACGAAAAAGTGTTTAATTACATGTATAAAAAAGGCTTATATCCGGCTTATGACCTGGAGACGTTATTGAAGAACGACCAGGCGAATGCCCAAAAGGCGCTCAACATGAAATATTGATCCATAGAAAATAGCTGGCGAGAGAGCCAGCTATTTTAGTTTAGTTCGATTTGTAGTTTAACTCACCGACTGTCGAACCGGCTATATCCTCATCCGCTTGTTTGGCCGAAACTTGATGAGGGTCGAACTCATTTTCCGATTTCGACACGACGACTGTTGCCACACCATTGCCGATCAAGTTTGTAATGGCGCGGGCTTCGGACATGAAGCGATCGACACCGATCAATAACGCGATGCCCTCGACCGGAATCATCGGAAATGCTGCCAATGTCGCAGCCAGCGTAATGAATCCGGAGCCAGTGACGCCCGCCGCCCCTTTTGATGTCAGCATCAGAATTCCGAGTAATGTCAGTTCCTGCCAGATCGTCAAATCAATGCCGTATGCTTGTGCAATGAAGATGGCCGCCATCGAAAGGTAGATGGAGGTCCCATCTAGGTTGAATGAGTAGCCAGTCGGTACAACGAGACCGACGACTTGCTTAGAACAACCGTAGTTTTCCAATTTTCTCATCATGGCCGGCAATGCCGATTCGGAAGATGACGTACCGAGTACTAACAGAATCTCCTCTTTGATATATGCCATGAATTTAAAGATATTGAATCCATAGAATTTGGCGATTCCCCCGAGCACCAAAACGATGAACAGGAACATCGTGATATAGACCGATCCCATCAACTTACCGAGAGATACGAGTGAGCCGAGACCGAAGTTCCCGATCGTGTAGGCCATTGCCGCAAAAGCGGCGATCGGCGAGATCCGCATGACCATATGGACGATTTTGAAGAATATTTCCGCCACATGTTCAAAGAAGGTGATGACAGGCCTTGCTTTTTCCCCTATGGAGGCAGCCGCCAATCCGAACAGGACAGCCGAGAACAATACAGGCAGGAGCTCACCGGCAGCTAAAGCACCGACTACATTTTCCGGGATGATATTGAGAATGAAAGCGCCGAATCCTTGCTCTGTTTCAGCTGCCTGTGCGGTATATTGTGACACATCCCCGGTTTCCAGATTATCTGTGTTCAGACCGCTGCCAGGCTGAACGAGGTTTACGACGACGATTCCGATGGCAAGTGCGACAGTGGACACAATTTCAAAATACAATAATGCTTTTCCGCCGATTTTTCCAACTTTTTTAAGATTCCCCATACTGCCGATGCCGATGACAACCGTTAGGAAGATGATAGGTGCAATCAGCATTTTGATCAATTTAATGAAAATATCAGCCAGGATTTTTAGGCTGGCGCCGAATTCGGGGAAAATAGCCCCAACTAGGATACCTACGATAATACCGGTCACGACTTGAACAGTCAGGTTTTTGAAAATCTTCAAAGCCAACCCTTCTTTCTGTTGTTTTTGACAACGCTTACAAAAATGATTTTTTTCATCATAAAGGATTTTGCCGGCTTTGTGTGATTATGGTTTTAAAGGTCTTTTTGGTCTTTTTGGTCGATGGCGCAATGGTGAGCGTTCATTTGATGCATTTTCATTTACCATATGTGCTAAAGTGAAAGAATACCTAAAAAAGGGATGTGGGGCTTGATGAAAAAATTTGAAAACATTCACCTATTGCCGTATGCACTATTACTGCTTTCTCTCATTTCCATTTACGTTGATTCAGTCTTCGCGCCTTTTCTGACTCTTGCTTTCATGATTGTTTCCATAAATGTCATCGATCAGAGGCATGCAGAAGCTGCTGATGAGGAAAGAAAGGGATTGAAGAAAAGACTAGATATTATTTTCCGGCTCTTTTTGTCCCTGATTGTCATCATGTTGATTACGAATGAATTTTTCTATGCTCTCCGTACGGACTTGGTACTCTATGCCCTTCTTTTTATTCCGCTTACTGTTTTGTTAATTTCATATAATCGATAGAACAAAAGACAGACTCACTTATGTACGAAAAAAGCAGATAAAGGATAAGGCAGCTTTCGCATAGCTTGTTGTTACTGAATAAAAAGAGGTATAAGTCTAACTGGCGGTGGCATAACACTAGCAGGAATAGAGAGTTACAAACAGCTAGACATAGGATTAAGAACAAATATATTGGGTTTAAAAAAAGAATATCAAGATCTACATACTGCTACGTTAATCGAAAAAACTTGTAGGGAAAATTTGATTGCAGAACCAAATGAGGGACTGTTCCCAGCGTTTATTATGAATGATTTGCTTAAAGGAATAAAAATAATGGGGCATGAGTGGATTTGGTTGGGAGATGAATTTTGTACCGTAAGAAAATTGGAGTATATGGATGATTTGATTCAGGATCACCAATTGATTGAACAGGGTAATAACTTATTTACCCACGATAATAGTATACTGATAACAACACATTGGGATAGTCACTTTTCAATGTTAGGTTCTGACAAATGTACTGTAGAACAGTTGGTTCATTTGTGCGAATTAGAAGGTTTTTATTGTAATGAAAGGCTGTTTTCTAAAAGATTGTTGTTTTTACATAAGTTCGGTAATGAAAACCA
>JBJFHG010000031.1:0-38920 GCA_051893455.1 Bacillus sp. (in: firmicutes)
GTACGTCTGCTTTGCCGGAGGCGATAGCCATTGATGAATTCAAAGGGGATGCAGGCAGTGTATCTCCGGACATGTCATCACCCCCCCCCTTTCTTATGGTTTATATGCCAAATCGCTCTTTCCTTGTCTAATGAATAAGATAATTCAAAAATTTACAAACTATCCGAACGAACGATCGCAAAAACAGCCTGTTTTTTGGAAAAACGGTTCCATCAAGGCGAAAATATAGCACTATACCACAAAGAAAAAACAGTGTGGTTTTTTATACAAAAATCCAAAGACTGCTATAATTTGGATAAGAGGGAGTGCATAGTTATGACATAGAACGGTATTTGTTGTATCGGTAAATGTCTTACTGCAACACTTACAACGGTAGCGTTGGCGACCATTATACTTTCCAATCCTTACAACGATTATTCCTTTTCTGTATGTGACAAATTGCTGATGTGTTTTAACAGATTACTAAATGCCTTTCTCAACCTTACCACATTCCGAACGTTTGTTCTTATTTATTTCGGACGGGTTACAAATATCAACAATTACCTTTAACAGATCCTAAAAGAAAATAACAGCCGAGGTCAGACTGTTATTTCATAAATTTCAGACTTATGTCCGACAGGCTTGCCTTAAAGCAAAAGTCACTCACCAACAGCTGAAGTCAATTTCCGGTACCTGGCCAATGCGAGCAGAGGGAACAATTCATTATAGCTGCCATAGTCGATATAAAAACCTCCCGGCAAACCAAGCCCTGTCGGATAACGAAGATTACGGGGAGGCAAACAGTCTTGATGCAATAGAAACCTTATTCCTTTTTGAATTGTTTCCTCTCCTGGTTTTTCAACCGTCAATAAAGCATCCAATGCCCAGGCCGTCTGGGAAGGGGTACTAAAACCTAGCGGTACGAACTTCTGTCTCTCTGGGCTTTGGCATGACTCACCCCAGCCCCCGTCTTCGTTCTGGATCAGTCGCAGCCAGCTGACAGCCTTTTGTAATGCCTCAGAGCTTTTCTCTACTCCGGTTGCCCTCAATCCGGTTACGGCAGCCCATGTGCCATAAATGTAATTAATGCCCCATTTACCATACCAGCTTCCGTCTTTGTTCTGGTGTTTCAAAAGCCAATTGAGCGCCCTGGCCACTTGCCGGTTCTGTTTATCATAGCCGGCAAAAGTGCCGAGGAACTCAAGCACCCTGCCTGTCAGATCAGCGGTGGAGTCGTCAATCAAAGCATCTTTGGCGTTTTCAATCGGCAAATGGGCCAACAGTTTTTGATAGGCGTTTTTTTCGAATGCTCCGAAACCGCCATCCCTGTTTTGCATCGCTAGGAGAAATTCGCAGCCTCGTTCCCAGCTTCGTTTTACCTTGGCGTCTATTTTGGTTTGCCCTGTCAAAGCCCTTAAAGCAGCACTTGTATCATCATTGTCGGGAATAAAATGATTGCTGTCGGAAAACCCCCAACCGCCCGCGCTGGCATGAGGCGCATTAACGGCCCAGTCTCCTCTTTTTATCTGTTGTTTCTTCAATAAATAATGGTTGGCTTTTTGTATCGTTGCATTACCCACTGGCACTCCCGCCTCCTGTAGAGCATAGGAAATGAGTGCTGTATCCCAGACTGTAGAAGGCGAATTCTGTACATGTGAACCTTCCTCAACTTCCACGATGTATGATGTGATTCCTTCAAAAGCTTTCTTGATGATCCGGCTTTTTTTATTGTAACCAAGCGCCATCAGGGCATAAATCATATAAAAGGTTGCTGATACATAGCTATATAAAGTGCCGTTTTGTTCGATTCTCGAGAGCATTAAGTCCATCGCCTCTTTGTATCCGGCTTTATGCAGATGAAGAGGCAAGAGGGCGGTTTTCTTTATTTCATCCAAAATCAGGTCGACGACAGGTCCCCGCTCGTCACGGAACCAGGAGTCAAACGTTACCCCCTTATAAAAATCGGTATCGATATTGTGTTCGACTTTAAACTTCTTGTTCATGGAGATAATCATCGGTGTCATATGGATCCTGGCATAGTTGCTGCAATGATACATACTGAACGGAAAAGAAGATGGAAGCAGAAAATAGGTCATCGGAAAATAAAAGATCGGTGGATACGGATATAGTCCGTTGACCGCTAACATCACTTTCGTCATGAAGTGGACCCGGCCCAATCCGCCGTTCTTCTCAATGAACCTTTCTGCCTTCTCCATTCTCTCGTCCGACCGTTTATACTTTTGACTGACAAGCATGGCGGTATACCCTTGTACCGTTGCGTTCAGATTTCCCGTTTCTTCATCGTCATAGAGCTTCCATGAACCATCTTCCTGCTGAAGCCCGGCTATACGCTTCAACAGAACCTCCAGCAATTCTTCATCTTCGATATCTAGCGTCTTAATCAGTAAAATTGTGAAGCAATCTGTCATAATCGGGCCTTCAAACACAAACGTCCACGTGCCTTCGTCATCCTGCAACTGAATCAACCGGCTGACTCTTTTGTCAATCGACTCTTTCACTTCCTGCTGTATGATTTTGCATCCCTCTTCCCAGATGTCTTTTATTCCACTATATTCATACGAACAGGAAAAATTGCAGCCATCTGCCAAACACCGTTAGCCTGCATCATGATCGATTCATCATCAGAAGCCAATTCGAAAATCGACTCTTTCGGCTAAATACGAAAAATCGATATAAGGGTTCCTGTTTTTCTGCAGCTTGTAGATTTCCGCATTTCGATGCTTTTCGTAGATTGTCACAGGGTGCGAGAAATGCCAATGCAACAATGTTTGCAGATTTTCCTCTGCATAACTGCCGATTTCACCCGGATAACGTGTCAAAAAATACAAAGTCGCCCTCGCCACTGCGCCTTTCCCGCTCTCCGGTTCAAATCTTCCTTCTTCATACTTACCGCACCGGTCTTTCACAACATTCGATTCCATAACTTCCGGATAATCAGCAAAATCATAATAAGGATGATTAGAACGCATCGAATTGCATGTTTTTTCGCAAGTGAACAGGTGGTGCAAGTCCCCTCTCATGGGATTTCTTTTACTGAACCAAGATTGGGGCACTACATGTTCGCAATTGTACATAAACTGGCTTTCCATCACTTCCTTTGCCATTATCATTTCTTCTTCCGTCATAGAGGCCCTTAAACGCTCACTGGCTGCACTCAACTTCCTATCCGCCTCCAGATCCTCCTCGATGACAGATTCGGCATCTCTCCATTCCCCTGAATATATGCTCCTTAAGTTCCCG
This sequence comes from Bacillus sp. (in: firmicutes), assembly GCA_051893455.1. Lineage (GTDB taxonomy): Bacteria > Bacillota > Bacilli > Bacillales > DSM-1321 > Bacillus_AD. The sequence continues at coordinate 3,241 of JBJFHG010000031.1, forward strand.
TCTTCACGTAGGTCTACTTTAGAATAAAGCAAATTTCTCGTTCCGGTACTGTACGGCAGCTGATTGACATGTGAGGCAGAGACTAGACGATTCATCTGATCAAATAGCATGGTCGGATCGGCTGTTTCCCGGTCAATCCCTTTATAATAATGGAGCGTTTCATTGGCATCGTCTATTTCGTCATAATATCCGCCCTCTTCACGTATCAGCTTTCTCGACAATTGAAGATCACGCAAGATAACCTGCATGTCCTGAATTGGACCCATATTCTTTGCCCCTTTCGTTGTATGGCAATCTGTTTTGTATTCGACTTCCGACAGGTTATTAATGGTACTTTTGGATTGTTTTTTGGTATAATAACAGTGGAAGGTTTGGATTATTCAGTATATTACAACCCTTATATCTGCATTCTTTAGTAAACAAGTAAAAATTGGGACTGGGGGAATTTTTAATGGCAAGATTAGACGGACAAGTTGCAATCATTACGGGGGCAGCATCTGGGATGGGGAAATCGACAGCTCTCCTATTTGCAAAAGAAGGGGCTAAAGTAATTGTTTCAGACTTAAACCTAGAAGGCGCTGAAGCGGTAGCTGCGGAAATTAACAATAGCAACGGCATCGCTATGGCAATTAAAACAAATGTAGCTTCTGAGGAAGACGTTGAGGCATTGGTGGACAAAGCCGTCGAGGCTTACGGCACTGTCGACATTCTTGTGAATAATGCGGGAATCATGGATGGTTTTGAACCAATTGGCGATATCGCGACAGACAGATTCCAAAAAATTCTTTCCGTAAATACAAATTCGGTTCTATTCGCTTCTCGCAAAGTGATACCGATCTTTCTTGATAAAGGCAAAGGTGTCATCATCAACAATGCTTCTGTGGCAGGTTTGTATGGTGGACGCGGAGGGGCCGCCTATACCGCTTCCAAACACGCAGTCATTGGACTCACCAAAAACACTGCGTTCATGTATGCGCAAAAAGGCATCCGTGCTAATGCAATTGCGCCCGGAGCCATTCAAACCAACATCGCCTCCTCTATGTCGAATATCAATGAATTCGGTGCATCCAGACAAGGTCTCGGCAACAGCCTTATTCCAAAGATGGGTCAACCGGAAGAAGTTGCGAAATTGGCTCTATTCTTAGCTTCCGATGACGCTAGCTATGTGAATGGCGTAGTTGTGACTGCAGATGGCGGTTGGTCTTCTTATTGAGTAGCCGGAATATAAGGGTAAAGGGGGAGTGCCTGAGTGGGCGCTCCTCTTTGTATGCCCGGAAGTTCCTCCGGCGGGAATTCATCCTTATATTCATCCAAGATTAACCGGGTTGCTTTTTCAGCGGATTCCCCCTCTTGCAAGTATTCAAAGAAGTCTTCCCTCACTTTCACATGCCGTATCGCCATCAAAAATCCCTGCCCCAGCTACCCATACATACACCTCCCTCCTACCAATCTCATTTCAAACAAAGCTTACAAAGATACTATTCTTCACAAATTTGAACAAAACCTTCTTTCCCCCCAAAAATACGCTTGATGTCAGTACGTCAAACAACCCATTCCCGCTATTGCCGTCATAGCAGAAATTGGCTCCTTTTTAAATTACATCTGTCTATCTAATCACTTTATCGCTTGTTTCACCCCGATAAAACGGCTTAATCGGGCTGACATCTTTTCGGTATCGGAGTGACCGAGCCGGTACAAGCCGAATAATCTTTCTTTGTTCTTTTCGAAACGGCCGATTGTGACCGATTCACTCGGGGCAATGACCAGGGCTTTTCCTTCCTTTTCTTTTTCTTTTATGTAGGAAAGCGTATCATTGTATATCTGATGACGTTCATCCAGCAACCGGATCATTTCCGGATAATCCCGGAAAACGCGTTTATAGATGGCTTTGAATTTTTCTTTCGGCTTCTTGTAATGCCTGTCCCTTGTCAATACGACAACCACCTTGTCACACCCGTCCTCGAAAGACTTCCGGACTGGTATGGGATCGGACGTACCGCCATCCAGATAATATCCTCCCTTGTATTCCACCATCGGAGAAAAAATCGGAATCGAGGAAGAAGCCTGCAATACTGTACTATCATTCCTCATAGCCTCTTTACTGAAGTAGACGGGTTTTCCTGTCCGGACATCGGTCACACCGATCACGTATTCACCTGGGGCAGACAAAAAAGTGTCATAATCGAACGGATCCAGATTTTCAGGTATTTCTCTGAATATGAAATCCATGCCGAACAAAGACTTCGTTTGAATAAAATTCTTGAAACTGATGTATCTCTTATCTTTCAGATACCCGGTGTTAACACGCAGATTTCTACCGTGCTGTTTGGACACATAAGAGACTCCATTGGCGGCTCCCGCTGAAACACCGATCACATAATCGGTCATAATATCCAGCTCCAGCAATTTGTCAAGGACTCCAACTGTATAAATCCCCCTCATGCCTCCGCCTTCTAAAACTAGGCCGATTTTCTGTTTCATAATCCGTCATCCACCTTCCTTCCAAGAGTAAATAATAACCCCGCTTTATGTACGAGGTTATCATTATGGGTTATTTGATTGCCTTTTTTGTCACTTCGGATCTGCACATAAGATTCGTGACATCCCGAAGGAAGGTTTCAACCATTTTTTCCTGAGTAGCCCACGAAGTGATCAGGCGAATGGCTGAATGACCTTTGTCAACTGTTTGCCATATATAGAATGAATAATCTTTTTGAAGCTCTTCTATCACATCATTCGGTAAAATCGGAAACACTTGGTTCGTTGATGTTTTGGCCAAAAAGCCGGCCCCTGCCCGCTTTAAGCCTTTCTGCAACAATCCCGCCATTTCGTTGGCATGATCAGCCATATCATAGAAAAGATGACCTTTAAACAGCTCGACGAACTGGATGCCAAGCAGCCTGCTTTTCGCAAGCAATGCTCCTTTTTGTTTCATGTGATAGCGGAAATCTTCCTTCAGAACATCCGAACAGATGACCAAAGCTTCTCCCAACAAGGCCCCTGCCTTGGTTGCGCCAATATAGAAAGCATCTGTTAAAGAAGCAAATTCAGCAAGCGTCATATCATTTTCCGTCGAAGCCATCGCCATGCCCAAACGCGCCCCATCCACATAAAGATACAGATGGTGGTGTTCGCATACCGCTTTCAGCTCCTGAAGTTCCTGTTTCTTATAGATTGTGCCAAGTTCTGTCGGGTTTGAAATGTAGACCATCTTTGGACGGACAGTATGTTCATCCCTATGTAAAGCCAACACTTCCTCGATTTGTTCAGGCTTCAGCTTTCCTTCAGTAGCCGGCACTGTAATCACTTTATGCCCTGTCGCTTCGATCGCTCCTGCTTCATTGACGAATATATGCCCTGTATGCGGGGCAATGACGGCCTGATGGGGCCGCAAAAAAGCCGAAATAGCGATGAGGTTTGTTTGTGTTCCTCCTGACAGCAAATGGATATCGATATCTTCATTCTGAATTTTCTCTTTCAACAGTCTGATGGCTTCTTTTGTAAAACTATCGTAACCATATCCTTCTTCCTGGGTGAAATTCGATTCCGCCAAAGCCCGAAGGATATCGGGATGCGCGCCTTCACTATAATCATTTTTAAAACTGTACATTGCGTAAAGCCTCCACTGTTTAAGTAATCTTCTATTATACTAGGATAAGGAAAAAAGAACGGTTTTTCAATATATTTTACTTATGTCAATTATTGATAGAAATGTTTATTGTAACATTATTATGTTAACTAGTTTCTTTTTTTGTAGATCAAATAGATCTGTTCAACCATATATTCAAGAGCTATAATGAAGTCTGTTTCAAATCCACCACATGATGTTCCCCACTAGCGAAGCCGTCCTGATTTCAATTGCGACAGCTGGATTCCGACCAAGCGCCCTCCTTCTAGCTTCAATCAGTTTTACTAACTGATTTAACAAATTCCCCTCAAACTCTTGGATTGTCCAACAAAGAAAGTGAATAGCGTCGATAGGTATACAAATAATCCAGCAGCATCAGTTGCTGCTTTTTCGATAAGCCTACAGTATTTACGCACTCTTCAATCTTTTATTTGGCTTTAGCAGTGCTGGAAACAAAGGACAACGCAGCCAGGCTGAATGCGCTGCCGAAGTGTGTATATCATCCAGTCAATCTCATATGAATCAGCTCTGTTCAACTCTAAAGGCAATTTGCCCGCTTCCCATCTTACCAAACTGGCTTCAATTTATGTATCTAGCAATGCCTTTGTATTTGGGTTGGCGCTGTCTATTTCCGCATTGGCTGTCAAATTACTCATGCCTTCGCAAGCAGCTCTTGCCGAACAATAAAACAAGGCTCTCTGATTTCTGCTCACCGCCCGCCCCGCGGAAAGCGAGCAACCTGGAGCCTACTTCTTCATAGGCAACAAGGTTTGCGAAAACAGCCTTGAATAAAGACATCAAAAACAGCCTGGCAACACAATGCCGGCTGTTTTTGTTCATTTTTTATGGCGTTGGGCATAGCCGCACCGTTTGCATAATTCCTCAACAGCGACCCTTCTCGAAAACCCATCATAAATGCTTTTTGCCCTCTCCCCTTCAATGATATCACCAAGCGGGCTTGTATAGATATTACCAAGAGGAATATGGCCTTCACTGTCTAAACAACAAGGGACGACTGTTCCGTCAACATGGATGCCGATTTGATCACGAAGTCCATAACAAAAAACATTGTCATCAAGCACGTCACGGTCCATATCCGGCCATTCGAACTTCTCCGCCATGTGCAGATAAATACGCTCCTTCAGCTTAAGATTATGTCTATCCAGCAGTTCCTCGCTAATCCGGATATCAAGCCCAAGCTTTTCTTCCAGCATACTCAATATGTCATCATTCAGCTCATTGCACGCCTTCAGTTCATTTGTGTCCATGTTCCAAAGCCGGATGGCGGAAATGATGTTCGTATTCTGCTGAGCTTCATTGATGAAATCTGCAATGTCATTTATATATTTATCCAGGGTGAAATGAACTTCATTCGCTTCGAAGCTATGGAGCGAAATGTTCACTTGCCGTAACGCCGGTTTATCCAGCAACTTCTCTTTTACCTTTTTGATCAGTGTTCCGTTCGTCGTAATATTCACCTTAATCTCTTCCTGATGACAAATATCCAGAAATGTATCTAAATCCTTGTTCAGGAATGGCTCACCCATGAGGTGGAAATAGACATGGTTTGTGTACGGCTTGATTTCATTTAGTACATGGCGGAAACGCTCCTCGTTCAAGAATTTCCGAGGTCTCCCAAGTTCCGAACTCGGGCAGAAATTGCACTTCAAATTACAGATATTCGTTATTTCCACATACACCTTTTTAAACTTTCGCATGTTTTTGTCTGCTCCTAGCTATTTAACAATCTGTATCCTACTATACTGACATTCGTCACGGAAATGCAACTACTTTTTGTTGCCGGAACTTGTGAATGGATAACCGCGCTTGATGGATCAAACCGCCAAATATGCATATACACGCAAGAAAGGGTACAAAAGACTCAAGAATATTCTCTCGACCGCTGGTGTGATAAGGTTTTGAAAAAAAATAAGCTGAATGTAAAAAAAAACAAAAATCGAATTCATGTTATGATGGACATATGTCGGAAAATAAGGATGATTATATGAAAATCAGCGTCTTCATGGACGATTATCGATTAGGACCTTCCGATCACATTCTTGTCAAAAATATTGATGATTGTCTTGTCTATCTGGAGAACTACCAAATCGCCCATCTATCTTTGGACCATGACCTTGTCAGCAAGCATAGGAATGGCTACCTGCTAGTCCAGACTATGGTCGAAAGACAGTTATTTGCCGACCGGATCACCATCCATTCAGCAAATGCTCCACGTGGAAAAGCTATGTTCAATTATCTGAAACAAGCCCAAAAGGATCTGAAAATGCCCCAAACCATAGTGGTCAAACTGCGGCCGCTCCCTCTGCATTGAAGGCTTGTCCACCCAGATGTAATTTCATATATATGAAGGCAGGGAGATGAATCCCTGCCTTTGTTTGTTCATTTTACAAGCCGCGACAATTCTAGCCCTTTTTCCTTCATCAAGTGCTGCAGTGCCTTCTTGAAGGACATAAACGTATTTAATTGATGATCTGTCGATAAACCGGAAGTGATCAGCTTATGAGTGATAGACGGCGAAAAACCAACAAACAACACCTTGACCCCAACCAGGTTCAAAGAAGATGAAAGTTGTCCAATATAGTAACCGAATACATCTATTTCACCTATATCATTATTGGAGATGGCGGAGAAATCAAGAACGATGGCAGTGATGTCCGTATTCGCGGAATAGTTCAATAGTTTGGCGGTGATTTTTTCGAACCGTTCCGGAATAAGCTTCCCAGTGATAGGCACCAATATCGTTTCCGGGACGATAGAAGGGATAATAGGTGCTGCGATATCAGCAATGATCGCTTCATATTCCTCAATTCGTTTCTTTAAGATTTCTATTTCATTCTCTAATTCTGTTACCTTCAGTTTATTCATGGCTCCTCCCTGATTTAAAGGCAATATTTGTTATTAGTTTATCATATTTTTTCGTCTGCCACCGCTTTAATGACATTATCTCCTCTTTGATCCCGACTGCTGTTTCCGCTTTCCGTTGAATGGCTTCTTTTTCCCTGAATACGTCCGGTTTCTGTTAGTCTTGCCGCTTGGTTCCTTCTGTTGCACATGCTTGTCTTCTTCATAACGGTCCGGCAGGCAATCGTGTTTAATGACGGCAAAGCTCAATTCCTTTTCTAATGATTCAAATAAGGAACGGTCCTTCGGTGAATAGAACGTGATGGCTTTCCCTTCCATCCCGGCGCGCCCTGTTCTGCCAATGCGATGGACATAGGATTCAGCATCCTCCGGAATATCATAGTTGAAGACGTGAGTGACACCTTCTACATCCAAGCCTCTGGCAGCGACATCGGTTGCGACAAGTAATTGAAATTCGGCATCCCTGAACCTTTTCATAACCCGTTCCCTTTTGGCCTGCGACAGATCGCCATGTAATTCTTCCACGGAATATCCATTGCTTTTCAGTATTTCGTATAATTTGGAGACACGCCGTTTTGTACGGCAAAACAAGACGGCCATAAACGGACGTTCCTTATTGATTAATTCCATGATCTTATTCTGTTTCGCCCTGTCCGTCAGTAAGTAGACATGCTGCTCGACTGTTTCAGCCGGTCCTTGCTTCTTCTCCACCTGGATATAAGCCGGAGTCACCATATGGCCCTTTGCCAGCTTTCGAACATCCTTCGGTATAGTTGCCGAAAACAGCAACGTTTGCCGTTTGGCCGGTAATTTATCGAGTATTGCCTCCACTTCAGGCAAAAAACCGATATGAAGCATTTGGTCGGCTTCATCCAGAACAAGATGGTTCACGCCTGATAAATCAACCGTCCCTCTTCGGATGTGGTCCAAAAGGCGGCCTGGTGTAGCCACAATGATCTGCGGCTGACGATGGGACAGTTTTTTCAATTGCCTGTCGACATCCTGGCCCCCGTATACAGCCAGCACATCCACACCAGCAAGTCCTTCTGTCAATTTATCCAGTTCCCCGGTGATCTGAAGGGCCAGCTCCCTTGTTGGAGTCACGATTAGCGCCTGCGTTTGTTCAACCCCTTTATCGATCATCTGAATGATCGGTAACGAAAAGGCAAATGTTTTCCCGGTGCCCGTCTGTGCCTGGGCCATAACATCTCCGCCTCCGAGAATCATCGGTATTGCCTGCTCCTGGACCGGAGTCGGGGTATCAATGTTTTGTTTCTGTAATATTGAAACCAATTCTTCCTGTATTCCTAAAAGTTTAAACTCTGACAATGTTTCTTTCCCTACTTCCTATTGATTAGCTTAGCGAGCCTGAATCGCGGTGATTAGATCAAAAAGAATGTCATAGATGAAACTGTACGCTTCACCAATCGTCCAATTTTCGTTGAATCCCTCAATCGCTTCCACAGTGAAATTCACATCCCACAGCCCGTCATTTTGACTGAATGAAAGACTGTAGCGCCCTTTTCCACTGTCAATCAGATCCGTAAAATGACTTTTTAGCTCTTTCTCCCATTTCTTCGGCACCTTCAGCCCTAAAAGTGCCTCATATGTACCGAATACATCATCTACCTCAAAAGAAACAGCTTCTACGCCGATCAAATCAAAATGAGGTGATTCTACATACATAAATTCATTCATACGTTCTTTGAAATAACTGATCGGTTCCATGAAGAAGGATGTGTTCTTCTCAGAAAGTATTTCTTCTGTCTCTTTGTCCCCCGTTTCCGCGTAGGCATCCCTATACAGGTCTTCGGTAGATAATATGTTTACTGTGAAAGATCTGCCTTCCAACAGCTGATTTTCTTCCATCACCTCATAAACTTTCTGAGTGACATCCAATTGATTATTCCCCTGAGCCTCTCGGTCGTCTATGTAGTTCGTTACTTTTTTTATAATCATCTGATCGTTCCTCTCTAACTGTTTGCTTGTCCTATTATATTACAAATCGACCTCAATACATACAGGGCAATGATCGCTGCCTAAAATATCACTATGTATTTGGGAATCGACTAGCTTCTGTGCGATGGATTGCGATATGATGAAATAGTCGATTCTCCAGCCGATGTTCCTGGCGCGCACGCCATTCATGTATGACCACCATGTATAGGCATCCGTACGATCAGGATACAAAAATCTGAATGTATCAACAAAGCCGGAATCCAGTAATTTCGCCATCTCGGCCCTTTCCTCCAACGTGAAGCCGGAATTGCCTTTATTACTCTTTGCGTTCTTAAGGTCCAATTCCGAAAATGCGACATTCAAATCGCCGCAAAAAATGACAGGTTTGACTTGATTCAATGATTTCAAGTAAGCTCTCAGCTCTTCCTCCCATTGAAGACGATAGTCCAGTCGGGACAGATCCCGCTTCGCATTCGGGGTATAGACAGTAACCACGTAATAGTCAGCATATTCGAGTGTGATAATCCTCCCCTCCGGTTCAACCTGCTTGTCGCCGACCCCATAAGAAACTGCAAGCGGCTTATGTTTCGTGAAAATGGCTGTTCCCGAATATCCTTTCTTCTCTGCATAATTCCAGAACTGGTGATACCCGTTCAATTCAAGATTGATTTGACCCTCCTGAAGCTTCGTTTCCTGCAGGCATACAAAATCTGCATCCACTTCATAGAAGTAATCCAAAAAACCTTTGCCTACACAAGCACGAAGGCCATTTACATTCCAAGATACTAGTTTCATAGACTTTCTCCAATCTGTACTTTATCTATCCATACTATACTACAAAAATAGCACGTTCACACGAATGAGCCTGTCACTGATGTTATACGTTAGTTTTTAAAATAGCATGGGAAACACAGCAGGGCATGAAAATGACCAAAGAAAAAAGCCCATAGTTAAAGGGCTTACCAATTATCAATTCGTTTTTTTAGGAATGATCATCGCTTGCTTTTCATTACATTTGTAACATTTATTGACGATGACAACATCACCGTTTTCATTAGTGAATTCATCAACTTTTATCGTAAAGATATGTTCATGTGGTTTTGGAGGCTTAGAAGTCAATAACTTCTTTAAGAAAGATACCATAAGATCAGCCCCTTTTCATAGTCTTCCATTTATCTAATACCCTTCCAATCACCAGGAAAACCCATTTACGGAAAACCGAACAGCTGCCTCGTCAATTCAGAGCGCTGTTCTGTTTTAAAATCGACCTGAAGTGGGAACGAATTGGATCCGGCCATTGTATTTGCCTGCAACACAATACATATAATTTATTCCGTTCAAACCTTACAAAGTATAAAGGGATGGCAGGCTGCTCACAGATGGCTGCGCAGCAATAACGCTGCAGGCGATTTTCCATATCGAAAACAAAAGGAATAACCAAAAGAATTTGCGCTCTATTCACGAGAAAAAGGTCAAATCGGAAAATATCATTATGTTCCTGTATATTTCTCACATAATATTTAGCATTCAAGTAAAGGATCGGATTTATTTGGTCGATTTTCAGTATGATATCAATTTCACCTATGGAGTTAGGCCGGTACAGACATTGTTTGCCACTTAGCAAGTATTCGTACAGCAGATCATGTTTACTATAATCGAGTTTTTTGTTGCACCAGTCTGTTCTGAATGCTTCTGCTTCATAAAATTTCCGATCAGAATCTACATTCAATGCTTTAAAAGTTTCTGTACTTAACCAGCCCATATGAATCCCTCCTTTACTTATTATAATTATACCAAAATAATTTTCTATTTTCAAAATAGTATTTCGATAATTAGATTTGCATAAAAAAACACCGGACGGGATGGTCCGGTGTTTTTCATGCAGCTATTCCCATAAGTCTTTCATTAATTCTTCAATACGCTTTCTTCTTTTTTCTGTTGTATCTTTATCAATCACATAGCCCTTCTTCGTCGAAGAAATGACGTCCCCTGCCTTAATGCCTGAAGGCAGCTCTTCGATTGGGATGTTAATCATCGTTTTGTCCGGACGTTCGCAAACGGCCAGTTTTCCTTCCAATCTATCAACAATTAGTTCCATTATTGTTCCTCCTTATTGTGGTGTAAATGAAGTACTTGTTGTATACGTCTGTCCGTCAACAACTGCCGAAACATCTATGTCGACTGTTGTTCCGCTCGCTGCTCTCCCTATCCGGATTGGAAGAGGTTTACCTACTGTTCCTTCATATACTGTATCTTTCGATTTATAATGGAGCGTAGCCGTGAATGGCGCACCTATGGGACCATCAACTTGCAATGTGATCTGGCTGTTCTGTGTAGGTGTTGCATTATTCACAGAAGCCGTCAATGTGCCATCCGAAACAGCTTCATTCACCTGACTTTCTTTTGGTTCTGTCTGAGGTGAAGATTGCTGCATTTTTTTGACTGCCGATTGATCAGACAATCCTTCCACGCTGCTGAAAGTAACCTCCTGTCCGTCACTGACCGCTAAAATCGTGCCCCAATCATCTGTGCGATATATGTTTATATTGTCTGCTAAGAGACGATCCATCACTTCACGTGCCGGGTGCCCATATTGATTATCCTGTCCGGCAGAGACAACGGCATACTTCGGATTCACTTCTCGAAGAAAAGATTCGCTGGTTGACGTTTCTGCTCCGTGATGACCTAACTTCAGGACGTCAGCGGACAGGTCCTGCCCCGAGTTAATCATGTCTGTCTCAGCTTCAAGAGTTGCATCTCCAGTGAACAAAAAGGAATTGTCACCAAATGTCACCTTCAGCACAGCACTCCATGTATTGAGATCAGATCCATAATCCCTCACCGGTCCGGCAAATGTTGCTTTCACTCCATCGATATTCAGGCTGACACCGGCCTTCGCCTGTTTCAACTTCAAGCCTTCATTCTGGACGGCTAAAATAAAGTCTTCATAAGTGATCGTCGTATGCTCAACTTTCGGAGCGTATACAGACTTAACATCCAAATTAGCAAGTACAACATCAAGGCCGCCTATATGATCGGCATCGGGATGGGTGGCGATCATTGCATCTATTGTAGCGACGTCGAGTGAGCGTAAGTACCTGACGAGCTGTTCACCTTTATTATTATTGCCTCCATCAATCAAGATGTTTTTTCCGCTGTTTGTCTGGATCAGGATACTGTCACCCTGACCCACATCAAAATAGTATACTTTTAATTCCCCTTCAACCTTCGTTGAAACTGACGATTTTGAAGAGTCCGTCGGAGCCACTGTAACAGGTTCCTGTTCCTTATCCGCCTGGGACTGGTGATTAGCTCTCGTATCCTCATCATTTCTATCTGCAGCTTGCTCATTGGCTTCATTCACCGTTTGGCTGCTGCCAGCATCACTTGTTTCCAAGTCCGAACAGCCAATGAGACCAATTAATAAAAATAATAGGGAAATAAATAACCATATTCTGTTTTTCATAGATGTGGTCCTTTCCTTCTGATTTAAGCTTATTGTTTACATAACTTTATTATCAAACATCAGTAAAAGTTTCAGGCTTCTTAATTCAAACAAAAAAGCATCTGAAAGAAGTGCCTTTCAGATGCCAAAAGTCCGGAAGATTAGCCTTCCACAACCACTTTTTCCATAACATCCCCGTTGGACATGTTCAAGACCGTGTCCAGCCCGGAAGTCACTTTACCGAATACTGTATGGACGCCATTCAAATGGGGTTGTGACTCGTGAACGATAAAGAATTGGCTTCCGCCTGTATCTTTTCCTGCATGAGCCATGGAAAGTGAACCTGGTTCATGTTTATGCGGGTTGCCTGCTGTTTCGCAAGGAATGGTGTATCCAGGACCGCCTGTGCCTGTTCCGTGAGGGCAGCCTCCTTGGCTTACGAATCCAGGAATAACACGGTGGAATGTAAGCCCGTCATAGAATCCTTCTTTTGCCAGTTTCTCGAAGTTTTCAACCGTTTTTGGTGCTTCGTTCGGATATAATTCAAATTCGATTTTTTCGCCATTTTTCATAAGTATGTAACCTGTTTTTGCCATATCAAATGACCTCCTGTATTCAAAATCCCTTTCATTTTACCATTATTGCCTCAAAAGATAAAACAATCATGCCGTTTTTTTTACAGAAATCAGGTCTAATAGACAATCCTGCATCAGAACAGATATACTTAGCTAGGTAACTATTGACAAGGAGTTGAAATAAGTGGAATTGGGCGACATTTTTCATTCGATCAATCAAACTTCGCGGCAAATATCAAAATCCTTCAATGATCAGTTCGGTCTCTCCGGTCTTCATATAGCTCAATGGGCTGTGATTAGATACCTCCACCGGAATGGTCCATCAACACAGGTTCAGATCAGCAGCTATTTGAATGTCGAAGCACCTACCATGACAAGGACATTAACAAGGCTGGAGAAGATGGGTCTGATATACAAAGAAATCGGAAGGGACAAACGTGAGAAACAAATCCATCTTACAGAACTGTCCAACGAAAGAATCCCTTACTGGGAAACACGACTAGAAGAGTTCCGAAAACCGACCTATGACGGGCTGACCGAGGAGGAAATAAACTCTACCATCAAAACACTAGAAAAAATAGGAATCATACTCAGAAATCAAACATCATAGTGGGAGGAATTCATCATGAAAAAAGAAGCACTCTGGAGCAAAAGTTTTTTAAGCCTTTGTTTCAGCAGTTTTTTTATATGGCTGTTTTCGCAAACTTTGTTGCCTATGAAGAAGTAGGCTCCAGGTTGCTCGCTTTCCGCGGGGCGGGCGGTGAGCCTCCTCAGCGCCAAGCGCTTGCGGGGTCTCACCCGGTCCGCTAATCCCGCAGGAGTCTCGCACCTTCCACTCCCAATCAACTGGTTTTCATTACCGAACTTATTTAAAAACAACAATCTTTTAGAAAACAGCCTTTTATATTTATAACCTTTTATTCTTTAATGACTGCCCTGCCTTTCTTCATTCTGAAAGACTTAGGGAAAACGGATAGCGCTGTCGGGCCCGTCATATCGAATTTTTCTATTTTCGGCAGTACTGATACGGCCATTTGCGGGCAATTGGGTGGACAGCATCGGCCGAAAGAAAGTATTGATAGTGGCTTTGCTCATTTTTGCTGTAAGTACGGTGGCGTATGCTTTTTCATCTTCTTATCTTTCTTTATTGGTGATCCGCTTTGTCCAGGGAATCGGTTTCGGGATTGCTACAACGGCCACAGGAGCGATTGCGGCTGACCTGATTCCTGACTCGCGGAGAGGCGAAGGTATGGGCTATTATGCCCTCTTCATGACGCTGGCGATGGTATTTGGGCCATATTTAGGTTTGACGGTCATCCAACATGCATCTTTTTCGATGCTCTTTTTCTTATGCGCCCTGTTTGCGGCTACTTCTTTGATTCTTGCTTCGGCAATCGGACTTCCGGGCGCCCGGCATGACAAGGTGATAAAGAAAGGGCCTTTCTCGCTCAGTAGCATCATAGAGAAATCAGCATTGCCGATTTCCATCACTGCCTCTTTTATCGGGTTCTCATACAGCAGTATTCTTTCGTATGTATCTCTGTACGCTGAATCCATCGGATTGACTTCGATTGCGGGATTGTTTTTCATAGTATTTGCATCTGTAATCATCCTATCCAGGCCTTTCACAGGCAAATGGTTTGATTTATATGGGGAAAACCGGATTGTTTACCCGGCGCTCATGCTATTTTTGGCGGGCATCTTCATCCTCAGCTTCCCCGTCAATGGCTTTTTCTATTTACTTGCAGCCGCTATTATCGGCTTGGGCTATGGGGCAGCAATCCCAAGTTTCCAGACCATATCGATTAAACATGCTGCGCCTGAACGCCGCGGAATGGCAACGGCTACTTATTTTATCTTTTTTGATATCGGAGTCGGCCTGGGCTCATTTATGAATAGCCTTTTCTCTGCCAATTTCGGGTATGAAAGAATGTTTTTGATCGGTTCAGGCTTCATACTCATCTCTTTAGTTTGTTATTACTATTTGTATGGGCGAACAACAAAGGAACAGAAAGCCTATTCCTTCAATGGATCAATTCCGGCCGAGAAATGAATGAAAAAGGCTGTCGTTAGCTAACGACAGCCTTTTTTTACTCAAGTGTATTCTTGATAGAATATTTTTTCTTCGTTTCGGTCAACCATTCCGGATACTTTTCATTGACTTCTTCATCAAACAGAAGTTCTTTGATTTCATCTTTGCTTTCTTCAAATGTTGCTTCCACTGCATCCTTTTTGCCGGTCACTTTAATGATGTGATAACCAAAATCTGTCTTCACAACATCACTCATCTCATCGACATCCAAAGCGAAAGCTGCTTTAGAGAACGCTTCAACCATATCTCCATAGGCGAAATAGCCAAGTTCGCCTCCTTTTTCCGCAGAACCTTCATCTGTTGAGTATTTTTTTGCCAGCTCAGCGAAATCCTCTCCCGCTTTGGCTTTCTTCAGCACTTCATTGGCTGTGTCTTCGTCTTTCACCAGGATATGGCTGGCTTCCACTTGTTCTTCCTGACTAAAGGAATCTTTGTTTTCTTCGAAGTACTCTTTCATTTCTTCTTCGGTTATGTCAATATCCTTGGCCAAAATCTTCTCTACAATTAAATAATTTTCGATATCCTTTTTGAAATCATCCAACGAAATGTTGCTGGATTCAAGAGCAGCGTTAAATGTCTCTTCCCCGCCGTAGCTCTCGATGAAGTCATCCAGTTCCGCTTGAATCTCATCATCCGTCAATTTGATTCCTTCTTTTTTCCCTTCCATTTCAATTACTTTATTATTGATCAAAGTTGTTGTGACGTTTTGTCCATACTGTCTAACCATTACATCATATACTTCATCTTTAGTGATTTTTTCTCCGTCCACACTCGCTATAACATCTCTGTCGGTCCACATATAGGCTGCTATTGCCCCAGAAGCAATCAGCAATATGACGATTACAGAGATGATCACTTTTTTACTCTTCCACTTACTTGACATTCTTTTCCCTCCAACTGTTGGTTCCTTAAAAGCAGGACTATATATTCTTATATTAGCTTGCACATATGAACAGAATATTAACAAGCTTTGTCCATGCTATTAATAATAGTAGTAGTAATTCTGTCTTGATGTCCATGGTAGTTACTACAATAAAATGTCTCCATTTGTCAATTGGAATTCAATGTGAAAAGGAGGGACGCTAGGCGCCTCCTCCTCTCTCATTTATCCGGAAGATAGATGGTAAATTTCGTTCCTGTTTCTTTTTGGCTTTCGACTTCGATGCGGCCATTATGCATGGTAACCAGTTGTTTAACAATCGAGAGCCCTAAGCCGAATTCTCCGTAAGAGTTGTTCGTACGGGAAATCTCCGCCTTATAAAATCTTTGCCAGATTTTCTCCACTTCATCAGGATCAATGCCTGTTCCCGTATCTTCAATTTCTATGATGGATTCTTTATAACCGGTTTTTCCCCTTATTGAAATGATGCCGTTCTCCGTGAATTGGATACTATTTTTCATCAAATTGATGATGATCTGTGTCAATCTATCATAATCAGCAAAGATAGTCAGCCCTTCCGGCGCATCGACCCGTATGGTATTGTGCTTCTCTTCTGCAAGTATTTCCAACTGTTCACGAATGATTTCGAAGATTTCTGAAGCATTGATATTCACTTTGTTCAACACCACTTGGTTAGAACGGATTTTTTCATAATCCAGGTTCTCATTAACCAGCCGGAGCAGCCGTTTTGTTTCCATATTCACCAGATTGATGCCTTTTTCACGGTCTTCTTCAGAAATCAAACCTGTTCTTAAGCCTTCAATCACGCCCCTGATGGTTGTAAGAGGCGTTCGAAGCTCATGCGAGACATCTGCCATGAATTGCCTTCTCCGGTTTTCAAGGGATTGAATTTCTTCCATCGATTGATTGATCTTATCGACCATCTTATTGAAATCTTCCGCCAATTCCCCTATCTCATCGAAATTGGAGGATTGAAGATGAACCTTATAATCGCCTTCAGCTACAGAGGAAGTAGCCCTTTGGATTCGTTTGATCCTGTTCACATGAAATTTCGAAAAGAAGAAACTCAATATAACCGTTACGGTCAAAGCGATAAAAACGGTATACAACAGGTAATGATTGATCTCTGAAATCATTTCCCTTGTGCCGCTGATTGGGGACCCCAGCATGATTCCGCCTTTGAAGGAACCTTCATAAAAGTAAGGGATCAGCACAATGGTCACACCGTCTGTACCAAACCGCTTATAATCCTGAGAAATGGTAATGATCTCTCCGTCTCTCAGGCTGTCCCATTCCTCGTCGCTCATCGATATCCGGCCGGTTATCGGGTATTGCAGCAGTTTATTCTCATTGAAGAGACGGTACTGGATATTCCTCCCTGCCAGCACACGTTGATAATTGTCGAGCACCGAACTGTTATTTCGCATCGAATATGTTGCTTCTGTCAATATATTTTTACCATATGTGATCAGTTCTTCCGCTTTATTTTCATACACAAGCCTTTCTACATACTGGCTGAATGTCAGGCTCAGTACGAGAAAAGCAATAATGATGACACTTATATGACTGATGAACAACTGATAAATATACTTTATCTTCAATTCAGGAATGATTCGTTTCTTCAAACTTATAGCCTACCCCCCAAACGGTATGGAAAAACGGGTTTGATTCAGTCCCTACTTTGGTGCGCAGGCGCTTGATATGTACATCTACCGTCCTCTCATCCCCGTAGTATTGATAACCCCATACACGTTCAAGCAGCTGCTCCCTGGAGAATACCTGTTTGGGCGATTGAAGGAAATGATACAGCAAATCAAATTCCTTTGGTGTTAAGTTCGTTACAGGCTCCCCATCTAACGTCACTTCTCTTGTGTTTTTGTTGATCGTGAAGTGCTCTGTCCGGATTTCTCCTTCTTTGCTTGTCTTTTTCTGGCTTTTGTTTGTGTTATAACGCCTGGTGACGGCCTTGATCCTGGCCATCAGCGCCAACGGGCTGAACGGCTTTGTAACGTAGTCATCTGCGCCCATATCCAACCCTAGTACTTGATCCGATTCGCTATCCTTTGCAGTCAACATAATGATCGGCACTGTCATGCCCTGCTCCCGTATTTTCCTGCAAATTGTGACGCCATCCATGCCCGGCAGCATCCAGTCAACAATTAGGGCATCCCATTCCTCCTTGATCGCCCTATCGTACCCTTCCAATCCATCCTTAATGAATACACCGTCTATTCCCTCTTTTGCGAAGAACATCTCAATCATGGAGGACACGCTTTCATTATCCTCTATCACTAAAATCCTCATCTCACCACTCCCGATCTTATCTATGTACCATTCTTCCCTGACATGTAGCCAGAGCATCAGCAAACAAGCCGCAGCTTATTTTATTTAAACAGTATGCCAGTAATTACATTATACCTTCATATGCCTTTATTCAATGATAAAATTTTATCTGCATTCTATTTCTGGGACATCATGGTCAGAGTTTTAAGCATGGAAGGACTGCTAACGTTCCCCAACAGACAAAAAGCCCCAACCCGTAAAGGTTGAGGCCTTTCAGTTATTCGGCTTCCCCGCCGTTTTCATCTTCGGATGTGCCAGATTCATCATCTTTCGTTTCATCATCGGTCTTATTACTATCTTTGTTAAAGTAGGCATCCATAATTTTTCTTCCGATATGTTTATTGACGGGGTTGCTGCTTGTGCTTACTCCCGGCACTACGACCGCGAAAGCTATTTCCGGATTATCGAACGGCGCATAGCCGACCAGAGTCAGGTTATAATCGTAACCGCGCGTTTTAGGATTGTACGCTTGTGCCGTTCCTGTTTTACCTGCAGGGTTATAGTCTACCCCTCGGAAGTAAGAAGCGGCCGTACCGTTGCTTCCCTGGTACACCCGGCGGAAACCTTCCTGTACCCTCTTAATATATTTCTGATCGATTTCAAGCGAGTTCAACACTTTCGGCTCAAACGTTTCGATGATTTTGCCTTCTGCGTCTTCATTATTTGTCGGCTTCCTGATTTCTTTCATCAGGTGAGGCTGCATCCGATCACCATCATTGGCGATGGTCGATACATATTGGGCCAACTGCATAGTTGTATAAGTATCGAACTGCCCGATGGCAAAGTCCATCAGGTTCCCTAGCTGTTGCACTCCACCGTTGTAGCCAGTTCCTTCTGATGGCAAGTCGATTCCGGTTTCTACGCCAAGACCGAACTGATTGTAATAATTTCTGAATGTCTCATACGCTTTGGCTGCATCTCTAAAGCCGCTTTTGCTCGAATAATTATATTTGCCGATTTTCATCGCAATATGGAACATATAAATGTTCGAGGATTGTTCCAGGGCATCGAGATCATTCACATAACCGAGGTTCTTCCAGGATTTCTTAACTGGTGTACCTGGGATCTTCATCGGAGTATCATGGAATGTTGTCCCTGGTTCTATAACACCTTCCTGCAAACCCATCAGTACTGTGGCTCCTTTGACCGTCGATCCCATTTCATAAGCATTATAGACGGCCCCGTATGTATCCTGGATGATTTTCCCGTCTTTTCTGGTCATACCGGACATCGCCAGTATTTCACCATTGGTTGGGTTCATCATGATCACATAAGCACCGTTTGCACTGGATTCTGTTTTGAGCTCCTGCTCAACTATTTCATCCACTTTCTTTTGTAGTTCCATATCGATTGTAAGGACGAGGTCTTTTCCTCTCTCCCCCTCGGTTGTCGTTTCGGATTCAACTACCGTACCCGACCGGTTGGTCGTATACTTCATCTCTTCTTTCGTTCCTCTAAGAACGCTTTCGTATTTCAGCTCCAAAAAGCTTTTCCCGACCAGTTCGTCCATCAAATAGCCCTTCTTCTTGTAATCAGCTGCTGATTCTTCCGGGATTTGGCCGATTGCTCCGAACATTAACTTAAAGGTGTCACCGTAGATGTACTTGCGTTGGGAATCCAGCTTGACATCAATACCGGGAAGGTCATCCAAATGTTCGTTGATGATGGCAATTTCTTCGGTGTTAAGGTTTTCTTTGATCCGATTTGCCGAACTCGAATCTTTATCCATTTTCGCTTTAATAGTATAAATTTGAATTTCCTCTTCGGTTAAAGAGTTAAGATCTTCTTCTGTGATTCTTTCCAGCAAAAGTTGATATTCTTCTTTATCGTCCAGTTTCGCTCTCTCTTTGTCACTGACGCGCTCCAATGCCGCTTCGGGGTTTACTTGGATCCAATAGTCCTTTTTATCCCGGTCTTTTACATCGCTCGTATCAATATCGATCAAAACGGATAATTTCTTGGCCGTCTCCAGGCTATCACCCGTTTCATCCTCAGGGTTCGAGTACGTCAATGTATAAATCGGTTCATTGTCCAATATAACATTTCCGTACCGATCGAACATGATTCCTCTCGGCGCATTCCATGAATACGTAGTGGAGGAAGTGGCCTCGCTTTCCTTACGGTACTCTTCCCCCTGCACAATTTGGATATATCCAAGCCTCAGAATGAGTACAGCAAAAAGCATGAAAGTAACAAAGAACATGATATTAAGCCTCAATAATTGAGGCTTGTTCGTTTTCTTCTTTTCGGGCATCGTCAACTGGCAGTCGTGCTGCCCAACGTAATGTTGATTTTTTTCGCTTCACCTGAACGATAAATGGTCAAGGTGGCCTCGTCGCCCGGATTCAGGTCGTTGTATAATGCCTTCCTGAACTCCGCTGCGCTTTGTACCTCTGTATCATTTATTGCTGTAATCACATCTTGAACTTTCAAACCAGCATTTGAGGCTGCTGAACCTTCTTCTACATTTGTAATGATGATTCCTCCTTCTACTTCGTCAGGAAGATCCTGCAGATAATATTCCGGTATGCTTGCAAGGTCCGCCAGACCAACACCCAGATAAGCGCGTTCCACTTTCCCAGTTTCGATAATCTCATTGATCAACGGCACCACATCATTGCTTGGGATGGCGAAGCCAATTCCTTCTACATTATCTTCGGATATTTTCAGGCTGTTGATACCAATTACTTGGCCCTGTGTATTCATGAGGGCGCCTCCGCTATTCCCAGGGTTTATGGCAGCATCGGTCTGTATCGTATTCAGCGCCCATTCCCCTGCTGAGGTTTCAACTTCTACTGCACGGTCGACAGCACTGACAATCCCCTGGGTCACCGAACCGGCAAATTCCTGGCCCAGCGGATTACCGATGGCAATGACTTGCTCTCCAGAGCGGAGCACCGAAGAATCACCGAACTCCAAAACAGCATTAGCATATTGTGCGTCTATCTTCAACACCGCTAGATCGCTCAATGCATCAGCCCCGACTAATTCTGCCGTAGTGCTTTCACCGCTTGCCAAATCGACCTCAATTTCTGATGCGTCTTCAATGACATGATTGTTCGTGACGATGTATGCTGTATCACCTTCCACTTTGAAGATGACCCCGGAGCCATAACCTGACTCTACATCTTCTTCACCGCTTTGCTGCTGGCTGTATGAGGACAAATAGCCTTGTCGCAGCTGCTGTTTTTGGATGTTGACAACGCCCACTATTGCATCAGACGCTTCTTCAACCATATCTGCAATCTCTGATTGTGAAACAGCCGAAGCCTGAACCTCCACTGCTCCTTTGGTGCTTAAATCTTCGGATCTGCCTGTAGTGACCGCCGATGGCTGGCTATTGCTTTCTTCAACGAGCAAATCCGGATAACCAGTGAAAGGGATCACTGCTAACGTAATCGCTGCTCCCATCACTCCAGCACCAAAAGAAGCAGCCAGACTTTTAGGAAATGGCCGTTTCTTTTTCACCTTGCCTTCAGAATCGTTTTCTGCAGGAATCCCGGTCTCTTTCGGCTCTTCCCATGTTTCTGTATCAGAGGCAGCCGCGGCTTTTTCTGAAGATATAATATCCGCTTCTGGTGCTTCGTGCTCATCTTGCACCTTCTCTGATTCCGTTTTGCTTTCCTCTGGTTTTTTATAATAAGCTGTTTCCTCCTGGTCGGAGTTATGATGATTATTCTGTCTCAAATCCATAGTTTTTCCTCCTGTCACCCTCGTTCATTTCATATCGGGGCATAACTGATAGTTAGCTATATAATACCTGCCAGATATGAAAAAACTATTAACAAAAGGTGAATAGAAGTAAAAATACCTATCCCGTAACGTTTCGACCAGATAAGGAACAATACCTCACAATCTATCTTATGACGAATCGCGCATCTAGTAAACAGCCAATTAAAGGTTTTTCGACAAATTTCGCATCCGTATACCTTAATGACAGAAAGGCTCCCAAGGGCCCCGTCACGTCATGTCCATAAGCTTCTCCATTTGTTGTTTTATCAGCTGCCGGCTTTTCATCGGTCTCCCATGTCCTGTTACACAATAATCAAATTGCAATTCCGCCAACTTCTTAATCGTTTTCCCTGCCGTCTCTTCATCCATTGTAAAGTAGGCCGGAGCTCCATTTATTTCGAATTTCTGAGTTATTACATGCAATAACGATTCCTGTTTGGTCGTCGTGAAGGCATCCCCTGCAATCAACACACGTTTCTCTTCATTGTAAAGTGATACATGTCCTGGGGTATGGCCAGGCGTAAAAATCCATTTCCAGCCTGCAAGGAAAGGAACAGAATGATTTTCTGGCAGAGGTTTAATATAGGTAGCCAGATTAATGCCATAGTTCGGGAACTTGAACGAAATCATAGAGACCAATCCCTTTTTTGATACCTTACCTCGCGGATAATCTTTTTCTCCATTCAGGAACGGCAACTCCAACTCATGGGCAAAAACAGGGATTTCCCACTCCTGCAGTAGTTCTGCCAATGAACCGACATGGTCAAAATGCCCATGGGTGAGAATGATGGCAACCGGTTTATCCTTTTGGAATTTTTCGCGGAAATCATGTTTGATCGCTTTTGCCTGTTTCGGCATGCCTGCATCAATCATAACGATGTCTCCTTCGTCATTTTGGACATAGTACAGGTTGACGATACGGCTTGTATACACCCACATCCCCTTCATGCTATCATCCCATTTTCGGTTCGACACCGAAGTGAATGGCAAAAAGGACTGTTTGAAAGTATTTCGTTCTGACATCAGATTTTTATCCATACGGTCCTGCTCCTTTCGGTACGGTTGTTATTTATACGCTTCCCCGTAAGACCAGAAATAATCATTATGCATAATTCCTCCTGAAAAACTTCAATCTATATGTGAACAAACCTATATATAGGAGGATTTGATTATGTATTTTTACAGAGAAGACTTGATAAATGTCATTGTCCCGGATCAACCAGACCCCGCTGCTGCCAAGGTTATTCAGGAAACTTTGGGCGGACAATTCGGTGAGATGCGTACGATGATGCAATATTTTTTCCAAAGCTCCAACTTCCGGGGCAAGGATAAAAAATTTCGTGATTTGATTCGGGGTGTCTTCCTGGAGGAAATCAGCCATGTCGAATTGGTCCAGACAACCATCAATCAATTATTGAACGGTGCCGGGGCTTACGGTGCCGGTAATTCAGGCATGGACGGCGCCCCTTTAGATGATGCGATCAAGCATGCCAATCCCCACCATTTTATTATGGGAGCACAAGCTTCTCTTCCCGTGGACGCAGGCGGAAATCCCTGGAATGCCTCATGGGTATATAGTCACGGAAACTTAATCGCCGACCTCTTGAACAATCTAATACTGGAATCCACAGGCGTGCTGCAGA
Source organism: Bacillus sp. (in: firmicutes) (assembly GCA_051893455.1). Taxonomy (GTDB): domain Bacteria; phylum Bacillota; class Bacilli; order Bacillales; family DSM-1321; genus Bacillus_AD. Next base: position 26,442 of record JBJFHG010000031.1, read on the forward strand.
AATCAAGGATATATGAGATGAGCACCAACAAAACCTTCCGAGAGACATTGGCTTTCCTTATGGTGAGGGATAATGCCCACCAAAACGCATTCGCTAAGGCGCTGGAAACATTGGGTGTTAATTGGGCAAAATTATTCCCGGTCCCGAACTATGACCTGAACAAATATCCGGAATGCCGAAAATATGTCGATAAAGGCTTCCATAATGCCCAATTCAATTTCCGTTTGGATGACACTTTAATCGGAGAAATCTTTAAGGGACCTTCACCTAGCAGAAATAAAGGCGACCTACAGGTAACACCTCCTCCAGAAGGGTTCCCGGTTCCCGAAATGCCGGAAATCCCTAATGAGCACAGCCCGGGGCTAGGCGATATGAACGCCTGAAAAATAGATCAACAGATATGGCCTTCCCTCCTATTAGGGACGGCTATTTTTAGTGATGATTACTTCCCCCGCTAACATGATGTATACACGCTATCCCGAAAGAAAATACAGTCTCTATTATCCGATCCTTCATCTGAAGGCTGGATTCTTTTACATTTTTTTAACCTCTATGAGAAAATAGTAGGAGAGGGGGCAAAAAGAATGAAAAATACTAGATATGACACGATACAAGGGGCCTTATTGGGAGGTGCTGTAGGGGATGCGCTCGGTGTTCCCGTCGAATTCCTAAAAAGGCACTCGTATGAACCGGTAACCGAAATGCGTGGATACGGTACACATATGCAGGAAGCCGGCACTTGGTCCGATGATAGTTCGATGACCTTTTGCACCGCTGAGAGTCTTATAAATGGTTATCATCCTGCTGATATGGCGGAAAAGTACTGCGAATGGCATGAGAATGGTTATTGGACACATAACGGTAAACGGCCTTTCGATATTGGATGTGCCACTTATAAGGTTTTGACCAGCATCCGGAACGGAACAGCCGGGAACCCTTCAGGCGAAGACGGCGAACACAGCAACGGCAATGGTTCCCTAATGCGAATCCTGCCGTTGGCTTTCTACCTCCATACCCATAAGGAATTAGACAGGTTTGCTGCTGTCGAAGAAACATCATCCATTACACACGCCCATATCCGTTCGAAAATAGCCTGCGCCCTATATATTGAAATTGCCATAGGGCTGCTGAACGGCAAGCCATTGAAGGCCGCCTATACGAATGCCCAAGAAACGATTGACCGACACTATTTTGAAAACAAAATGACAGACGAGCAAATCGTGTTCCGGCGTTTATTGAAAGAGGACTTATCACAAGAACGGGAAGATGAAATCAAGAGCAGCGGATATGTCATTGATACGTTGGAGGCTGCTTTATGGTGCCTTCTGACGACCGGGTCATTCAAAGAGGCTGTGCTGAAGGCTGTCAATCTAGGGGAGGACACCGATACTGTCGGCGCAGTCACAGGGGGGCTTGCCGGCATCCTATATGGAGGCTCCTCCATCCCGGACAAATGGATTAAAGGAGTGAAACGGCACACAGATATCATTGATCTCGGTAACCGCTATGCAGAAAGCCTATCCTGAACAGGCATTTCAGGTATAAAACAAACCCCGATATATTATATCGGGGTTTTATTCGATCATTTCAAACGGATTATGCAGTTTGTTCGGAGTCGTTTTCCACATCAATGATGCCTGTTTCTCCGCAAACTACTTCTCCCGTCTTCTTCAAGTCAACATATTCACCTTCAAGCAGGTTAGTGAACACGATAGGTGTAACGATGGATGGCGCATTCTCTTCCACAAAGGAAAGATCGATTTCCAATAGCTCCTGTCCTTTTGTCACACGTTGGTCTTGCTCCACTTTCACATCGAAACCTTCACCTTTTAGCTTAACAGTGTCGACGCCTACATGGATCAGGATTTCCTGACCAGAGTCAGACATGATTCCGATCGCATGTTTTGTAGGGAAAATGTTGATGATTTTGCCATCAACAGGGGAAACAAGTCTTCCCTCAGTTGGACGGATCGCAAATCCATCGCCCATCATTTTTCCGGAGAATACTTGGTCCGGCACTTCCGTAATCGGCATGATTTGTCCCGTCATCGGCGAAACGAACTCATTCATCATATCTTTTTCAGCAACTTGTTCAGCAACTTGGCTTGCTTCTTGTTTCTTGTCTTCCGATTTCGTTACAACAGGTTGTTTCCCTGCCATAATATCATGCATTTGTGTTTTAATTGTCTCAGAACGCGGTCCGAAGATGGCTTGCATATTGTTACCCACTTCAAGCACACCAGCTGCACCAAGTTCTTTCAAACGGTCTTTATTGACTTTTTTGTTATCTACAACTTCAACACGCAGACGAGTGATGCACGCATCCAAATGGGCAATGTTTTCTCTGCCGCCCATCGCTTCAAGGATACCGTATGGAAGTTGGTCCATTTCAACGTTGTTGCCTTCAGTTTCGTCATCATTCTCGCGGCCTGGTGTCATAAGGTTAAACTTACGGATCGCAAAGCGGAAACCGAAGTAGTAGATACATGCCAACACTAGACCAACAGGGATAACAAGCCACCACTCCGTGCGGTTAGGCACAACACCGAATAGCAGGAAGTCGATGATACCACCAGAGAATGTCATACCGATCTTAACATTCAGCAATTGCATCGTCATGAATGATAGACCAGCAAAGATTGCGTGGATACCGAACAATACAGGTGCTACGAACAAGAATGAGAACTCAAGTGGTTCTGTAATACCAGTCAAGAAAGAAGTTAGCGCTGCAGAACCCATAATACCTGCCACATATTTTTTCTTCTCAGGTTTTGCTTCATGGTAAATAGCCAATGCAGCTGCAGGCAACCCGAACATCATGAATGGATATTTACCAACCATGAATGTACCCGCTGTCAACTCCACACCATCTTTCAATTGATTGAAGAAGATTGCTTGGTCACCGCGGATGATTTCACCGGCGCTGTTCACATATTGACCGAACTCAAACCAGAACGGTGAGTAGAAAATGTGGTGAAGTCCAAATGGAATCAGGCTTCGTTCAACCGCACCGAAAATGAATGTAGATAATGTAAGGTTAGACTCAATCATACTTTGGGATAAAGTATTCAGACCAGTTTGAACCGGAGGCCAAACCAGTGTCATAACCACCCCAAGAATTAGGGCTGATGCAGCTGTTACAATCGGAACGAATCGTTTACCCGCAAAGAAGCCCAGGTAAGAAGGCAGTTCGATATTATAATACTTATTATACAGAAATGCGGCCATCAAACCGACGATTACCCCGCCGAATACACCTGTTTGCAGAGTATCGATGCCCAAGACGTTTGCGTAAGCAGGATCAGCAGCGGCCATAGCATCTGTCACACCAAGCACTACGCTCATTGTAACGTTCATCATCAGATAACCGACAATTGCCGCCAGACCGGCAACACCTTCACCGCCAGCTAAACCGATTGCCACACCGACAGCGAACAACAGCGGCAGATTATCAAAAACAATCTGTCCGGACTCTTCCATTACAGAAGCTGTATGTTGAAGCCAATCTGCGCTTAAAAACGGCATTAGATCTAGCATGTTTGGATTGTGGATGGCATTCCCTAAAGCCAAAAGAATCCCGGCTGCCGGCAAAATAGCTACTGGTAGCATCAATGCTTTACCGACTTTTTGCAGAACACCAAAAATACGTTTAAACATAGTATTCCTCCTATTATTACTTTTACCTAAACACTTTTTTTATATAATTTATTGAAAGTGTCTACATAAAGAATGTAAAGGTTTTCAATCAATTTTTCAATAGGTTTTAGTAAAAAAGTCACAGTATCTTCGAAGTAATTATATTCAGTCAATTTATTATTATGATATAATTAAATATGTTTTTTAAAATCCGATAATAAAACAAAAAGAAAATAACCATTTCGACCTGTGTTCCGGTCATTCAATGGTTATTTTAAGTACCTATTCTGTTTAGATCATTTTCCTTGCGCTTTACGCTCTGAATACCTTTTTATAGAGATTTCATAATGATGTTTCTCTTCCTCTGTTTCTGGTATCACTTTCGGTACCGGGGACGGCCGTCCGTTTTCATCGACGGCAATCATCGTCATATAAGCTTCTGATGTAACTTTCTTCTCTCCGGTCATTAAATTCTCCGATTGCACTTTTACGAACACTTCCATAGTCGTTCTGTGGGCGCATATCACTTTCGACTCTATGCATATCGCCTCGCCCGATTTGATCGGTGCGTGGAATTCAAACGAATCGCTTCTTACCGTTACGACCGGTTTCCGGCAATGCCTCATGGCGGATATGGCAGCCATCTTATCAGCATATGCCATCACCTTGCCACCAAAAATGGTCTTATGGTGATTGGTGTCCGGCGGCAAAACCAAGTCCACCAACTCAGCCCTCGATTCACTGGCCTTTTTCGCTTTTGGTTGTTCATTCATGTTATGATTCCTTCTTTCTGCAGAGCCATCAGCGTCTATATTTATAAAGGACTATTTCCCTTTGGTGAAGTTATTATAAGAAAAATGAAAATCATTTGCAATTTTTTGGCCCGTATGCGAAAATCGCAAAAAAGACGAGCACCCTTACGGAAACTCGTCTTTGTTCATTTTTGTTTGTTCCATTTCCTTTTCACTTCTTCATAAAACGCAGTTTTTAATTTTATGAAACGTTCGATTTCGTTGATGAAAATCAACAACGCCGCCCTCGTCTCGAATTCTTCCCGTGTCTCTGGAAGTTTCATATCGGCAAATGTCTGTTTCATAGTCCTAAGTTCATCGAGCAATTCAGTAGCCGGGTTATCCTCAGCCAAGGTAATGCCCACATGTTCGATAAAATCGGCAACCATTCCGCTTTGCTCAAATGTCGTCGGCAAATGGAGGATTGAATGGACAGACCTTTGCAGTATGTCCATTTGTTGCCGGCGCATATTGTAATATTGTTCATAATAGCTCTCTTTACGGAAAAAACTATTTTCAATTTGCCGTTTAGCCAAGTCCTGCCCTTCCATGATGGCATGGATAGTCTTTTGCTCGAATGCATCATTCCATACAGGCTCTTTTTTCCGGATAAAACGGGACAACTGCAATAGCAAATACTTCATGTTGTCCTCTGTTTCCCTAGTTCTGTCCTTCAACTGGTATTCCGTGCTGGGCATATACAGATTGACAATCAGCGCAACTACTATGCCAATGACGATTAAATACACCTCGTTGATGATCAGCCCGGTTGTGATCGAACCAGCCACGTATAATTGCATAATGATCACAAACCCAGGCACGATGCCATCCTGAAGTTTCAACTTGGCCATCAAAGGCAAGTAGATACAGCAGATGACTCCAACCATCAAAGGTGTAAAAGCCGTGCCTTCAAGAAGGATCGTTGCGATGATTATTCCTGCTAGGCCAGCGATGAATCGCTTGAAGGCAATCAACACCGACTGCCATTTGGTGCTTTGCACACTCAACAAGGTGATGATGGCGGCTGTACTTGCATTTTCAAGTCCTACCCCATAGGCAATCACCAGGGACGCCATCATTCCGATAGCTGTCTTGAATGTCCGCGTTCCGATTGTAAACAACCATGTACCTCCTGTTTCATTTGCTTAGTTTGCTGAACAACACCATCATCCAATAACCCGCCAATGCCGTAATCCAATAGACGGCCAGATAAATCAGCGCGCTTACATTCATGAAAATGAATACTATCGCCAAAAAGACGACAGAGATGATCAGCAAAGAGAGTTTCGAATCCAACAATTTGGCCATGATCCCCTGTACAAAGAATAACACAGGGAACAAAAACAGAAGGCTGGAAATAAAAGCATTTCCCACTTTTCCATCAGCGAACGCCAAGATGGATATAATTGCGATGATAATAGAAGGGAGCAGAAGCATTCCCCATCTGACTGTACTTGATTTCCCCATAACTTCTCCTTCTTTACTATCCTTTTTCTTTCGTGAATATTTTAACATAATTAAAAAGCGTATGGCTATTTAGACTCAACCTGGCCTATGATCGATCTTTGCCTGATACAGCCGATAGGCCTGAATCTGGAAATAGGTGATCTGTTCCGGCAGCAGTTCCTTTATCCCTCTCAAACCAACATGCTCTATATCTGTTGACTCCATCACAAATGCAATCTGTTTGGCTTGTTCCTTGGTGAAGAAGCCTCCCCAAGCTATTTCCAATCCTTCCTTGTCGCAGAGGAGGAAATGCTGCTCGATTGTTCTCTCTTTCAACCCGCGCAATTTCGCAATTTCCGTGATTGTTTTTCCTTCCTGATAGTATTGATATGTTATAATATGAGATTTTTCAGGTTTGTTAGGATCAAGGCTGGCAACCATGTCAGCTCCATATGACTTCTCCTCTACCTCTTCCCTCCAGCTCAGGATGGCTTGGATAAAGACAGTTCCATATTTATCGCTCTTCTGCTCCCCAACGCCTTTCACTTTCAGGAATGCCTCAGGAGAGACAGGAAGGTTCGTGCACATATCCATAAGCGTCATATCCGAGAAGATCATAAATGGCGGCACTCCTTCTTTCTCAGCAATCTGCCTGCGGATTTCACGCAATTGCTGGAAAAGAGGGTGCTGAGGAGATACTTGCTTGACGGCCGCTTCCCGTTTTTTCCATACGCGCTCCTCGTTTTTCAATACGGAAATTCCTTTGCGGCCAACATCCAAGTACGGGAACTCGCCTTGCTTGATTTCAATATAATCTGTTGCAATCAAGTAATCGATGAACAGGTTTACTTCTTTCAGACTATGTTTCCCCATTAAATTATAAGTGGATATACGATCAAATCCGAACTGCAGTAATTTTTTGTTCCTTGAGCCTGTCAGCACCTGAGAAATCATATTTTTACCGAATCTCCTGCCTGTTCTGATGATACAGGAGAGCACCATCTGTGTTTCTTTCGTCACATCGATAGCTTCCCGATCATCCACGCAATTTGCACATTTACCGCAAACTCCGTCTGTAGATTCCCCGAAATATTCAAGTATATGGTTACGCAGGCATGTTTCTGTATGGCAATAGTCGACCATTTGCTGAAGCTTTTCATATTCATGAAACGAACGGTCCTTTTCTGTCGAGTTTTGTATCAAATACTTCTGCAGTTGGACATCCTGTCCATTAAATAGGAGGATACATTCACTCTCCACCCCGTCGCGCCCGGCGCGCCCAGCTTCTTGGTAATAGCTTTCGATATTTTTCGGCAGCTGGTAATGGATAAGAAAACGGACATTACTCTTATTGATCCCCATCCCAAAGGCATTGGTGGCAACCATTACCTGGACCTTCTCATGCAGGAAGTCCTCTTGGGCTTGACTTCGTTCCTCAGCCGACAAACCGCCATGATAGAGAGTAGCACGAATGCCATTTTGTTTCAGCAGCATTTGCAGCGTTTCAGCACTTTTCCTTGTTGCTACATAGACAATCCCCGTTTCCTTTTCGTTCTTCTTGACGAAACGGATCAAATACTCGTCCCGGTCTTCCCCTTTCACTACAGTGAAGGACAAATTATTCCTTTTGAACGTGGTCATCACTTTATTATCTAAAGGTATACCCAATGAATCGCTGATATCCTGCTGGACTTCCGGGGTTGCTGTAGCTGTCAATGCAAGGATTGTCGGCTTGCCCTGCAGCATTTTGATAAATGGGGCAATTTGTTGGTAACTCGGCCGGAAATCATGGCCCCATTCCGATATGCAATGGGCTTCATCAATTGCTACGAGCGATATGTTCATTTGCGAAACAACTTTCCGGAAATCCTCTGACATAAGCCGCTCTGGTGAAACGTAAACTAACTTGTATAGCCCGCAACTGATTTCCTCCAGCAATTCTTTCTGAGCGGCCATTGTCATTGTGCTGTTTATGCATACCGCCCTGATGCCCAAGAGCTGCAGGGCATCCACCTGGTCCTTCATCAAGGAAATCAAAGGAGTGATGACAATAGCAGTGCCTTCTTGGATAACAGCGGGAATCTGGTAACAGACCGATTTCCCTTCCCCAGTCGGCATGATGCATAGCGTATCGTGTCCCTCTAACACCTTTTCAATTGTTTCCTTTTGACCTTTCCGGAATGATTCGTATCCAAAATAGACCGATAATGCCTGTAAAGCCTTGTTCATCATAATCTCTGCACCTGTCTTCATGCTTTATTAATCCGCTTTTGCAATATCCGGAAATCTTTTCAGGAGGCTTTTTAGGATCGGGCTTGTCCTCTCCGGCAATTCAGTCAACGGGAAAAAGTTCGCTTCCACTGTCTCGATTCCATCCGCCGTTAAAGCACCCCCTACTATGTCTCTGCTCATGAAAGCGACCGTCACGGCATAAAATTGGTCACCATTGGCCAATTCCACAAAGTATTTCTCACCGGAGAACACATGCAGAAGTGTCAGCTGACCAACCTCAATCCCTGTTTCTTCGAAGACTTCCCTTCTGGCCGTGTCCTCCACAGCCTCGCCTAACTCCATTAAACCACCCGGGATGGCCCATGAACCATCATGCTTTTTTTGGAGCAAGATACGGTTCTTCTCATCGAACACGGCCACAACCGCACCCGTCAGATTGATCGGACGCGGGCCTAGCGCGTCACGCAACATTTTCACATAATCCATACTCTCACCTTCTCATTTGTACTCTCTCTTATTGTATAGCATATCACTCTCTATTTCTTGTTTTCTTGTACTACAGTTTGTAAAGTGCAAATCAAAAAAGGCAGCTCTCACACGGAAAGCCGCCTTATTAGTGATCAGTGCTCATTCTGCAATTGGCGTTTAGATAGCACAATTCCATCTTCATCACAGTAAGCATAGTCGCCGGGCTGCCAATTAACTCCACCGAAATACAGGGCGATGTCCTTTTCCCCTTTTCCCTGCTTTATGCTCTTCAAGGGAACTGTCCCGATCGCCAAAACTCCGATATCCATTTCAGCCATATCAGCGCTATCGCGGATACAACCATTAATGATGACGCCGGCCAGCTGTCTTCTCACAGCAATCTCAGCAAGCATATCCCCCATCAATGCCCGCTTTCTGGAGCCTCCTCCATCGACGACCAGCACATGCCCGGCAGGAACCGACTGAAGGGCTTCCTTCACCAACACATTGTCTTCATAGACCCTTACAGTCGAAATGGGCCCACAGAATTGTTTCCTTTTCCCGTAAGATTTGAAATCAAGTTCACAAATATCCAGATCTTCACTGTACTCATCGCATAGATCCGCTGTCTTAAAAGTCATCTCTGCGCCCCCTGTCCTAAAGTTTTCTTTTTACTCTATTCGCCAAATCGACAAATATTCCTTCATTTTGACAATTGGTTTTGTTTCTGCAGCCATCCCCGTAATTTCCTCTGATCTTCCGCTATCAAATCACGCAAACTGGGATTATAAAATATGGAAGCTGGATGGAAAGTCGGGAATAAGAGATATTCTTCCTTCGTAGGCAGGTACGTGCCATCAACTAAATGCCGGACAGGCATCCTCAGAAATTGCCCATGGTCTTTCGTCACCTTAAAATGTGCCCCTGCCAATCGTTTCAGGCCGACATTGCCGAGCGTTATGATAATGGGTGCTTCCACATGTTCTATTTCGTAATCGATGATTGGAGCATGTGCTTTTATTTCGGCAGCCGTAGGCGGACGATTGTACTTCCTCCGCTCGACTGTTCCGTCCCTATGCTTTTTGTTTCTGAATATATAGGGGCGGCTCCGGACGGCGCTCGTGATATAGACATCCTCACGCGCCAAGCCGAGACCTTCGAGAAATTTCATCAATTCTTGCCCGGCGCGTCCGCTGAACGGAATGCCATTGCCGATCTCTGTTTCCCCTGGGGCTTCGCCTACGAGCATCAACTTAGGGTTTTTAGGTCCGGATCCATACACAAATCCCTCAACTGGACGGTCACCCATCCTCACCTTGCATGATTCCACTAACTCATCAGGTATCTTGATCATAATGCCCTCCTGTTTGATCTATATCTAACTATTTCCCCCAAATCCCGCATTCAACACATATCTTTATGTATTTACATACGATCAGACAGTATGCATCCCCACTTCACTTGACATCAAGCTCTATCCATAATTCGGCGTTGACGAACTGTTTTCTTTATACCATACTTCATATAGTAACTTACAAAAGACAGGTGAAATATATGGATTTTGACGTTTTATATCTCTCCTTCTACGTCATTAATGTGGATGGGGACGACAGCAATAAACTGATCAAGCATTACCAGACAATGGATAAGGAAGTATATGAGCAAAGCCCGCTGAATGACTTCCTAAGCGGCGAATTGAAAAAAATTGCGAAAAGGAAGGTCGACAAGCATCCAAAGGCGGACAGTGCCCCGACAAAGCTTGGCTATTTTGTTGTGGAGGAAGGACATGAACTAGCATCAAATCCGAACTTTGTGCTCTTCAACAAAGCAGCATTCGCGGAATCGAAAGAGCAATTTAATGAATCCGCAGAGAAGTTCGCCCAGCTATACACGGACACTAGCTCTGTACGCGGAGGGGTCTTTATCGTGGCGGCAGCCAAGCTGAACAAATACTTTGATGAGCCTTTCCTTTTCATATTGAAATGTGACTTCGAGCCGAAAGTCGCTTCGATATCAGACGAAAAAACGTTGATCCGTAACGTCGAAATGGCCATCACTACGAAAAACATGAAAAGCATTATGTACCCGCACATGCCCGAAGAAGGCATGGTCGAAGAAGGTGAACTAAAAATCCATCAAGCTTCACATGCACGTTATTTTGAAGATTTCCTAAAATACGTCGATTACAATGAACCGATGCCGGAAGTTCTCAAAGCACAAGTGGCAGAAATGGTTACAGAGTCAATTCTGGAATCATTGGAGGACGAAAGCGAAGAATTCAAGCAATTCGAGCAGGAAATGGAAATATGGTCTGTCAGCGATAAGCGTGAGATACAGGAGCGACTGGATAGCCATCAGGTCATCGAGGCGGCTGCCCATATCGTCGAGCACACACCGGACGCCCACCTAAAAATGAAACTTGGCGACACTGAAATCAAGGGCTTCCTGTCCGATTTTGGCGACAACATCCATCTCGCCAAAGTGAATGGTCGTTACGTCGCCTTAGTTGAGGCTGATACGGTGGTTTTCGATAAGAACGTCTCGCCGATTGAGTTTCATAAGCCTGAGGAATTGCATAAAGTTGTGGATTTGATTGTGCAGAAGAGTCGGATAGAATGAAACGGCATTTTAAAAACGTTTTGTGGGTAGTTTGTGAGCAAAAATGTGAGCAAAAGAGCAGTTTAAAAGCATGATGAAGTAAGAGAAAAGCATGTAAATTAATATTATTTTGTGAGCAAAAATCAAGTTTCTAAGTTAGTTTTGTTGTTTTCTTATCCAAAATAAAAACCAGTGAATTTTAAATATCCACTGGTTTTTATTTTTCAATGTAAGAATTAAATTACATACTACCATTCTTTTTTCTTACGGCAGTTTAGTTTAAATTTAAGGCTGTTTTCGCATAGATTGTTGTTTAAGCTAAATAGGGTAATCATTATCCATTTTATGGTACGATTGAATTGAAGCGGTTTATTGAACAAACGTGGCAGGTTAGTGGAATAAGGTTGTTATAATAATTACAATACAAGAAATAAAATTATAAATAGAGGTTTTTATTGTGATTATTAAAGTCAGGTTTGAATATGAAGATGATATAGAGTATATGGTTTGTCCTGCAAAAGTAGGAAGAAATATTAATCAATTACAAAAGGATTTTTTTAAATGGTTATATAACAGAGAAAACAATCATCCTTATTGGGAAGTTTTTGAAGAAGATGAAGAAGGAAATATTACCTATGGTGTTTCTTATCGTACAGATGCTTTTATTTATTGGCTAAATAAAGTGAGATTTAATAAAGGAAAAAGTGTTGCAAGATTAGTAGAAGTTACAGAGATACCACCTAAAAAAACAATCCAGTTCTAATATAGGGAAACTTTCAATTATGTGGAGTTTCCCTATATTATTTATGAAAAATCAATAATGAAATACAACAGAGCCTTCTTAAAAAACGAGAACAATGCTAAGTACGTGAATAAATACACTTAAACAAACTGGGGCGTTAGTGGAACAAGGAGACAGTCAAAACTGTCTCTCTTTTTTAGCCATTAGCAACAATGTTTACAAAAAGAGCCAAATTTAAATATCATTACTCCTACTCATGAACTCCCAAACTTCATCAACAGGTAACTTGATTTTCGAGACTGTGAAATGAAAAAATCTTTTAATATCAACAAAAATACAGAGCGAATTCGGGTGCGAATTGCTCTGCTTTTATAGATGTTTTAGATGTGTTTTTATACCTGCGGGTATCTCGAAAGAGAATGGCTTAATATTAGTGAATGTATTTATCTAAAATCTCTTTGATTTTAAAAAAGAGGTTACCTTCTAACCTCAAAATGAGGTGACCTCGTAGTGGATAGGCTACACTAAGTTGGACAGGAAAAATAAGGGGTTGTAAACTAAGACTA
>JBJFHG010000032.1:0-38870 GCA_051893455.1 Bacillus sp. (in: firmicutes)
GCCTTTCTATATAGCTAGCCTAATTGCCAATTACACAAAATTATTTATACTCCCTGCAGGGATTTTCTCTATGCTTCATCAACACTTACTTCGGAAGCGATAATAATTCCAATAACACTTGTGATAATCAACGCCGTCACACTCATGAACATAATGGTTGCCCCCTGTTACTTTTATCACGGATATTGTATCACAGCTTTTTTTGCAAAAAATACCGATAATTTGAACATTTTAGGAACCAGCAACCACTTTCGTTAGCCGGTGTCTTCCTGAATCCATTTTTTTGCGGCCAACTTGCGAAATTTCATTCTAATCATATTACAACTCCACCCTTCCCAGTTTTTTAATGAATCTTACCACATTTTTCTGTGTTCAAGCATCTTGACGACATTTCGTTCGTGCATTTCCCTTAATCGCTCTTGTTTTGAGCAATCTCCAGCGCTCGGCTTATTCCATTTTACTGTCAGGGTAAAAAACAAAAGATTTAAAGTCATACAATCACCTCCTTTAATAGAAAAAGCCGCAGGAATTCAGGTTCCTGCGGCCAGTTTCTATTAAAGGGCAGTCTGACAGAATAATTCAAGCCCTTTTCATATAAAAAGCCACAGGATCCAGCATTCTCCCTGCGGCTAAATGGTTTTTAATTAAAAAGAGAAAAACCCATTACACCGGTTCGGTCGAATGTGTGCATATTCAGTTAGCAAGTGAATGTTAACGAGCAACTTGGAATCCATTTTCATTGTTTTCATCCTCTTCGACCTCCTTTTCGTGTAATAGTATATGGTAAGTATATCCACTTAGAAGCGATTTGTAAACCTGTTTTTGCCTATTTTTCTCAAAAAAGAAAAAAAGACATAATCCTTCCAGATTATGTGCAGACAGTCCAATTAAGTTATAGCGCAATCTTTAATCTTATACTAGCCAATTGCCTCCATCTATTATAAGCCGATATCTTCTTCTTCTGCTTTCTTCATATAGGTCAACGACAAAAAGAAAAATAACGCCGCCCCAGCCAGCAAAACGGCGGAGAAGCCCATCATGATTCCCGACCTGTCGGTTAATTCCACCATCGAAATCACTGACCCGATGTAAGTGAAAACACTTAAGCAAAGCAAAATGAAGGCATAACGTTTATAATCTTCCATTTTCTCGCGAACTACATTGCAGCTCTGTTGTTTTTTCATATCCATCACCTTTCCCCTGTTCTATTTACGTAATGTAACATAAAAAATGGGATTTGTGATTGGTAACTATTGGATAAATATGTTTTTTCCTAATAAAAAAGGCAGAAGCTATTGCATAGCACTTCTGCCGGATAAATTGTCTATTAATTGATCAATTTCCTCACCATATTGATGACCATCTGTGAAGAGTTGACTGCCGCAGTCTCAAGAAATTGATTGAAGGAAACATTGGATTCTTTGCCTGCTATATCCGATAGTGCACGAATAACTACAAATGGCACATTAAATTGATAAGCCACTTGTGCAATTGCTGCTGCTTCCATTTCAGTGGCCTGCAGACCCGGGAAGCGGCTTTGGACATCTTTCACACGCTCAGGGTCATTCATGAAGGAATCCCCTGTTGCAATCAAGCCCTTTCCTACTCCGACAGTCGCTACCTCCGCAATCGCTTCTTCAGCTATCTCAATCAATCGTCCGTCGGCCTTGAACGTAGGAGGCATTTTCGGTACTTGTCCGTATGCATAACCGAAAGCCGTTACATCGACATCATGGTGGACCACTTCAGTGGATAGCACAATATCCCCCACTTGCAGTTCCGACGCCGAACCTCCGGCTGATCCAGTATTGATGATGACATCCGGGTTGAACTTCTCCAACAGCACTGCTGTGGACATTGCCGCATTCACCTTTCCGATTCCGGACTTCAGCAGAATTACATTTGCTCCTTCTAGCGTCCCGATATTATACTCGCAGCCCGCTATTATTTCTTGAGAAATATCTTGCATGACCCCTCTAAGGATTTCCACTTCTTCTTCCATTGCTCCGATTATTGCTATCTTCATGTTTTTGCTCCTTTTATCGTTTTGATCGCTTCCACTATCCAAGCGAAATGGTTACAACGCTTAAACTGTACATCGAAGCCATTTTTTGTGAACATTGCTTCCATATCCTCCATAAGAGGATAATACTCCGTCCGCAAATCTTCAGCTAATGTATGATACCCCAGTTTTTCGGCATCTTCAACTGTTTTCAGAAATGTTTCTTCACTCTCAAACATAGTATCGGCAAACACTATTTTACCACCGATCGGCAATAGGTTTCCATAAGCTTGGATGGCCTTCTCTTTTTCTTGATCCGTCAGATGGTGGAATGCATAAGTACTTACAATAGTATCGACCTCATGAGCTGTCGGAAATTCAAGAAAATCACCTTCTAGCATATCTAAATGATTGCTGCTTAATTTTTTCATGGCAATTTCCATCATTTGAACGGAAGGTTCGATGGCAGTGACTCTCCTGCCCTTCAACAATAAACGCTCCGTTAGATTACCGGTGCCTGCCCCAAACTCAAGTACATGCCCTGAAGATAAATGGGCAACCTCCTCCAAAATACTTTCATAGTTACGGAACACTTCGGCATATTCAACATCACCCCCAGAGACCGTCTTATCATATCTAGAAGCCCAATCGGCAAAAATCGGCAAAAATTCTCTTCCCATATAAATCATCCTTTAATTCCTTATTTTCTTATCATTATACTAAGAATTAAATGAAAGTACACAAAAATTGGAAATTATTTTTTATGGTATAATGAATCAAAAACGTTCTGAAGGAGGTAAATAAATGGAATTTTCCTTTGAGATGATTGAAGATAAGATTGAATTTTTTGAGTCCACAAATCTAAAAGATCTGGAACAGAAGATCCAAAAACAAATAGATATTAATAAGACAATCCTGCTCTCCGTTCACTCGGTCAGCCACCAGATGCATATCGGTGAAGATGGCAGGCCCTATTATAGCGCAGTAGTCCACTTCAAAAATAAGAAAGCATAGATCACAACTGATCTATGCTTTCTTATTTCATTTTCATTAATTAAGTTTTTCCAATTTGACCGGTTTCCAGCCTTGCCCGTCGATGAATTGAATGTGTACCCGATACTTTGTGTTGCTTCCTTTATCACTCACAGTTCCGACCGCATCATTTGGCGAACCGCCATTTCCAAGCCACAGAACAGTCATATTGCTTTGGTCAATTCCCGCTCCATACGCCAACGCCTTTTCCATCTCTTTCCAATCGGTGGATCCTTTTGAATAATTGGCTGTATGTTCACCGGTCTGCTGCGTCCCGACCGGTTTCCAATTTTCATTGACATAAGCCTTCGTCGCCTCCGAAGAGTCTGTTTCCACTTCGGTCAGATTGCCGGCTGATTCTTCTTCCGTTTCCGATTCCGTGTCTGCTTCCTGTTCTTCATTTCCTTCTTCTTGAGCTTCTTCGTCCGTTACTTGTTCATCATCGGATGTCTCTTCAACTGCTGAATCAGTTTCTTTCTCTTCATCAGTATCTTTGGCATCGTCTTTTTCCTCTGTCGTCGTTTCTGCTGTCTCCTGCTGCTCGCCTGCAGTCTCTTCCTGGGCGATGTCTTCTGAATTGTCATTGTTCAGGAAAATGATTGAACCGACGATTATGATTGCTATGATGACGGCCCCGAGCAATATATTATATAGCATATTTGCTTTTCTTTTTTTGCCTGCTGTAGCTTTTCTCGATCCTATTTTTGAAGGTCTGTTGTCTCTCATTTGATTCACCCCTGTATCATTTCTCTGTTCCGGCACATGGCCGAGAACCATAGTTGGAATTGATTCTATTATTAAAACATACTTTTTCTTATTTTTCCATCTTGGACAATTGAGAAATATATTCCTTTACTGGACCGAGTGCACCGGTATCACTGTTTTCAGCCTGTAGATTCACAACAACAATCGCATATTTCGGTTTGTCAGCCGGAAAGTATCCAGCAAACCATTTATTCATTCGTCGAGCTTCTTTGTTTGTCTGGGCGGTGCCCGTCTTTCCGGCGACAGTCACCGGCAAATCTGCCAAGGAATGCGCCGTGCCATGCTGATTTTCGACCACACCCCTCAGAAGCCTTTGCAGCTCGACGGCTGTCCCCGGTTCAATCGATTCCCCTTTGACATTGGAAGCTTTGAAGGCCGCCGCTGTGGTCCCATTGGCATATTCTACTTTCGTGACTGCCCTTACCATTCTCCTCTCGCCGTTCCTCGCAATGGTCGCCATCATATTCGCCACAGCTAACGGCGTTGCCTGAACATCCTGCTGACCGATGCCTGTTTGCATGACAAGCCGGTCATCCTGCTTATATTCTTCTTTTAGCCAAATCTGCCCGTTTTCTTCACCATACAACTGGTTAAATTCATCATGGTACAACGGCCCTCTCCAGCCCGATTCCCCTATCAGCTGAAGCATCTCCGCATATTTTTCCAGCATATCCTTATTCTTATGAGCCAATGATTTCGCCAATTCACCGAATGTACGGTTGCAGCTTCTCGCAAAACTATCGCCCAGGCGCAAATAACCCATCTTTTTCTCTTGTAGAGTTTCTATAGACCCGTCTAACTTCAGATCGCAATTAAACACAGATTGTTTCCCTACCAGCTGCTCCTCGATGGCAGCAGCTGCCACGACCGTCTTAAAGACCGACCCCAGTGTTGCTTGGGTAAACATCAGATTCTTGCTCCCCTTGCCTTCATTGGGATTGGCGGCATTCACTTTTGGCCTTGATGCCACCGCGCGCAATTCACTGCTTTCTATATCAAGCAAAAGCAAGCCGCCTTGCTTTATTTTGTATCCATCAAGAATTTTCTCTGCCAGTTGCTGCAGCTCCATATCCAATGTTGTTATGACTTTGACAGGATACAGCGAATTCCCTGGCGATGTATATTTGACATCAATCCCGAATAAGGGACCTCCGATTCCGTCCACATGATATACGAGCCTTGTTTCCCCAATACTGAGCAAAAAGTCATCAAACTGCTCCTGTAGCCCCTTATCTCCAACTTGAAGCTCGGGCGAGTACTTCTGTAGTTCCTTTATATGTTTTTCTTCATTCACATCCGCGCTCGTCAGTCCACCCAGTAATTGTTCTGCCATTTTTTCCTTCATCGGAAACAGACGAGTTGCTGCGTACACACCAGGTATATTCAATTCATTCACACGGTCCATTTGTTTTTCCGTCAGGCGGATCGGCTCACCATCCTTCATGTAGGGAAATGGGTTGTCCGCCCGGCTGACCGCCAGCTCCAATTCAGCAGCCGGCTGATTGATGATGGCCGCCAGCTCTGCAACCGGCCATTGCATTTTCTTCAGAAAAGGGAACAGCAATAAGGTAGGCACCTCGACATAGTTAATCGGCTTGCCATCACGATCATAAAATTTCCCGCGCCCATCATCCAAAAGAATGGTCTGTATTCGTTGGTTGACGCTAGCTTGCATCAAATTGACATTATGTTTCGAAAACGATTCCGGGCTCACAAGCTGAATCTGTGCAAGCCTGCCAGCCAAAACCGTATAGATACAAAGAAACAAGGCAGCCAAAAGCTTTGTGCGCTTCTTTTTATGCATAAAAAACACCTCGTCTTCATTGTTGACGAGGTGGCCGTTTCTGAAACATATATAGAGTGGATTATTTAATGGAGGTAATACGTACGTTCATTTCTCCGCCAGGTGTCTGCACAACTACTTCATCCCCTGTTTTTTTACCGATAAGGCTGCGGGCAATCGGTGAGTCGTTTGAAATCTTTCCTTCAAATGGATCTGCTTCCGCGCTTCCTACGATTGAATATGTTTCTTCATCCCCATTCGGAAGTTCGATGAATGTAACCGTTTTCCCTAGAGAAACCACATCGTTCGCCAATTCGTCTTCCTCGATGATTTTAGCATTTCTGATCATGTTTTCTATAGTCGTGATACGTCCTTCCACGAAAGCTTGCTCTTCCTTCGCAGAGTCGTATTCAGAGTTCTCGGACAAATCACCGAAGCTGCGGGCAATCTTGATACGTTCCACTACTTCTTTCCGTTTAACGGATTTCAAATGTTCTAATTCATTTTCAAGCTTCTGCTTTCCTTCTTTTGTCATAGGAAATTGTTTTTCGTTTGGCAAGATATTTCACTCCTTCTGAATTCCACGAGAGCAAACCGCTCACATTTTTGTGTAAAATTATGTAAAAAATACATAATTGCGCGTCCTTAAAAAGGGCGCGCATTTTTAGAACTTTGAGTCGGCCGAAGCCTGAATCAAGGGATCATTAAATATATATTCTATATGTCATGTTATTACAAAACTGTATTTTGTTCAAGGATTGTTTTTATTTTGGTAACCATCAGGTCAATCGCGACATGGTTCTGCCCGCCTTCAGGAATGATGATATCCGCATACCTCTTCGTCGGTTCAATAAATTGATTATGCATTGGACGCACAACGGTAACATATTGATCGATCACAGATTCAATGGTACGTCCTCGTTCCTTAATGTCACGAAGCATCCGCCGGATGATGCGGATATCCGCATCTGTGTCCACAAATAGCTTCATATCCATTACATCTCGCAGTCTTTCATCCTCAAGAATAAGAATCCCTTCCAGAATAATGACATCTTTCGGCTCCACTTTGATTACTTCGGATGAACGTGTATGCAAAGCATAATCGTACACTGGTTTTTCGATACTCTCGTAATTCAATAACTTTTGGATGTGCTCAAGCAGCAAATCGTTATCGAATGCCAGCGGATGGTCGTAGTTTGTCTTTAATCTTTCTTCAAAGGGGAGATGACTTTGGTCCTTATAGTAAAAATCCTGTTCGAGCATCATAACAGAATGGCCTGTAAAACTATCGATGATGGCTCTCGTTACACTTGTCTTTCCAGAGCCAGATCCTCCTGCAACTCCTATGACGATAGGTTTTTTCTTCATGTAGTTATTGCTCCTTTCGCATCATGTTGAAGGGGGATACAGGCACATCCATTTTAAACTTCACAATTTGAAGAGGATGGCGAGCCGCATCCAATTCATTGCCTTCTTCATCCCAGATTTTTTCGATTGTATATGTGAAGTTATCAATATCCGGTCCAAAGAATTCAACCTCATCACCCGGTTTGAAATAGTTTCTTTGCTGTAACGTCACCATTTCTGTCTCTTTGTCGTAATCAAGCACCATGCCGACGAAGTCGAACGTCGTCTTTTTGCTATGGTTCCCAAACATTTGCTCCTTATACCCTGGGATTCCCTCAAAGAATGCAGGAGCAGTATCCCTGTTTGCGCATTTATCCAATTCGTCCAGCCATTCCTGCTTGATCCGGAAGTTTTCAGGATCCGCGCAGTAAGCATCGATCACTTTTCGGTAAACACTTACTACTGTAGCCACGTAGTGAATGGACTTCATTCGGCCTTCGATCTTTAGGCTATCGATCCCCAACTCAATCATACGTGGGATGGATTCGACCAATTTCAGATCTTTAGGGCTCATAGCAAACGGAGCATCACCTTCAGAGAACAAAGGTTTTTCCCCTTCTTCCGTCTGCTTGAACAACCCATAATCCCAACGGCAAGATTGGCAGCAGCCTCCACGGTTGGAATCGCGGGCGGTCATATGGTTGGAAAGTGTACATCTTCCAGAATAAGCAATACACATGGCACCATGGATGAAAGTCTCGATTTCGATATCGATCTTCTCTTTCATCTCACGGATATCCTCGGCGCTTGCTTCCCTGGCAAGAACGACACGGTGCATCCCGGCTTCCTTCCAGAATTCGACGGCTTTCCAATTGGAGAGGGACTGCTGAGTGCTCAAATGCACCTCGACATTAGGTGCAACCCGACGGCAAGTCTCAATGATCAGCGGATCGGCAACGATGATCCCGGCCACCCCTACTTCTTGAAGCCCTGCCAAATATTCCTCAAGGCCATCCATATTTTCATTATGGGCATAAATATTGGTCGTCACATAGATCTTGGCGCCATATTCTTTCGCAAACTCCACGCCTTCTCTCATTTCCTCAAACGTAAAGTTCCCTGCATTCGAACGTAACCCGTATTCTTGTCCTCCGATATATACGGCATCCGCGCCATATCGGACAGCTATTTTCAATTTTTCCAGATTGCCGGCAGGCGCCAGCAATTCAGGTTTTTTCACGATCACGCGTTTTCCGTCAATTATTTTTGAAATTTTATCAGTAATAGCTTTCAAGGCTATTCCTCCATTTCGATTTATCGATTATGCTCACACAGCAAGGAATCAATAGACTGTTTCTTTAAAGAAGAAACCTGTATCCAGCTGCCTGTTCTCCGGCTGTAGCTTCTCCGCTTCTTCTAGAAGACCTTCTTTGATTTCCTCATACTTGTCTGCATCTTCTGCACACGCATCAATTGCCTGTCTGTAAAGTCTTGTTATCCCGACTAAGTAAGCGCGGTCTTTCAGGATTCCGTCAATCTTAAAGCTGTCAACACCAGCCTCTATCATATCCTGCAGCTCATCTATGATGCAAATGTCATTCGGGCTCATGATATGAGTCCCATTGAAATCTTCAAAAATAGGGTATTTACTGTCGCGCTCCGGATCATGAAGGAACATGTCTTTATTGTCTTGGCGGTTCTCCACCTCAAGCGCCTTGCCCTGATATTCGAAGTAGTTGCCGATCAGTGAACGCCTAGATTGGAACATGCACGTCATCCCGTGTACTTGGACTTCCAATTCCACTTTGGCATGCTCTGTCATCTCCATAATCGCATCCATATTGATTTCCCGTGCAAGCACCGCTCTCTTTGCACCTTTTTCTCCCCAATAATTGCATGTGAACCAGTTGGTCGCTGTCGTTTCCGTATTCCAATGCAATGGCATATCAGGAGCTACTTCTCTAGCGGTCATCAATACGGCCGGATCACCAAAGATGATGGCATCCGCGCCTGCTTCATCAACAAATTTAATATAATCGGCCAGTTCTTCCACAAGGTCATTATGAAAAATGGCATTCATCGCAACATACACCTTCTTGCCGCTCTGATGGGCAATTTGGATGGCAGATTCTACATCGCTGCGTGTGAACTCGCCAGCGAGGCGAAGACCATACCGTTGCTCTCCTACAACAAATGCATCCGCGCCTGCTTCAACCAGCGGCAATATGTCAGTCACAGATGTTGGTGTCACTAATAATTCAGGACGTTTCATTCTGTTCACCTCATTGTTCTTCTTTTTTCTTTGATATGGCCATCCCATCACCTACCGGCAGAATAGCGGTATGATAGGACTGGTTTTTCATCAGCCATGCATTGTAATTTTTAATTTTCCTGACAAGTGCTCGCCTTCTGCGGCTTTTGAATTCCTCTTCAGGCCAGCATACCTCTTCTTTGAACAAAACATTATCTGAAATGATAATCCCATTCGGTGCCAACATCTTTTCGTATATTTCAAAGAACCGGGTATATTGTCCTTTTGCCGCATCTATAAAGATGACATCATAAGGGCCATGTTTCTCCGCTTCTGTTCCTAATTCCAAAGCGTCTCCTTCAAGAAGGAGGATTCTGTCTTGTTTCGCGGCTTGCTTAATATACTGACGGGCGTCCTCAATGCGTTTTTCATCCCGTTCCATCGTAACAACCGTCGTGTCCGGGAGCGCTTCTGTCATCCGGATTGCAGAGTAACCAATGGCCGCCCCGATTTCAAGTATTGACTTAGGAGCATGTATCCGTAATATCTGCAGGAGCGCCTCCATCCCGATCCTATCCATGATCGGCACTTCATTGGCGTTCGCATACTCTTCCATCTCCATGCATAACTGCGAACGATCCGGAATCAATTCGATAAGATAATCATGCAACATCTGGTTCATGATCGCTTTCCCTGCCTATCTATAAAAGAAATTAATATTCCCTTCAGTATCACACTTACGCAAACGTAACAAAGCATCACAGCGCAAGAAAAAACTCGGCGGTCGCCGAGAAAAAAAGTATATTTCCCGCTTTCAGGCGGTTCTGTCTGTTAGAGGTATCGATACCCCAAAACAAACTTAAACTATTGTACCATAATCCTGTATAGAAAGGGAAATACTCTTTTATGAATCTTGTTTACTTAGTCATCTTTTTTTGTGATATGCTCGGCTTTCAGCTTATTGTGTTCTTCCAACGTTTTGGAGTAGAACACTTCTCCCTCGGAATTCGCCAGGAAATAAAGATAGCTGGTATCATCCGGATTCAGGGCCGCTTCGATCGAAGACTTGCCGGCATTGGCAATCGGTCCCGGCGGTATGCCGTGATTGCGGTACGTATTATAAGGATCGTCCACCTTAAGATCCTCATATAAAGTTCGATCCTTATGTTCGCCAAGGGCATACAATACAGTCGGGTCTGTCTGCAATCGCATATCAACATCCAGACGGTTATAAAAAACGGAAGCAATTTTCCCGCGGTCAGTCTTTGAAGTCGCCTCTTCTTCAATCATGGAAGCCATAGTCAATAACGTATGGGCATCCATTTCCTGCTCAGCCATGGCATCCTGATATTCAGACAGCACCTGTTCTGTCTGCTTAATCATATCCGTCACAATCGATTCCAGTGAAGGGTTCTCCACATAGAAATCGTAAGTTGCAGGGTACAGATACCCTTCTAGCGGGTATTTCACATTTTCGTCCAGAATTCTATCCGTCAATAGATTAGGAAACGCCTTCATCATTTCATCGACAAAAGCCTCGCTGTTCATTTGCTTAAATACTTCGTCTGCTTTTCTTCCGGTCTTATCCGCTATGATGCCGGCAATTTCCGTCAGCTGTTTCCCTTCCGGCACAGTCATTCTAATAACCGCATTCTGCATAAGCTTTCCTGACTGGATGGTCTGCACAATCTCATCCGTAGTCATCGATTGCGAAAGCTTGTATGTGCCGGCCTGGAAATCGGCTTCATTCTTAAACTTGATGTAATATCTGAATACCTTGGCATTCTTTATGATCTCATTCTCTTCAAGTATGTTGGCAATGGTTGTGGTTGAAGACCCCATCGGTATTTCGATTTCCTTGATTTCCTTTTTTCCGGCATCGACCGGCTTAAGCGCAGAGCTAATATAGAAGTAGCCTCCAACTGCCATCGATAATATCAGGACTGCCAATACAGAAGCCGCTATAAGTACAATCTTCCGGACTGTCTTCGCTTCACTTTGCCTCTCCTTCAATTTCTGTAACATCATTTCTTTTTTGGACTGCTTATCCATTCCTTATCCCCCTCATGATTTGCGGAGAAATGGTTTTACTGTTCCGCACACACGCTACACCGAACATTATACATAAAAGCCCTATAATATTACACAAATATCGACGATTATTTCCGCTATGGATAAAAAAATGCCGCTATTTGGGGATAAAAAAGTTCCGCTCGGAGGCGGAACTTCTTTATCTTTTATTCTTCGTCATCTTGCTCCTCGACGAATGTGTTGTACATTTCTTCTACTACATCCCATTCCTCATCGGTTTCGATTGGGCTAAGTTCCCCTTCATTGCCGTCTTCGCCCGGTACAAATGATGAAGCATGGACGATAATCTCACCATTTTCATCTTCTTCTCCGATCGGGTAGTATAATACATAGTCCTTATCGAATTCGTCTGAATGGAAGAAGAACAGGATTTCGCAAAGCTGCTCGTTACCATGCTCATCTACAATTGTAATTTGTTGTTCATTCATTTTTATACACCTCTATTATTTATTTTGGCTATCTAGATAGCCTTGCAAGATCATGACGGCTGCCATCTTATCAATGACTTTTTTGCGCTTGCTTCTGCTCACATCAGCTTCGAGCAATACACGTTCCGCCGCCATGGTCGTTAGCCGTTCATCCCAAAGAATAACCTGTACCTTGAATTTCTTTTCGATGTTGGCAGCGAATTTACGGCTCAGTTCCGCCCGCGGGCCTTCCGTTCCGTTCATGTTCTTCGGCAAGCCGACAACAACTTTTGATACTTCATATTCTTTAATCAGTTCTTTGAGCCTTTTGTAGCCGTAGTCTTCAGTAAGCTCATTGATTTTGATTGTTTCGATGGGCTGGGCTGTCCATCCCATCACATCACTGATGCTGACCCCCATTGTTTTGGAGCCGACATCAAGTCCCATACTGCGCATTTACATGTCACCACGATTTTGATTGTGTTTTAAATATGATTTGACAAGCTCTTCAATAATCTCATCCCGCTCAAGCTTCCGAATCATGTTCCTCGCATCTTGGTGCCGCGGGATATAAGCAGGATCCCCGGAAAGCAAGTAACCGACAATCTGATTGATGGGATTATATCCTTTTTCCTGCAGGGCGCTGTATACCTGCATCAAAACCTCGTGAACATCTCTCTCGAATGGTTCTTCTTGAAAATGGAATTTCATTGTTTTATCAAATGAACTCATTTTCACACCTCGCTTTTCTTGAGTTCTTTCTCTTACAAGGACCCTCGATTATTATCCTATTGTACACCAATAAAAGGCCAAGTTAAATTGATTTAACCCACTCTTCCACAAATTCTAGTGCAGCCTCGACTTTTGACGGGTCTTTTCCTCCGGCTTGTGCCATGTCCGGACGTCCGCCGCCTCCTCCGCCGCAACGTGTCGCCACTTCCTTGATCAGCTTGCCGGCATGGTACCCTTGTGGAATCAGATCGGCAGTGACAGCCGCGATGATATTGACCTTCTCGCCTTGGATAGCCGCCAAAACAATGATGCCTGACTCCAATTTGTTTTTCAGTTCGTCTGCCATCGTACGCAAGTTATTCATATCAGAAGCCTGGACTTTTGCGGAAAGCACTTTAACCCCATTGATTTCCTTGACTGAAGAAATCAGGTTACCGGCCTCAATGTTTCCGAGCTTGGTTTTAAGCGATTCGTTTTCACGATTCAGTTCTTTCATTTCCCCAAGCATGGACTCAACACGGGAAGGCACATCCTTAAGGTTCGCTTTCAGCGAAGATGCAGCTTCTTTCAACAAATTCAATTGGTCATTAAGCAATTGGTATGCCGCTGCCCCGGTCACCGCTTCAATACGTCTCGTTCCGGCCCCGATTCCGCTTTCAGATACTATCTTGAACAAACCGATTGTGGCTGTGTTTTCGACATGGCAACCGCCGCATAGCTCAATGCTGTAATCTGACACTTGTACGACCCGGACGATGTCGCCGTATTTCTCGCCGAATAATGCCATGGCGCCCATCGCTTTTGCATCTGCGATGTTTTTGTTCTCGATCACGACCGGAATACTTTCCCATATTTTCTCATTGACGATTTGCTCAATTTGTTCCAGCTCCTCCGGCTTCACTTGGCCGAAGTGCGAGAAGTCAAAGCGCAGGCGGTCTTTTTCAACAAGAGAACCGGCCTGATTGACATGTGTTCCCAACACATCTTTCAATGCCTGATGAAGCAAGTGTGTGGCAGTGTGGTTCTTAGTGATATGGCTTCTGTTATCGCGGTCAACGGCCGCATCCACCTCTGCACCTTCTGTAAGGATGCCTGATTCTATCGTCACCCTGTGAAGATTTTGCCCGTTCGGCGCTTTCTGAACATCCGATACTACAGCTTTGACATCTTCTGACGCCAATATTCCTTTATCGGCAATTTGTCCGCCGCTTTCTGCATAGAAAGGCGTTTGGGACAGGATCACCTGTACCTCTTCCCCAGCTGAAGCGGAGCCTACTTTCTCACCGTTTTTCACAATGGCGATCACCTTCGTATCGACCTCAAGGTCCGTGTAGCCAACGAATGTACTCTCATCCTTAATGTCACCGAGGACACCGCCTTGGACCTGCATGGAGTCCACTTCTTGACGGGCTGCACGCGCACGTTCACGTTGGGCTTCCATCTCTTTCTCAAAGCCTTCATGGTCGACTTTCATGCCCTCTTCTTCTGCATATTCCTCCGTCAATTCGACCGGGAATCCATATGTGTCGTACATACGGAAAATATCTTTTCCGGAAATCGTATCGCTTCCGACTGCCTTCTCTTTCTTAATCACTTCCGACAGGATGCGCAAGCCGTCATTCAATGTTTCATGGAACCGCTCTTCTTCATTTTTAACCACTTTGGAGATGAAGTCTTTCTTCTCCAACACTTCTGGATAGAAGTCTTTCATGATTTCCCCGACTACCGGCACCAGGTTATACATGAATGGCGTATGGATGCCGATATGTTTAGCGTAGCGGACAGCACGGCGAAGCAATCTCCTAAGCACATAGCCGCGTCCTTCATTGGAAGGCAATGCCCCGTCGCCAACCGCAAACGTAACCGTACGGATATGGTCGGCAATGACTTTGAATGCCGTATCGCTTTCTTTGTCCGCGCCATATTTTGCGCCGGAAATTGTTTCAGTGGCCTGGATGATCGGCATGAAAAGGTCTGTGTCAAAGTTCGTCGGCACATTCTGCACAACAGATGCCATACGTTCAAGACCCATCCCTGTATCGATGTTCTTCTTCGGAAGCGGTGTGTATGAGCCGTCAGGATTATGATTGTATTGTGAAAACACAAGGTTCCACACTTCAAGATAACGTTCGTTTTCTCCGCCTGGGTATAATTCCGGGTCACTCGGGTCATCACCGTACTCAGGCCCTCTATCATAGAAAATTTCCGTGTTAGGCCCGCTTGGACCTTCACCTATATCCCAGAAGTTTTCTTCAAGGCGAATGATTCTTTCCTCAGGGATGCCCACTTTTTTGTTCCAGATGTCGAATGCTTCATCATCCTCCGGGTGGATAGTGACAGATAGTTTTGCCGGTTCAAATCCAATCCATTTTTCGCTTGTGAGGAATTCCCAAGCCCACAGGATCGCTTCTTCTTTAAAGTAATCACCGATGGAGAAGTTACCAAGCATTTCAAAGAACGTATGGTGCCTTGCTGTCTTTCCGACATTTTCAATATCATTGGTGCGGATAGACTTTTGGGCATTTGTGATACGCGGATTGGCAGGTATCACGCGACCATCGAAATACTTCTTCAGTGTGGCTACACCCGAGTTGATCCATAGAAGTGTAGGATCCTCATGCGGAACAAGCGATGCACTTGGTTCAACGTTATGGCCTTTTTCTTTGAAAAAGTCGAGATACATTTGGCGGATTTGAGCGCCTGTTAACTGTTTCATCTTCATTTCCTCCTATTTAAAAAGCCGAAATTCCCGGCTGTTGCTAATTTGAACTGGTGATTTGAAAAAAATACACAAAAAAACCCTCATCCCGATAAAGGGACGAGAGTAACTCGCGGTACCACCCTAATTATGAACAGGAACACTCCAAGTCCTGTCCATCACTTTGGTTGCCTTAACGCGGCAAACGGCAGGTATTAACTGCACTCCGGACTAGCTTTCTGTTATCCTTCATCCAGATCCCTTTCAGCCGCGGGGAATCCTCTCTGATCTGCCAGGCAGGCGGATGGTCTATAACATACTTGATCCTTCATCGTGTTTTCAAATTCATCTATAAGAGGATTATATGGACATTGTTATGTTTTGTCAAACGGTATTGCGCATTATTCATTCAGTTGTTGGTGCATCCGCTTCCTTTCCATCTCTTTCATGAAGTGCACCTTCCCATGCATAACGGACACTTTCAAGAATGCAAGGATCGGGACGGCCAATACCAATCCAGCTATGCCGCCGACCTCCCCTCCGAGAAACAGGCTGAGCATAATCAACAAAGGATGCATATGGAGACTCTTGCCGACGATGAGGGGCGATAGCAGGTTCCCCTCCACAAACTGCAATGCAAAAACGACGATGACCACATATATGATCTGTTCCGTGCCGGCTGCAGCCGCTATCACGGCCGCCGGAATAGCACCTATTATCGGACCGAAATAAGGGATGACATTCGTCGCTCCTATAAATATTCCGAGCAAAAGGGCATATTTTATATCCAATGCCCAGAGTAGCAAGGCTGATGCAACCCCGATAATCAGACAAACAAGTAATTGTCCTCTTATGTAATCACCCAATGATTCCTCTAAATCCCTGATGAATGCTATGCTTTGCTTGCGGATCCTTGCAGGCGTGATATACCAAGCTGTCTTCTTGATGGTCGCCCAATCTTTTAAAAAATAAAAAGCAATCAACGGGATGATGGCAAAGACGATCACCCAATCGAACAATTTGGTCAGGCTTGCCAATATCTTAGTAAGGAAAGATTCCGCTTTCACTTCAAAAAAAACAATGCCCTCATCGATTTTTTGCTTAAGCTGAACGGGCCATCTTTCAGTCTGTTCATTGATAAAATCAATGAACACTGTATATTTTTGGGCTACTTCCGGCGTAGTGACCATCAAGCTCTCCACTTCATCGATCAGCACAGGGATCCCTTTGTATAGTCCTGCCCCTAGGAGCCCAAAAAATAGAGCATAAATTAAAATGATGGAAAGGCTACGGCTCATCCCTCTCTGATGAAGTTTTTCTACGACCGGATACAAAAGATAGCTTATGAAAGCAGCCATTGAAAACGGGACGGCAGCCTTCATTATCAAAAGCAGCGGCGGATACCAAATCGGTTTCAGCTTAAAAAACAAAAGGATGACAAAGAACAACAGCAATAAGGAACCGAGACGTGTAATCCACTTCATATTCATGCCGTCTTCACCTCCATCCTTATTGTCTGTAAAAGTAAGGAAGAAATACATACAAAAGGAGCAACCGTTACAGTTGCTCCCTGCTTTTAGGCAATGTGAGGAAAAATGGGTTAGAAAAGTGACAGAACTTTTCTTTTCATTTTTCTCATTGCCTTTCTGTTCATTCTTTTGGAGCCAATCATTGAAGCAGCCACCACACCTGCCCCAAAGCTCATCAATGATGAAACTGACATTCTTTGCATCCTGTTCACCTCTTCCATTCACATGGTATAGCGGCGATCGTCTTCAGAGAACAAGTCATCTAAAGAGCTAAGGCTTCCATCTTCCTCCACCTGATGTGTATGGATCATATCGTTTGTTACAGACAGTTCGATTAAACAATTCCAGCAATAAAATTGATTGACACCAATTTTACCGATATCTTTGCTCGCACAATTTGGGCACTTCATCACTTCGACACCTCATTGATTTGTTCATGAAATCACGATGGTATCTCCCTTGAATGAAGGCGGCTCTGCAGTATGAATCATTCGCTTTCCTTCTGTTATATCGGAAAAGAAACCATTGGAAATTTCATATGCTACAATTCTGCCCGCTCTCTCCGAAAAGTATACATCCTCAAGAAGCCCAAGCCTCTCTCCATCCCCGTCCACAATCATTTTGTTGGCGATCGCCTGTTTATGGGCAAACGTATACGCCATGAGTTGTTTGAACGGCTTTAGCTGCGCGGTGGAACGGATCGTCAAACTGCGCTTGTCGTATGCCAGCACATCAGATAGAGGGATTAAACAGTTTTTTGTGAACATAGCATTTCTCTTCATAAGAAGGCCAGTGACAATGCCTTCCCCGGAAATAGCCAAATCACAGATGGTCCCGATCCTATGCTGCTCTTCATTAAGGACCGGCAACCCTTTCAGTAAGGAAAATGTTCGCAAAGTTTATCCCGCCTTTCCGAACATTACTATTATGTGCGATGCCCTGCTATCGATACTGTGCAAGTTTTCCTAAGCGAGCAATAATTTGGCTCTAAGCAAAAAAAGCCGATACATATTGTATCAGCTCCGTATACCCTTTCTGGCTTTTCTCCTGCTCCCCGCAGGCTGCTATCTTTGCCCCTCATCCATGAAATCGTATGGCGTTATGCCCTCCATACCAATCATTGGGTCGACTTTCATTAACTCATCAGCATAAGAAAACTGAGGCTTCGGATCTGATGATTCCTCTCCGATGCCCTCTTCAGGTGTTTGCTGTTCCTCTGTCACCAATCCGAATGCATAACGCAGTTTATGCGTCAAAGTTGTGTTCCGTTCATGATCCTGCATCCGTTCAATCCCCATGCGCAATGCGTCTTCCTCGCCGCATAGGATGAGGAATTGCTTGCTCCTTGTAATGCCTGTATAGATCAGCTTCCTCCTTAACATCCTATAATAGCTTTTCACGACGGGCATGATAACAATCGGGAATTCGCTTCCTTGCGACTTATGGATCGAACAGCAATAGGCATGGGTGATTTGGTTCAGGTCCGTCTTCGAGTAGGCCACTTCTATGCCATCATACGACACATACACCAAATCCTGCTTTTCTGTGTTTTCTTTCGCATATGAGATAGCGATGATTTCTCCCATGTCTCCATTAAAGACTGAGCTTTCCGGCTGGTTGACGAGCTGCAGTACTTTGTCCCCTATTCTGTACACACTATCGCCAAATGCAATCTCTTTCCGATTGCCATCGGGATTCGGGTTGAAGATTTCCTGAATCAGTTTATTCAGGGCATCTATACCGGCAGGCCCGCGGTACATGGGTGCCAAGACCTGGATATCCCTTGCCTTGTATCCTTTGTTTTTGGCATTGATGACGACTTTCTCGACCACTTCCATAATCTGTGACGTGCTACAGCTGAAAAAGGACCGGTCCTTTTGCTGCATACAGATATTAGCCGGCAACCGCCCCTTTTTGATTTCATGGGCCAATTCGATAATGGATGAACCATCTGCCTGCCGGTAAATACTTTCCAGCCTGATTGTCGGGATACATTCCGATTCAAGCAGATCACTGAGAACCTGACCAGGTCCAACAGAAGGCAATTGGTCCTCATCCCCCACAAAGATGACCTGGACGTTGGGCGGCAATGCTTTCAGCAGTTGATGGGCAAGCCAAGTGTCGACCATGGACATTTCATCAATAATGACGATGCGGCCAGCAATCGGATTGTCCTCATCGTGATTAAATCCTTCACTTCCGTTCCAGCCAAGCAGCCTATGGATAGTCACAGCAGGTAAACCAGTGGACTCAGCCATCCGTTTTGCTGCCCGGCCCGTCGGCGCCGCCAGCACAAATGGGAACGGATCATCATCTTTATAGGCATGGAGATCCAAAGAAACGCCATGAAGCTCGCTGTATAGTTCTACAATCCCTTTTATGACTGTCGTTTTCCCAGTTCCCGGCCCCCCAGTCAAAAGCATCATCGGGGACATAAGTGCAGTCTGGATTGCTTCTTTCTGTGCTGGGGCGTATTCGACCTGAAGACGTTCTTCCAATTCACCGAGTGCCAGCAGAAATTCCGATTCCGGAAATGCCTCTTTGTATTCTGTCTGCCCCATGAGACGCTTGATATTCGAAGCAATCCCTTTTTCAGAGAAGTACAGGGATGGCGAATAGATCCTTCTATCTTCTATGACAATCTTGCTTTCCTCCTCCAAGGACAGCAAAGCAGTCGAAATCTCCTGAAATTCAACTTCATTCTGCTTATTATCTTCTAACAGCTTCTCCACGCTCACTAGAAGCTCCTCTGCTTCCATAAATACATGACCCTGCTGATGACATTCTGTGTCTAGCACAAACAGACAGGCTGCCTTAACCCTATCCGGGTGGCTTCCGCTGATGCCGAGCTGATGGCCAAGTTCATCGGCACGCCTGAAACCGATACCCTCCACATCCTCAACCAGCCTATACGGGTTTGTTTGGATAATCTGCAGAGTATCCTGCTTGTACATCTGGAAGATTTTCATACTGAGCTGAGGACCGAAACCATATTGGTTCAATCCGATCATTACCTGCTCCAACCCTTGATGTTCCACTAGCGTGTCGTACAGATTCTTTGCCTTCTCAGCAGACAGTTTCGGCACCGTATCAAGGAGTGAGGGCGTTGCCAATATTTTCGAAATGGCATCTTCACCAATCGTTTCCACAATGCTTTCCGCCGTCTTTTTGCCGATGCCAGAGAATAAAGCGCTGGACAGGTAACCGATAATGCCTTCTTTTGTTTGCGGCATGTCTTTACGGAATGACTCTACCGCAAACTGTATGCCGAACTTCGGGTGTTCCTTCAGTTTCCCATAAAACAAATAGGTCTCATGTTCATGGATCTGCGGAAAATAACCGACGATAACCGCTTCTTTTTCATCATAGTTAGCATTGGTCTCGTCGATCCGGATTCGCACAACAGAATACAGATTTTGCTCATTATGAAAAATCGTGACAATTTGCCGTCCCTTCATATAGATCTTTTCTTGCTGCTCATCGAATAATGGCAGCTCATTCTGTTGGTTCATCCTTAATCCCCCTTCCGCTTATTGACCGTTCAAAGCCTGTTCCATTATTTTTTTGCCATTGGCCGCAAGTATATGGTCACTTTGCGCCTCCAATGCTTTCGTGAAGCATTCCAGCGCCTTATTTGCATCTTCGTGATAACCAGCATAAGCAACACCAAGATTATACAAAGCATCAGCGTGCTTCGGGTCTTTCTCTAAGATTGCTTCCAATTGTGCGATAAGCTCTTCATACATTTCTTCATTCGCCAAGGACATCGCAAACTGGAATCTGGCATCCATGTCATCCGGATTAAGTTCTACCGCCCTTTGAAGATACGGCATCGCCAGTTTCGGCTGATCCAGCTGCTGCAGCGTCATGCCGAGCATGAAATAACAATCGCTGTTTTCAAGCCCAGTTTTGATTGCTTTTTCCAACAAGTCTTTCGCATCCTTATATTGTTCGCTCTCATAATATAGATTGCCGAGCGCATAAAAAGCGGCCCCTGCGTTTTCATCAATCGTTAATGCTTTCTTGTAAAAGTTCACCGCTTTTTCACGCTCGCCGACAGCAACAAGCATATTTCCGAAGTTGATAAATGCAACGGCATCATCCGGATTTTCTTCTATTGCTTCCGAGAATGCTTTTGCCGCTTCCTCCCACTTTCCTTGTTGCATATAAGAAATACCCAATTCATTTTTATTCGACATTTTCGTTCACACTCCGTTTTCTCTATTTAGAAGTATATCATAATTTTTCTAACTGTTTCACGCACCATAAAGACTTGGACCAGATGAAGAAGTACCATTCACCAAAGCCATTCCGTACAGTGGAATTCTGCCCATTTCTGATCCATGAAAAGAGGCCTCAGAAAACTGAGGCCTCCCCATTATGTCATCATCCCAAGTAATCCAGTAATTGACCATCCTTATATACAGTATCGATCGTACCGCCCCCGAGGCAGGTGTCGCCGTCATAGAACACTACAGCCTGACCAGGCGTAATAGCACGTGAAGGTTCATCAAAGATGACATCGACCGTGGAGTCTGCTTTCACTTTGACCGTCACGCCGACGTCCTTTTGGCGATAACGGAACTTCGCCGTGCATGTAAACTCATCTGCAGCCGGCCTGTCCGCAACCCAGCTCACATCGACCGCTGTCAGGCTTGTGGAATAGAGCATCTCATTATGGAAGCCTTGGCAAACATACAGCACGTTCCTTTTCAGATCTTTTCCGGCCACAAACCAGGGATCGCCGCTGCCGCCGATACCGAGTCCGTGGCGCTGGCCGATTGTATAATACATCAATCCGTCATGTTGGCCTTTCACTTCCCCATCCAGCGTCTCCATGTTGCCAGGCTGTGCAGGCAGGTAGTTGCTGAGGAATTCCTTGAAGTTACGCTCGCCTATGAAGCAGATTCCTGTCGAATCTTTCTTTGTTGCTGTTGCAAGCCCTGCTTCTGCAGCTATTTCTCTTACTTTCGCTTTCGGCAGATGCCCAAGGGGGAACATCACCTTTTTCAATTGCTCCTGAGTAAGCTGGTTTAGGAAATATGTTTGATCTTTATTATCATCGACTCCTCGAAGCATCTTATATTCGCCGTCCAGGAACTCGACCTGGGCATAATGCCCCGTCGCCAAGAAGTCGGCACCCAGCTTCAAAGCGTGCTCAAGGAATGCCTTGAACTTAATCTCTTTATTGCACATCACATCAGGGTTCGGCGTTCTGCCGGCACGATATTCATCAAGGAAGTAGGTGAACACTTTGTCCCAATACTGTTTCTCAAAGTTGACAGCATAATATGGGATTCCGATCTGCTCGCACACTTTCCTTACATCTTCGTAATCTTCTGTCGCCGTACATACGCCGTTTTCATCAGTGTCATCCCAGTTTTTCATGAAGATGCCGACAACGTCATACCCCTGCTCCTTCAGAAGCAGAGCCGCGACTGATGAATCGACTCCACCAGACATCCCGACGACAACCCTTGTGTCCTTTGGCTCCTTATGCATATTATTTCACCACTTTATCTATTGTTTCGTCAGCCGCTTCACGATCACGGCTGTCTCGTATGCTGCTTTCTTTACATCATCCAATGAATTGTTGAGCCCGAAACTGAACCGGATGGAATTCGTTGTCCGGCCATGTCCTTTTCCGAACATCGCGACGAGGACATGCGAAGGATCAATCGAACCTGCTGTACATGCCGACCCGCTTGATACAGCTACACCTGCCAGATCCAGATTTACGAGCATCGCTTCCACGTCAGTCCCCGGGAAGCTCACATTCAGAATATGAGGTAATGCATGTTCCATTGTACCATTGATGTCAAATGCGATGTGTTCCTCTTTGAATGTATCGATTATAGCTGCTTTAAACGCCTTGTATTCAACTTGCTTCTCTGCCATGGCTTCATGCGCGATTTCAGATGCCTTGGAGAAACCTGTAATGGCCGGCAAGTTTTCCGTTCCTGCACGACGTTTCCGCTCCTGCTCGCCGCCTGACATAATCGGCGATAGCTTGATGCCCTCTTTGCAATACAGGAATCCGATCCCTTTTGGCCCATTGATTTTATGGGAAGAAACGGACAGCAGGTCCACCTGCAGAGCTCTCACATCAATCGGCACTATGCCGTATGCTTGGACGGCATCCGTGTGGAATAAAGCCTGATGACCGTTCAATAAGGATCCGATTCCTGTTATATCCTGGATAGTCCCTACTTCGTTATTGCCAAACATAATCGAAACAAGGATTGTATCCTCACGCAACTGTCTATCAAGCTCCTCCACTGAAATGCAGCCTTGTTCATCAACCTTCAGATATGTTACTTCGTAGCCTTGCTTCTCGAGTCTGTGAAATGTATGAAGAACAGCATGATGCTCTATTTCCGTTGTAATCAGATGCTTGCCTTTATCCCGGTTTGCTAAGGCAGTACCCAAAATGGCATAATTATCAGCCTCTGTTCCGCCGCTCGTAAAAATAATCTCATTTTCTTTTGCATGTATGGATTCAGCCAGAGTCTTGCGTGCCTTGTTCAACTGTCTCCGGGCATCCCTGCCGAATCCATGAATGCTTGAAGGGTTGCCGAAAGTTTCTTGCATTGTTTTTGTAACCACGTCGATCACTTCCGGATGAACCGGTGTCGTGGCAGCATGATCGAGATAGATCCTGTCCACTATCTCTCCTCCTTGTGTATTACATTAAATATAAAACATATAGGAATCTGGCGCGTTTTCTTCATTATAGTTTGCCAAATCCTCCAAAGTAGTCGTATCCAATACTTCTTTCACTGCATCGCGAATCCGGTTCCAAAGCTCTCTTTTCGCAGGCTCTTCATTTTCATTCCCTTCCACGATGCTGATCGGTCCTTCCAGCACACGGATGATATCCCCTGCGGTGATGTCCCTCGGTTCCTTGGCAAGTACATAACCGCCATAAGCACCGCGGATGCTTTTCACCAATCCGGCATTCCGTAAAGGAGCAATCAATTGTTCCAAATAATGTTCAGACAAATCATTGGCTTGCGCAATCACTTTCAGCGAAGTCGGCGAAGCTCCTTCTTCGTGCTTTTTGGCTAATTCTATCATTATCGTCAAGCCGTAACGGCCTTTAGTCGATATCTTCATCACACAACACCTCTCATCCCGTAATCTATCGTAAAAACATATCTTTTTAGTAGGGATTATGTACAGATAACCAAGAAATTATAGCATAATCCGACTCCGATGCCTATTCTTCCTCCATTATACAAAACCCCGCCCCCTATTGGAAACGATACTTCGCCGACAAAAGGGAAAAGTCCGCCAGAAATCGGGGCTTCCGACGGACATGTCTAGTTCTTAAACTCTGACAGCTTCTTATAGATGGCTGCCAACCGTTTCTCTTCGCCAGCCTCCACAGGTTCATAAAAGCGGCTTCCTTTCAGGTTTTCGGGCAGGTAATCCTGCTTGACCCAACCGCCGAAAGAACCGAGCGGATAATTATGCGGATACTTATAGCCTTCATGGCCAAGCGCCTTCGCTCCGGCATAATGGGCATCGCGTAAATGTTTGGGAATCGGTCCGGTATGCCCTTTGCGGATACTATCGATTGCTTTATCCAATGCTTTATAAGCGGAATTCGATTTGGATGAGAGGCACATCTCCACTACTGCCACCGACAACGGGATCCGCGCTTCCGGCAATCCAAGCCGTTCACTTGCCGTCACTGCTGCTAGGACATGGTCGCCAACTTCGGGATTCGCCAATCCGATATCTTCATAGGCAATAACGAGAAGCCTCCTGTTCACTGCTTTTAAGTCCCCTGACTCCAAAAGATGCGCTAAATAATACAGGCTGGCATCGACATCGCTTCCCCGGATGCTCTTTTGCAGGCTTGATAGGAGATTATAAAAGTTCGAGCCGCCCTTGTCCCCGAAGATGCCCACATGATCAATCATCCCCTCTATGGTCTCATCGTCCACAATATAACGGCCGTTCTCAACATCCGAAGCAAAAATAATCGATTCTAACAGGGTGAGCGATTTCCTGGCATCTCCATTGGAGCCGAAAGCAATCTTTTGGATTTGTTCATCCGATATTTGGATATCTTGTTTCCCTAATCCTTTCTTATCATCCGCCAAGGCCCTTCTCAGTAATTTTTCGATGTCGCCTGTCTGCAGACGCGACAGTTGCTTAATTTGGCCGCATCTGCTCCTGATGGCGGGGTTGACATCATGAAAAGGGTTTTCGGTCGTTGCTCCAATCAAAATGATATCGCCTCGCTCCACATGAGGAAGCAAGTAATCCTGCTGTGCTTTATTGAATCGATGGATCTCATCCAAGAACAGAATCACTTTGCCTGTCAATCTTGTTTCATCGACGACTGCCTCGACATCCTTCTTCCCGGCGGTCGTGGCATTCAGCGCAATAAAAGGGATCTTAGTTGTACCGGCAATTGCGTACGCGATCGATGTTTTTCCTATCCCCGGTTCTCCGTATAGTAAAAGTGATGGGACATGCCCCTGTTGGATCATTTTATATAGACTTGTCTGCTTTCCGATGATGTCCTGCTGGCCGACAATTTCGTCCAGGTTTTCCGGCCTCATCCGAAAGGCAAGCGGTTCTCCGTACATGCTTTTGCCACCTCCACGATTTCTCCATTATAACAAAAGCCAAGGATATGAAAAAGAAGCGCTCCTTGCGCGCTTCTTGACTATTCTTTATTTATTGTCGCTTATGCGGCAGATGTTTACATCCCTCAAGATTTCCTTGACCACCCAGCTGGCGGCAATCAGCCCGGCAACGGAAGGGACAAAGGCATTGGAGGAAGGAGGCATTTTGGCTTTGCGGATTTTTGCATCATCATTGCCGACCTCTTTCCGAACTTCTTCCCTGATCACAATCGGACTTTCATCGGAGAATACAACTGTGACCCCTTTATGGATGCCTTCTTTACGCAGGCGGGTCCGTATTACCTTCGCCAAAGGGTCTGTATGTGTTTTGGAAATATCCGCAATCTGGAAGCGTGTTGGATCCATCTTATTGGCAGCACCCATGCTGGATATGATCGGTATACCCCGTTTCAGACACTCCTTCATCAGATGGATTTTGTAGGAAATGGTATCTGATGCATCAATTACGTAATCAAGCCCATAGCTGAAGAACGTTTCATATGTTTCTTCAGTATAGAACATCTTCAAAGAGATAACTTCACAATCAGGATTAATATCGGCAATTCTTTCTTTCATCAGATCTGCTTTGAATTTGCCGACAGTCGATAGAAGCGCATGTAATTGGCGATTCACATTCGTAATGTCCACATCATCTTTATCAACAAGGACTAAACGGCCGACCCCCGACCGAGCTAGTGCTTCCGCCGCAAAAGAACCCACTCCGCCGATTCCGAGAACAGCCACCGTCGTCCCTCTCAGGGCTTCTAGGCCTTCCTTTCCGATTGCCAATTCATTTCTGGAAAACTGGTGTAACATATCATTTTCAACTCCAATATTTTGCTATTTCATTTATAGCCTAGATTCGCTGCCATTTTCAAGCAATATTGCTCTTCTTCTTTGCTGATCTGTCAAACCAAAACAAAAAGTGTCCCAATCCGGGACACTGCTCATATGCGGTATGTACAAAATAAAAGAGTCCCGATCGTGCCGTTTTCCGCCTTCGTTTTGAACCCGCTCTCCGCAGGTGGGTGCCTTGCCCGATGTCTTTTGTAAGTCCACTTGAAAGAGGCATTTACGCAGCATCGAAACAGTCAGGCTCCCGGTACTATAAGTGTTCGGTCAAAACTTATAGGTGTTAGCAACGTACACATCAGGACTCTTATTTCTTACCTGTATATTACCATTTTATTGTTCCGGATTCAAGGGAGCCAATCTAGGAAATTATTCCTTTTTTTCTCCTGTCAAAGCCAAGCGGAGTTCCGCCAATTGTTCAGGATCCACACGGCCTGGCGCATCTGTCATCAAGCAGCTGGCACTTGCCGTTTTAGGGAATGCAATGGTGTCGCGAAGATTCGTTCTGCCCGCCAGCAACATGACAAGACGGTCCAAACCAAGAGCAATTCCGCCATGCGGAGGAGTGCCATATTCGAAGGCTTCCAATAGAAAACCGAACTGCTCCTGCGCTTCTTCTTCACTGAAGCCTAACACCTTCAGCATTTTCTCCTGGATGTCACGTTCAAAGATACGCAATGAGCCACCGCCGAGTTCGTAGCCGTTCAGGACGATGTCATATGCTTGCGCTCTTGCATGTTGAGGTTCATTGTCTAGCAAGTGCAAGTCCTCACGAACCGGCATCGTGAACGGATGATGGGCTGCGAAATAGCGTTTTGCTTCCGCATCATATTCAAGAAGAGGCCAATCCGTCACCCAAAGGAAGTTAAATGCTTCCTCGTCAATCAAGCCAAGCTCTTTGCCGAGTTTCAAGCGCAATGCGCCTAGGGCGTCTGCCACTACTGTTTTGTTGTCGGCCACAAACAGCAATAGGTCGCCTTCCTCTGTGCCAAGCGCAGCTATTAAGCCTTCTGCCGTTTCACCTTCGAAGAACTTGGAAATCGGCCCTTTCAGCCCTTCGGCTTCGACTTTCATCCAAGCCAGCCCTTTTGCACCGTAAACAGCTGCAAAAGCGCCCAAAGCATCAATATCTTTACGGGAGTATTTCCCTGCCGCACCTTTGACGTTGATCGCTTTTACTTGTCCGCCGCTTGCAACTGCGCCAGAGAACACTTTAAAGCTTGAGTCTTTAACGATTTCCGATACATCGATCAATTCCATGCCAAAACGGGTATCCGGCTTATCCGATCCGTATCGCGCCATCGCTTCCGCATAAGTTAACCTTGGCAGTGGCAGGCTGATCTCAATACCTTTTACCTCTTTCATTACTTTCGCCATCATGCGTTCCGTCATCGCCATAATATCTTCTTGGCTCATGAAACTTGTTTCGATATCAATTTGCGTAAATTCAGGCTGGCGGTCAGCACGAAGGTCTTCATCACGGAAACAACGGGCAACCTGATAGTAACGTTCAAACCCTGCAACCATCAGCAATTGTTTGAATAGCTGCGGACTTTGCGGTAACGCATAGAATTCACCATCATGAACACGGCTCGGTACCAGATAGTCACGGGCACCCTCCGGCGTGCTTTTCGTCAAGATCGGTGTTTCAATATCCAGGAATCCTTCGTTATCCAGGAAATCACGGATAGCTTTTGTTGTTTGATGACGCATCTTAAATGTTTCAAACATAGCCGGACGGCGCAGATCCAGGTAACGATACTTTAAGCGTGTCTCTTCTGTCGCATCCACTTTCTCCCCGATTACGAACGGAGGGGTCTTTGCCTCATTGACAATGGTCACTTTATCAGCTTGGATTTCGATGGTGCCTGTTTTGAGCGTTTTATTTATTGTTCCCTCTTCACGAGCAACAACTGTCCCCTCAATACTTAATACAAATTCATTTCGGATTTTCTCCGCTTGGGCAATCGCTTCTTCCGATACATCAGGGTTAAATACAACCTGAACCAATCCTGTACGGTCACGAAGATCGATAAAAATCAATCCGCCCAAGTCCCGTCTTTTTTGGACCCACCCTTTTAGAGTCACTTTCTCTCCTATTGCCTGTTCCGGAACTTCTCCGCAAAAATACGTTCTGCCAAACATCCCTTTTTCCTCCCTTATTGCTGTTTCTTAAAGTCTTCAACAAATGTTGTCAATGTCATTTCCTGTTGTTCACCAGTTGACATGTTTTTAAGTGTGATTTTATTTTCCGCAAGTTCATTATCGCCCAAGATAGCCACATATTTGGCTTTGATCCGGTCAGCTGATTTAAACTGCGCTTTTATTTTACGGTTATTGTAGTCCTTGTCTGCCGAGAAGCCTGCAGCCCGAAGTTGATTCACGAGTTTCACGCTATGGTCTTTCGCAGCATCGCCTAGGGTCGCCACATAGATATCTATTTCCTTGACGACTGGCAACTCGATGCTTTCAGCAGCCAAAGCAGCAATCAGACGTTCCACACTAAGTGCAAAACCGATGCCTGGTGTTTCCGGTCCTCCAAACTGTTCGACAAGCCCATTATAACGGCCTCCCCCGCAAAGAGTGGTGATGGCGCCGAAGCCTTCTGCATCACTCATAATTTCAAAGGCTGTATGATTGTAATAATCCAAGCCTCTGACGAGTGTAGCGTCAACTGTATATGGTATTTCCATATCGTCCAAATGATTCAGCACCTTTTCAAAATATGTTTTGGACTCTTCATTCAGATATTCCAAGATTGAAGGGGCTGTTTTCAGCAATTCATGATTATGGTCTTTTTTGCAATCCAGTATGCGCAAAGGATTTTTTTGCAGACGGCTCTGGCAGTCGCTACAGAATTCCCCGATATGCGGCTCGAAATGGGAAATCAGCGCATCTCGATGTTTCGCGCGGCTCTCTTGGTCACCTAGTGAATTAATGACAAGCTTCAGCTTCTTCAGGCCAAGGCTTCTATACATATTCAACGCCAAACTGAGAACTTCCGCATCAATAGCCGGATCAGCGCTCCCTAAAGCTTCCACGCCGAATTGCACAAACTGGCGGAATCTTCCCGCTTGAGGGCGTTCATAACGGAACATCGGCCCGTAATAAAAGAGCTTTACAGGCTGGTTCGCCCATCCGAACATTTTGTTTTCGACGAATGAACGGACAACCGCTGCCGTTCCCTCCGGACGCAATGTCAGGCTTCTGTTCCCTCTGTCCTGAAAAGTGTACATCTCTTTCTGGACAATATCAGTCGTTTCGCCAACACCACGTGAGAATACTTCTGTATGCTCAAAGATTGGTGTCCGTATCTCGTTATATTGGTATCTCCTGCACAGGTCCCTGGCCTTTTCTTCGATAAATTGCCAAACGGCAGCCTGTTCAGGAAGGATATCTTGGGTTCCTCTCGGAATTTGTATATTCATTTCCTGCTTCCTCCTCTGACTCGACGATAGTCCTTTTCATTGTAAATAAAAAACTCTCGTCCCTTGTAAAAATGATTTTACAAGGGACGAGAGTCTATAATTCCCGTGGTGCCACCCTAATTCAAAATGTACGATGTACATTTCCTCTAAGCAGTTAACGCCTGCATACGTCCATCTCCTACTTGAAGCAATCCTCTTTCAGAGCGGAACCTACGGAGTGTTCATTCACTAAGAGTCGATGGTAGGAAAGCTTTCAGCCTACGGCTTCCCCTCTCTTGACCCGATCATCTTACCTACTGTTCTCCATCATCGGCTTTCTAGATAATATGTAATATTATTTTATTAATGATAAGTGTCTATAAAGCCATTGTCAAGGCGAAACGATAAAAATGGAGACTCGTTTTTTTGCCCCCGCGAATACACAGACAGCAGTTCCTGATTCCCTACATCCGATGGAAAAATTCACACTGCATGCCGATCCGCCCTAGGAGCGTCCCAACCGTCTCTTCAGAATCTTCACATCTTTCACCTGAAGGCCGAATTCACTGGCCAATTCGACCATGTTACTGTTCCTTTCCAAAGTGATAAAATCATGGAAGTCAATTCCGTATAATTGATCAAAACCTTTTTGACTTATGGCGTTTTTTTCATTAAACTTCAAAGTGATTCCTCCCGTTTGAAGATAGGTTTTTATATGTATTAGGCTATCCTTTTTTTCGGGTTTGAATCCGTTCATAATGATTTATTTACATAACTTAAATAAGCAGCAAACGGGGGAGATATTTTGTACAAAAGATACATACTTTTTTTCTGCATGATCCTCATTATGACTGCCGCCCCGACACCCTTCAATGCCAAAACAGACGACATGAAGGGAACTGCCACAGCCGATTCGCTCAAGCTCCGGGAGGGGCCAAGCACGGACGATGCGATCATCGACGTCCTTCAGGAAGGAGACACTGTCGAGATCATCGAATCAGCCGGACAATGGCTGAACGTCAAGCATGGTGACCAGATCGGATGGGTGCACGGCGACTACATAAAAGTAGAACAACAACTTGATCCGTCAATTCCATCCATCACGATAACCGGGACATCCCTGGCAGTCCGTAAGTCCCCAACCTCCAACAGTGAAAAGGTGGCAGAAGTCCATAAAGGGGAAACCTACCCGTTGATTGAAACGGAGGGGTATTGGCACAAAATCGAACTATCCGGCAAGCAAAAAGGGTGGGTCGCATCATGGTTGACAGAAAGAACTGCTACAGCCGAATTGCAAATACCGAAAGACGGGACCATCACCATTACAACCGATGGGGCTCCATTGCGAAAAACAGCTTCCTTGGATGCAGAAATCGTTAAGACCGCTGACCTAGGTGATGAGTTTGAAGTTACGGCCATAGAAAACGGGATGTATGAAGTAAAACGCTCCTGGTGGAGAAAGGCATATATTGCCGGCTGGCTCGCGGAACCGACAGATGAAACCCCTGCCATAAAGAAAAAAGACAGCAACTATAACTTTGAGCAAAAGACGATTGTGATTGATCCTGGTCACGGCGGGGTCGATAGCGGAGCAATCGGGCCAAATGGGACTTTGGAGAAGGAGCTGACCTCCATTACGGCCGAATTGCTCAAAAAGAAATTGCAGGCATCCGGCGCCAACGTTATTGTTACCCGGGAAGGCGACAGATACCAGTCCTTGTCGGAACGTGTCAGGCTTGCTTCTGTCAACCAGGCTGATGCCTTTCTAAGCCTCCATTACGACAGCGCCGAATCAGCTGATACCGAAGGCGTGACGGTCTATTATTTCCATGGCATGCAGAAACCGCTGGCACAAAGCCTGAACAAAAGCTTCGGCACAGTCGACGAATTGAATCTGCGTGGGGTACGCTCAGGTAACTATCAAGTGATCCGTACAAACAGCCAACCGGCCGTACTCCTCGAACTTGGCTATCTTAGCAATGCAAAAGAAGAGACAGTCATCACCTCTCTTTCTTATCAGTCTTCCATCGTGACAGCCATCTATAATGGCCTTGGTGAGTACTTTAACGGAAA
Organism: Bacillus sp. (in: firmicutes); assembly: GCA_051893455.1. Taxonomy (GTDB): domain Bacteria; phylum Bacillota; class Bacilli; order Bacillales; family DSM-1321; genus Bacillus_AD. Next base: position 31,612 of record JBJFHG010000032.1, read on the forward strand.
CTGAAATCAAAAAAACTGCAGACGCAAATGTGTCTGCAGTTTTTTTATATCAGTCTCAGGCATTTTCAATTTTCAGCCCATCAATTTGCGACAGTCTCACAGGACCGGCACAACCCCTATTTTTCTAAAAGCAATGTCACAGGGCCATCATTTACGAGACTGACTTTCATATCCGCCCCGAAGACTCCCGTTTCGACTTTGACATTTTTACTGCGCAACGCTTCATTGAACGCTTCATATAGTCTGTTAGCAAGCTCTGGTTTTGCCGCGGCCGTGAAACTTGGCCTTCTGCCTTTTGCTGTTTCCCCGTAAAGGGTAAACTGGGATACAGATAAGATGTCCCCGCCGACATCCAGCAAAGATCGGTTCATTTTGCCTTCTTCATCTTCAAAGATTCGCAGATTGACAACCTTATCCGCCAGAAAACCAGCCTTTTCCTCCGTATCATCATGCGTTATACCAACTAAGAGCATGACGCCCATCTGGATTTGGCCATGGACTGAGCCATCGATGGTCACTTTTGCTTCTTTGACCCGTTGTAATACGACTTTCATCCTGTTCCCTCTCAATTCATAATTCTTCGGACAGCATAGACATCAGGAATCTGCTTGATGCGATCGACCACTTTTTGCAGGTGATTGACGTTATTGATCAATATCGACATATTAATGATTGCCATTTTATTGCGATCCGTCTTCCCTGAAACAGCAGATATATTTGTCTTCGTTTCATTGACGGCCTGTAACACCTCATTCAGCAATCCCCGGCGGTCAAACCCATTAATTTCGATATCAACATTATATTCTTTCCGTTCACTATAGCCGGATTCCCATTCAACCGGTACCAGCCGGGCTTCCGCGTCTTCTCCGCTGATGTTCGGGCAGTCGCTCCGGTGCACGGACACGCCGCGTCCCTTTGTAATGAAACCGACAATATCGTCTCCCGGAACCGGGTTACAGCAACGGGACAAGCGAATCAATAAGTTTTCAACACCTTGGACCCGTACCCCCGATTCCCGTTTTTTAGGGGAAGCAATTGTCTTCAATTCATTTGTGGCTTCGGTCAAGCTAGTCAGCTGCTCTTGCTGCTCTTTCTCCTTGCGCCACTTTTCTGTAAGCCGGTTCACTACCTGAAGCGCTGTGATCCCATTGTACCCAATGGCGGCATACATATCATCTAAGTTAGTGAAATTGAACTTCTCAGCGACCCTTTTGATATTTTCCGGTGTGAGGACATCCTTGGGTTCTAGCTCTATATTCCTGATTTCCCTTTCAACCAATTCCCGGCCTTTTTCTACGTTTTCTTCCCGCCTTTGTTTCTTAAAGAATTGACGGATTTTGTTTTTGGCCTGGGAAGTCTGCGTGATTTTAAGCCAATCCTGGCTTGGGCCATAAGAATGTTTTGATGTAAGAATTTCTATGATATCTCCAGTCTTCAACTTATAATCGAGCGGAACCATTTTGCCGTTCACTTTGGCACCGATTGTTTTGTTCCCGATTTCGGAGTGAATCCGGTATGCAAAATCAATCGGGATAGAGCCTGAAGGCAACTCGATCACATCACCTTTCGGGGTGAAAATGAACACCATGTCCGAAAAAAGATCTATTTTCAAAGATTCCATGAATTCCTCAGCATTCGTGGAATCATCCTGGAACTGAAGGATCTCCCGGAACCAGCTTAATTTCTCTTCCAAAGGCGTATGCGTATTTGCTTCTTTGCCTTCTTTGTAAGCCCAGTGTGCAGCAATCCCATACTCGGCGATCCGGTGCATTTCGAATGTACGGATCTGCACTTCCAACGGGTCGCCTTTCGGACCGATGACTGTGGTATGCAAGGACTGGTACATATTGGTCTTGGGCATTGCAATATAATCTTTGAATCGACCCGGCATCGGTTTCCAGCATGTATGGATAATCCCCAAAACCGCATAACAATCCTTTATGCTGTTAACCTGAATCCGTACCGCCAAAAGGTCATATATTTCACTGAATTGTTTGTTCTGGAGCGCCATTTTCCGATAAATGCTGTATATGTGCTTAGGGCGTCCTGATATCTCCGCCTTGATATGCACATCATCAAGTCTAGATTTGACCTCCAGTACAACATCATCCAAGTACTCTTCACGTTCATTCCGTTTTTTCTTCATCAGATTAACGATTCTGTAGTACTGTTGCGGATTCAGGTATCTCAATGCAATGTCTTCAAGCTCCCACTTGATTGTCGATATCCCGAGCCGATGGGCCAGCGGAGCAAAGATCTCCAACGTTTCATTTGCAATCCTTCGCTGTTTCTCGGCCGGAAGATGCTTCAGCGTCCGCATATTATGAAGACGATCCGCAAGCTTAATCAAAATGACACGGATGTCTTGAGCCATGGCTACAAACATTTTCCGATGATTTTCAGCCTGTTGCTCTTCATGAGATTTATATTTAATTTTACCGAGCTTCGTGACGCCATCAACCAACATCGCCACTTCTTCATTAAAGTTTTCTTCAAGCTCTTCTAGCGTTACTGATGTGTCTTCAACGACATCATGAAGAAACCCCGCTGCTACGGTTGAAGCATCCAGCTCCAAATCGGCAAGGATGCCTGCAACCTGGATAGGGTGGATTATATATGGTTCACCTGATTTTCTATATTGATCCCTGTGCGCATGTTCAGCAAACAAGAATGCCTTCTCCACGATCTCAACATCCTTGGGCTGCAAATAAGCCTTTGTTCGTTCAATCACTTGTTTTGAAGTTACTATATTTTCGTTTGCCATGAGACCACCTTAAGTATAAATTGGACAATTCCTGTAACTGATAATGCCTTATTCCGGTTTGCAAAATATAAACACGACATTATGTTCATGTATCCCTCAATTATAACCAAAAAGCGTTGATTATGAATACTTTTTTAATCGAAACATCTAATATTTTTATTATCAAAAAAAAACAGGGAAATGTAAAGGCATTATTTCCTCATTCTTCCCGGGTGTAACTGGTGTCATTTCAGCCTTTTAATCTGTACCTATACATGTAACAACATTCTGACCAAAACACCTGTTTTATCTGTAAACAAAGGCCTTGTCTATTTAGACAAGGCCCTCGGCTTCATTTTATTAAAAATCCATAAGTGTCAATACATCATAGCCTTCAAGTTTTGAAAGGCCATCCAAATATGTCAGATTGATCAAGAATGCGATACCTGCGACGATCCCGCCTAGTTCTTCAACAAGCTTGATTGTTGCTTCGATTGTTCCGCCTGTCGCCAACAGGTCATCCGTGATCAACACGCGTTGGCCCGGCTTGATCGCATCTTTATGGATTGTCAGGATATCACTTCCATATTCAAGACCATATTGTACCTTGATTGTTTCCCTCGGCAACTTGCCCTCTTTGCGGACCGGGGCAAAACCTACTCCCAAAGCATAAGCAACCGGACAACCAATGATGAATCCGCGCGCTTCAGGTCCGACCACAACATCTATGTCATGCTTTTTGGCATACTCCACGATTTGGTCTGTTGCATAACGGTACGCTTCCCCATTATCCATCAAAGTGGTGATATCTTTAAATTTGATGCCTGGTTTTGGCCAATCAGGCACAATTGTGACATATTGTCTTAAATCCATGACTCTATTTCCTCCTTGAGCTCTGCTTCATCTACCGTAAGATACGTCTCTATCTTACGGTATAATTGTTGATAACTTGAATAAAGCAGCTCATTTTCCATTTTGATTTGTTGCTGTTTCCCTGCATATGAAGGGGATTCGCTCATATCCCTTTTTGGGGCATTTTGCTTAACAGAAATAATCCCATTCTCTATTGTAACAAATTCCAGTTCAAAAAACACCTTACACATGAATTCAACGGTATCTTGAGACCAGCCTTTATGTTTGGCGATCTCATCGCTGTACCTGTTCAAGTCCAAAGGCCCTTTTTTCAAAAGAAGCCCATACAGCCATTTAAAATGTTCCCTTGTTGGAATGGTGCTGAAATAGTGTTGCTGGTCCTGATGAAAATGAGCATATAACCTGCGGGGCCTTTGTCCGCGAAGCAGTGTTTGCAGAACCTCTTCATTTCCCGGCAGGTCGATCAGCACAACATTACAGTCATCCAGATCTATCTGTAAGGCTTGTTCCGCATTCTCGACCAAAACTGCTTCCTTCCCTTCAAGGGAATGGACCTTCCCGGCCAGTTCACGGCTGAAAAAAACAACTTTTGTTCGTTCATCAGGAATGGCCGCAAAAAGATGCTGCCATTTCTTATTGCCCCTCATATCGAACAATTGCCAATGGTTCACCGATAAATCCTGCAAGAAAATCTGCGGTTTCCGAATATTATTCCACTCATTGACAGAGAGTTCACCTATAACGGATAAGGAGGCATTACGGGCTATTTCATCGCAATAATCCCCCATACCGAATCCTACCCCATCCAGGCTCTTTTCGCCAACTTTCAGCACCGCCTTCAGATGTGAGCCGTCAGCACCGATTCTTTTCATCGTAGACACGCCAACATCCGACAGCATCACTTTCGGTTTCGGGTTTGCCATACCGAAGGGTGCCAGCTGCCCCATATCCTCAATTGATTGAATCGAAATGTCTTCCAGTTGAATGATGGCATCTATATTTGTGATCGGTGTGAAGTCTTCTTCAGTCATGACTTCTTGTGCCTGTTCATTTAATCGGTCCCTCAGCTCATCGACATCTTTTATGTGCAAAGTCATCCCTGCGGCCATCGGATGCCCTCCGAAATGCGGGAGAATATCCCGACACTTGGATAGGTTCCCATACAGGTCGAATCCTGTGATACTTCTGGCAGAACCTTTCGCCAATCCCTTTTCAAGGTCATAGCTGAGAACAATCACAGGACGATAATATTTCTCGACCAATTTGGAAGCAACGATACCGATAACACCTGCATTCCATCCTTCCGCCCCCACAACGAGCACCTGGCGATCCTCAGCCACTTGTTTCTCTTCCACTTGACGAATGGCTTCCTTTGTTATTTCAGCCACGATGGCTTGCCGTTCCTTATTGAGTAAATCTATTTCCTCGGCCAAACTTTCCGCAAAGTCTTCATCCCGTGTCAGCAGCAGATCAACGGCTGGGTCTGCATCCCCCAACCGGCCGACAGCGTTGATCCGGGGACCAATACCAAAGCCGATGCTTTCTTCATTCAGACTGTCCTTCTCAATGCCAGCCTTACGGAAAAGCGCCAATAGACCTGGTCTGGAAGTGTTTCTTAATCTATCAATACCCTTAAGGGCAATCAACCGGTTTTCATCCGAAAGCGGGACCAGGTCTGCTATCGTACCAATGACAGCAATCTCTAGAAGATGCTCCGGCACTTCACCGAGCAAGGCATGGGCCAGTTTAAAAGCGACACCGACCCCAGCAAGATCCTTGCATGGATAAAGGCTGCCTGGTATCTTTGGATGGATTATCGCCAATGCCTCAGGCAAGACTGGGCCTGGTTCATGGTGATCCGTAATAATGTAATCCATCCCAAGCTCCCGGGCCACCTCCGCCTCATGAATCGCGGAAATTCCCGTGTCGACTGTAATGATCAAATCAATTCCGTTATCTTTTGCCGAGCGAAAAGCCGCTTCGTTCGGTCCGTACCCTTCAGTGAAACGATTGGGGATGTAAAAGTCGGCCTGCGCCCCTAATGATAGCAACGTCTCCAAAAGCACCGTCGTACTTGTGACGCCATCTGCATCATAATCGCCAAATATTAGAATCTTCTCTTCTTTATTTATAGCATCCCGAATACGTTGCACCGCCTTTTCCATGTCCTGCAGAAGAAACGGATCATGGAATTCCATGTTTTCCATAAACAAAAATGACCGTGCCGATTCAACTGTATCCAAGCCACGGTTCACTAGCAGTTGTGCAACTAACGGTGTGATATTTAATTGTGCAGTCAGCACATTAATAGCATGCTGGTCAGCTTTTTTCACATTCCAGCGTGTTTTTGACTGTAACATAAATTCACCCCTTAACCTTCCCCATTATACAGGAGGCTTGTCGGGGTTTCAATTCAATTCATTACAGACAGGCTTACAGGAATCTGTTTATGTCTTGTCCACATGTCACTCTTCCTCCCCTAATGGATTGATATGGACAAATACATCTTGTACTCCTTGTTTTTTGAGCAGCGCCCTTTTGACCTTTTTGCCGATCCGATGACCTTCTTCCACAGTCAAATCAGGCTTTACGGCAATCTTTAGGTCAATGATTACGTAATGGCCATGCTTTCGCGCCAGCAATGTATTCATTTTCTCCACGCCGGGTATGCCTTGAACAATTTCCCTGAAGGGCGCTGTCTCATTTTCAGGAAGTACCTGATCTAATGTTGTATAGATAGAATCTTTGCCTAACGTATAAGCAATTCTCAATACCATCAAGGAAACCAGCAGCCCCGCAATCGGATCTCCGAATGCCAGCCATTCAATACCTGCATACTTTCCCACCAGCGCTGCCCCCACACCAAATAGGGCCGCGACCGATGAATACACATCAGACCGATGCTCATATGCATTGACGATCAGCGCCTGGCTCTCCAACTTTTTCCCGAGCCGAAACTTATAGCGGAACAAGGCTTCCTTGACAACAATGGAAAATACGATGACATAAAGCGCAAGCGGCTTAGGCACTTGAGGAGGGACAAGAAAAGCCTCGAAGGATGATAGACCAATTTTCACCCCTGCAAAAACAAGCAGGACCGCGACTATGATGGCAGCGACAGATTCTGCTTTCCCGTGTCCATAAGGATGCTCCTCATCAGGCGCCTTCTTCGCTGCTTTCAGGCCGACATAGACGGCGAAAGAACCAACCACATCCGACCCGGAATGCACCGAATCGGCGATAAGTGCTTTACTGTTCCCTATGATGCCTGCAATCAGTTTGACGACTGTAAGAACTATATTCACGACTATTCCTAAAACAGCGGCATTCTCCGCCTGCTTAAAACGTGTTTCCTTTTGTTCTCCCATTTTGTGACCTCCCGACCTTATTGACAATTAGCTATATTGTTTCCCAATAACGCGGGAAAGTCTCCTCCTTTCAAATGTTTTTTAGGGGAACAAATTAGTAAGTTTAACGGCATTACACTTATTTACATTCTTATAATTGCCTACTTCATTTTAGGAATAGACGTAACGAGTGATGGCCTGCTTTTATTGGGAGTGCAGTCTGTTTATTGGGCTTCTTTCAAAAAGGCTGTTTTCTAAAAGATTGTTGTTTTTACATAAGTTCGGTAATGAAAACC
>JBJFHG010000033.1:0-9065 GCA_051893455.1 Bacillus sp. (in: firmicutes)
AGAGTAGGACGTCGCCAGGCAACACAGAAGATCAGCCGAAAGGCTGATCTTTTTTTGCCCAAAAGAAAAAGTACTTATATGCTTGACCGAGTCAGCCAATCATGAACAAGGAATGGGGTTTTTTGCTGAGCAATGGATAAGTATTTTGTGATAAGAGGATAATCCTCATTTGGTTTCATTTTTAACATTTCAAGCCACCAATCAGGTTCGTATCTAGTGATAATAGAAAGGTTGAAAAGCAGCAGATAGTGAATCATTAACTCGTCCCATTTTGAACAGACTGATTCTTTGGCTGCCGAGAGATAAAACCGACCTGTCAAGCTATCATATCTGAAAGGAGCCATTCCAGTGGGGGTAAGAGGTTCTTCGGTCAGAAACAGCACTTTTTTTTCTGCATCCTGAATAGATAGAGAGCATGAAAAGTGATTCCGGAACCAATTCTCAAAGCCATTAGCTGTCAAATGCATCCGGTCGAGCAGGGCAGTTTCAGTCTTATATAAGCCAGGAGCCGGGCTGGAAAAGAAAAAGCCGCGGGTATGGTTGAAATAGTCAAGGTAATGATTCATTTCAGGCACTTCCTTTATTAGCTGGTGCATAGCAGCTCTCTCTCCTTCCAAATGTTTCATGTGAAACATCATCTTCCCTATATGTCCGAATAACCCATCTTTTTGAATCCTGATTTCATCCTGCAAAAAGTCGTAATTCTTCTTTTTCCGTTTCCGAGATGTCACTCCGTGAGCAAGGACCGAGCTGTTCCTTGGGTACTCAGGGTCAACTGTCAAAATACAAGCTTTAACCAGTTGCATGTAACCATAATAAAGCAAGGTAGGTACCAAGGACATATCTGCACTTGCTGCCAGCAGGTAATGGCATCTGGCATGCTCCAGACAGTTCATGAAAGAGGTGCTGTTTCGGTAGCTGGCTTCTTTACTGTTTGGGCAACCAAGGGAATCATACTTCTTCATAAGAAAGGTTTGTGTGGTTGAGGAAGAGAGAAATAAGTTCAAATCCTCCCATCCTTGTATATAGCGTGTCATTTTGCCCTCCATAATAGTTTGAAAAATCTAAATAATTACTTCATCCTTGACAGTAGTATAACCAATTGATAACCTACAAATAATATTTTCAATCGGAGGGGTCAGTTATGTGGGAGTCTAAATTTGCAAAAGAAGGATTAACATTTGATGATGTCTTACTAATACCATCAAAATCAGAAGTTTTACCTAAAGACGTATCTATTTCCGTGGAACTGACAGAAACACTTAAGTTGAATGTTCCAGTTATCAGCGCTGGGATGGATACCGTAACGGAAGCCGAAATGGCAATTGCGATGGCCAGACAAGGTGGTTTAGGCATTATTCACAAGAATATGTCAATCGAGCAGCAAGCCGAACAGGTCGATAAAGTAAAACGTTCTGAAAGTGGCGTCATTACAGATCCTTTCTTTTTAACACCGGAACATCAAGTATTTGATGCAGAACACCTAATGGGTAAATACCGCATATCTGGTGTACCGATTGTCGATAATGAGAGCAATCAAAAACTAGTCGGCATCATCACAAACCGTGACTTACGTTTCATGAGCGATTATTCCTTAAAAATCGCAGAAGTAATGACAAAAGAGGAATTGGTGACAGCGCCTGTAGGTACGACACTCGAACAAGCTGAAAAAATCCTTCAGCAATATAAAATTGAAAAACTCCCTCTAGTGGATGACAACGGAGTTTTAAAAGGGCTCATCACCATTAAAGATATCGAGAAAGTGATTGAATTCCCTAACTCTGCAAAGGATGCACAAGGTAGATTGTTGGCCGGCGCAGCAGTAGGTGTGACCAAAGATACAATGAAGCGTGTTGAGATGCTTGTGAAAGCCAATGTTGATGCCATTGTAGTAGATACAGCACATGGGCATTCAGCTGGTGTACTGAACACAGTACGAGAAATCCGCGCAAAGTATCCAAAGCTGAACATCATTGCCGGAAATGTTGCAACTGCGGAAGCAACACGTGATCTTATTGAGGCTGGAGCAGATATTGTGAAGGTCGGGATTGGACCTGGATCTATCTGTACAACGCGTGTGGTTGCCGGTGTCGGTGTACCGCAGATCACAGCCGTCTATGATTGTGCAACAGAAGCAAGAAAACATGGCAAATCCATCATAGCAGATGGAGGCATCAAGCTATCCGGAGATATTGTAAAAGCACTAGCGGCTGGCGGACATGCTGTTATGCTAGGAAGTCTCTTAGCGGGCGTCTCTGAAAGCCCTGGAGAGACAGAAATCTATCAAGGAAGAAGATTCAAGGTATATCGTGGAATGGGCTCTGTTGCTGCTATGGAAAAAGGGTCAAAAGACCGCTATTTCCAAGAAGACAATAAGAAGTTCGTACCGGAAGGAATTGAAGGTAGAATTCCTTACAAAGGGCCGCTTGCAGATACTTTATACCAATTGATTGGCGGAATCCGTTCAGGAATGGGCTATTGTGGGACTCCTGATCTAGAAGCATTGCGAGAAAATGCCCAATTTGTACGGATGACCGGTGCAGGCCTGAAAGAGAGCCATCCGCATGATATCCAAATCACAAAAGAAGCTCCAAACTATTCAATGAGCTAAGGATCTAAAATAGACAGAGGAATTTCACTCTGTCTATTTTTTTTGCTTTTTTTGTGCTAAACTAAACAAGGTGTGCTAGTTGAAAACAATTAAATATTCATATAAAAAACAAAAGCAGGCGGAGGTAAGAAGAAGTTGAAAAAAATCAGCAAGATTACACTGATATTCACATTACTGTTGACGATGATAGGTTCTCAATGGTTGCTGGCTCAACCGGTTGCGGCAGCTAAAGAGGATGTTCTGAACCTTGATGCTAAAGCAGCGATTTTGCTTGATGCGGAGACGGGAAAAATTTTGTACGAAAAAAACGCTGACGAAGTACTCGGCGTTGCCAGCATGACGAAAATGATGACAGAATACCTGGTGCTGGAAGCCATTCATGAAGGGAAAATTTCTTGGGATGATACAGTCCAAATCAGTGAGTATGTTCACAATCTATCAAAAGGCGGCGGCCTTTCCAATATTGGTTTGACTCAAGGGGAAGCCTATACGGTGGAAGAACTGTACGAAGCTATGGCAATCTTCTCAGGGAATGCAGCTACTGTCGCTTTGTCTGAACTGGTTGCCGGAAGCGAAAAAAACTTTGTGAAGCTGATGAATGAAAAAGCAAAAGAATTAGGATTGACCGATTATAAATTCGTCAATTCAAGTGGCTTGAACAATAGTGACCTGTTAGGTAACTATCCTGCTGGTAGTGAAAACGAGGAAAACGTTATGTCTGCTCATGATACAGCTCTTCTTGCCTATAGATTATTAAAAGATTACCCGGAAGTGTTGGAGGTCAGCAGCCAGCCTAAACTAGATTTCCGCGATGGAAAAACATATTCAAACTTTAACTGGATGTTGCCAGGCTTGATCTTTGAGTACCAAGGAGTTGACGGCCTAAAAACTGGATCTACAGATTTTGCAGGCTACTGCTTCACTGCTACAGCTGAAAGAGATGGACAACGCTACATCTCAGTAGTGATGAATTCATCTTCTAAGAATCAAAGGTTCACTGATACAAAAAACATTCTGAACTATGCCTTCCAAAACTTCGAGAAAACAGAAGTATTGGATAGTGGCTATACATCCAAGAAAACAAAATTGGATGTCAATAAAGGTAAAGAAAATACAGTATCCCTAACAACAAATGAAGCAGTTGAAATGGTCATCGGAAAAGGAACAGCAGATGATTATAAGGTTGAGATTGTCTATGATGAAGATAAGTTGGATAAGGATGGAAAACTGACTGCCCCAATCAAAAAAGGCGAAACAGTCGGGTACGTGACTGTCAAATCTGCTGATGATGAGTATGGATTCCTTACAAAAGACGGAGAAAAGCTTGCAAGTGTGGATCTTGTGGCAGCTGAAACAGTGGAAAAAGCAAATTGGTTTGTTCTTTCCATGCGAGCGGTTGGCGGATTCTTCGGTGATGTTTGGACAAGCGTCTCAGATATGGTCAAAGGTTGGTTTTAATCACCGACCAGAAAGCATGAAGGATAAACCCTTCATGCTTTTTATATGCACAGTCCTACAGTCTGGTTGCATAAAATAGTTGCATAACGGAAAGAACTATAGTAAATTGAAATCAAATTAAGATTCTAAAAGCGTAGACAGGAAGCAGTAACAAGTTATATGACCTTATAGAGAGTCGGTGGCTGGTGAGAACCGATGGCATGCACTTGTGAATCCATCCTCGAGCGATATGCGGAACGCCTATTCGGCCATTAAGCATATCCGGTTTATGAACCGTTATTTTTTGAAGTGAAAGATGGGGTTTCTCTGTCTTTAACTAGGGTGGCAACGCGGGTAACTCTCGTCCCTTTTTGGGATGGGAGTTTTTTGTTGTCTTCGGGAATTGGATCTGCTCGTTTCAGTTTACGTAAAAAGGAGGAAGTTGAAAATGTTAGACATAAAGTATTTACGGGCTAACTTTGCCGAAGTAAAAGAAAAACTACAGCATCGCGGCGAGGATTTGACCGATTTGGGCAAATTTGAGGAGCTGGACCAAAAGCGCCGGGAGCTGATTGGGAAAACTGAGCAGCTGAAAAGCCGCCGTAATGAGGTATCCCAACAGATTGCCATCATGAAAAAAGAAAAGAAAGATGCTGATGATCTCATTAAAGAAATGCGTACAGTAGGGGATGAGATTAAGGTATTGGATACGGAGTTGCGCGAAGTTGAAGCGACTTTGGAAAACTTGCTGCTATCTATCCCGAATATTCCTCATGAAAGCGTTCCGGTCGGTGACAGCGAAGATGACAATAAGGTTGCGCGCAAATGGGGGGAAATTAAACAGCCTTCATTTGAACCAAAGCCGCACTGGGATCTGGCAACGGATCTGGATATTATTGATTTTGAAAGGGCTGCGAAAGTAACGGGAAGTCGATTCGTTATATATAAAGGGCAGGGGGCACGCCTTGAGCGCGCGTTGATCAGCTTCATGCTTGACCTGCATGTCGATGAACATGGTTATCAAGAAATCATCCCGCCTTATATGGTGAACCGTGCCAGCATGACGGGAACAGGTCAATTGCCGAAATTTGAAGAGGATGCATTTTTGATTGAGAGTGAAGATTACTTCTTGATCCCGACTGCTGAAGTGCCGGTGACGAACATGCACCGTGATGAGATTTTGGCTTCTGACCAGCTTCCAATCAGCTATGCAGCCTACAGCGCTTGTTTCCGTTCAGAAGCAGGTTCTGCAGGACGGGATACAAGGGGGTTGATTCGTCAGCACCAGTTCAATAAAGTAGAACTTGTCCGCTTTGTAAAGCCGGAAGACTCATATGCAGAATTGGAAAAATTGACAGGCCATGCTGAAAAAGTGCTTCAGTTATTAGGATTGCCGTATCAAGTGTTGAACATGTGTACAGCTGATCTTGGCTTCACAGCAGCTAAAAAATACGACATAGAAGTTTGGCTCCCAAGCTATGGAGTGTATAGAGAAATCTCTTCTTGCAGTAATTTTGAAAGCTTCCAAGCAAGACGTGCAAACATCCGTTTCCGCCGCGAAGCAAAAGGAAAACCAGAACATGTTCATACATTGAATGGTTCTGGCCTTGCTATCGGACGAACGATGGCAGCGATTCTTGAGAACTATCAGCGAGAAGACGGAAGCATTGAGATTCCGGAAGTTTTGCGTCCTTATATGGGCGGCAAGAAGTATATTACGAAATAAGATGTCTTTTTAATGAGGCTGCCGGTTATCATGGGCAGCCTTTCTCCATTTAGAAGGTAGGAACACGCCTTAAATTTCAGTAAATTTAAACTTTTATTTTCCTGTTGACCAGTCCAATTGGTTATGGTATCTTATTAATTGTTGATGAGAGACATCACAGTAAACAGTTTTATAAATGGAGGTATACCCAAGTCTGGCTGAAGGGATCGGTCTTGAAAACCGACAGGGGTGTAAAAGCCCGCGGGGGTTCGAATCCCTCTACCTCCTCCATAATACTGAATATAATCATCCATTCGCGCATAAATGGAATTGTAGAAACGAGGCCGTCACTTATAAAGTGGCGGTTTTTTTGCATAGAATTAAACAAAAAGGATCATGCCTGAAATGGCCAGTGATCCTTTTTGTTGTTTGTGATGTCTCATCTACTCACTTTGCGCAAGTGTTGAGTATGTTCTAGGAAATAGGCAATCCGTTCAATTACCGGTTCAATTGACTTTTCGTTATTGATAAGATCGTAATCCTTGATGTTCAGGCGGAGAACAGGACAAGCATTAAAATTATTAATCCAGTGCTCATAACGGGCATGCATTTCCTCCCAATAGGAAATAGGTGTTTCCTGTTCCATTGGACGCCCGCGCAGCTGAATGCGCTCAAGAATATCTTCGAGGGAGCCCTCCAAGTAAATCATCAGATCTGGATGAGGGAAATAAGGGGTCATGACCATTGCATCAAAAAGACTTGTGTATGCTGTATAGTCTGTCTTGTCCATATTCCCTTTATCAAAGTGCATTTTTGCAAAGATGCCTGTGTCCTCATAAATGGACCTGTCCTGTATGAAGCCGCCGCCATACTCAAAAATTCTTTTCTGTTCCTTAAATCGTTCAGCCAGGAAATAAATCTGCAGATGGAAGCTCCAACGCGCAAAATCTTTATAGAATTTCTCCAAGTATGGATTGTTGTCGACTTTTTCAAATGAGGTGCGGAAATCAAGAGCGTTTGCAAGTGCATGTGTGAATGTTGATTTACCCACGCCCACAGTTCCGGCTATAGTGATGACAGCATTATTTGGTATATTGTACTTTTTTCGAAGGTTCATTTTGCTTGGGCTCCTTTTGGAAGTTTATCTTCTATTTGTTTGAGTATGTGGGCAAGGTCCTTCTCGTTCTTCACAAAGTCCATTTCATCTCCGTTGAACTCAAGTACCGGGACTCCAGGGTGCGTTTGCCTGAACTGGTCCATAAATGTACGATAATCGATTGTTAGCTGCTCAAGATAAAGCGGGCTGATATTTTTTTCGATGTCACGACCGCGTTTTTCGATACGTTGCAATAGTGTATCGAGACTGGCATTCAGATAAATCACCATGTTTGGTACCGGCATATCGCTTGTCAGGACATTATATATATGGATGTATTTCTCGTATTGCGAAGGCTTAAGTGTCCTTTGGGCAAAAATCAAGTTCTTAAAAATGTGGTAGTCTGCAACCACAGGCATTTGCTGGCTAAGAAATTTCTTTTCGATGTCCTCCAATTGTTTATAACGGTTGCATAGGAAGAACATTTCTGTCTGGAAGCTCCATTCATCGATGTCTTCATAAAACTTACCCAAAAATGGATTTTCATCCACTATTTCTTTTAAGATATTGTACTGGAAGTGGTTTGATATGGATTTGGACAAGGTTGTTTTGCCAACGCCAATCGGCCCTTCAACTGTAATGAAAGGGATATTTTGCATATTTATCCGGCCTCCTGGTCTACTTACTGAGGGTTATAGCTGTTATTTTAACATAGACTAGCTGGCCAGGAGCATTAATATGCGAGAATATTTAGTGGGCAGAAAGAATGGTTCACAGACTGATGGAGCTGCCCGGTCGGGTATCCGCCTTTAGACATTTTCCATCATAAAGAGGGTATAGGTGTTATCATCAGAATCTGCTGATGTAATGCAATCTGCTGGACAATATAATTTGTAGTGTCTCATATAGGCAACGTTAGCTGTAAACAGAACACATAGGTTGCCCGCTATGCCGGAAATGATCAACTTTCTTGTTTTTAACTGGTGCAGAAGCGTATGGAGGGTAGTTTCGAAAAAACAAAGTACATAGGCTTGATTAAAAAAGGTCACCATCATTCGGTATAATAGCTTCAGGGTAATCTTTGTTTTTTGCATTTGTACAATAATGGATAATTTTTTGTTAATCAGCCTGCCACAATTGGTAGTGACATTTATATAGATGACAGGTACGTTATGTTGCTTTGCCCGCTTCTTTAAGGCTAAAAGGTTGAGCAGGACTTTACCGTATGCTCCTGTAGCGATTGTCCATGCCGGAAGGAGAATGGGTTGATAAGGTCGATGAATAAGAGGGCGATGCCGGAATGTTGAAGTTTGTCCATAATGTTCTCCTTCGTATGTATAATGGATTATAAAGATAGTGTGGGTTTGTTTGACTATTTTACTCTAAATTGTAGTGAGGAGCTTCATACATGCAAATACAAGAAGATATAAGATATATGAAAGAGGCTTTGGAAGAAGCGAAGCGGGCGCGAGAGAAGGCAGAAGTCCCGATTGGGGCGGTGTTGGTCCGTGAAGGGGAGATTATTGCCAGAGCACATAATCTTAGGGAGACTGAACAGATGGCGGTGGCCCATGCTGAATTGATGGTTATTGAGGAAGCGTGCCGGAATATGGGCACTTGGAGGCTTGAAGATACGACATTGTATGTAACGCTTGAGCCCTGTCCGATGTGTTCGGGAGCAATCATCCTCTCTAGAGTGAAAAGGGTTGTTTATGGAGCTGCGGACCCTAAGGGCGGCTGCGCGGGCACATTAATGAACTTATTGACGGACGAACGGTTTAATCACCAATGTGAAGTGGAAGCGGGTATTCTTGAGGAGGAGTGCGGGTCGATCCTGTCCGATTTCTTCCGTGATTTGAGGAGAAAGAAGAAAGAGGAAAAACAGCAGATGAGAAAGAATGAAGATAGACATTGATTTTCTCCGGATAAATGAGTATACTAGATAGTGCGTCGGAATTCCGATGCACACATTCATATAGGTATCATTTTTGCCGTACTAGGTGGGGAGGTAGCGGTGCCCTGTACTCGCAATCCGCTCTAGCGAGACTGAATTCCTTTTCGAGGTTAGTACGCTGTAGGGTCTGCCTTCTGTAAGTGGTGTTGACGCTTGGGTCCTGCGCAATGGAAATCCATGAACCATGTCAGGTCCGGAAGGAAGCAGCATTAAGTGGAAGCTTTCATGTGCCGCAGGGTCGCCTGGGCCGAGCTAACTGCAG
>JBJFHG010000034.1:0-35480 GCA_051893455.1 Bacillus sp. (in: firmicutes)
GCAACCTGGAGCCTACTTCTTCATAGGCAACAAAGTTTGCGAAAACAGCCAAATTTAAAGATTAGGGTAGTTAGATGATCTTAGGTGATAGTATCAAACACAAGGGAAATTTGTGTTCCTTTAGTTAATTCGCTGCTTACCGAAATTTTCCCCTCATGAATTTCCACTAGTTCCTTTGTTATTGCCAGACCAAGGCCGGTTCCTTCAGGTTTTTCTGTAGTAGAAGTCCCCCTATAATACCGGTTGAATAGATTTTTTTTTGTTTTATCATCCATGCCTATACCATTATCTTGAATAGATATCTCAAAACCATTTTTTAAATGGTTTAAAGCCACCTCTATTCTTACTTTTTGAGTATCTGAGTATTTAATTGCATTAGCTAAAAGATTATCTATAACTCGTTTGAATTGTTTTTTATCAAAATCATAAAAGACCTGGTGGGTAGTATTATTACTATAAATAATATCTAATTCAACATGCTCAGGATGATTTATATAGTCAATTACAAGGTCCCTAATTAGTTCGTCAACATCTACAGTTTGTTTGTTCAAAGGCACAGCTCCGTATTTAAGTCTATAAGTAAGGTTTAGATCATCAATTAAGGAATCAATATATTCAGCTTTATCAGCAATCGTTTTTCCAAACTTTTGAATTTCATCTGGGGACCACTGATATGTGTTGTCTTTAAGAAGGATAGAGTATCCCATTACTGAACTAAGGGGAGTTTTTAAATCATGAGAAAGTCCTGCAATCCATTCTTCTCTCATTTTTTCAAGTTCTTCCCGATAGCTTTCTTTAGTTTTTAATTCATCTGTCAATATAGATAAAGAAGTAGTAACTTCGTTAAAAAGCTTTTTGTTTTTACTTTTGAATAATTTTTTTCTGGCATACGGTGAATCATATTTACCCATTGCTAAATCCTGAATCCATCCTATAATACCAACTATTGGTTCACCCCATTGTTTCGCGTAATAAGAAGAGATTACAAATAGTAAAACTATAATGGTTACAAATAGAATTAGTAAATCAAGTAGTACGGTCCATCCTAGTTTGTTTTCTAGATAGTCGTGTTCTCCTATTTGTTTATTTGGCGATCCAACAATAAGAAAATCTCCGTCATTTATTTTAGTAGTTGCAATGTTATATTCCGAGCTTTTTCCTTTGTCGGTATTACTAATAATTATATTTAATATCATAGCTTGCTCTTTTGCTGGAATGTTAGATGATTTTTTAAGCCTTCCGTCACCTCCATAAAGTGCATACCAATAATTATTATTTAGATTTAAATCCTGAGAAACTTCATCGCTCAATAGATCACGATCAACCATGGTCTTTATTAGATTTTTACTTTGAGAATACACACCAAATATAACCAGGTGATTTAGGTTTATTTTCCACGTTTTGTACTCATAATTAGACAAAAATTCATTTTTAATGACTGAATTTAATTCAGCAATATTATACTCTTGGTTTATGTCTTTAGGAGTGTTTACAGAGTGCTCCACTTTTAGACTATGAATATCAACTACTTGTAACCACCCATCCTGATTTTCTATAGCATCTATTAACTCTTCCTTAATTTCTACTGATGTCCCATCGAATCTTATTTGTTTTTCAATATATTCAGTAGTTGCCCTTGTAAGGTCATGTAAATATTCGGTATATACCAACTTTTGGAAAGAGTAGATTAACATTAATGAGATAAGGCAAAGTGATAATGCTACAAAAATTATGTACTGGGTAACAAATTGAAAAGTAATTTTCCTTTTTAAGTTTCCTCCTTTATTTCTCATTAGGATTCACCAGTTTATACCCTAACCCTCTCACTGTTAAAAGGTATATGGGTTTTTTGGGATTCGGTTCAATTATTTCCCGTAGTTTAAATATATGCACTGCAATAGTATTGGGATCTACAAATTTCCCATGAGTCCCCCAAACATATTGAAATATTTGTTCCTTCGACAATACGTGATTAGGATTTTTACAAAAGTATATTAACAGCTGAAATAACTGGGCTGAACAACATTTTGCTTTTCCATTCACGATTAATTCACCGAATGTTCTATTTAACTTAAAATACCCATAGTCGTAGACTTCGGTTTGTTTTTGCCTTCTTACTTCTAATAAGGAATATGATCTCTTAAGAACTGCTTTAGATCGAGCAATAACCTCAAGTGGGTTAAATGGCTTTGTTATGTAGTCGTCTGCACCATAGGCAAATCCTGCTAATTTATCAAAATCTGTCTTTCTTGCAGTGAGATAGAAGATTGGACAGTTGGTGAGTTCTCTTATAAAAGGAAGAATTTCAAAACCACTTTTTCCGGGCAGCATTACATCTAAAATAATTAGATTATATTTTTCCTCCTTTACTTTATCGCAGGCTTCCTCAGCATTTTCACAAGTAGTTATATCTAAGTATCCTTCCTTATGGAATGTTAACTTTAATAATCTTAATATGTCTTGATCATCGTCAACTATTAATATCTTGATATCTTTAAGTTCTTTCATATTTTTATCCCCTTCTTGTTTATTAACGAAATATTAATATAGATTTTATTTTAAGTAAATATATGTAAATTATAATGTTGACAAGGAGGGGATAAAATGTGGGCGATTTGCATGCATGAATTCAAAAATCTGTTTAAAGGATTTAAATCAATTTTTATCATTTTATTTTTGGTAGGGATATCATACTTGTTTGCATATCTTGGAAAAACTACGGCTATTGTGGAAGGCATGTCATCGGAGGAATTGTATACTGCAGGATTGACAGTACTTATTGTATTCTTTGGGACCCTATTCACTTTTGTTCTATCACATGATGTTTTAAGCAAAGAAGTTCAAACTAGAACGATACGTTTCTTAGTAACCAAAACGACGCGAAAAAAAATTATTGCAGGCAAAACACTAGCGATTATTCTGTTTTGGTTAGTTTGTTTATCAATATCTCTTGCAGCGATATCAATTTACGCAAAGGCATTCTTTTTAACAACTTTACTTCAATGTATTGTTTTTCTAACCTATGGAATTTCTTTAGCAGTTTTAGCTTCTTCCTTGGTGTCCAAAACAAGCCAGTCTTTAATGATTGGAATTGGCATATCATTAGTTCTCCCGGTTATAGGGATGCTCACATTGTTAATTGATAATATATTTTTTAATTGGATAAAATATCTTACACCTTATTATTATCTGGATCTTCCAATGATATCCTTATTCGGGATAATTATTTTAGCATTTGGTTTTATTATAGCGGCCACAGTTATATTTGAAAGGAAGGATTTATAATGACGGCTATCTGGACAAATGGACTATCTAAATCTTTTAATGGTAAAAAAGTCGTGGATACAGTCTCATTATCAGTGAATTCAGGAGAGATATTTGGTTTCCTTGGAAGGAATGGTGCTGGAAAAAGTACATTTATTAATATGTTGACAGGTATATTGATGCCGACTAAGGGTGAATTTAGTTTGTTGGGGGGAATTGAACAAAAAAAAATCGGAGTTCTTCCAGATTATTCAATGTTTTATGATAATATGACTGCTTATAAGCACTTGGTGTTTCTTAGTAAAGTAAGTGGGTATAAGCCAACAAAAACTCATATATTAAATACTTTAGAATTAGTAGGACTAGAGAATGCGATGCACGAGAAAGTTAGTAAGTTTTCATTTGGGATGAAGAAAAAGTTAGGCATTGCACAAGCAATAGTTAATAATCCGGATTTGATCTTTTTAGATGAACCAACCTCAGGGGTAGATGCAGAATCAGCTATTCAAATAAAGGATCTTATTCGATCTCTAAATAGCGCAGGAAAAACAATTTTTATGACCTCTCATAATCTTAATGAGGTGGAAGAAATATGTACGAGAATTGCTATAATGAAAGAGGGGAAGATTCACTTGGAGGGCACGCTTTCCGAATTAAAGTCAGCCTTTCAAAATGTTATCAGCACTAAAATTAGACTTCAACCAGAGTTAAGCCTAGGAACAAGGAAAGAAATATCAAACTTTATGGAGGTTAACTTTTCAAACTTTAGATGGAGTCGAAATTTTCTGGTGATTGATATGGAAAATGAAGATGGAATTCCTATGGTATTAAGGTTTCTCATGAAGCTAGATGTAAATGTTTATAGTATATCTACAATAGAGCCATCATTAGAAGAGATTTTTTTAAGCAAAAATCAGGCTATATAAACAGGAGGAAAATAATGAGAGTATTTTTAAATATACTCTTTGTTGTAGGTGCCATAGGGACAATAGGAAAGTATATTGGAATTGATTTTTTTAAAGAGTATTCTGTATGGTTTCTTGTATTGTTTGTAGGCGGGGGACTGGGGAGAATGATACTTGCCAATAAAGAAGTAAAGTTGGGGTCTTAAAAGTTGATCTGTGCTTGACTAAGTTAACTGTGGAAAATAAAATGTTTGAGCTTACGGCACTACCTGTCCTTTTTGGGATTTGACTATTGGAATTTTTTGCACGTTTCCGGGCAAGTATCCTTTTCAATACCAATACAACTAATCGGTAGTTTAATAGGATAAGGGATAAAGAAAAGTTCTCACCCTAACATTTGAAAAAGAGCCTAGAATCTTTGGATGATTATAAAGTGTTGGTTGGTTGTTAGTTAAAGAACACAGCAAACCAGATTTTTTCTGGTTCTTCCTCACTTGGTTCGGTTGGCTTTTTCTGTACTTCTGTAGCCATGATTATAAAAACCCCTAAAAGTTAGTTGGTTCTAACTTTTAGGGGAGGTTCCGGGTTGGTTTCAGGTTTTTTTCCTATGCTTATAGTGTGACTTCGACCCCAAAGTGATCTGAGATGACCGGTTCACGTTCACCGTTGAAAATGACGTAGGATGAGTCAACATTCTGTTCTCTGCTTGCCAGAATCAGGTCGATGCGTAAGTCTTTTATGTTCTCATCCCATCCGGCAATATGACCGCGGACGGTTGTGCCCTCGTCCTTCCTTTTTGCTAGCTGGTACGTGTCGTGCAGTTGTTTGCTTAACAGATAGTCGTATCCTTCACCAGTAACGCGGGCATCATTGTTGAAATCGCCCATTAAGAAGAAATCCCGTTCTTTAGAGGTGTGTTGTAGAATCTTATCGACTTGTTGTTTAAATGGTTCTTCCTGATCCTCCCACCATCCGAGATGGCAGGAAAAGAAGTCTGTTTCCTTTCCATCTATTGAAAGTGTTGCCCCGACAATCCGGCGGACTTTCCAATTCGTCGGGTCGTTGTCGTTCGTCACATAGAAGGAATGTGATGCCAAAATCGGATGTTTCGTCAGCAGAGCCGATCCTTCTTCATAAATATCATAGCCGATGTGGGAGAGACCCCAGACATAGGAGTAGGAATCATTGTCCAATCTGTTCAGTTCCTGTATTAGGATATGGACATAATTATCTTCCTTGATCAGACTGTCTGCTGCTGGTTTATCAATTGATTGACTGACTTCTTGCAGGGCGATCACATCATAAGAGTTTGCGTGTATCACCCTCGCAAGTGTTTTGATTTTTTCTATCTGATGATCTTCCTGCCAAGAATGGCAGTTCAAGGTCAGAAGTTTCATGATTATGCACCTAGTTTATCTTGAATTTCGGATTTCAGCACATCTGCTTTTGGTCCGTAAATAGCCTGTACACCTTTATCCTTCAGGATCAGACCAAGTGCACCTTGGTCTTTCCATGCTTTTTCATCGGCCACTTTTTCTTTATCCCGGATGGTCACACGCAGGCGCGTCATGCAGGCATCGACTTCTTCGATATTTTCTGCTCCGCCCAGCAAGCCAATGATTGCATCTGCTTGGCTGTTGCCGGCTGCCGGTGTCTCTTTTGGCTGGGAAGCTGTTTCAGTTTCCTCATTATCTTCAATATAGTTACCGTTGCGTCCAGGCGTCGGCAGGTTGAACTTTTTGATCAAGAAAGAGAATACGGCAAAGTTTAATCCGAAGAATACAAGACAGGTTACGATCAGGTTAATCAAATCCTTGATGAGACCAGCTTGAACAATCATCGGAACACGTGTCAGGAGTTCGACCACACCAAATGCATGGATACGCAGATTAATGAGATCAGCCAAAGCGAAAGCTAAGCCGGTAGTGATTGCATACGCAATGTATAAAACAGGAGCGATGAACATGAACATGAACTCAATCGGTTCTGTGACACCTGTCAAAAAGACAGCCAGGCCGGCAGACAGGAACATGGATTTATACTTTTTGCGTTTGTCTTTATCCACATTACGGTACATTGCCAATGCAACACCGATCAAACCGGCAGTCGAAAGGATGACCTGACCTACTTTGAAGCGTGCAGGCACGACTTCTTCCATTAGCGCATTATAACCTGCTGTATCACCTGCTGAGCGTAAATTTACAAGGTCATTGACCCAAGCAAGCCATAGCGGGTCCTGACCGGCCACCGCTTCCCCAATTGCTTTTCCAGTTTGGATAATGTATGTGCCGCCAAGTTCTGTGTAGTTCATCGGGACCGTCAACATATGGTGCAAGCCGAACGGAAGCAATAAACGCTCTAGTGTTCCGTAGATGAAAGGCGCTATGATCGGCGCTGTGTTCCGTGAGGTCGCAATCCATTCACCGAATGAATTCAATAGTCCCTGCACGAATGGCCATACAATAGATAAAATCAAAGCCATAACGACTGATCCGACAATGACGACGAACGGAACGAACCGTTTTCCATTAAAGAAGGCCAGGGCGTTTGGAAGTTTGCTGTAATTATAGTATTTATTAAACAGAGCGGCTCCAAGGAATCCGGAAATGATTCCGACAAATACGCCCATGTTGAGCGCAGGCGCACCTAGAATCGATGTGAAATAGTCACTTACATGTAATTCTTGCCCCAGAAGAGAAGATATAGTCGCGTCCGGATCCGTCAACATGTCATTGTTAACCCCAAAAATAGCACCGGTTATCCGATTCACGAGAATAAAAGCAATCAAAGCGGCAAATGCCCCGCCTGCACGTTCTTTTGCCCACGATCCCCCAATCGCGACAGCGAAGAGAATATGCAGGTTCCCAATGATGGCCCAACCGATATCCTCCATAATTCTTGCAATCGTTTGCACCGAAGTGATGTCTCCGCCCATCATGGCGACAAGCTTGCCGAGCGAGATCATGATCCCGGCAGCTGGCATGACAGCAACGACTACCATAAGAGCTTTACCGAATTTTTGCCAAAAGTCGAATGAAATCATGGTTTTCAGCTTACTCATATTATATTATCCCCCATTAATATCCCCATTTGATAGTATGCCCCAGTTTTATGCAACCGTTTGCACAAACCACATTCTACAGGATTACCAAACCGATTTCAACATGAATGCCTGAAATATTTGAAAATAAACATAAAAATGGCAAAAAAAGAACACGCAAGGAGCGTGTTCTTAGTATACAGATTTTATCTTCGTAGATTCTGCTGTTGGCTTTTAAAACAGCATGTGCGCAACCAAAATGATGATTGGTAAAGTGATGATTGTCCTGAGCAGAAATATAGAAATCAGATCCCGGAACTTCACCGGTATTTTCGAGCCGAGCAACAAGCCTCCGACTTCTGACATGTAGATTAATTGAGTAACAGATAGACAGGCAATGATGAAGCGAGTCATTTCACTTTCAATGCCGGCGGCGAGGATAGCCGGGATGAACATATCCGCAAAACCGATCAGAATAGTTTCAGATGCTGCCGCAGCTTCAGGAACTTGCATCACTTCCAGTAAGGGAATAAATGGCATGCCGATCCATTGGAAGAAAGGTGTATATTCGGCAATAATCACTGCGACCGTTCCCATAGCCATAACCACAGGGGCGACCCCGAACCACATATCGAGGACGTTTCTTGTTCCATCTATAAAGAAGTTTTTGATACTTCTTGACTTGTCGGCTTTTTCTTTGGCGTTCTTTAAGCCCCATGTCAACACATTATATCCTTCTGGAACTGTTTCATCTACTGATTGCCCGTTGTCCACATAGAAGCTGTCTTCCTTGCGGGATAAAGGCGGGATACGAGGCATAATGATGGCAGCGACGAAACCACATAACAGAACAGTCAAGTAGAAAGGAATAAACATGCGAGAAAGATTTACCTGAGAAATGATCGCGAAGCTGAATGTGATCGATACAACAGAGAATGTTGTCCCGATGACGGCTGCTTCCCGCTTTGTGTAGAAACCTTCCTCATATTGCTTGCTAGTCAAAAGTACCCCGATTGTTCCATCACCGAGCCAGGAAGCAGCACAGTCAACGGATGATCTACCGGGAAGTTTGAATAAAGGCCGCATAATCTTCGAGAAAATGGAGCTGAAGAATTCCAGCAGGCCAAAGTTCAACAATAATGGCAAAAACAGGCCGGCAAAAAAGAATACAGAGAACAAAATAGGCAAAAGGCTGTTCAGCAGCATCCCGCCGGTTGCACTGGACCATATAGCTTCCGGTCCCCATTCAAAAAGGGTCATCACTGCGAAAACCGCTGCAAGGATACGTGCGATGAACCAGCCGGTGCTTACATCAAAGAGTGAGACCAGGAAAGGGTTTCTTTGAATGACTGGTAATTTTAAAAATTTAGCAGCAATCGAACCGGCTAATGATAAAATGATGATAACAGTCATGATAGCCGGAATGGAATCTCCAAAAAAGTTTTGGAAGGCGCCTGACAATACGGCTATCGGTATAGTTAATTCTCCGTCGATAGAGATGGGAGTCATAAACAGCAGAATACCGATTAAGGACGGTATGATAAATAAGGCTAGAGATGATTTATTTTGATTCATGTTTTTCCCCTTTAGATTTTATTATATATATACATTTTAATGCATAATAATAAATAAGTCTATTCTTATTTTGGGATAGTAGTTATATGATTTCGAATTGTTTTACCCAAATTTATAAGAATTAAACAGTTATAGTCATATAATAGGGACTGAGTATTCCGAATTATACACATAAAGTATTTTTTACGAAACTGCATATAGAAAGTTAATTGGATTTGTGTAAACAAACTGGGTTCGGGTAATTTTCTTATAGCTGAGCCTGAATAAAATAAATGGAAGGGTGTCTTAAATTGATCAAGTGTATCGTAAGCGATATGGATGGTACGTTATTGAACAGGAAAGAGAGAATAAGCGAGGAGAATGCCAAAGCAATCAGGGCTGCCCAGGACAAGGGGATTGATTTCTTGATTGCTACAGGGCGTTCCAATGTAGAAGCATTCGCAATGTTGCATGAAGCCGGTCTGAAGTGTCCTGTCCTCTCTTTGAATGGCGCAGTTGCCCATGATGAGGGAGGGAATAAACTGCATTCAATCAAAATGGACGAAGAGGAGTACCGGAAGACAAGAAGCATTCTCGATGATACAGATTTACACTTAGAAATTTATACGAGTGAAGGCTGCTTCTCCTTGGATATGGACTATTCCATTGCCACACTAGTGGATGTTTTGGCGGCTGCCATGCCAGGGGTAAGTCTCAAACAGATTGCCAAAAGGGTACGTGAACGTTTCGAACTGGGGCATGTGAAGGAGATTGGCGACTTTGATGATCTTTATCACATAGAAGGAATCGAATTCTACAAGATTCTGGCTTTTTCTACAGACATTGAGAAACTGGGCCGGGTAGCCAGTTCATTAAAGAAAGCAACGGGATTGTCGATCAGTTCCTCAGGACCTGAGAACCTGGAAATCACAGCGAAGGAAGCCCAAAAAGGCATTGCTGTGGAAAAATACGTACAAGCACGCGGTATCGGTCTCCATGAAACGATGGCAATCGGAGACAGCTACAATGATGTATCCATGTTTGAGAAGGCAGGAAGACCAGTTGCGATGGGAAATGCGCCTAACGATCTGAAAAAACTTTGTGGAGAAGTCACTTTGACCAATGAGGAAGATGGAGTGGCATTTGCAATCCTGAAGGCAATGGGGAACAATGAGTAAAAAATAAGATAGGGGGGAGACGATGAAAAAACTCGGTCTATTGTTTATGATGGCAGGGACATTGTGGGGATGCAGCGGGGAGGATGCATCAAAGAAAGAGGAGGGTACAGATCTGCAAAAGAACTCGGAAGTGGATACTGTAGCGGAGAACCTCAAATCACCCTGGTCGCTGCAGGAGAGCGGGGGTAGCTTTTATGTCAGTGAAAAAGGCGGTAGTGTGGCAGTCATTAAAGACGGTGAGGTTAAAAGAGAAGCTGTCCAGTTCGAAAAAAACATTTCGACACAGCCGGAATCAGGCTTTCTCGGATTTCTTCTTCATCCTCATTATGGGCAAAACAGGCAAGCCTATGGGTACTATACATATGATGAAGCAGGGGAGTCGAAGAATCGGGTGGTAGTCCTTGAAAGGAAAGAAGGAGAATGGATAGAGATAGAAGTGTTGCTTGATGGCATCCCGAGCGGGCAGTATCACCATGGGGGCCGGATGGAAATCGGGCCTGATCAGAAGCTTTATGTTACAACCGGAGATGCTCTGGAGGAAAATAGAGCCCAGGATCAATCATCATTGAACGGCAAGATTCTGCGTATGGAGCTGGATGGCGGTATTCCCGCAGACAATCCGGACCCTGATTCCTATGTGTACAGCTATGGGCATCGTAATCCTCAAGGACTTGCTTGGGATGAGGAGGGCAATCTGTACAGCAGTGAGCATGGCTCATCAGCAAAGGATGAGCTGAATTTGATAGAGCCGGGTAAAAACTATGGATGGCCGGTCATAGAAGGAGATGAAACGGAGGACGGCATGGAGGAGCCGCTCGTCCATTCAGGCGAGGAGACTTGGGCTCCGTCCGGCATGGCCTCTTCCGGTGACGTTTTATATGTGGCGGCTCTTAGAGGAGAAAAACTCCTTGCATATTCGGCAGAGCAGGGAGCGATGAGAATAATTTTTGAAGGTGCCGGCAGACTCCGCGATGTGCTGGTCATAAATGATGAGCTTTACTTCATCAGTAATAACACAGATGGAAGAGGGGAACCTAAAGAAGGCGACGACAAACTGTATAAGTTGAGCATATAGAAAGAAACCGCCTGAAAATCAGGCGGTTTCTTGTTAATTAAATGTGATGATGGTCTTTTCTTCGGAGCTTCGGATGCCTGCTTCAATCAGGCGGATAATCTGCACCCCATCCGTCGGCTGGACAGGAGGTTGTTCGCCATTTCGGATAGCGCGGGCCATCTGGCGGAAGAATGTCCGGTAGTCTCCCTGCTGTATATCAAGATGTTCCTGCGTGCCATCAGGATTGGTGATTGTGCTGGTTCTTGCCGGGTCTGGCTTAGCGAAGCCCTCATCATTAGGGGACATGCCGGCTGACAGTTGGCTTTCCTGCGGATCGACCCCAAAGGCAACGTATGAGCCTTCTGTTCCATGCAGGACAAAACGGGGAGTGGCAGCTGATACGAGTGAGCCGCCTCTGATCAGTACGGTCCCGAATGGATATTCAAGCACAACATGGTAATAGTCGGTTGTCTTCGAGCCATCACGCTGTGCCTGCATATTGCCGTATATCGATTTCGGGAAACCGAATAATTGCAACGCCTGGTCAAGCATATGAGGGGCCATATCATAAAAGATGCCGCCACCGGGAATATTGGCTTCTTTCCATCGATCGCGGACTTCCTTCCTATATCTGTCCCAATTCATCTCGACCGTATGGATGGAGCCAAGCCGGTTGCTATCAATAAGCTGTTTGACCGTCATGAAATCGCCGTCCCAGCGGCGGTTCTGATAGACGGTAAGGACAACTTGGTATTGTTCTGCTAAGGAGATAAGCTGCTCGCCTTCTTGCTCTGTCACAACAAATGGCTTCTCGACGATGACATGTTTGCCTGCCATTATGGCCTTTTTTGCTAGGTCAAAGTGTGTGGGTGTAGGTGTCGACAGGATGATCAATTCGACTTCCGGCTGTTTTTCCAGAAGGAGATCTATCGTATCGTAGACAGGGATATCAGGCTTACTTTCCTTGACTTTTTCAAGGTTCCGGGCAACGATTGCCGTCAATTCAAATTCTTCAAGGGCCTCTATAAAAGGTGCGTGGAACCGGGAGCCGGATAATCCGAATCCTAGAATGGCTGTTTTAATTTTCATGGAATGCACATCCTTTGTTAGTAAATGGCTAATTTTTTACTAAAACTTGCAGCACTTTCTCCAAATCATCCATACTTGTCATCTTCAGCAAAAGCCGTCTGCGGTCTGTGTCAATAACAAGGACGCCGTCTTCAGAGAGATTCATTGTTTTGATATTGTCATAGTTCACGAAAGAAAAATTGTAATGGAACCCTTCTTTTTTAAAGAATACTTTCGGAGAGTGGATAAAAGCAAAATAAAGAAGCATCATCACCAATATGCCCAGCAGCAAAGAGACCGTTCTATCGCCGCCTCGCATAATATTGGAGGCAAACATGATCGCGATAAAACCGACAAAAATCAGATTATCAATCCGTCCCCATTTGCGTAAATTCACCGTCAGTATAGTCCTTTTTTTATAACCCTGTGCCAGGATAAAATCGACCAGGCCGTACAAGGCTACTATGATATTGATGGCAAGCAACACAATCTCTGTGATTCCCATCATAAAACCTCCTTCTTTACCTTGCTTTTATGCATTGTCCAGTATAGTTCATTTTTCTGTGCCAGGAGGGGGTAGGAGACCCTCGCTCCATTTTTTTACTGTATATACGAAAAGAATAGGAAGCAGGGCAAGCCCTGTTTCCTATTCCCGAAAGAATTAAGCAAGAATTCCTGCCCAATATCCTAAGATACCGATTACAAAGATACCGAAGATGATCCATAGAGCATTGACTTTTTTCTTCAATAGCCACATACAAATGAATGTAGCACCCAATGGAAGCAACCCAGGCATCAATTGGTCAAGTACGCTTTGTACAGTTGTTACTGTCATTTCTCCTGTATCAGGGTTTTCAACTTCAGAAAGGACTAACGGAACATTGATAGTCGTCCATCTGTTGACCAAAGCACCCATGATGAATAGACCAAGGATAGAAGCGCCTTCTGTCAACTTTTGAAGAAGGTTTCCACCCATATCGGAAACTACGTCCACACCTTTGCGGTATCCGTAGAAGATACCCCACCATCTGAAACCAAGACGGCACGCGTTCCAAAGAACAAAGAACAAGATTGGTCCAAGGATGCTTCCGGAAGCAGCGATTGATGCACCCAATGCTGCGAAGATCGGGCGCAATGTACCCCAGAAAATCGGGTCGCCGACACCGGCAAGAGGTCCCATAAGACCAACTTTGATACCATTGATCGCCGCATCATCGATGTCAGCTCCGTTGGCACGTTTTTCCTCCATTGCCAATGTAACACCGATAACTGGAGCCGCTACGAATGGTTGAGTATTGAAGAATTCATTATGACGCTTCATAGCATCTATACGCTCTTGGCTTCCCTCTGGATACAGTCGGCGGATGGCCGGAGTCATAGAGAAGGCAAAACCAAGTGCTTGCATACGCTCGAAGTTCCAAGAACCTTGGAAAACGTTAGAACGCCAGAATACATTTCGCAAATCACGATTTGTCAATTTCACTTCATTTTTAGTTGCAGAAGTTTCATTACTCATTGTGTTAATCCCTCCTATTCCTTTTATTAATCAAGCTCGTCGTCTAAATCATCATCTGAGTGGCTAGAACCGCCGGATGAAACGACAGCAGGCTGGTTGTATTTCGGTGATAATTGGATGTAGACGATAGCTGCTACCAATCCAAGAACCCCCAGAGCAACCAAGTTGAATTCAGTGTAGGCTGCAACTACAAAGCCAAGGAATAAGAAAGGCATTAAGTATCTAGCCTGCATCATGTTGATAACCATAGCGTAACCGACTACTACGATGATGCCGCCGGCAACGTTCAATCCGCCTGTGATGACTTCAGGAATTGCATTCAGCATGTCTTGGACTGCTGATGTACCAACTGTCATAACTACGATTAGAGCTGGGATCGCAATACGCATCGCTTGCAACAGTAAGGCTGTGAGATGCAATCTGTCCATAGCTCCCAAGTTCCCGTTTTGGGCTGCTTTATCGGCACCGTGCTGGAAACCGACTGTGATAGTACGAACAAGGATAGTAAGTACTTGGCCTGCAGCTGCAAGCGGAATAGCTAGGGCGATACCGGCACCGACATCTTGGCCGCCTGCAATTACTAGAATAGTAGAGATGATAGATGCAAGCGCCGCATCCGGAGCAACTGCTGCCCCGATATTCATCCATCCAAGGGCAATCAATTCAAGTGTACCACCAATGATAATACCAGTTGTGATATCACCCAATACAAGACCGGTTAAAGTACAAGCGATTAATGGGCGATGGGTTTGGAACTCATCCAGGATGGAACCCATACCGGAAATACAGGCTACAAGGAAGACAAGTATAATTTGCAAAATTGATATTTCCATTCTATTTCCTCCTCACTATGTATTAATGTTTTATATCTTTAATCAGGGAGTCCTACCGCCGATCGGCTAAAGGCCATGGTCCGGCGCTAGGAAGAAGGAATGCAGGCACTCCTTTTATATCCATGAATAAAAATCGGCTTATTTTTCTTCTTTCTCTAATTTGTCGAGCAATGGGATGATTTGTACTTTGCTGTCTGCAGCGACTTTACGGATCTCCAGCTCAATTCCTTTGGAGTTCAGTTCACGGAATGCCTTAATATCTTTCTCGTCTACGGATACAGCGTTCGTGATCATTTTTTTGCCTTCTTTATATGCGATTCCGCCGATGTTGACAGTTGTGATGTTCACTCCGCCTTCAATCAAACGGACTACATCAGTAGGGTTTGTGAATAGCAACATGACTTTGTCGTTAGCATATTTAGGGTTTTTGTATACGCGGATTGCTTTTTCGACATCAACAACGCTTGCTTTTACTCCCGGAGGAGCCACTTGAGTAAGCAAGGTTTTACGTACTGTGTCTTTTGCCACTTCATCGCTTACTACGATGATGCGGTTTACGTTAGTTTCTTTTGTCCAAACTGTTGCTACTTGACCATGGATCAGGCGGTCGTCGATACGTGCCAATTTAATAATCATTACAGTTCCTCCTCGGATTCCTCATTATCGGATAATGATGCTTTAAGTGATTTGATACCTGTTATACCAGCTTCGACAGCCTGGGCCGTTAAAGTATGAATGTCTGTTCCTTGACGTGTTAAAAGCGTTTCCAAGAGCATTGGTACGTTAACGCCGGTGATGACATCGTAGTTATCATGTTTCATGGCAATTTGGCTAGCCGCGTTGAATGGGCTTCCCCCGAAAAGGTCAACCATGAAGATAACACCTTCTTCAGTGTTCAGCTGTTCAAGTTTTTCATTGAACTTCTGAATCAGGATTTCACTGTTCTCATTTGGAAGAAAATTGATGGATTCCACATTTTCTTGAGAACCAATGATCATTTCTGTAGTTTTAATGAGCTGTTCGGCCGTTGATCCATGTGTACCAACGAGTATTGCTTTTGACACTTTCTTCACTCCCTACTTTTTGTTCACAACTTTTATAATGCAAGTAGTGTGCCAACTTTTCTGTATCTTTCACAAACTCAGTATTTACAGGCTTTTTCGCTTTATAAAAAAAAGACTGATACGGAATAGCTGTATTTTGATACAGTAGTTCCGTAATCAGTCTCAATTTTTCATGAAAAGGATTTATCATTTTTTAATACAGATTATGGATAATAAGGGATATTATTCTCTATTCAAGGAGTCCTGAATAATATCAATTAGATGATAAAGTTCCTCATCCGCCAATTTGATTTTTAGTGTCTCATCAAACATATTGGCAGCTTCCCTGAAATCGGGCAGCCATTTTTTGTTTTCCTTACTTACGTTCCCATAAGTGAGGGGATCATTGATGACCGTGCGCTCGAGAGCGCAGCCTATATGGACAATCAGGCTTATTTTGCTGGAATTGCTGAAAGCGCGCTCTGTGATCCCTTCCAACTTTTCCACAAACCTATGGATGAGTCCTGTTACCTTTTTGGGATTTAGGAAGGTAAGGAATTCATTCAGGCTTTTTTCACTCATCTCCAACACCATGGCATGAGGCTTCTTCGGAGCAGACAGCAGCTGGCGGTTCTGGATGAGATGAATCAGCCTGTTTTCGTCACTGTCCATTAAGAGGGATTCTAACGGGATGAATGGGACCCCAATTCCTGGATTGGCAATACCGACAGTTAGAATCACATCATATTCAGCAAGTATTTTTTCCATATACACATCGTCCAGCTTATTGACCGGTACAGGCAGGATGTTTATATCATTTTCCCCTAAATGGCTATCGAGCATGGACCGAATGAAATCCTTCATTTTTTGGGCGGTTCCTTCACCAGTCGAACACACCGTCAAAATGGTTACAGGCTTTTCAGCGGGTACATTTTCTTTTGCTGGTTCTTCAAATGCCTCATACCCGCCGTATCCTTTGAATTCCTTCAAATGAGTATAGATTTCATCCAAGTCCATTTCCAATATGCTGGCTTTTCGCACAGCTTCCAACACAGTTGGGGTGGACACCATGTCAATCGTCCTTACCGGTATACCGGTTTCTTCCATCACAACAGAGCCGAACCCGGTCAGGGACCCCATGTCGACAAGCAGGAGCACCCCTTTGCCCATTTCAATTTCCCTGATGACTTCTCTCATCTTGGCCAGGACTTTCTTTGGGCTCATATCAAGAGGCATATCTATGTGATACAGATTGGATTCACCGAGCAGATGCTTCACCACATTGACCATGCTGCTGGCGGTGCTGTTCCCATGTGTGGCGACCAGTATAGATACCTGCTCTTTTCTTTCATCATTCAGGATGGAATTGATTAAGACCGTCAGATACATGGCCTCCATCCGAGGGACAGTCACATGGAAGGTATTTGTGATCTCTTCACAAATTTTCAGGGCTAAGCTGTATTCTTTCGGCATGTCATGGATAACATGTTCGATGTTTGTGTATTGGATTTTGTGTTGATTCTCGATTCGTTTTAGGAATGAAGTCAGATGCAGGCTGAAGGCAAGCAGGAAACGGTCAGTCAGTTTCCGGCCCATGTCTCGTTCCACGAGGGTTTTCATCTCCTCACTGAACTCCAGTATGTCTTCATTCACTATTTTCAGGATTTTATCTTTGTTGTTTCCATTATTCTTGAACTTGTTGTAGAACTTATTCAAATGGATATCAATATCGATTGTCAGGAAGCGGTTAATGTCATCCTCCGGAATTCCCTGGTCAACCATGAACATCACTTTGTCCTCAATGATCGAGTATAGGTTGAAATTCGGCTCATAAGGGTCTTCTTTAAAGAGGACCTTATGGTCACCGACAGGCAGTATGGTCACAGATGCATCCAGGTGGTCAGATATCTTTTGGAATTCTGTTCGTCTCCTGTTCAAGTTGAAGAACCCATCCTTCACTTCAGGGGGTAAATCTTTGAAATGGATAGTGATCGTATCCTCATTCAGACAACGCAAAAAGCCGTTGGCGCAGATGAGCTGAACATTCGATTTCAATTGCCCGATATTTCCGTAAGTCGTATTGCCGATCAATGCTTTCATTGATTCGGCATCAATCTTAATCGGTTTCTGCACTCGGTCCGCTTCTTTTGAAAGCAAAGATTTCAGCATATTGACTTTATCCTTAGCCTGCCATTCATCAAAGGAAGGGATGCTGATCACGATCGGGATCCGTCTCACAAATGTCTGCAAGAGGGAGGACTCGGGATTTTCTGTTGTTGCGGATATGATGAGTACGTTGGCACGCTGGCTTCTGTCAGATTCACCTAATCGTCCGTAAGTACCAGTGTCCATAAAATAGAAAATCATTTCCTGACCTTCGGGGGGAAGGCGATGTATTTCATCCAGGAATAGAATTCCGCCGTCCGCCTTGGCGAACAGACCTTCTTTGTCACTGGTCGCACCTGTAAATGCACCTTTCTTATGTCCGAAAATTTGAGATAGCAGTAATTGGGGGTTGTTGTAATAATCCGCACAGTTAAAAACGACGAACGGTGTGTCTTCGCTATACTTCCCGATATTGACCGCATATTTATGCATCATGTTCGCAAGCAATGTTTTACCTACCCCGGTAGGACCTACAATTAAAGTATGGAGCCCGTGCGGAGGATATAGGATGACGGCTTTTGCTTGTTCCACTTGGTTCCTAAGGCTGGTTTTTGACCCGATCAATTCATCGAACGGATTCAATGCTTCCGTCAAATTCCGGGCTGGATCAACAGGCAGGGCTACCGGCCGGATGGCGATAATATCGTCTAAAGAACTGTATTCATCTTGATGCTCCGGTAGTTGAATCTGAAGGATTTCTTCCAGATGCTCCCTATCCAGATAATAGACAGGCCTGCCGGTCACCTTAATGATTTTTTGTTGGCGTAAAAGCTTGTTCAGCTCCAAGCTGACATTGTTTCGGAGTATGTCCAGTTGGTCGGCAATCTCACTGGTTGTAATGCCTTTCTTTTCAAGAAGATTTTCAGCCGTGATCTCTTTTGTTCGCTCCACTAAGTACTGATGTATCTTTTCGATTCGTTTCATTTGTATGCTATCTTCCTCTCCGCATAAATCAGTACAGTTTTAATACACTAATTTATGAGCCTTTTGGGAACTGTATTAATATTTGGTATATATTTTAATAGAATTTGAGGGATTCGTACAGAGAGGGGGGGTTCTACAATGTGGAAAAAATAAAAAATGCCGCCCATAAAAGGCGGCACGGAACGGGGATACTTGGGAAAGTATTGGGGTTACAATAAAAGTGTATCCAACCCGTTCCAATATATACATGCAGATTAATCAAAAGTATATGTCCAGAATTTTTCCTGTTGCATACGTTTCAATATTTCCGGGGCATCCTGCAATGTCTGTTGTTCAAAGCCTTCCGTCATATGCTGGGTTTGCGAAGCATGGGCCTTGATGGCGGCTATCTTTGTTTGCTGATAGTCGGTCACATCATGGATGACGTCAGGTTCACCGAGATCCGCAAGCGTGTTGTGGGCAAAGGCTACTGTGATCAGGCGCGGCCGGTCTGCTTCATTCATGCGGGATAAGGCATTAACCACTGCTTTGCCGGTGGCATCATGGTCGGGATGGACGCTATAACCGGGATAAAAAGTGATGACTAGAGAAGTATTTAACTCATTGACAGCTGAACTAATCATATTCACCAATAACTCTTCATCTTCAAATTCAATCGTTTTATCCCGCAGTCCCATCATCCGCAAATCTTTAATGCCCATTATATCCGCGGCAGCTTTCAGTTCCTTTCTGCGGATGGAAGGAAGGCTTTCCCTTGTGGCGAATGGAGGGTTGCCGAGATTCCGTCCCATTTCACCGAGCGTAAGGCACATATATGTCAATGGGGTGGAATGGGACGTATAGTGGGCGATTGTGCCGGATACGCCAAAGGCTTCATCGTCCGGATGAGGGAAAACCACCAGTACATGACTTTCTTGTTTCACATTGCATCTCTCCTTATCGTTATTCAAACGGAGTCCTGCTTATCTCTAAGGCAACAGCCAATTTTCCGTCTTCCCCAAGCCCTGCCAGCAACAGGTCATCATTTTCTGTCAGCTCAAAATGGCTGAGCCCTTCTGCGTATATCCAGCCAATATCGAGTTTCAGGCCTACACGGTAAGGGCCTTCACCGGTTATTTTTCCTTGTTCATATCGGACCCGGGCGTTTCGGATATAACCCCCGGCTGAATAGGACCCGCCGCCAAAATGCGAGGCATAGGCGCCATTGGTGATTTCTAAATGTATATAAACATCCTGCCCTTTGTGGCGTTCAATCGCTTCCTGGACAGCGGCTGCATCTAATGGCTTCATTTATGTCTTCCTCCTTCTCGGCTAAAATCGTCAGCTTTTTTATATCTTACTAAAAGTACAGAAATAATGCGATAAGGCGGTTTCAAAAAAGAAGAACCTGTACCGGTTCTCCTTTATTGGTATCAATGATTGCTTTTGTTTTTATAGGCACTATGCATTGTAGGTCCGACATACTCGTTCAGCTTCCAGGAATGGCGGATGGCTTCTGTGATGAAATCTTTTGCGGTCGAGATCGCTTCCTCCACTGGTTTCCCAAGGGCAAGTTCTGCTGTGATGGCTGCTGCGAAAGTACAGCCGGCTCCATGAGTATAGGTGGTTTCAATTAGGTCATTTTCTAATATCCTGTGCTCATGCCCATCAAACAAAAGATCAATTGCCTTATCCATGCCATGCAGCTTGCTGCCGCCCTTAATGATGACATATTTTACCCCGAGGCCATGGATTTTTTCTGCGGCCTTTTTCATCTGTTCGACAGTGGTGATCGTTTGCATGCCTGCAAGCTGTGATGCTTCAAAAAGGTTCGGTGTCGTGATTGTTGCAAGAGGCAGAAGGGAGTTGCGATAGGCAACTGTGTGCTCTGGGAAAAGAACTTCATCTTCGCCTTTGCATACCATGACTGGATCGATCACAACATTTGTAAGGTTATATTCCTTTATTTTTCTGGCTGTCAGTTCAATGATTTCCACAGAACCTAGCATCCCTGTTTTCATGGCATCTACCCCGACAGAAAGGATGGTTTCTAATTGCGCTTCCACTGTACGGAGATCTTGAGGGAATACTTGGTGGCGCCAGTTATCTTTAGGGTCCATTGCGACTATAGTGGTCAAAGCTGTCATTCCGTATACGCCAAGCTCTTGGAATGTTTTCAAATCAGCCTGAATGCCTGCTCCTCCGCTGGAGTCAGAGCCGGCTATCGTCAGTGCCTTTTTCATTGCCATACACTTATCCTCCTATATTGTCTATCAGTCGAATTCTTAAGAAGTATACATCTGCGGCCTATCTAAATTGGCAGATGAAAGTCTATCCTGAATAGTTTCTTATTGGCCGAAAGAAAAATCTTTCTATTATTCCTATGCATTATATCGTGATATTTCGGCGTACCACCCTCGCGAGCAATATTCCGAAGAATCACAGCATATGAATGCTGATAATAAGAATATTCACTAAATAATTATATCATTTTTTCTCCATCATATCTCTAAATTGTTATCGTTCATATGTATGCAAAAGACACGCCGTTCCCGAGGGGGAGGCGTGTCTTTATAATGATGGTCACGTTGATTAATTGTTTGAGACGGCCACAAGCACTACTTTTCCGTAGTCTAGTTCTTCCTCGTATTTTGCCGCTTCTTCTTCGGTCAATCCGAGATTTTGCATTTTATTGCGTAGCTCATCGCCGCGGGAGCGGAACATATTGCCGAGTGAATCCATCATTCCTTGTTCTTTCATACCGATATTTTCGGTTTCTGTCGCTTCCGTCAGATTTTCTGAACGGTCTTTATCATGGGCAAAAATATAGATGGCATCCTTTGTGTAACCGGAAGCCGCCAAAACATCGATTTTTTCCTTTGCTTGAACGCCGTTTTCTACTACATGTACTTGATGCATTGTGTGACTCCTCCTCAATTTCTTTGTTCTTGTTTTGTGTGTGATACTGGCCTGTTGTCTTTATATACCACCCTTTTTATAGATAAAACTCTTTTTGGGCATGGTGGCGGGCAAATGTTTATGTGCAGGGCATTCAAAGAAATGAAAAAGGACCAGCATGAGTGGTAGAATAGGGAAAAGAGCAGAGAAGGAGTAAGCGGCATGATTTTACCGGGAAATATACACGCCTCTTGGAAGCCTTTATTGACGGAGGAAGTCCAGGGAGAGTTAAGGTTTATTGAATCACAATTAGGAGCAGAGTATAACCCATCGGACAAAGGGAAAATCCTGCGTTTTTTATCGGTGGATCTGAGCAAGGTCAAGGTAATCTGGCTGGGGCAGGATGTCTATCCGATGAAAGGAGCGGCAACAGGCAGGGCATTTGAGGTAGGAGGACTGGATAATTGGAACACCAAATTCCGCCAGGTTTCTTTGAAAAATATCCTCCGCTTATTGCATAAAGAGTATTATCAAATAGATGATTATGAAGAGATCCGGCCATACTCAACCATCAAGCAAGAAATCGGATCAGGAGCTTTCCCGATTAAGCAGCCCGACCTCTGGTTTTCGGAACTGGAAAAGCAGGGCGTGCTGTTTCTGAACACTTCTTTCACTTGCCGGACAGGGGTGCCGAACAGCCATAAACATCTGTGGAGCAGGTTCTCTCAACGGGTCCTGGCTTATATTGCGTCTGTAAGGCCTGATTGTATCTGGTTTTTATGGGGGAAGGAAGCAATCGGTATGAAAGCCTATATCCATAAAGGAGTTTTTTATGAAAGTCGCCATCCGATGATGTGCAGCAAAAAATACGAAGACGATTTCTTGAAGTTTATAGGTTTCAGAGAGACTTGGCAAGAAATTGATTGGTTATGCAAAGAGTCATAGAGTGACAAGGTTTCACATGAAACATGGTTTTACGACAAAAGAATCGGGTGGGGAAACATTTTGGGGGGACAAATCATTTGAATGAAATGTGACTTGGGATCCGAATGCCCCTAGGGGCTACCGTACGTCGGTGAAAGCTCTTCCTGCGACAGTTATCAAACAATCATTGGATCCATGCATGAAATTTGATGTTAAAGAAGCAATAAGACTTAGGTTTATGGACTGTCTCCTTTATATGCTAAAATGGCAGTAAGCAAGTCGGACATCGAGGTAAAGAGGTGAAATGAATGAGCATTGCCACTGAAAAAATACTGGATAAAATGGAGACGTTGATCACTCAGGCTAAACATGCCCAGACGAGGGAGAAGCAACAGGGAAATATATTGGCGGTTAAGGCTTTATGCGAACTGCTGGTTGAAGAGGATTCAAACTATTCAGGGGAAGTGTTGGCGCCGTCAAGAAAAGAGAGCTTTGACAAAGCGGATCCAATCATTGCAAAGCGTATGGATATGGAAGATGCCAATGGCGGCTCATTGCTTGATTTCTAGTTCTGTATAGAGAAAAGGGAGAGGTTTCATAATGAAGAGATTCATCACGATCGGAGCCATAACCGCCTTTTTGGCAGTGGCTCTTGGGGCGTTTGGTGCCCATATTCTTGAAGGGAGAATACCGGCTGATTATTTGTCCACATGGGAGAAGGGTGTCACATATCAGATGCTCCATGCAGGCGGGCTGCTGGCGGTAGGACTGTTGATTGACAGAATTGGGGGGTCAGCCGCCCTAGAGTGGTCAGGCTGGCTCATGTTGGTCGGAACTATTCTTTTCTCGGGCAGTCTATATGTGCTGAGTATCACCCAAATCAGTGTGTTGGGCGCTATTACCCCTTTTGGGGGCGTGTCTTTCCTTGCGGCATGGGTACTTATGATCTTAGCTGTCCGGAAATCCGCTTAAACAAGAAACCCCCGCCGGCAATCGGTGAGGGTTTTTTGTATGGTCAGCGGGGGGAGTATTGGGACATTGGCTGTCCGCCAAACGGGTTCTCATAATCAAGTTCACCCTCGAATGTGATGTAATCCAGGTGGACCATAGGCAAAAGAATCCGGGTGGTGGTCTGTGGGTCGGCCAGGACAAGATGATCTCGTCCGGCCGCCTCAAGCAAGCCTTTAAAGGCCTTTGAATTCCATTCCATGTTATTTTCAAAAGTCATATAAACAGTGGCCAGTTTACCTTTGTTCAGGCGTAGTATATTTTCGATGAAGGCTTGGTTAACGGGGAGCATTCCTGGCACATTGAGGCCGCTAAAGCCTCCCGAGCCGCCGCTTGACGCACCTCCCGTTGTTGCTGATGGGGATACAGGTATCAACAGGCCGCCTGAAGCTTCAAGGGGACCACCGACATATTGCTGTACAGGCTGCTGCATAGGCTGCTGTTGTACAGGTTGCTGCTGATAGGCAGGCTGTTGGCCCGGCGTGGCCGGCATTGTTCCATAATATGGTTGCTGTTGGGGCTGCTGGGGAGCGGTGTACCCATAGGTTCCATATGGATTTGAGCTTGATTGTTTCATTTTCCATTCCTCCGTTACTCATGATTTTCTGCATGTCTCAGGGGGGTCTTTGAACCTGCCGACATTCCTAATAGGTCCGGTATACCAATGGACATTCATCCCCGGATGGGGCAAAGAAGCAATGAGCTTTATATCTGCCCTCAAGTGCCTGGTTATACCAGGAGGGTGGGCAATCACCTTCCGGCCTGAAGTACCATAATGCATAGCTTCCGGGCCAGAACCGTTCTCCATTCAACACCCTCCTGGCCAGAGCCATATCGCTTTCTCGGGCAGGCTGATAAAAATAGCCTTTCTGGGTTGCCTCAAAGCCTCCGGGATTTTGAAAGACCATTTGCGAAACAGTTCTGATATCCTTAAAGTCCAAGCAGTCCACTCTGACCCGGTTGACACCGACATTCCCCACAAGAAGCATGCCGAGGTCACCCTCGCCTTCAGCCTCGGCGCGTATGAGACGCGCCAGAAGCTTTACGTCTTCTTCTGTATATGGAATAACTCCCAATTGATTCACCTCGTTGCCTATTCTTGGTTTTGGGTTCACTAGGGGAAGTTTGATTCTTCACTATTCAATATGTATGAGAATGGGGGAGAATTATGCACAAAAAAGAGGCATCCCTTTTGATCTGTCGATCATAGGGTTGCCTCTCGATATTCGGATAGATCAGATTTCCAGAAATTCAGCAACTTTCTCTTCATCCAGTATGTTACCGACAAAGAAGGAACCGAATTCGCCGTACCTGGCGCTGACTTCATCGAAGCGCATTTCATATACTAATTTTTTGAACTGCAGGACATCATCCGCAAATAAAGTTACGCCCCATTCATAATCATCAAAGCCAACGGAGCCTGTGATAATTTGTTTCACTTTGCCGGCATATTGGCGTCCAATCATGCCATGTGAACGCATCATGCGGCGGC
This sequence comes from Bacillus sp. (in: firmicutes), assembly GCA_051893455.1. GTDB lineage: Bacteria > Bacillota > Bacilli > Bacillales > DSM-1321 > Bacillus_AD. The sequence goes on from JBJFHG010000034.1 coordinate 24,847, forward strand.
GCTCCTCCATTGGCAGCATGTACCAATTGTCATCCCCTTGTCGGCGTTTATCCATTGGATAGAAGCAAACATGTTTTGCTTTCGGCAGGATCGGGTACAGACGAGCAAGTATTTGCGGGTTTTGATAGGGATCCTCGTCCGCTGGCAAATAGTTGCCCAATTCCACGACAGATACATATGAATGAGCCGGGACAGTGTACTCTGCCAGTTTGGATTTATTGAATTCATTTTCAATCTGATTCAGTTCTTCCATTGTTGGACGAAGAATCATCATCATAAAGTCGGCTTTTTGCCCGACAACACTATAAACAGCATGACTTCCTTGTTTTTCAGCCTGCACTTTATTCCAACCCTCAAGAATGGACATAAATTCAGAAATGGCTTCTTGCCTTTCTTCTTCAGACAGCATTTTCCACAAAGACCAATCAATCGTTCTGAAATCATGCAAACAATACCAACCATCCAATGTTTGTGCTGGTTCACTCATTAAGATCACTCCCATTTTCCCATCATATTTCATGACTACTATATCACAATCTTCCAAATTTACGATTAGTCACGCCTTAGCGTCAACAAATTGTAAAGAATATATGGATAATTGAAAATAATAATTCTTTAGATAGGGAAAACCGTATGAGGGTATGAGATATATAAGGAAAGAAGTAGAGTGTTGTAATATTTTGATTATTTTCAAAAATCCACAATGATAGAATTTTTTACTAGAGGAGAGTATGCTAGACATATCGAAATGAAGGAGGATACAAAAAGTGAGCGATTTATTTACATCATTGAAAGAAAAGGTAACAGGCACCAACATGAAAATCGTCTTTCCAGAGGGACTGGACGAGCGTATCCTGAAAGCTGCGGGAAGGTTAGCGGAAGAAAATATCTTGACCCCTATTCTAGTCGGCAACATAGAGGCTATTGAGCAGAAGGCTGCCGAAATGGGTATTTCTGTGAAAGCGATGGAAATCTATGATCCTGCCAATTATTTAATGATGGAAGAATTAGTGACTGCTTTTGTAGAGCGGAGAAAAGGGAAGGCAACGACCGAAAAGGCAAGGGAAATGCTGCTGGATGCCAATTACTTCGGCACAATGCTCGTCTATGCCGGGAAAGCGGACGGTCTTGTAAGCGGAGCGACACACTCCACAGCTGATACAGTCCGACCTGCCTTGCAGATTATTAAAACAAAACAAGGGGTACAAAAGACATCCGGCGTCTTCATTATGGTGCGCGGAGACGAGAAATATGTGTTTGCAGATTGTGCGATCAATATATCCCCTGATAGCCAAGACTTGGCCGAAATAGCAAACGAAAGCGCCAAAACAGCTGAGATGTTCGGCATCGAACCAAAAGTGGCCGTATTAAGCTTCTCCACTTTGGGCTCGGCTAAGTCTGAAGAGACAGAAAAAGCAGCTGAGGCAGTAAGGATTGCTAAAGAGCGCGACCCTCTATTGATTATCGATGGAGAATTCCAATTCGATGCGGCGTTTGTTCCTGAAGTTGCCAAGAAGAAAGCCCCAGGAGCAATCATCCAAGGAGATGCCAATGTATTCGTGTTCCCTAGTCTGGAAGCAGGAAACATTGGTTATAAAATCGCGCAACGGTTGGGGAATTTCGAGGCGGTTGGACCAATCCTGCAAGGGTTAAACCAGCCTGTCAATGATTTGTCCCGTGGCTGCGATGAAGAGGACGTCTATAAACTATCCCTCATCACCGCTGGACAAGCTTTGCAGAAATAATAGGGTATTAGGCTTAATGGCCAATAGATAGAGTGAAAGTACGAGGTGCGAATGGTGGATAGAGGGAGTTCAATATTGAGGCAAAATGAGTGGAGGATCATCGATCATTCGACAATCGGCCTTTCGATGCCGGCCTTCGCATCTTTTGCTGTGGATGATGCATTATGTACGGTGTCGGGGAAAGGTTTGATACCGGCAACCGCAAGGTCGTGGGTGCACGCGCCAACGATTGTGCTTGGGATACAGGATGGCAGACTCCCATACCTGGAACAAGGAACAGCTTACCTAAAAAAGCAGGGTTACGATGTGATTGTCCGAAATTCCGGCGGCCTGGCTGTCGTATTGGATGAAGGAATCCTGAATCTATCGTTGATCCTGACAGAACATACACATAAGATTGATATCGACAAAGGCTATGAAACGATGGTCGATCTGGTAAAAAAGATGTTTGCGGAGTACACGAGTGATATTATGGTTGGTGAAGTAGACGGGTCCTATTGCCCAGGCAGCTACGATTTGAGTATCGGAGGCAAAAAAATTGCCGGCATCTCACAAAGGAGAGTCCGCGGGGGAGTAGCCGTGCAGGTTTATTTATGCATGTCCGGAAGTGGATCCAAAAGGGCAGAACTGATACGCGATTTTTACCGTATCAGCAAAGGTTCCCAAGAGACCAAATTCACTTATCCGGACATACGGCCGGAGGTGATGGCTTCAATCAATGAACTTCTTCATACGCACTTATCGATTCATGATGTGATGCTAAGATTATTCACGGTGCTTCAACAACATAGTGACTCGATTTACACCTCTCAGCTTTCAGAGGAAGAGTCAGAATTGTATATGGACCATTTTATGAGAATCAAAGATAGAAACGATAAGTTATTCAATAGATAAACGAAAACCCGCTATGATAGCGGGTTTTCTTTATATAAAGGTTCATATCGTTCTGTTTCTAGTTGCCTATATGTGGTTGTCATTCGGCAACTTTCTCCAGATTGCCGTTGCGATCCATTTTGAATTTAGGGGCTTGAGGAGACTCTTCCTCCAGCAGAACCATCTTGCGTGCGCGGTTCATAATTTTCATGATGGTTTCATAATCTTCCTGAATGGTTTCCGAGTTTTGCTCCATATTGGCTATTTTTTGACCCAAATCTTCTTTCTCTTTTTTAAGCTGCTGATACTCGTTTTTGATGTTGCGGATTTCTGTTTTTAATCTTTCATTTTCAGTCTTCAATACTTCTACATGAAGGCTTTCGTTATTCATAGATTGCAAAAATGCAATGACATCTTCAATCGTCGTCAAACGGGATCCAGGCGCCGTCGGCATATGGTTCTCTTTGGCTGTTTCAGGGGCATCTGCCGTCATCTCCACAGCGGAAGCCGCTCCAGAAAGCTCCTCTTGATCATTGATTAACCCCACCTCAGTGATTGTCGGGATAGGGGGGGTATAAAGAAGCTTCTTCTTGCCGCCTTGATCTTTACCTAACAGTCTGTTGCGCTGCTTCCTTTGTTTTTTTGCCAGCTGAAGAGCTTTTTCATAGTTGTGGCGAACTACTGCATTCCAGCGGAATCCGCAAGCAGCTGAAGTGCGGTTCAATTTATCCCCTACTTCCTCAAAAGCATTTAACTGGGTGCTGCCCTCGCGCACGTGCCGGAGGACGGTCTCGGCCAAAAGCAAGTCATCTTCTTCAGTCCAAGCATCTTGTCTTACTTTCATGGTTTTCTTCCTTTCTGTTTTTATTTTCTGCTAATTATTGTGTTGCTTTTATTCTGTACATATTAATAAGCTTTTATACATTCAAGTTATAAGGATAGTAGTTTAGCGGCGAGGCCGTGCTTCCTGGGCGCGGTCATTTTGACTTTCATCAAGAGAAAGAGTAAAATTACGCTTAGTATTCAGTATTGCATTTGACCGTAATCAGACGGTTCATCATAAAAGGATAAAAATGAAAGGTAGGAGCAAGAGGAATGGCCAATGAATTCAGAGTGTGTGACGATTGCCAGGCAACAAACATCAAAACACTCATTCCTAAATTGAAAAAGCTGGATCCAGATGCAAAGATTGATATCGGCTGCCAGTCATATTGCGGACCAGGCAGAAAAAAATCTTTTGCCTTCGTGAATAATAGACCAGTTTCTGCACCTTCAGAGGATGAATTGATAGAAAAAGTGCAGGCAAAAATAAAAAAATGACAGTGAAGGGAGTCCGGATAGGGGCTCTTTTTCATTGGCTGTTTTCTAAAAGATTGTTGTTTTTACATAAGTTCGGTAATGAAAACCAGTTGATTGGGAGCGGAAGGTGCGAGACTCCTGCGGGATTAGCGGTCCGGGTGAGACCCCGCAAGCGCTTGGCGCTGAGGAGGCTCACCGCCCGCCTCGCGGAAAGCGAGCAACCTGGAGCTTACTTCTTCATAGGCAACAAAGTTTGCGAAAACAGCCTTTTCATTTGAGCTATCTCTTATTTCTTTGTACCCTCTTGCCAAGACAAAAGTGCTGCCATCCGGCAATGACGAGGGTCTCCATTTATCGTTTTCCCTAGTTATCCATTAATGATAAACTGAAGAAAAGGGTAGAAGATCAGAGATACGGGGAAATAAAAACGTAGTCAAACGTAGCAATGAAAGATCGGAAAACGAGGTAATGGCTAATGGGATATGCAAGCGAAAAATTAAGCGAAGAAAAAGTGTTCAAGGATCCTGTCCACAGATATGTCCATGTGAAGGACCGGGTGATTTGGGATCTGATCGGTACCCGTGAATTCCAAAGATTACGTAGGATCAAGCAACTGGGGACGACATTCCTGACCTTCCACGGGGCAGAACATAGCCGATTTTCTCATTCATTGGGAGTATATGAGATCGTCAGGAGAATAACGGATGATGTATTTACACGCTATGCTGAATGGGATGCTTCACAACGGCTGCTGGCTCTTTGTGCTGCCTTATTGCATGATGTAGGTCACGGGCCTTTTTCACATAGCTTTGAAAAAGTGTTTCAATTGGATCATGAAGAGTTCACAAGGGCGATTATCCTAGGGGACACGGAGATCCATGCTGTATTGAGACGGGTCGGACCGGATTTCCCGAAGCATGTGGCGGAAGTGATTGAGAAAACCTATCGGGACAAGCTGGTTGTCAGCTTGATTTCGAGTCAGATCGATGCGGACCGGATGGATTATTTATTGAGGGATGCCTACTTTACGGGTGTGAGCTATGGTCATTTCGATATGGAGCGGTTGTTGCGGGTCATGAGGCCGAAAGAGGACCAGGTTGTATTTAAGGGAAGCGGCATGCACGCTGTAGAGGATTACATCATGAGCCGATATCAGATGTATTGGCAGGTTTATTTTCACCCTGTGACAAGAAGCGCAGAGGTCATACTGACGAAAATCTTGCATCGGGCAAAAGAGCTTTATGAGAATGGATACGCATTTAAACGGGAGCCTCGCCATTTCCGTTCATTGTTTGAAGGGAATGTCACATTGAAGGAGTACATCAAGTTAGATGAAAACATCATGCTTGCTTATTTTCAAGAATGGGAAGAAGAAGCAGATGCTATTCTTCAAGATCTCTGCAGCCGGTTTATGAATCGGCGGTTATTCAAATACGTAGAATTCCATCCTTCCGAGGGCATGGATAAAATCATGGAGCTGAACAGTCTGTTTAAGAAAGCTGGTATCGATCCGTACTATTATTTGGTCATTGATCATTCTTCCGACCTGCCTTATGATTTTTACCGGCCAGGCGAGGAAGAAGAAAGACTGCCTATTCATTTGCTGAAGAATAACGGGGAGATTAAAGAATTGTCCAGGGAGTCAGACATTGTAGACGCCATCACAGGGAAGAGACGAACTGATCATAAATTATATTTTCCGGAAGATCTGTTGAGGGACGAGAGAACCAAGAAGAAGACTAAGAGACAAATCCTGGCTTTATTGGAAATAAATTGAGGGAGGGTTATTAGTGTTCAAAGACCATGCAAGAATCATTCAAGCTATAGCAACAGTGGGAGAGGTTGCTGGCCGAAAAAGACTGCAAAAGATGATTTACATCGCTAAAAAGATATCGTTTCCCTTCCAGGAAAAATATCAGTTTCATTTCTATGGTCCCTATTCGGAAGAACTGACTTTCCGGGTTGAAGAGTTATGTGAGATGGGGTACCTTCATGAAACGAAGGAAAAAAAGAACGGTTATATGCAATATTGTTATTCAGTTTCAGAAGATGGCCTTAAATTTCTCGAAAATTATAAGGAGACCATTCCAAACCTGGGTAACTGCCTGAAGGATATGAACGGACATAACGCCCGCTTTCTGGAACTGGTTTCTACCGTCCTATATTTCGAAGCAGCACCAAAAGCAGAAGTCGCCGAAAAAATCTTTACATTGAAAAGCAAGCAAAAATACACAATGGAAGAGATCGAGGAAGCTTACCGTTACATAGGGGAGCTCAGAAAGACAGCAGTTCGAGGGCAATAATTGAAAAGGACAGCCGGCTCTGCCACTGGCTGTCCTTTTCAATGGGAATAGCCGATCATGAAGGGAAAATCTTACCGGGGTTCAAGATCCCTTTAGGATCGTATAGCTGCTTCGTTCGTTTCATGATCTCTAATGCAGCTCCATGCTCGGCCAATTGGAATTTTCTTTTACCAAGTCCGACCCCATGTTCGCCTGTACAAGTTCCCCCCATCTCAATGGCAAGGAGGGCGAGGGCGTCATTAATGGCTTCTGCCTTTTGCTGTTCCTTCCCGGAAGCTGAATGATAGGCGATGCTAGTATGGAAATTGCCGTCGCCAATATGTCCCCAGATTGCCCCTTTTAACCCACTTTCGTCGATCAGTCTGCGCGCAGCGGCAACCAGCTCGGGTAATCGGGAAAGTGGGACGCATACATCAGCCCCAGCCTCTTCCAGCCCTTTCAGTTGCTGAAAGGAGTAGGATAATTCATGCCGGGCTCTCCATATTTCTTTTTGTTCTGTTGGATTATCGGAAATGGCCCAATTATGGCATCCTAGATCAGCCATTAATGAAGCGGCCAATTCGATATCTTCTGCAACGGCCCCTTTTGAACCGGAAAATTCAAAGAAGAGGGAATGCCCTGCCGGGAAGCGACGGTTACCGGTTTTGTTCATTTCTGCGATGCTAGCTGCATCAATCAGCTCCATCCTCATGACGGGTATGGAGCTTGCGAGAATATGATTCGAGGCAGCCGCGCATAGTTCAGGCGATTCGAACGTACACCTGGCCATACATGTGTGTTCTGGAATGCCGTGCAGCTTAAGGGTGATTTCCGTTATGATGCCCAGTGTTCCTTCAGATCCGGCAAATAAGCCAGTCAGATGATACCCGGAGGAAGATTTCTTCGCATCGCTTCCGGTCTTTATAATTGTACCATCAGCCAGTATGACTTCCAGGTTCAGTAATTGATCCCGCATCGAACCGTAACGTACAGCAGTGGTTCCGCTTGCGTTGGTGGCGACCATGCCTCCGATTGTCGCGTCGGCGCCCGGATCGACCGGGAACATCAAGCCGTGTCGGCCTGCTAATTTGTTCAATTGCAGCCTGGTGACACCAGGCTGGACTGTGACGGCCATGTCCTCCGGAGAGATTTTCAGTATCTGGTTCATTTGTTCAAAGTTGATGACAATTCCTTTTCTGACTGGTATGGCTTGTCCTTCTAAACCGGAGCCAGCTCCAAAGGGAGTCACAGGAATCAGATGTTCGGAAGCAACCGCAAGAATGTGCTGAATGTCTGTTTTTGATTCAGGAAAGCAAACGACATCCGGTTCTACTGCCGGGTGGTTCGATTCATCCTGGCTATGCCGATATAAATCTGTTTCGTTTAGACTGACTTTTTCAAAACCCAATTGCTCTATCAGTTGTTGAATATACAATTGTAACACTGTCGGATTCTCCTTATATAGTAGACTGTCTATTCAATACCCTCTTCAAAACTTAGTAGATGAAATGAGCAATTATCGTAATAATCGGCAAAGAAATGACTGTACGCTCCGCAAATATGAGAAACAGATGCCCGAATTTGATCGGTATTTTTGAGAGCATCAGCAAAGTGCCCATTTCCGTTATATAGATGATTTGAACAAGCGATAATGCTCCTACCACAAATCGGGTCAACTCAGACTCGATTCCTGAAGCAAGCACGGTCGGCAAGAACATGTCGATGAACCCGATAACGGTTGCAGGGGCTGCCGCATCTGCTTCTGGAATCTGCAAAAGCTGCAGAACGGGTACCAAGGGCTGGGAGATCCATTGAAACAAAGGCGTATATTCTGCGACAATCAAAGCCAGTGTTCCTATGGCCATCACCTGAGGCATCAGGCCAAGGGCAATCCCGGCGAATATTCTTCCGCCTTGCTGCACTTGATCCAACAGTGAGCCGGCCTTTTGGGCGCTCATGACCGCCTGGTGGACAGCCCATTTGAACGTAGAGATGTTGGGAGGAACATCTTCCTGGTAGGATTGTTCCGTATAATACGTATCCGGTATTTTTGAAAGCGGAGGAATTCTTGGGATAATAATGGCGCTGATGATTCCGGCTATCACAATCGTCAGGTAAAAGATAGGGAACTTATCCTCTAAATTCAGCAAACCGGCGATGACTAGACAGAAGGGAAGGGATACGGTTGAAAAGCAGGTGGCGATTGCTGCTGCTTCCCGTCCGGTATAGTAGCCCTCCTGATACTGCTCGCGGGTAATCACAACACCTACATTCACATTCCCTATCCATGAAGCCAGCAAATCGATGGCAGAGCGGCCCGGCAAAGTGAACAAGGGCTTGGTTGCCCCGCGGCTTAGTGTACCGAAAAATTCCATGGCCCCAAAATTAATCAAGTATGGCATCAAAAAAGATGCGACGAAAAACCACATGATCAGGCTGGTCAGCAATCCATACATGACCTGACCGGTCACATCGGAGTAGATCAATGAGAAGCCGCCTGTGAAATAAGTCATGAGAGCAAAAATGGCGCCGGCTGTCCGGATCATCGTCCAAAGTGTGGATGTTTTGAATATGGACGATAGAAATGCTGATTTCATAATGAATGAGGGCTTTATTGTATAAGTGATTAAAGTAAATGCGCCAGATATCACCATAGTGCAGGTAATGATCAGTGGAAGCCAATCAGCGAGCATTTCGATCAGGTACTCAGTCAAGATGCCCATCGGAATGTTGAATGATCCTTTCTGTATGACAGGAAACAGGAAAAGAACAATCCCGAATAGAGAAGGGAGGATGAATTTTGCATAATCTTTCCCTGTGGTACTTCGATTGAGTAAAGCTTCTTGTTTGTATGCGTTGTTATCATTCATAGTGTAAATCCCATCCCCTTTCTGTCGCCTGCCTATAAAGCGGCGATAACCTCTTCTAATACGTCGATCCCATGATCGATCTGTTCTTTTGTGATGGTGAGCGGAGGAATCATACGAATGACTTCGCCGGCATTTCCGCATAGATAGAACAGCACCCCTTTTTCGAGACAGCTATTCAGTATCTTCATGACCGCTTTTCCATCGGGTTTGCCTGTTTCTGGGTCTTTAAGTGAAAGTCCGATCATAAGCCCCACCCCTTTGACTTGGTCAATCATCGGATGTCTCTTCTTGAGGGATTGAAGTTTTCCTAATGCATAAAGCCCCATATTGCGTGCGTTCGTCAGAAGATTTTCTTCTTTCATGACAGATATGGAAGCTCTTGCTGCTGCGCAGGCGATTGGGTTTCCGCCGAATGTGGTTGCATGCGTCCCCATCGGCCATCGGGACATCAGTTCTTTGGAAGCAACCGTGACACCGAGAGGCATGCCGGCTGCAATTCCCTTTGCGACAGCCATTATATCCGGGGTGACACCGAAGGTTTGCGCGGCAAACCACTCACCGGTCCTGCCGAAGCCGGTCTGGACTTCATCGAAAATGAGCAAAATGCCGTGCCGGTCACATATTTCGCGGATTTTTTTCAACCAGCTTTTGGGAGGCACGATGTAGCCGCCTTCGCCAAGAATAGGTTCCACAATCATGCATGCGACTTCGTCTGGTTCCACCTGATGACGGAAAAGGCGGGCTGCGTCTTCCTCCAGCTTCTCAGGGAAATAGATGTCCGGGTCCGTCCCTTCAGGACAAGCTGTCGGGTCGGCATACGGCAACTGGTAGGTAAGCCAGGATGGCTGCAGACCTTTCCGGTATTTACTCTTAGAAGTAGAGACACTTAGGGAACCGATCGTACGGCCATGGAAGCCGCCGGTGAAAGAGATGACATAAGGTCGCTGAGATACATATTTAGCCAGTTTCAGGGCTCCTTCGACAGCTTCTGTACCGCTGTTTCCGAAAAAGAAATTATCAAGCCCTTCAGGGAGTATTTCCTGCAGATCTTTAGCAAGCATCAGGATGGATTCGTAAATAATGACTCCGGAAGGACCGTGGATTAATGAATCTGCCCCATTTTTAATAGCCTCTACCACTTTTGGGTGGCGATGCCCTACGTTTTCAACAGCGATCCCTGATGTGAAGTCCAGATAAGTTTTTCCGTCCGCACCGTAATAATAGCAGCCCTCTGCTTTAACGACGGGGAGGTTAGGGTGGTCTTTTGCCATGCTTGGCGCCAATAAGTCATCAATGCTGTCAACCAATGACAGCCAATTGGGATTGTTATTCATCTTCAAACTCCTTCGTGTATATTTATTCGTAAATTAAATAATTACCCTTTTTAACTTATTGATATTCAAACTATTTAATGAATAAAATTACAAATTTATGAATAAATATATTCTACATGATGACATTGTTCGACACAATAGACGGTTTTAAAAATTCAAAAAATAAAAAGGAAAATAAAAAGGTTCTATACTAAATGTTGGGGTGTCCACTAAAAAGGACAAAAAAAGAGC
>JBJFHG010000035.1:0-8850 GCA_051893455.1 Bacillus sp. (in: firmicutes)
CGAACACGGAAGTTAAGCTCTTCAGCGCCGATGGTAGTTGGGGGTCTCCCCCTGTAAGAGTAGGACGTCGCCAGGCAACACAGAAGATCAGCCGAAAGGCTGTTTTTTTTTTGCTAGACACATGATGGAATACAAAAAATATAGGGGTTGTCCTATAAATCTTTTTTTGAGTTAGTTTTGTTTGATATTGAAAAGGCAGAAACGTTGATTTAACAACACTTCTGCCTTTTTTAATTAATATATTTTGGGCGGGATTTGTCCTTTTCGGACAGCCCCTTACTGTTATCATGCATCGTCTTACATCTCTCACAAGAATGTACCCTGTTCAGATATTAATGTGGAATGTGATAACCTTCCTAACATACCATTTCTCTATCCTTCTGTTTCTCTTTCGTTTTCCAAAATAGCAGTTTTCGTGCGGCTTTTGCAGTCCAATGTTTAATTTACTTATTTTCTTAATAGTTGTTTACTTTAACTAGTAAATATATTTTAATAGAGATTAATTAGTGAATTTTCAGTAAATTTAAGAAGGAGGTAGGTAGAATGAGAAAGTATGTGAAAAAAATGTGGTCGTTATTGGCCGTATCGTCGCTTTTGTTATTGGCGGCTTGCGGAGGTACGGAATCTTCCGGCTCTGGAGACAAGGGAAATGGGGATGTAAGTGGTAAATTCGGTGTCATTACATATTTAACGGGAGCAGGAGCTGCATATGGGGAAGCGATTACCAATGGATTTAACCTTGCTGCAAATGAAATCAATGAAAAAGGGAATGTCCAAATCGAGCTTGTCATTGAAGATTCTGCCGGGAAACAAGAGCAAGCGCTCTCAGCCGGCAATAAGCTAATGAGCGATGACAGCATCCTTGCGCTTTTAGGGCCGACATTAAGCACGGAGTTCAATGTTGTGGCGCCGGAAGCGGATCTGAACGGTATTGCTATCATGGGTACTTCGACCACTGCCCAAGGAATTCCCCAAATCGGGGACTATGTGTTCCGCAACTCGATTCCGGAATCGTTAGCTATTCCTGCAGCAATGGAGAAACTGGTAGAAAAGACGAATGCCAAAAAAGTAGCCATCATCTATGGGAATGATGATGTATTCACAAAGTCAGGTTTTGACACGATGAAGGAAGAAGCGGAAAACATGGGACTGGAAATCGTGACAATCGAAACGTTTCAAAAAGGGCAAAGCGACTACAATGCGCAATTGACGAAAATCAAATCAAAGAACCCTGACTTTATCCTCGCTTCGGCTCTTTATAATGAAGGGGCGGTCATAATGGACCAGGCTAGGAAGATGGGAATTGATGTGCCTTTCCTTGGAGGCAATGGTTTTAATTCACCGGAAGTGATTGAAATTGCAGGGAAAGCTGCGGACGGGCTTGTCGTTGCCACACCATGGTTCGGGGAGAAAGATGATGCGAAAGTAAAAGAATTCAATGATAAGTATAAAAAAAAATACGGAGTCTTACCTGATCAGTTTGCGGCTCAAGCGTACGATGCCTTATATATCTATGCTGAAGCTTTGAAAAAGGCTGGCGGGGAAGACCGTGATGAATTCAGGGATGTCCTAGCGGAAACAAAAGACTTTGAGGGGATCCTGGGGAACTTCTCTTTTGATGAAGAAGGCGATGTGGTGATGGACCCTACAGTGGTGGAAATTAAAGATGGACAGTTTGTGGTGTTTGAATAATCAGGCAGGGGATGATGCGGAGTGCTGGTAGAGCAATTAATCAACGGAATTACTTTGGGGAGTATCTATGCTGTAGTGGCCTTGGGTTTTACTCTGGTCTTTGGAGTACTTGGTATCATTAATATGGCCCATGGCGAGATATTCATGATGGGTGCTTTTGTCGGTGTTATGCTGACAGGGATTTTGGGCTGGCCGTTATGGCTGGCCTTCCTGGCTGCGGTTGGGGTGACGGCAATGCTTGGGTATTTGTTGGAGCGAGTTGCCCTTAGGCCGCTTCGCGGGAAAAAAGGGGTGTCTCATTTGGCGCCTTTGATCAGCACAATCGGTGTATCCATCTTACTAGAAAATTTATCCCATCATTTTTTCGGGGCAGGCAATAAACCGTTCCGTACGGCTTTTGCAGAAATCAGGTTTGAAGTCGGCTCCATTACGATTTATCTGGTTCAACTAGTGATATTCGCTATATCCGTCATTTTAATGATCGGCCTTTCGTATTGGCTTTCCAAAACAAAGGCAGGCAAAGCACTCCGGGCCACAGCGGAAAATCTGGAGACTGCAAGCATCCTTGGCGTTGATACAAAGCGGATCATCATTTTGACTGTTGTCATTGCCTCGGTATTAGGTGGTATCGCCGGCATATTGGTCGGGATGGCTTTTAACTCTGTGAGTCCGCAAATGGGACTGGCCATTGGCCTGAAAGGACTGGCCATCATTATCCTCGGGGGAATGGGAAATGTGAAAGGGGCTATGGTTGGGGGCCTGATACTCGGCTTATCGGAAACATTCCTCGTCGCCTACGGGGATTCTGGTTATCGCGATGCGATTGCCTTTATTATGATCATCTTTATTTTGCTGCTGCGTCCACAGGGGATTTTTGGGCAAAAAGCTGCAGGAGAGGCGAGGTGATGGTATGTTAGAGCAATTTATCGATCCCTATCAGCTTCAGATTGCTACCTTTATCCTCATTAATATCTTACTGGCCTTAAGTGTGTATATCCCATTGTCTTCAGGCCAGCTTTCTTTAGGGAGCGCAGGGTTCATGGGAATCGGGGCCTACACTTCGGCTTTATTGACCATTCACTATGATATCCCCATTTTTTTGGGGGTGCTGCTGGGTGCGGTCGTTGCCGGTATTGCCGGTTTCGTCATCGGTCTTCCTTCCCTGCGGTTGTCGGGAGTGTTTCTTGCAATTGCAACATTGGGTTTCGGTGAAGTTATGAGGGTTATATTCATCAACTGGGAGTCGTTGACGAATGGGGCTGTCGGCATTTCCGGCATACCGCAGCTTGGCCGCTCAATCCTCGAATTCACAAGGGAGGCCGGTTTTGATCCGGGAGTGCTCGGGCTGCGCAACAATCAATTCGTTTATCTGGCCGTCTTCCTTATTTTGCTGCTGATTACGCTTGCTGTCGTCTTTTTTGTCTACAGGCAGAAGACATCCCGTGTCGGCAGGGCATTCGCGTCGATTCAGATGGATGAACAGGCAGCAGAGGCAATGGGCATCAACCTTACCTATTTTAAAGTACTGTCATTTGTCCAAGGGGCCGTGCTTGCCGGATTTGCCGGGGCGCTGTTCGCACATGTGATGGGTTATATTTCTCCTTCAGATTTTGCGTATCACAGGGCTGTGGAAATCTTGATTTTCACTGTTTTCGGAGGAAGTGAGGTTATTTTAGGGCCGATTTTCGGTGCTATCTTCTTGACGCTGCTTCCGGAAGCGCTCCGCTTCATTAGTGAATATCGTTACATCATATATGGGATCTTGCTAGTAGCGTTGATGGCGGTCCGCCCTCAAGGCATCATTGACACCCAGCTTTTGCTGAAGTTTAAGAGAACCAATAAGGTGAAAGGGGATAAAGCTCATGGTCCTGGACATAAGAAACATCTCTAAACATTTCGGCGGCATTTCTGCTTTGACGGATATCTCTTTTACTGTGGAACAGGGGGAAATACACGGTTTAATTGGACCGAACGGTGCGGGTAAGACGACCTTATTCAATGTCATCACGAATGTGTACTTGCCCTCAGGAGGCGAGATTATCTTCAATGGTGAAAATATTACAGGTCTTAAATCGCATAAGATTACCAGCAGCGGGATTTGTCGGACTTACCAAAACATTAAGCTGTTTCCACAGATGACAGTCCTAGAGAATGTGATGGTGGGGGGCCATTCACAAAGCTCAGCCGGCGTTTTGCGCAGTGTATTCCGAATGCCATCACAGAAACAGGAAGAAGGGCAGCTGAGGGCTATAGCAGAAGAATTGTTGGAAATGGTCGGTTTGTCTTCTCAAATTAATATGATCTCTGAAAATTTATCTTACGGGCAACAAAGAAGGGTAGAAATCGCCAGGGCCCTTGCAAGCAAACCAAGATTATTATTGCTGGATGAGCCGGCTGCAGGAATGAACGAAAAGGAAACAGACAGTCTGTATGATTTGATTAAAAGAGTTCAGCAAAGAGGGATAACGGTGCTGATCATAGAGCACGATATGCCGCTCGTTATGAAACTTTGCGATCGGATTACCGTTTTAAATTTCGGCAAAAAGCTGGCGGAGGGCACACCTGATGAAATCCAGGACAACAGCGCTGTCGTGGAAGCGTATCTCGGTGTAGAGGAGGATGAGATCTTTGCTTAAAGTATCAAATATCCAAACATTCTACGGTAAAATCCAAGCGCTGAAAGGAATCAGCCTTCTTGTGGAGGAAGGAAAAATCATCTCCATATTGGGGGCTAACGGGGCAGGGAAATCGACGACGATGAGAACGATCGCCGGCTTGCTGAAACCAAAAAGCGGAACAATCGAGTTTCAGGATCAGGATGTAACCGGCTTGCGGCCCGATCAATTATTGAAAAAAGGAATGGCGCTCGTACCGGAGGGAAGGGCAATTCTGTCGAGTATGACTGTTCTGGAAAATTTGGAGATGGGAGCCTATCAGCGAAAGGACGCAAATATCCAAAAAGATATTGAAGAGGTGATGGAACGTTTCCCTATCTTGCGTGAAAGGCAGGCCCAGCTCGCGGGTACAATGTCAGGCGGACAGCAGCAGATGCTGGCGATCGCGAGGGCATTACTGTCGCAACCGAAACTGCTGCTTCTCGATGAACCATCCATGGGGCTGGCTCCCATGATTGTTTCTGATATTTTTAAAATCATTAAAGATATCAATGAGGCCGGGACAACGGTACTTCTGGTTGAGCAAAATGCCAAACAGGCACTGCGGATCGCAGACTATGGCTATGTTATGGAGACAGGCAAAATCATTCTTGAAGGAAGGGCCGATCATTTGCTGCAAAACCCCCAAATCGTCGAAGCCTATCTCGGGAGGAAATCAACGGCCACATGAGCTAACCATACTTCAAGGAGATTTCCTTTCTTGCTGGACCAATCTACTGATATAATAGCTGTATATTATTCAAAAAAAGGATTGGTACTATGACGATCAGAGAAGCAAGACCGACAGACAAGGAAAGGGCAGCCATCCTTATATACGATGCCATCCACGATATAGCCGAAGCGCTTACCGGGGAGACCGAAAGAGAAAAAGTGTTGGCGCAGTTGGCCTGGTTTGTGGGGGAGAAAGGGAACAGGCTCAGCTATGATAATATGCTTGTAAAGGTTACAGAAAATGATGAGGCAATTGGGCTGGTGATTACTTATCCGGGGGACCAGGCCAGTGAATTGGACGGCCGCATTCTTACCTATCTGAGTGAAAACAAACCATCTGTTCATTTACATATTGATGAAGAGGCCGATCATGGCGACTTTTATATTGATACGGTAAGCATCAATCCGGATTTCAGAGGAAAAGGATATGGCACCGAGCTGCTCCAGGCAGCCATCGGGAAAGCAATGGAACAAGGATACACCACTGTTTCCCTCAACGTTGAAGAATACAACGATAATGCCCGTCGGCTGTATGAACGACTCGGCTTTATCCAAAAAAAGAACCGGGTCATCAATGGCCACATGTATGCTTACATGATTAAGAGTGTAAAATGAATAAACCCGTCCATTTGGGCGGGTTTTCTATTTCCATAAAAATGCCATTGAATACGAACGTATATTCTATTAAGATAAGGAATATACTAAGATCCGAACGTATATTCTTATTTTAGAGAGGGAGAAAAGATGGATTACAGCAAATTACCTGATAGACAAATCATCTGTGTGGATATGAAAAGCTTTTATGCCAGTTGCTCAGCTGTCATGGAAGGGCTGGATCCTCTGACTTGTCATCTCGTCGTCGTAGGGGATAAAGAGCGGCAAGGAAGCATTGTGCTGGCTGCTTCGCCCTTAATGAAAGAGGAATTCGGCATCCGCACAGGCTCCCGTCTGTTTGAGGTACCCGATGATCCCAGAATCAAGATCGTCAATCCGAAGATGAAGACATATTTGCGCATTTCCATGGAAATAAACCGTCTGTTTAACCGCTATGTGCCGAAGGAAGCCATTCATACGTACAGTGTGGACGAGAGCTTCCTAGAGGTGGACGGCACCGAACTCCTGCACGGGAGCGCGAGGAAGACCGCCGAGAAAATCAGGGACGAAATCACACGGGAATATCAGTTACCATGTGCCATCGGCATCGGCCCCAACATGCTGATGGCAAAGCTATGCCTTGATCTCGATGCCAAAAAGAAGGGTATTGCCGAGTGGAGTTATGGGGATATCCCCGAAAAATTATGGCCGGTTTCACCACTCAGCAAAATGTGGGGGATCGGAAAACAGGTGGAACGGACACTGAATGGTATGGGGATCTTCACAGTCGGTCAACTTGCCAATCACAGCCTCGAGGAATTGGAGAAAAAATTCGGCGTCATGGGGAATCAGCTGTACTACCATGCATGGGGCATCGACTTGTCGGAGATAGGGGCGCCCATTGTGGAAGGACAGATCAGTTATGGAAAAAGCCAGATTTTGTTGCGTGACTATAAAAAAGAGGAAGAAATCAAGCGGGTGATCCTGGAGATATGTGAAGAAGTCGCCAGGAGGGCAAGGGCAGGAAGAAAAGCAGGACGGACGATCAGCCTGGGTGTCGGCTACAGCAAGGACGAACTGGGCGGCGGCTTTTTACGCTCCCGCACAATCGAATCGCCCACTAATATTACGATGGAGCTGTATGCCATTTGCCTGGAGTTATTCCGGGAGAATTACAATGGCCAAATAGTCCGTAAGCTGTCTGTTTCCCTATCCAATATCAGCGATGACACATCAATGCAGTTGGATCTGTTTGAGCAGGACAATTGGAAGAAGAAAGAACTCGGCTATGTGGTCGATCAAATCCGGGGACGTTTCGGCTCGCGATCGCTGCTGCGTGCGGTTTCCTATGCGGAAGGCGGAACGGCCATCTACCGGAGTAAGCTTGTG
This sequence comes from Bacillus sp. (in: firmicutes), assembly GCA_051893455.1. Taxonomy (GTDB): domain Bacteria; phylum Bacillota; class Bacilli; order Bacillales; family DSM-1321; genus Bacillus_AD. The sequence goes on from JBJFHG010000035.1 coordinate 7,062, forward strand.
GGCGGCCACAAAGCATAGAAGGAAGGCGAATATATATGACAATCAAGGATAGAGGAAAGATGAAATGGACGAGTCTGATGCTGCCCGAACATGTATCGATGCTCAGGGAGTGGGCAGAAGAGGATCGGTATGAAACGAAGGCATGTCTGGATGAGCAGCAGTTTGAAGATATGAACCGCAGTATTGCGGAGCTGATGGAGCTTCATGAGCTGGCTGCCATCACTTACTATGAGAACAGGAAGCACAGATTAATGATTGGGCATATTCATTATCATGATGCTTATAACCGCAAGCTTCATATAAAGGATCAATTCGATGATATACAGTACATTCCCCTGGATCATATCGTGGAAGTGGATCGGTTCAGCGGATAAAGGGAGGCCGCCGGGAGCAAGAGGTCATTCTTGCTCCATCAAACCGGATAAGTAGGTGTGCAGGAACTCATCAATTGCGGCTTCGTATTCAGCGGGATTATCGTTAAACGCCTGTGCGTGTCCGCCTTTACGTGTGATGAGCAGTTGTTTGGGCCCGTGTTTGGCATCATACAGCTGTCTGGTCATCTCAGCAGGAATGAAGTCATCCTGCTCGGTATGGATAAACAGGACTGGCTTGTGGATATTCTCCACAGCGGCAAGCGGTGACACATCCTTTGGCTCATAGCCATCCCGCCATTTCAGGAATAGGTTTCCGATCGGCAACAGCAGTTTTGGCGGCATGAACGGTACATGAGCCTTCAATCGGCTCATCACTTGCTCCTCGAAAGTAGAAAAAGGGCAATCGGCGATATAAAAGTCGCCGTCATCACGGATGGAGCCCGCATAAAGCAGAGTGGTGGCGGCCCCCATCGATTCACCGTGGATGCCAAAACGGATACCATCGCCACAGCGACGTTTCAGTTCGGCAATGACAGCCGCCAAGTCCTCTTTTTCATAAAATCCATAGCTGCTTGTTTTGCCGCCTGAGTCTCCATGCCGCCGATGATCATACAAGACTGCATTGAATCCTTTTTTCAGAAAAAGATTCATGAACCGTATAGAATTATACTTGTTTTCAGTGACGCCATGGCAAAAGATCATCCATTTATTCGTATCGTGAGGAGTGACAAAGAGGCAGTCGATCGTATAACCGAAGGGGGATCTCACTTTGGCTGATTCTTTCGGAAGTTCATCAAAGTCTTGCTCCACCCATCGTTTCGCTTTGATCTCACGTGCTTTAATGAGAGAAGGATCTTTCTTTTTCATATACATGATTTGGTTGGTGAAGTAGGTGCCGAAAGCGGCCAAGGCGCTGATTACGGCGGCTGCACTCCAAATCCATCTTTTTTTCATGGTCAGTCCTCCTATCATCTGTTCTTTAACATAATTCTACCATGAAGGAATATAAATAAGGAAATATTGGAATGGGCAGGGGGGAAGGAACCGGTTGCAGTCATGTTATAATAGTAAGCATTAAAGGAGGAGCATGTATGAAAAAGAAAAGACAGCCGTCATTTACAAACAAGAAACAGCAGGAAAAGGATGAAGGCCTTACACTCTCTCATATGCTGAACGCAGATATAGTGAATCAACTGAAAAATAAACAAAGAGAACTGGCGGAGGATGAGAAGAAACGAAAAGAGGAAGCAGAGCGGCAAAAACGCGAAGCTAAACGTCTTGCAGATAAAAATAAAACCTTTGAGCAGCTTTTGATGGAAGATAACAAAGATTGGCGGAATTTCAAGTAAAGGGCATAGGGAGGGAGTATAAATAATTTTGTGTAATTGGCAATTAGGCTAGCTATATAGAAAGGC
>JBJFHG010000036.1:0-34678 GCA_051893455.1 Bacillus sp. (in: firmicutes)
TTTTGATGGGTTAACGGACGGAGACTTCTTGAAGAAGGTTTTTTGTTATATTAAAATAATAATATATCAGAAAATTAGTAAAGTGGAGTGAGGCATCATGTATTGGGGTGACTCGTTCTATTTTTGGTTATCACTCAATTTGCATGCGGAGAGGCAGGCAATAAGAAAAAATAATATTCCCTGATGGAAGGTGAAGCTGTTTGAAGGAGAAGTTTAGAGTATTCCGGAAAAAGTTGATCTTTATCCTTTCCCCGATTGTTTTATTGCTGTTGGCCGCCATCACAGTAGAGGTGATTCAAGCAAGTGTGACCGTCCATGATTTTCGTAAGGTCGATTGGAATGAAGATGCCGTCCAAGTCATCCGGGCGGAAGAGGAGCTTGGGAATGGAGAATTCAAAAAGGGTGACGATGGCGAATTCAGTACGTATACTTTTCCTTTTATCGAGGTTGACCAGCAAGAAGCTGTTGTCACGTACCGTTTTCGGAAGGAGGGAGGGCAGCTTGTTTCTGCCACTTATGTCTTTCCGGAGATGGAACCTGTTTTAATCAGGGTCGCTTTGGAAAACAAATTCGGAGAAATCGGTGAGGTTGATGGCGGACGTGCTGTCTGGCATTTCCGCAACACCGTTATTGTCCATGACCTCGATGAGAATGCTGATTGTGTGGAGTACTATTCAAAAGACTATATTAAAAGTCAAAAGCAGACCCAATAAAGTGTGAAGGGCCTGCTTTTTTCTGTATCAGATTTAGGAGAACATGCTACACCCTGGCCAAATCTGTTATGTATTCGAAAAAGGAGTCGCGGTCAACATCATAGACCAGGTTGACTGTTCGGCCTTCTCCTGATAATTCAGTTCTGCCTTGGCTTGCGCCTTCGGCATGGACGAAGCATTCGACCTGTCTCTTCTTGACGAGATCTGGATTCCCGATTGTTGCGGTCGAAAGAACATCCCATAAATAATAGGTGGAGTTCGTTTCGAAATGGACAAGCATTGGCACCATTGCATAGCATTGTCCTAAGAAATCGATGCCGATGTTTTGTCTCCCGCTTGCCCACATATCTCGTACGTCTTGGGTCAGCGGGACCTTGTTCGTGCTTTCTAGAGCAACAAGGTCGATTTCAATGTCGGAATTCCAGACAGTAGCTACGGCTTTCGGGTCCCAGAACGCATTCCATTCGGCCGTTCCGTCATGCTCAGGTTCCTCAACATTCCCCTTCTCCAAAAAGGTGCCGCCCATCCAGATTAGTTTATCAATCTTTTCTGTGATGGATGCGTCGATCTCCAATGCCCTCGCCAGGTCGGTGAGAGGACCGATGAACAGTAATGTTACTTTATCAGCTGAAGCCTGCAAAGTATCAATCAGGTGAAGGTGTGCAGGTTTTTCGGCAACACCAGTCCTGACGGGTCTGAATTCGTTCAGAACCGGCAATGCATCCACAGAAAAAGCATGCATCCGCCACTCTTTCGGAAACGGGTTGATGCCTCTTGAATCGGATGGCACCACGTCAATTGCCTGTCCGTTGCTGAAACGGTCAATGATTTTACGGCTAGCGAACATCGCGGGTTCTAGATAGCAGTCGGCAGGGATGACACCGACACCGATCAGTTCAACATCCTTCATCTGCAAGAGGAGAAATAACGAGATCAAATCATCCACGCCGCCGTCGTGGTTCAAGTATACTTTTTTCTTCATGATGTCATGAACTCCTTCTTTATATGGGATAGCCATATCAGTATACCATTCTGTCGAATCTTGTTGTATATAAAATTCTGTTATTTCCGAATATTTGCATTGGAATACGAGGCCAAGTTGGCTATAATGTACTGAAACAGAGACATTTAGCAAACAATGGGGTGGGGCAATGGATAGCGAAAAAGACAGTAAAAGACGATTGCATACTTTTATCCAGATGTCGAAAAATATCACATCAAACGGAAGTCTGAATGAGCTGATTAAAGATATTATTTCGGACGTGATTGAAGCAACGGAAAAAGCAGATGCCGGCTTTTTGCTGCTGTGGGATGAGCGTGAAAAGCTGCTGCGGATCGAGGCAGCGGTCAATTTTCGGGAGGAGATGTATCTCCAGAATACATTGCTTCCCGGAGAAGGCATCAGTGGCAGGGTGTTTGCGGAAGGAAAAAGCCTGCTGTTGCACAGGGAAGAAATCGGCAAGGCGATGGAGAACATGCGCAATCAGACAATGGAATACTATCTAAAGTCGACGATTGATGCCGTCATGCCAATCAGCTGTGTATCGGTGCCGCTTACGCATATGAACCAGAAAATCGGCGTGCTGACCATCGATAATTTTCATAATGCCAGTCATTTCAATGAGGAGGATGTGCAATTTTTGGAGGCGATCGGCCACCAGATTGCGATATCGATCGTCAATGCCAGGGCTTTTTACGAAAAGCAGAAACACGCCGATGAGCTTGAGAAGATCCTTTCTTATCATAATCAGTTAAATGAAGCGGCGTTAAAAGGAAATGGCCTGCAATCGTTAGTGGAATGCCTGGCCGGGCTGGTTGGAGGGCGTATCTTTTATTTCGATCCGTTGTACCGGTACGAATTCTCCAGCTCAAGAGCAGACGGGAATATCGCTTTTTTGGAGGAGTGGCTGCGGAAGCAGGATAAAAGCAAAATCACATCAAGGAAACCTTATCCGATTTGGATGGCGGATCATCTGTATGGATATGCGCTTTCCATTGAGTCCTCATTCGGTACGGTCGGTTATTTGATTATGGAGTTAGGCGGAAGAGAGCTGGATACGGTCAAAGAGCTGGTCATTAAGCATGCGGTCTCCCTCTTTGCCATGGAACGGATCAAGTTCCAGGAGCAGACAAAGCAGGCTCGTGAGGAAAAGGGGGCGATTCTGAAGGAATTGCTGAACCGGAACCTCACGGCGGCGGTCCAGCGTTCCTTGATCAGGTCCGGGATGCCGATAACGGGACAATACTGCTTTGTGGCAGTGACCAGCGAGCGTCTCGATTTCGGCGAAGTGCATGAAATGATCACGCTAGAAAGTGAGCTTTCCAGATTGAGTGGACAGGCCCGTCATGTGATGACATTTCCACAGGAGAAATCGATTTTTCTTCTGGTCAATTTTGGGCAGCAGATCAAGAGTCCGCTTGAGGAAATCCGGAGGCTGTCGAACCGGCTGCTTTCGCTTTTTACTGACCTATCCATCAGTGCCGGCCGTGTGGTCCGAACATTGCATCATGTGGCGATTTCGTATGAGGATGCTGACTATGCGAGCCGCCAAGGGACTGGATTCAAGACATTCAGGGATCTTGGTTTCAAACGCTATTTAATGGATATGAGTGAAGAGGAGGCTTCGTATTTCATCGAGGAGATGATTGGGAGTATCCTTCCCCAGACGGAAGCCGGAGATAGGAATGAGTTGTTGAAGACGCTGAAGATCTATCTGAATTGCAATAAACATGCCGGGAAGACTGCTCGGGCTCTGCATGTCCACACAAATACGGTCTATTACCGCATTCAGCAATTGGAGGAAAAGCTCGCTTGTGATTTTGATGATTGGGGCCACGTCATGAATCTGCATGCTGCAATGATCTTATATGAAAGAAATAGCATCCGCACGTAACGGATGCCTAGTGACAAACCATTTGTATGACAGGCTTGTCCGCGTATGAATTTTTTGCTCTATTTACATATTTGCCGGCCTGGCAAGCCTTGACTGGTATCCGTTTTCAAAGCCAGTCTGGGGCTACAGGAGGAAGGAAAACTTATAACGTTCTGTATGAAGCGGCGCTCAAAGGTGAGCAGCCGCTTTTTTCGTGCTGTTTTCAGATAGATATTGTACAGTTGCGGCACCCAGTGTCTTGGCCGCAATTAACATTGCCCGTTCATCAAAATTAAATTTCGGATGATGATGAGGATAGACTTCCTGTGCTTCCGGGCTGCCTGCGCCGGTGAAGAAGAAACATCCCTTCACATGCTCGAGGTAATAAGCAAAATCCTCGCCTCCCATGAGCGGCTCACATATACGGCATAACTTCACTTCTTCAACCGATTTGGACGTTTCAATCAGAAATGCCGTTTCTTCCGGATGGTTGACAACCGGCGGATACCCGCGTATGAATTCATACTGGTAGTCTGCCCCGGTTGCAAGCGCGGAAGCCTTGGCAACCTTTTCGAGTTCCTGCTCAATGTATGTCCTCGTGTCCTCGTCGAATGTGCGGACGGTTCCTTTTAGAAAAGCGGAGTCGGCGATCACGTTGAAAGGGTTCGAAGCCTCAAAATGTCCGACTGACACGACAGCAGGCTGGAGCGGGTTCACCCTTCTGGATACGACCTGTTGGGCATTGACGACGAATTGGGATGCGATCACAATTGAGTCTTTGGTCATATGGGGTTCTGAGCCATGCCCGCCCTGACCTTGGAACGTAAGGCGGAACTCATCAGCCGCGGCCATAATCGGTCCGCTTTTGACCATTAGGTTTCCGACAGGCTCGGTGGCCCAAAGATGGGTACCGAAAATGACATCGACACCGTCGAGGACGCCATCTTGAATCATGGCGATGGCACCTCCAGGGGAGAGCTCCTCGGCATGCTGATGGATGAAGACGACTGTCCCTTCGATCTCATCTTTGATTTGGTTCAGAGCTTTGGCCAGCACAAGCAGAGTTGCGGTATGCCCGTCATGGCCGCAGGCGTGCATGACGCCATCGACTTTTGATTTATAAGGGATATCGTTTTCCTCCTGAATGGCTAATGCATCGAAGTCAGCCCGCAAAGCTACAGTCTGCCCCGGCTTCCCGCCGCAGAGGACAGCAACAACACCGCGTTCCCCGACACCGGTGCGAACTTCATGCCCCAACTTCCGGTGATAGTCTGCTATGAAAGCCGGCGTTTCCACCTCTTGAAACGATAACTCAGGGTGCTGATGCAGGTGGCGGCGTATTTCGATCATTTCTTGTTCATACGACTCCAGAAGCGTGAATAATGGTTTCATTTTGTTTCCTCCCAATTCCTAAATATGAAGCGGTTCTCCAGGTCCGAGCGGCAAGCCGAGCAAGTACCAAATGGAGAAAATAAGAATCCAGCCGATGGCAAAAAAGACGGAATACGGCAACAATGCTGAAAGCAAGGTTCCCATGCCGATTTTTTTGTCATACTTCTTGGTGAAAGCAAGCAGGATGGCAAAATAGGCAAGCATCGGCGTAATCGGGTTCGTGATGGAATCCCCGATCCGGTAAGCCATCTGGGTGAACCCTGGGCTGTATCCGAGATACATGAACATTGGAACGAAGATAGTCGATAATAATGCCCATTTCGCAGATGCGCTGGCAATCAGGATATTGATGGTTGCGCATATGAGAATGAATCCGATGATCATCGGCAATCCGGTGAAATTCATCGCCTGCAGCAGTTCAGCGCCTTTAATCGCCATAATCGGTCCGATATTGCTCCAGCCGAAATAGGCAATCATCTGGGCAGCAACGAAAGCAAGAACGATGAAGGAAGACATGTCGGCAATCGACTTGAACATTTTTTCGGCTACATCTTTATCATTTTTAATGGTCCTGGCACCAATGCCGAAGGCTAAGGCCGGCAACAGGAAGAAGAACAGCATGATCGGCACGATGGATGACATGAACGGTGAGTTCAGAACTGAGCCGGTTTCAGGATCACGAAGCAGCCCATTCTCCGGGATGACAGTGACCAAAATGATAATCACATAAAGAACAAGGGTAATGCCGGCGAACCGCAGTCCACGCTTTTCGGCAGGCGTCACATCGTCTAATTTCTCCACGGCCCCTTGGTATTTAGGGAAGCGCGGTTCGACAAATTTACTCGTGACCCAAGTGCCGATACCGACAAGGAAGATCGTTGAGAAAATCAGGAAATAATAATTCATTGTGGCGTTCCCGACATAATCAGGATCGACAATTTGGGCAGCCTGCTCGGTGATGCCGGCAAGCAGCACATCAAGGGAATTAATGATCAGGTTTGCACTGTAGCCGCCGGCAATCGCCGCATAAGTGGCTACCATCCCGACAATCGGGTTACGTCCGACACTGATGAAGATTAGCGCTGCAATCGGAGGCAAGACGATAAAGGCTGCGTCCGCTGCGATGTTTCCAATCATACCTGTAAAGATTATGACAGGTAGAATCAATCTTGGCGGGGCGCTCAGCACGCTCTTTTTCATGAATGCGGTAATCAGCCCGGTTGATTCCGCAAGCCCCACGCCCAGCATGATGACAAGGACTAAACCAAATGGAGGGAAATTCGTGAAGTTAGTGACCATATTCGTCAGAATCTGGACAATTCCTTCCCGGTTCAGTAAATTCACAACCTCAATGACCTCTCCTGTTCCCGGTGTCTTAGCCGAGACATTGAGAAGCGACAGGAGGTAGGAAGCCAATAAAATGATGAATGACATAATGACGAATAGTGTGACAGGATCCGGCAGCTTATTGCCGGCTTTTTCAATACCGTCTAGAAAACGATCGGTCCATTTTCTTTTTCCGCTCGGTGGTTTTTGTTTTGTAATAGTGTCCAATGATGAGCTCATTTCCCAACCTCCTTAATAGGTGTAAAAATATTTAGAATATTTACATTATATTGATCGGTTTCCTACATATCTATGGATTCTTCTACAAATTATTTAAAAATCATAGGGGTGGTTTACAAAAAAATAGTGAAAAGGTTTGCAAAAGAATTTTGTTTAAGTATGTATGATGAATTGTGAATGAAAAGAGGTATGACAAAAAAACAGCTTGGGTCAGATCAACTGCCCAAGCTGTTTTTTTAATGCATGTATTCATTAAGGAAGGCTTTTATTTTCCTTTCATATGCGTCTGGATCGATATCATAGGCATTTCCATGTTCGGCGCCTTCTGCAATGTACAGTTCTTTTGGTCCGCTGGCTGCCTCAAATAACTCATAGGCCATTTCGACAGGGACGAACGTATCGCTGTCACCATGGATAAAGAAAATCGGCAAGGTTGTTTTCTTGACCTGTTCTAGAGCGGATGCCTCTTCGAACGAATAGCCGGCGCGCAGTTTTGTCAGCAGGCTTGTGCTCTGGATAATCGGGAAGCTTGGAAGGTTGTACATCCGTCCCAACTGGTAGGAAAGGATGTCCTTAGCGGATGTATAACCGCAATCCGCAATCACGGCTTTCACCTGTGCCGGCAATGATTCACCGCTCGTCATCAGGACAGTCGCGCTCCCCATCGATACACCGTGCAGAGCGATTTCTTGGTCCTTGCCATTCAAGTCGAGAAGATAATCGATCCATTGAAGATAATCTTGGCGTTCATGCCAGCCGAAGCCGATATAGTCACCCTCGCTATTGCCATGTCCCCTCGCGTCAGGCATAAGCACATTGTATCCCCATTCATGATAAAGCTTTGCATAGGCCATCATCGCGTTTGCCCTCCCGGAATAACCATGGGCAATGATGACGCTTTTTTCCGAGCCTCCTTCGGCAGGCAGGTAATAACCGGATAACCGCAAGCCATCGGATGACTGCAGGCTGACATCTTCAAAAAAGACGGAACCAGCCCATTTGTCTGCATCTTTCTGCAATGAATCGTCGCTTGATACAGCCAAGTCCGGGTTATCATCAAGGAATTCTTTTTCGCTTCGCTTAACGGCCACATCGTAAAAATAAAAACTAGCCGCAACCAATAGGACAGCCAAAACGGCTGTAATAATGGAAATGATTATAATTGTCTTTTTCACTTCGTTGCTCCTGCTTCTTAAATGTTTTCAGTTTAAATCCTACCAAGCCGATTGCGGATTGTATATGGCTATAAATAAACTTCTTATAATTTCCTGTACAGATCCTTAGTTCCATCTATGGATCTGTGAATAAAATTTGAAGAAAAAATCAAATTTACTGGGCGTTTTTTGCAATCAATCGTCATCTGTTTGATTTTGATTATAATTATTTTAAAATAATATTATAAGAAATTTTAGTTTATAACTGGACGCAAGCGGTCAGGAATGGGAACCGCCGGGCAGTTTCACACAATAAGTTCATGCTGACGAAGTTTTGCCGCAGGGCTGACGGAGGAGGAAGAACAAATGAATTACATAGATAAGCATATCATCACACATTTTGAGTATAACTGCTTTCCTCATGAAGTGTGGAAAGAGCCGAATGGAAACTATTATTGCAGGGCTGCCAATGCTATCCTGCAAGAAGGCACACATTATTGCAGGTATTGCCCCTTATTTGGAGGATGCAGGAAGGGAGAGCAGGCAGGCAATCCCGAATGCTGTTACTATGACTTGGAGCCAAAAGAGAATCTGAACAGTATGAAAGATAAACAAAGGACAGACGGGCTGATTAAAGCAGGGGTGGTGTCTGAATTCCCGGATTATGCAAACGGTTATGACATGGTCGAAGCAGCTTACCAGTTCGCTGCCCATGCCCATAGACGTACATACAGAAAGGGAACGAAAATCCCGTATATCACTCATCTAATGGAGACCGCCGCCATTGTGAAGGCGCTCACCGCTGACCCGGAAGTCATCGCAGCCTCAATTTTGCATGATGTGGTTTCAAAAGTGAAAAAATATAAGCTTTCTGATATAGAGAATCGGTTCAACAAGCGGATTGCACATTTAGTGGGAATCATAATGGAAGATAAACGCAAGGCTCTTACCCTAACTTGGAGACAAAGGAAACAGGACTATCTGACCCGATTGGAAGAGGCACCTGACGAGGCGAAAATCATTGCACTCGGCGATCATCTTTCTAATATCCGGGCTGTCTATCGAACTTGCCAGGAGAACGGCCGCGGGAATATGGAAGCAGAAATAGGCTGGTATTACCGCTCCGTTTGCGACCGGCTGAAAGTGTTGAGCGATTCGGGACCCTGGAAGGAGTTCGACTTTATTATACATGATATGTTCGGAAGAAAATGATTTTTGTCTGGAGGAATCGGACATGAATAGAGAAAAGATGAATCAAGTGATAGCTGAAACGTTTTCAGGTCTATATGCCTTTTACCGTGACGCAAATCTGCATGAGCTCGGTGACTTGTATGAACCGGGGCAAATCATCCATGAGAAGGGGTTTGTGGATGCAAGTATGAGGAGCGGGGGAATTGTCACGACCCATCGCTTTCTGATCTTATCCAATCATATGGCCCCCTTGGTGAATTTCGAGCATGGAACGAATTGGGGTCTATTCGTCGCGGACCGGGATTCACGCTTTAAGGTCCTTGATGTATACAGTATCCGCGGGAAGACACAAATCACGCTGCTCCATCTTCCGGCTGATGATTGGACCCTGTTTGCCTATATGGACTTCAACACCGATGATGCCATCATCCAGCAAGCTCGAAAAGAATTCAAGGGAAGCATCATGAGTCCGCCGGTCGAGGAACTAGCTACGAAAGAATGGCTAGAACGGTGCAACTTCCCGATTGGTATGACGGAAGATGGGGAATTTGTTCCTATATTCGATCATTGAGGACGAACGGGGAAAAATAGATTACAGAAGGGGAGGATGATCAGTTGCAAGCTGAATACACAACATACAGATGTAACGTCGATAACGAACTGTACTTCCTGTTAGATGGATGCCTAGAAAACATTCCGCATACTGAAGTGTCGAGCTGTATTCATGTAGCGACAGCGGACGAGATGTTCGAGGGCCGGAAAGTGGACATCCTGTTTGAATGTGAGGAAGGGAAATTTTATTATCATAACCACTTGCTGAATGAACAGTACCTGCTGTTTGCGGACACGGCCGGCAAGCTGTACGTGATTGCCGAATCGGCATATGCCGGAGATCTGTACATCAACCAAATGGCAAGGCCGGTCCCTGTCTTCGAAAAATTGAAGGGAGAGGCCTTGTTTACTGCTTTTTCAGAAACAATCAAAAAGTGGCAAAGCTCTTTAAAGCAGGCATAAGTGCATACTGTATAATCAAAAGCTTTCGGTTCCGAAGGCTTTTTTCGTATTGATTGTTGTTTTTTCCATATTACTTACTTTAAATCAATAAATTTCTTTTGAAATGAAGTAAATTGTGCAATGTACCTTTCAAGCTTCTTTTTATCGATATGTGAGTTCAGAAAAGGTTTTCGTTTCCCTATAACCATAATATCTTTTCCATCTATAGCATCGTCTAACACTACATATGGCTGAAAATAATCACATTTAGTACCGGTTAATGTAACAGATAACCTGGCATATTCCTCTGTAGGAAACTGGTTTGAAATTGATAATTCTGATAACCCCTTTAAGTGTGTTAAAGCTTTTAAAGATTCATCTTTTACACGAATGTTAAGTAAACTTAAAGAGGTGAGATTAGTCAATGCCCTTATAGGTTCAAGTGTATCAATTGTTAATGAGTTCCAGATTCCGCCTGAAACCTCTAAATTTTCGAGAGATGGATTGCGCTGCAAAGGTTCGATGTTATTTAGTTTTTTAAAATCTTCGATTGACAACGATTTAAGACCAAAATTCTTAGAAAGATCCCATAGCTTGTCTGCTTTTGTATTCCAACACAAATAAATTTGCTCTGTATTACTTAATATTTCTAATGAGGCTAAATTTTCAACTCTCATTTCATATATATAAAGAGTTCTTGGTCTAATAAAACTAAGGATTAAGTCAAACTGAGCTTGATTAATGGTAAATAACCAAACTTTTTCAAGATTTCGAAATTCTTTTAATCTTTCAAGGTTTTTTGTTTTACCTTGTATAGCTATCTCATTTAGTTTGACATCAACCTCATTTAAATCCCTAATAAACTTTGGTTGTTCTCCAATAGGGAACATCTCAACTCCCCCAATATAAATCGAAATTTTACTCTATAGCTTGCTTTATAAATCTGCCCCTTTACTGAATAACTTCATAATATATTACCATAAAATTCAATAACTCATTTGTTTAGTTCAAAAGCAACAACCTTTTAGAAAATAGCCTATGTAAAAGAAAAGTTATACCTTCTGGTGCGGTAAAACTTGAAGCGCTATCCGGAAAATCCATCAGATGGTCCGGATAGCGCTTCTGTTCTTTATCGTTCTGTCAGAGGGATTTGGTAATAGTCTTCTGGATCAAGTTCATAGACTTCTCCGGTCGCGACACTGTTCAAAATGCCAAAAACACTTCTCTCTACTGCTTTGGATAATTGGCCCATTTTCTTTTGGCCGTAGTTATGGGTTTGCCCGGTGATTTCATAGAGTACAGCTCCGCTGCCGTTCAGGGCGAATGATCCGAGTGCTGTCCCCGGTAAATCCAAGTCCTGAGGGTAGAGAGAGACATTACCGAATGGAGAGTTGCCCATTGTCTGCAGAGCATTGTAGGCAGCTACGTTCAGCTGTTTCGAGAATTCTACGTTATACTGGTCCGCATATTGACGGTATTTGCTTCCTTCAGCGGTATCAGGGTGGGGGACAAACACACCGGATAATGATAGAGTGACGGGCTTATCCGTGTCTTTAATGACATATTCGCCTTGGTGGTGCAGGTCAATGAATGCGTCGACATTTCCAAATTCTGATTGCAGGCTCTTGTAGACATCGCGGACTGTTTGCGATTCAGGGGTGATGTACCAGCCCGGCAATTCAGATCTGCCAGGGAAGTCTTGGGGTGCAGGGACGTAATCGAGATTAGGGTTAAAATCCCGGTTTACATCGAATCCAGGGTTGGATTGGTAGTCCCAATATTGGTTTTTGTATGTGTAGTAATTCCAGGATGGGCGGGCAGTCTGCAGCTGAGGGAATTGCTCGACGACTTCACTCCACGTCATTTCGTTGCCGCGACGGAAAAGCTCTGTCGCATCCGGATTGATCATCGGCATGGCGACAATCGTTAACTCGTCCCGCAGTGTCCTCATTTCGGGCGAATTATTGGAACCGAGCTGCTGGAGCATATTCAATAGAGCCGTTGTCCCAAGCTTTTCGTTGCCGTGGATCTCGCTTTGGATCAAAATGACCGTATCGCCATTCCCTACCCTTGCAGTGTGGATCTCTCTTCCATGGTTGGAGTAACCGGCAACTTCAACATCGACCAGGCCTTTGCTCGTTTTTTCAATTTGATTAAGCTGACGCTTCAATTCATCATGGCTGATGAATCCCGCGCCGTTATTTGTTTCTGCGGCTTCAGCAGGGAGAGGGGCAAGCGGCAAAAAGAATACAGCGGCCAAAAGGTAAATCAGAACTTTTCTCTTCATCAACATATCAACCTCCAATTCATAAGAATAATGGTAATGTTCCTTCAAAGAGGCGCCTTTTCCTGTCTAAATTCTAAAAATGAGGAGATTGTCAGGCAGAAAGCAGAGAATGGAAGGTTTTTAGTCGGATAGGGCACAATTCAAATGCATAAGGAAAAAGATGTGGTCACAGTCGAGGGTAGTAGGTCCAAATGAGGAATAATTGGTATTTTCCAATAAAGCATTTGACTTCCATCTTTTCCTTCATTTAGAATTCTATTTTAGTTGATCATCACTGGAGGTTGCGATTTATGTATAAAAAATTCACGAAGCAACATTATGATATGAGATGCGAGTTTCATATTGATCAAGAAAAGAAAATAGTACATATTTTGGATACCAATGAGAAAGGGACAACCCCGCTCACCGAAGGGATCGAACTCTTTGTTGACGAGATGGAAAGGGATATCAGATTTCCGCTGGGGGAATATGAAGTGATTTGTTACAGCAGGGAGGGCGTCCCGGTCATTTACAAAAATCCCGGATTCAGTCAAGCGGTACCAGAGCAATTATATAAGCCTTTCCAGGAAAGCATCAGTGAAACGGCAGCAGGGCTGTCCGTTTGGGGCGAGATGTTCAGCGGACTGAAAAAACGAAAATCGAAAAAATGACGGAATGGGAAACCAGTTGAAAAGTATTCGGGCATCTTCAGCAATCTCTTTCTGAGAATAGTAGAGGATATTAATACTAACAACCCCGGTCATTTCTTTTCTCAAAGTTTGGATTATTACATGCAATATTTCAAGGGGCCTTGCTGACACAGCGGGGCCCTTTTTAGTAATATGATTCTTTTTGACCAAGGAATAAAGCGCTGACGGAGATAAATAGAATAGGAGAGATGAAGAAGGGGGGATTGGGTGAAAACCATTATATCATTATCAAATAGGTTGATGCAGCGCTATATGCCAGATCCATTCATATTGGTTATCCTGCTGACGTTTTTGATTTTCTTCTTGGCATGGGGTCTGACCGATAGCACGCCTCTCCAGATTGTCAGCTATTGGGGGGACGGCTTTTGGGATTTACTGATGTTCTCAATGCAGATGGTGTTCATCCTGCTGACAGGGCATGTGCTGGCAAGCAGTCCATTCTTTAAGCATATACTCGGAAAGCTGGCCGGGAAGGCGAAGAGCCCGGGACAGGCGATTGTGCTGGTCACGCTTGTGACATTGGTTGCCGCTTGGATCAACTGGGGTTTCGGTTTGGTCATCGGTGCGCTTTTCGCAAAGGAATTAGCCAAGAAGGTGGAAAATGTCGATTACCGGCTACTGATTGCCAGCTCCTATTCGGGATTCATTATTTGGCATGGAGGGTTTTCCGGATCCATTCCGTTGACGATTGCGACACCGGGTCACTTTGCGGAAGAGTTGATGGGGCTTGTCCCTGCGAACGAGACGATTTTTTCACTGTACAACTTGATCCTGATTGCCGGGCTGTTTATCATCCTGCCGGTATTGAACAGGCTGATGATGCCGCCGAAGGAGCAGGCCGTCATTGTTGATCGCGCCCTGCTGGAGGATGAAGAGACCGCGGTCGCGTTGGATGGTGCACGAGAAGGGATGACGCCGGCCGACCGATTGGAAAACAGCCGGTTGCTTTCGTTACTGACCGGGTTCCTCGGCCTTGCTTTCCTTGTTTCTTATACCGTCCGGAATGGCATGGCCATCAACCTGAATATCGTCAACTTTACGTTCCTGTTCCTGGGTATCCTGTTTCACGGTACGCCCCGCAACTTTTTGGAAGCGATTTCGAATTCTGTCAGAGCGGCAGGAGGAATTGTCATCCAATTTCCGTTCTATGCAGGGTTAATGGGCATCGTGACGGCATCAGGGTTGGCCGAAGTATTGTCGAATGCGTTCGTAACGATTTCCAGCGGGCAAACCTTCTATATGTTCACATTCTGGAGTGCCGGGCTCGTCAATATTTTCGTGCCGTCCGGCGGCGGGCAATGGGCCGTTCAGGCGCCGGTCATGCTCGAAGCCGCCCAAAGCATGGGCTTGTCCTTCTCGAAAACAGCGATGGCCGTCGCATGGGGCGATGCCTGGACAAACCTGATTCAGCCATTTTACGCGTTGCCGGCACTCGCAATTGCCGGATTGAAGGCAAAGGATATCCTCGGGTATTGTCTGATTGTCATGATGGTGTCCGGTGTGTTCATATCAGCGGTGTTTTTATTCATATAAATAAGTGGAAGGTCCTTCAAGACAGATGAAGGGCCTTCGTTTTATATGGCGAGTGGCACGGTGCTGCCAGACTATCAGTCAGAAGCGTGTAGCCGGTTGCCGAACCAAAATGTTTTCCAGTTCCCGTTCGCCTTATGCATGGCCCAGAAGGTGTAGAAGCAGATGGTGATTGGGCAAGTTGGAAGGAATGGTGTTTGGCTATAAAAGATGAATCAAAAGTGGTAAACTGTTCTTTTATGAACACCTGCACAGGACAAATCGTTGAATGGGCAGGAGTGTGACGAGAGGAGATTTTACGATGGATATGACGAATAATGACAGGCTAATCAGGCTGCGGTATGCCCTTGATATAAAAGATGTGGATATGGTCGAGATTTTCAAGCTCGGCGGTATGGAACTCACCAGGGAAGAGGTGGGCAAAATCCTTACGAAACCGGATTTTGATATGGAATATGACGAGTTCAGCGAACACTATTTCATCTGCAATCATGTAATGTTCGAGTCTTTCCTGAACGGTCTGATTATCTTCAAGCGCGGCAAACAGGAACCGAAGCCGGGACAGCCGGAAAGACCGCCTATGATGATCAAAAACAACGGCAGCGTCAATAATGTTATGCTGAAGAAATTGAAGATTGCTTTGGCATTGACAACCGAGGACATGCTGGAAATATGGGAGGATGCAGGAGTCACCGTCACAAAAGGTGAGCTGGGCGCCATTCTCCGAAAAGAAGGCCATAAGAATTATGTGCCATGCGGTGACCGGTACGCAAGGAACTTCCTGAAAGGGTTGGCGATGCGCTATCGGAGGTAGTTATGTAGGGAAATCTTTAAGAATATAGAATCAATAATATAGTTTTTTACTTTCTCATTCTTGGCGGTGATGGCATGGGGAGAGTGTTCGTTGCCTATATAATATGTACAACTTTAACGTTTTTGGTATCCTTAACGGCCTTATATGTATACTATTACCTCAGTTTCTATGAAAGTCCGTCTGGTTGGGCTTCTTTTGGCTATCTTATTCCTGTTGTTGCATTAGGCTCTTTGGTTGGAGGAGTTTTTGTAACAATCCTTTATGAAGGATTCCGCCCACTTGATAAAGAAGAATAGTTCGTTTTTTAGTTTGGCCAAACAACTGGATACTATTGTGCAGAAAGTGTGAATAAGGGTTGAATTTGAGTTGGTGCTATCATGAATACTTAGGCACATGTTGCCGACATAAAAAAAGGGGCTGTCTCATATGTCTTCATGTAAGAAGGCTAAGGAGGGGGTCTCTATGTTCAATGAATGGTCGAACAGGCTGGCAAAATGGATAAGCCGCTATTTGCCTGATGCATTTGTCATTGCAGTATTGCTGACGTTAGCAGTATTTATTTTAGGTTTTTTCAGCAGTCCAAATGATCCGTTGGAGCTGGTACAGTCTTACGGTGATGGATTTTGGGTGTACTTAACGTTCACGATGCAGATGGTGTTGCTATTAATGACGGGGATGGCGTTAGCTTCAGTCCCCTTTATCAAGAGAGGTTTGGAAGCTTTGGCGGCAAGGGCCGATACAGCCAGAAAAGCATATTTGTATACGTTTTTCATTAGTGCAGCTGCCTACTATGTCAATTGGGGACTCGCAGTAGTTGTAGGTGCCATTGTTGCCAGGGAAGTGGGGAGAAGGAATGCAAACGCGCATTTCCCTTTGCTGGTGGCCTGTGCTTATGCACCCACAGCCCTCTATACGGCAGGCTTGTCGAGTTCCATCGGACTGACGATTGCCACGAAAGAGCACTTCCTTGAAGAAATGATGGGTGTAATCCCTACATCTGAAACGATTTTCCTGCCTGGCACAATCATTATTTTCCTTGCTTTATTGGTGACAATGCCGATCATCATCTTACTGATTGCCCCCAAGGAGGATATTGTTTCGTACAAGCCCGCAGACTCTGTAAGCAAGGAAGAGATGGTAACGAGTCAAGAAGATCAACAAACACCGGCAAGTTTCCTGGAAAAGACGCCTGTATTTGGTATATTGGCAGGAGCAATCGGGCTTATCTATACTGTTCTGCAATTTTCCGAAACCCTGGATCTTAATCTTAATATCATCAATATGTGCTTTTTGTCACTGGGACTGATCTTGCACGGATCTTTGCAGGCATACGGGCATGCTTTTAAGGAAGCGGCCCAGTCCATATCCCCTATCATACTCCAATTTCCGTTTTATGCAGGAATTATAGCTGTTCTCGGTAGTTCGGGACTGGCTGAGCAAATCATTGATTTGATGAAATCAATGGCTGACAAAAATAGCTTTGCGGTATTCACTTATTGGACAGCAGGCATAGTCAATATGCTGGCGCCTTCAGGAGGAGGACAATGGGCACTGCAAGGACCGCTGCAGGTCCCAGCCGGCATGGAACTAGGTGTCAATCCAGCCATTATTGCCATGTCTGTTGGCTGGGGAGATGCATGGACGAATCTGATTCAGCCATTTTGGGCCATTCCGTTGCTAGGTATTGTCGGGCTCCATATTAGGCACATCATGGGCTATTGTTTTATATTGTGTGTCTGGGTAGGTATTTTAACTTCAATCTTGATATACTTTGTGTATTAAGCAAGTGAATGTTTAGGGAAGAGCAGCCAAACCGGCTGTTCCTTTTTTTATTGTAGGCTGTTTTTGTTAAATTTTGTTGCTTAGTAGGGGCTCTACATACTCCCTTTTCAGCCGGATTGTAAGAGAGAAAAAGGTCGGGCAGGATTCACCGCTATAAGAAATAATTTCGTGATCATTGGAGGTTAAGGCAATCCAATAGGATCAGTTAGGGTACCGCTTTTATAAGAGGGCTCTGTTATATGTTCATACTGATTTTTCATGTCTAGATGATGGAAGCGGAAGACCCCGCAGACCCAGTTTTGCGAGTCGAAGAGACTCCAAGCAAGACAAGACCTGTGGACAGCGTCTGTCTGTAACGGAATTCAATGTTTAACAAGCCTATTAGATAGACGAATATAGCTGTTCTCACAATCTATCAATTTCCTTATACAAACTTCAGGGAAAATTCTTAGCTCGTGGGAATTTTCACAGAAACAGTGATTGAGATCAGAGTTTGCCGCTATTATTGAAACCGGAGATAAAAGAAGTAAAATAACTGTAAGCGTTATCATTTGTTTTGATGGAAGATAAGAGTTAAGGAGGGGTTAGTAATGATGCAAAAGATCCAAAGATTTGGAGGAGCGATGTTCGTTCCGGTTTTGTTATTTCCCTTTGTTGGGATCGTGATCGGTTTTACGATTCTATTCAAAAATCCAGCCATCATGGGCAGCATTGCGGAAAGTGACACATTATGGTATCAGATTTGGTACATCGTCGAAGAAGGGGCATGGACTGTTTTTAGGCAAATGCCGCTGATTTTCGTAGTGGGGATTGCCATCGGTTTGGCAAAGAAAGCACAAGCCAGGGCGACACTCGAAGCAGTAGTGCTTTATTTAACATTCAATTATTTTGTAAGCGCAATTTTAACAGTCTGGGGCCCGACTTTTAATGTGGATATGTCTGCTGAAGTGGGTGGCGAAAGCGGACTTGCCATGATTGCCGGAATCAAAACACTGGATACAAGTATTATTGGTGCCATTATCATATCTTCCATAGTCGTTTATTTACACAATCGTTACTTTGATACAAAACTTCCTGATTTCTTGGGGATTTTTCAAGGGACATCTTTTATTGTCATCATCGGTTTTATTGCCATGATTCCAATGGCACTTCTTACAGCTTGGATTTGGCCGATCATTCAGGGCGGAATTTCTTCCATGCAAGGATTCTTATCTGAATCGGGAGTGTTTGGTGTATGGCTTTTTACATTCCTTGAACGGATATTGATTCCGACTGGGCTTCATCATTTCATCTATACACCGTTTACACTTGGGCCTGTTGCCGTAGAAGGAGGAATCATTCAATACTGGAATCAGCATTTAAGTGAGTTTGCCGCTTCCAGTGCGCCATTGAAAGAACTATTCCCGCAAGGTGGTTTCGCCTTATACGGAAACGGTAAAATGTTTGCCATTCCGGGGATTGCCTTAGCGATTTATGCAACCGCAAAACCGGAAAACAAGAAAAAAGTGGCGGCTTTATTGATTCCGGCAACATTGACTTCCGTTGTGGCAGGAATCACGGAGCCTTTGGAATTTACGTTCTTGTTCATTGCTCCACTGCTTTTCGTTGTACATGCTTTGCTTACAGCCACCATGGCTGCGACTATGTATTCCTTCGGGGTTGTCGGGAACATGACAGGCGGAATCATTGAGACAGCCAGTTCGAACTGGATTCCATTGTTTTCTTCGCACGGAATGACTTATGTCACTCAATTCATCATCGGTTTTGCTTTTATGGCTATTTACTTCTTTGTATTCCGTTTCTTGATCCAGAAAATGAAGTTGGCTACGCCTGGCCGGGAAGCTGAGGATGAGCAAGAGACAAAATTGTATTCGAAACAGGACTATTTGGAGAAGAAGGCGCAAAAAGAAGTGGCTGTCACAAAAAGTGAGAATTATCGAATAAAAGCTTCTGAATATTTGGATGCCCTGGGAGGGCCCGGAAATATTGTGGATGTGACCAACTGTGCGACAAGACTGAGAGTCAGCGTGCGTGATGAAAAAATAGTGGAACCGGATTCGGCTTTTAAGGCTGCCGGGGCACATGGAATAGTCCGCAATGGAAAAGCGATTCAAGTCATTGTAGGGCTTTCTGTTCCGCAAATCCGTGAAGAGTTTGAAAATTTGCTGGAGGAAGATGCACGAATATCATGACAGGTATTATTACAAAAAGGGGATTGAATGCTATGAAAAAATTTTCTGTTTTGATTGCTGGCGGTGGGAGTACTTTCACACCAGGTATTGTGTTAATGCTGCTTGATCATTTGGATTCATTTCCAATCAGATCTTTGAAGTTTTACGATAATGATAGAGAGAGACAAGATAAGGTTGCCGGTGCATGTGAAATCGTCATGAAGGAAAGGGCTCCTGAAATTGAGTTCCTGGCCACCACAGATCCGGAAGAAGCTTTTACTGATGTTGATTTCGTCATGGCTCACATTCGTGTCGGTAAATACGCCATGAGGGAGAAAGATGAAAAAATCCCTTTGAAGCATGGGGTGGTAGGACAAGAAACATGCGGTCCCGGGGGAATTGCGTACGGAATGCGTTCCATCGGCGGAGTATTGGAATTGATTGATTATATGGAGAAATATTCACCTGATGCATGGATGCTGAACTATTCGAATCCGGCTGCAATCGTAGCAGAAGCAACTAGAAAATTAAGACCGGATTCGAAGGTGCTCAATATTTGCGATATGCCTGTCGGAATTGAAGTCAGAATGGCACAAATACTTGGCTTGGAATCACGAAAAGATATGACAATCCGTTATTATGGATTAAATCACTTCGGTTGGTGGACAGATATTCGAGATCGGGACGGCAATGACCTCATGCCAAAATTGAAGGAACATGTTTCTAAATATGGATATGTTGTGGATGGGCAAGGGGACAGCCAACATGTAGAAGCAAGCTGGAATGATACCTTTGCTAAGGCTCGTGATGTCTACAGCCTAGATCCGGAGACATTGCCAAACACGTATCTGAAATATTATTTCTATCCAGACTATGTCGTCGAACATAGTAATCCCCAATACACAAGAGCCAATGAGGTTATGGCTGGAAGAGAAAAGTTTGTGTTTCAGGAGTGCATGAAGGTTCTGCAACAGAAATCGACAGAAGGGGTCGGCATCCATATAGACGAGCATGCTTCCTACATTGTGGATTTGGCAAGAGCTATTGCATATAATACCCATGAGCGAATGCTGATGATTGTAGAGAACAAAGGGGCAATCGAAAATATCGATCCAACCGCTATGGTTGAAATCCCTTGTATAGTTGGTTCTACAGGACCGGAGCCATTATCGATAGGAAGAATTCCGCAATTCCAAAAAGGGTTGATGGAACAGCAGGTTTCTGTTGAAAAGCTTGTCGTAGAGGCTTGGGAGGAAGGTTCCTATCAAAAGCTTTGGCAAGCGATCACCTTATCCAGAACGGTGCCTAGTGCATCGGTCGCTAAAGACATTCTAGATGACCTGATTACTGCAAATGAGGGATATTGGCCAGAATTGGTCTAAACCTTTAAAACGCATCCCGATTTGGATGCGTTTTTTCTATAATTCCTTTGATATATGCTATATTTGGAATTATGGGGGGATGGCCGTGAAACTTGAAGAGTTGATCAATATACATTATGACCAATTACATGAAAACGACTTTCACATACTGAAATACATACTGAATCATCCGAATGATTGTTATAACTTAGGGATCAATGACCTTGCAAAGAAGTGCAATGTGTCCAGATCATCTATTTTGCGTCTAGCCCAAAAGCTTAACTTCAGCGGATACAGCGAATTTCGTGTCTACCTGAAATGGGAATACCAAGAAAAGAATGAACCCAAATCAACAAATAATTATCCTGAGCTCTTCAAAAGAGAAGTCGATGCTACATTCAAAAACCTGAACATGGAAAATATGAAGCAATCCTGTACGCTGATCCATCGTTCAAGGAAGGTCTTTGTATACGGTACTGGATCGGCCCAACTAAATGTTGCTTTTGAATTACAACGTTCTTTTGTATCGCTTCATAAATTGATGGTCATCATTCATGATAAAAAAGAATTTGAGACGATGCTGCCGATCATGAATACGGAAGATTGTATCATTATCATTTCTCTTTCCGGGGATACGCCGACATTGAAGCCAAAAGTGCAAAAGTTGATTGCCAAAGGAATCCCAATCATTTCAATCACAAACCTTAAGAACAACCAACTTGCCCAAATGACCAAATATAACTTGTACGCTACGAGTTCTGAGATCAATCTGGATAATGGAGTGAACTACTATTCGTTGGCAACCTTCTATTTGGTGTGTGAAATGCTCATGTATCAGTATATCGATTATTTGGAGGATGAAAATAAAGGGTAAAAGAGTGTCGGCTAATGAACCACTCTGTTCTTACCAGTGTTTTTCTGTTCCTGATTAGGAAGGTTGGACGGAGGAACTAATTAGTAGTTTCTCTTTATCGCCCCTATTGGTGTTGTCAAAAAAACCAGAAGAGCATGCTTTGAGATTGGTCATGGGCCTCCCAAAAGCCTTAGAGTCAAGGCTTTTTTCATTTTTATAGCTCTGTGTTGCCAAAAATTTATCGAAGTGGATCGGGGAGTGGAATTGTTTGTGCAGGACGTCGGAAATGGAGAGCCGATTGTTTTTATACCGGGGTTTACATTTGCGGGGGAACTGTTTTCCAAACAAGTGGACTGTTTTTCGAAAACGAATCGTGTGATAGTCATAGATCCGCGAAGTCATGGACGTTCATCAATGTCCATTGAAGGCAATGATTATGTGACACATGGCTCCGATTTATCAAAGATTTTAACAGTATTAGATGTAAAAAATGTGACGCTAGCAGGCAGGTCATTTGGCTGTCTCACAATTTGGGAATATCTGAAACAGCAAGGAATGGACAACATGCCTGACGCAGAAGACTTAATTCTCCTTTCTCACTAGTAACATATGCTTGTCTATTCAATAAGATTATCCCCTTCATTCCTGCATCTCCCCTTCTGTTTTTCAACTTAGATGCTTCAGGTATTCTGTCTGAGTAGGTGAAGCTTATTTACTATCGCTATATTAATGAAATGAGGAGGAAAAATCGGTCTGTAAGCCGAATGAATAGAAGGATACAAAGTGTTTTGAATGGATCACTGAAAAGGAAGCTTTCAATTCTAAAGGAAAAGAAGTGTTTTTGTGTACTTCATAAGTGGAACCATCGCATTTACCGCAAGTTGTTGTCTCTTTTTTTGTATATTTTTGCTCTTAGGATGGAGCTATTTCATCAACCCGGTCGTTTATATCTTTCCAACAGCTTTATTCTTTTTATCAATCACCTGTCTTTACAAAGCAGACAAGGAAGGGAAAAGGGGCGTATAAGACGGTATACTTTGTGTATGGGGAGAAGGAGCAGACAAACCGGCTGTTCCTTTTCTTTTTGTTTTTGCGTGGAAGATAGTATGCTTAATTTATAAGAAAGGCTCTGTTATATTTGCATGTTGATTTTCAGGTGTAGGTGATGAAATCATCCGTCTGTAGCGGAAATCAACAACAACGTTTAACAAAGCCATAAGAAAGAGAACGGAACAAACAAGGAGGAGGAACTATGAGTTCAAATGTGACAGAAAAGGGAACACGAATCTTTCTGTTGACTTGATACCCCAAGGGGTATAGTGTATAGAGTATAGAAACGAAATGAATCCAAGGGGGAATTACCATGAAAAAAGTAGTGATTATTGGAGGCGTAGCTGGTGGGGCTACAGCAGCAGCAAGAATCCGGCGTTTGGATGAACAAGCAGAGATTGTAATGTTCGAAAAAGGACCCCATGTTTCCTTTTCAAATTGTTCTTTGCCGTTTTATTTAAGCGGTGTCGTTGAAAATAGCAAACGTTTAGTCATGATGACTCCCGATTCATTTGAGGCGAAACATAATATTGATGCGCGAATCAATAGTGAAGTGATCGCGATTAATCGTGAGGAAAAAACGGTGACGGTGAAAAATACCGTAACGGGAGAACAATCGAAGGAATCGTATGATAAGTTGCTTTTATCGCCAGGTGCCAGCCCGATCGTACCGAAACTGCCAGGCACAGATTTGCCGCATGTATTTACGGTACGTAATGTAGTTGACATTGAACGCCTGCAAAATGCCATTGTTGAAAATGAGCCAAAGAATATAGCGGTGATCGGTGGCGGATTCATCGGTGTGGAAGTAGCTGAAAATCTCCGTTTGGCAGGACATTCTGTATCACTGGTTGAATTTGCTCCCCAAATTTTAACGCCGTTTGATGAGGATATGGTGCAAATTCTCCACAAAGAAATGGTCGACCGAGGCGTCAATTTGGTTGTCGGCGATGGTTTGGCAGAAATCACAACATCTTCAATTACGCTACAATCCGGACTGGAAATCGAAACGGATCTTGTCGTCCTGGCAATCGGTGTTCGTCCGGAAACATCTTTAGCTGCCGAGGCAGGGCTTGAAATCGGTGAAACAGGGGCCATCAAAGTAAATCAAAACTATCAAACAAATGATGCCAATATTTATGCGGTAGGAGATGCGATTGAAGTGTACCATCGTATCATGAACAAGCCGACCCGCCTGGCGTTGGCAGGTCCGGCCCAACGTCAAGCGCGCGCGGCAGCTGACCATATGTACGGTATTCCAACTGCTAACAAAGGCGTAATCGGTTCTTCAAGCATTCACGTATTTGATTATGCAGCCGCAGCTACAGGATTAAATGAACGGACAGCCAAACAAATCGGGATGTCTGTCGATGCCGTCTACCTAATTGCGCCGGATAAAGTAGGGCTTATGCCATCCAGTAATCCATTGCATTTTAAATTGATTTATGAAGTGCCGACCGGGCGTATCATCGGCGCGCAAGCCATCGGCAAAGGAGCCGCTGATAAACGGATCGATGTCATTGCTACGCTTATCTCCATGAACGGTACGCTGGAAGATTTAAAAGAGCTGGAGCTTTCGTATTCACCGATGTTTTCTACGGCGAGAGATGTTGTCAATTTAGCGGCATTGGTGGCAACGAACATTATGGCGGGCCGCTTCAAGCAAGTGCGTGTTAGTGAAGTTCGTTCTTTGGTGGAATCAGGGGCTTATATTGTCGATGTCCGTGAACCAAATGAATTTGCCAACGGCGCTGTAAAAGGGGCAGTCAATATCCCGCTGAGCCAGCTGCGGGAACGTATGCACGAAATCCCGACAGATGTACCTGTATATGTACATTGCCGCTCAGCACAGCGCAGTTACAATGCAGTCATGGCGCTATTAAATAGCGGTTACGAGAATGTGTACAATATCTCCGGCTCGTTTTTAGGTATTTCTCTATATGAATATTACCGTGATCAAGCATTAAACCGCGAGCCGATTGTGACGCAATACAATTTCAAGTAGCAGGAAACAATAGCTCACTGCTGGGTGAAAAAAGGAGTTTGATATGCAATATCTGACCATTGGGGAACTAAATATTCCGGTATCTTGGCTGGCATTCATTGCAGCCGTCCTTTTTAGTGATTTCAGAGGCAGAAGAGCAGATCCGTACACGAATAAAACAATCGATCAGCTGCTTTATCTGTATGTGATTATCTGGAAAAGCAGCTATCTGCTCTTTTCGTGGACTGATTTTGTAAAAGCGCCTTTGTCGCTGCTCTATTTTGACGGCGGAGGCAAAGGACATGCTTTAGCTCTTTTCGTTATGGCAATCATCCTGTATCTAAGAAGGAACAGAATCGAGTGGCAAGTGCTATGGCATTATTGGATTCGGTTTTCGGCTGTTTACCAGGTGATTGTTTACAGCTTCGAAGGACAATGGCTTGCGGTCGCGCTTTGGCTCACCCTTCTCGTCTTAGCTGAGCGTCAATATAATTACTACTTGCTGTTTGCAGGGTGGCTCCTGCTCGTATGGCTCGGCGGATTCGCGGATGGACTTACCCACGTGCATGCAGCCGTATTGCTGACTTTGCTCTTAGAGACGAAGCAAATCAAGCACCTTGCAACCATCGGGTTGGTAAGCTTAGTAGCATTCATGTTGGCGGATATCCCGCAAGCAGCCGATACGACAGCACGGGGAGAAATCAATCTGCCGACAGCGACGGGCGGGCATTATCGGTTAGCTGAACAGGGGCAGGCGTTGACGGTCGTCAATTTCTTTGCGACCTGGTGTCCACCCTGTAAGGCAGAAATGCCTCACTTACAACGATTTGCGGAGAATTTACCGTCTGATGTTGCCATCATTGGTGTGAATTTGACTGCTCGCGATGATGGCCCGCAGGCGTTAGAGGAGTTTATGGACACCTATCAGGTTACATATCCGATTTTGCTCGACGGATCGGACGAGGCGGGGACTACCTTTCATGTGCGGTCTATTCCGACAACGGTGATCTTGAATGCAGACGGGAAGGAAGTGGACCGGATTGTCGGTCCCATCAGTGAGGATGCTTTACGAAACATAGTAGAACAGCATCGATAATTTTTTTGGAGGGATTTACATGGCGATTGTACATGCAACAGATCAAACCTTTGAACAAGATATGAAGAACGGAGTCGTATTAGTCGACTTTTGGGCAGCTTGGTGCGGCCCATGTAAAATGATTGCGCCGGTTTTAGAAGAAGTAGACGCAGAAATCGGCAATGAAGTGAAAATTGTCAAGGTCGATGTCGACATTAACCAAATGACGGCAGCTCAGTATCAGATTATGTCGATTCCGTCCCTATTGCTGTTTGTTGATGGGGAATTGAAGGCGAAAACGGCAGGCTTCATGCCAAAAGAAGCTCTAATCGATTTCATTCGTCAGCATCAATAAGAATATGGAGCCGTATACAGAGGTGTATATGGCTTTTTTTTACTATGTAATCTACGGTCAAAAAAAGCTTTCCTTTTCTGAGTTGTTTTCAGTTGACATATACCCATGGGGGTAGTAGTATGTGTTTCAGATGATATATTTTATGCATTCAGAAAGTTTTCATTTCGACACCCAAGTGGAATGATTTCAAAAAGAGGTGAGATTTTGAATTACGATGTAAAGATTACAGCACGAATGAAAAAGATTGAAGGCCAGCTCAGAGGGATCTTACGGATGATGGAGGAAGAGAAGGATTGTAAAGACGTCATCACACAATTAAGCGCTGTCCGTTCTGCAATCGACCGGACTGTCGGCGTAATCGTCACAGAAAATCTAGTCAGTTGTTTAGCGACAGATAATCCGGAATCAACAGATCATAACGGAATGGTAAAGCAAGCGGTAGATCTGTTAGTGAAAAGTCGATAAGATATTTTTTTTAAATGAATAATACCCACAGGGGTTTATTGCACAATAGTAGAAGAGGTGACTTATGGAAACAGCGATTTTTATAGCCATCATCGCAGCCTTTCTTGCTTGGCGCCTGATGCCTGCAAAAGGTGTCAGCACGATATCAACAGCTCAGCTGAAAACAATCATGAATGACAAAGATAAAGTGTTTGTTGATGTGCGTACACCAGGCGAGTTTAAGGCCCGCAACGCAAAACCATTCAAAAATATCCCGCTTGGCTCAGACTTTTCGAAGCTTCCGAAGGATAAGGAAATAGTCGTAATCTGCCAAAGTGGAATGCGTTCAAAGCAGGCATGCAAGCAATTAAAAAAATTGGGTTACACAAATGTAACGAATGTCCGCGGCGGCATGAGTGCTTATTAGGAGGAAAACAAGATGAAAACCATTTTACCGACAGAAGTGCAGCAGAAATTAGAAGCTGGTGAAGCAATCAACTTAATCGATGTACGTGAAGTAGCGGAAGTGGAAGAGGGCCACATCCCTGGTGTGATTCATATCCCGCTTGGTTTGCTGGAATTCCGCATGCATGAATTGGATAAGAATACACCGTATATTATGGTTTGCCGTTCAGGCGGACGAAGTGGCCAAGCAACAGCATTCCTAAAAGCGCAAGGTTTCGACGTCACCAATATGACTGGCGGCATGCTGGAATGGACTGGCGAAGTAGAATAAAAATTTTTGATAATAATTATACCCATAGCGGTATGTGTGGAGGTTCCGAATGATTAAATCAGATGTGAAATTAGATGCGAAAGGGTTAGCTTGCCCAATGCCGATCGTCAAAACGAAAAAAGCGATGAAAGAGGTTGCCGAAGGGCAAGTATTGGAGGTCCAGGCAACGGACAAAGGTTCCATAGCCGATTTGGCTGCTTGGGCAAAAACAGTCGGCCATCAATATATCGGCACCAATGAAGAAAATGGTGTGTTTTACCACTATATCCGTAAATGCAATCCAGAAACAAGCGAAGCAGCCGAAAAAACATTTGAGGATACGATTTCAAATGAAGAAGCCGTAAAAGGTGAAGGCTTACTTTTAGATGTGCGCGAAGCAGCAGAATATGCTTTCGGTCATATTCCGGGAGCGAAATCGATTCCGATGGGTGAATTGGCGGATCGGATGGATGAATTAGATCGTACACAAACAATCTATGTCATCTGCCGCACAGGCACACGTTCCGACTTAGCGGCCCGACAACTCGCAGAAGCCGGGTTCACAAACGTCAAAAACGTCCTGCCTGGCATGCGTGAATATACGGGTGAATTAGAGAAGGAGGTCAAATAAGATGTCAAACAAAGTAGCCATTATCGCATCAAACGGCGGATTGTTCGATGCTTATAAAGTATTCAATATCGCAACAGCAGCAGCAGCCTCAGAGAAAGAGACAGCCATTTTCTTTACCTTTGAAGGATTAAACTTGATCCATAAACAAGGCATGCACGCACTTGCCATGCCAGAGGGAAAAGAGCATTTTGCCGAAGGCTTCGCCAAAGCACAAGTACCTGAAATCCCACAATTAGTGGAGATGGCGCAGGAGCTGGGCGTAAAATTCATCGCTTGCCAGATGACGATGGATGTCATGGGCTTAACGAAGGAAGATTTCGTCGAAGGCATTGAAGTAGGCGGCGCCGTTACATTCCTGGAATATGCCAAGGATGCAACGCCAACTTTGACATTCTGATGATCGCTGATGTAACATTCAACTCTTTGGATTCGGGGGACAGTTGTTTCCTGAATCCAAAAAAATAGCTCAAAATAATACCTATGGGGGTAATAAGGAAATGACAGTAAAAGCATGGACAGCAGCTCAAGTAGCGCGTAAAGTGATCGACAACAAAGAATTATTTATTTTAGACGTACGTAACAAAGATGCATTCGAGGATTGGAAAATCGACGGGCACAAGTTCGAATATCTGAATATCCCTTACTTTGAACTGCTGGATGGTGTAGAAGAAATCTTACCGCAAATCCCGACTGACAAAGACGTGTTAGTCGTTTGTGCCAAGGAAGGCTCATCGATTATGGTCGCAGACATGCTTTCGGAAGCTGGTCTGACAGTGGGATACCTTGAAGGCGGTATGAAATCTTGGTCCATGTACCTAGAGCCGATCAAAGTAGGCGATCTGAATGGCGGAGGCGAGCTTTACCAATTCGTCCGTTTAGGGAAAGGCTGTCTTTCTTACATGGCAATCAATGAAGGGGAAGCAGCGATCATCGACGCTGTGCGTTTCACAGACGTGTTCACGAAATTCGCAGAGGAAAAAGGCGTGGAAATTAAGCATGTATTCGACACGCACTTACATGCGGACCATATTTCCGGCGGCCGCCATATCGCCGCTGCTACTGGTGCAACGTACTACTTGCCGCCAAAGGATGCAGAGGAAGTCGTATTCGGTTATACACCGCTTACAGACGGTTTAACGGTACAGCTAGGTTCCTCGCAAATCGAAGTCGGCGCGTTATACTCGCCAGGGCATACAATCGGATCCACATCCTTTGTCATTGATGGCCAATACCTGTTGACAGGGGATATTTTATTCATCGATTCCATCGGCCGTCCGGATTTAGCAGGACTTGCAGAGGACTGGGTCGGAGATTTGCGCGAAACGTTATATAGCCGTTACCGCACATTGGCAGAAGACTTAATCGTGTTGCCGGCGCACTTTATGATCATCGAAGAGTTAAATGAAGATGGCACAGTGGCGAAGCGCCTAGGCGATTTATTCGCAGAGAACCATGGTTTGAATGTGGCGGATGAAGACGTATTCCGTTCGATGGTGACAGACAACTTGCCGCCGCAACCGAATGCCTACCAAGAAATCCGTATCGTGAATATGGGGAAAGTAACACCAAGCGACGAAGAGCAAACGGAGATGGAAATCGGTCCGAACCGTTGTGCTGTACGCTAAAATCCGGAAGCGATGAACAGTCGTACTAATCGGTAAAAAAACAAACAAATGAAAAGAGGAAATAGATATGAATATTACAAAAACATTGGATGCAAAAGGCTTGGCTTGCCCGATGCCAATCGTACGAACGAAGAAAGCAATCGACACCATCAACTCAGGTGAAGTATTGGAAGTGCAAGTGACTGATAAAGGGGCCTTAAACGATTTCGCAGCGTGGGCAGCAGCAGGCGGCCATACGATCCTCGAACAAAAAGAAGAAGCGGGCGTGCTTTACTTCTACATCCAAAAAGCATAACAGTGTGAGAAGCGAGTAGAGCATTGTTCTATTCGCTTTACTTTTTTAGAAAGAAGGAGAACAAATGGAACTCGATTTATCTTTCACCTTTATAGCCGTCATCTTCGTACTCGGATTTATCGGATCATTTCTTTCAGGGATGCTGGGTGTTGGGGGTTCGATCATTAAATACCCGATGCTGTTATACATTCCGCCGCTATTCGGGCTGGCAGCCTTCTCGGCACATGAAGTGTCGGGCATCAGTGCCATCCAAGTATTCTTCGCATCGATTGCGGGTGTGTGGGCATACCGAAAAAGCGGCCTCCTCCATAAAGAACTCATCCTGTACATGGGCGGAGCCATTCTGTTCGGCAGTTTCATCGGCAGTTACGGATCAGGCTTCTTATCCGAAAATGCCGTGAATGTCGTATACGGCATACTAGCTGTCATTGCGGCCGTGATGATGTTTATCCCGCGCAAAAAGGTCGAAGATACAAATGTAATCACGTTTAATAAGCTGGTAGCCAGCACGCTTGCGCTCATTGTCGGAATCGGCTCTGGGATCGTTGGGGCGGCAGGCGGATTTTTACTCGTGCCGATCATGCTGACGGTGTTGAACATCCCGACACGCGTGACGATTGCAACCAGCCTGGCCATCACCTTCATATCGTCGATCGGCGGCAGTGTCGGTAAAATCATCACTGGGCAAATCGATTACTGGCCGGCATTCATTATGATTATTGCGAGTATCATCGCAGCTCCATTAGGTGCAAAGGTCGGCCAAAAAATGAACGTGAAAGTTCTGCAGTGGATGCTTGCGATTATGATCGGTGCAACCGCGGTCAAAGTGTGGATTGATATTTTGTAAGTCTTCGGGCCGGTCGTGCACCGGATTTTAGTGGGAACAAGGTGCATAGGGGGGGCAGCCGAACCGGCTGTTCCTTTTCTTTTTGTTTTTCCTGGGATGATAGTATGCTTAACGTACAAGAGAAAAGAACGGAGCAAAGAGGAGGAGCAGCCATGAGCCACACGAGTAATTGCATTAAAATGTGGATGATCCTGAATTCGAGAGGGCTTGTCAAAGGGAAGGAATTGGCCGAGATCCTGGAGGTCAAGGAGCGGATGGTCCGCAAATATAAGGAAGATCTGGAGATGGCAGGCGTCCATATCGGCACGAAGCCGGGACGTCACGGGGGCTATTATTTGGAAAAAAACAGCATCCTGCCGAACATCGATTTTGACACAGACGAAATCAATGCCCTCGATGTCGCCTATGAATATATCGAAAACGATGCTTACTTTCCGCAGAAATCGGCTTTTTTGCGGTTTTACCATCAGATCACGACGATGGCGGTCAATAAGAAAGAGGCCGACCAATACCTTTATTTCGTCAATAAATATAAGCCGCGGGACACACTGACTCAGGATAATGAGCGTTTCCTTTTGCTTAGGAGCGCCATCATCAACAAGACGAAAGTCCAGATCGCTTATCAGGATCATAAAGGCAACGAAGAAAGCCGGGTGATCCGCCCATACGGATTGATCAATTACGACAGTAACTGGTACTGCCGGGCCTACTGCGAGAAGCGCCAAGCCCAGCGTACGTTCAAGGTGCTGCGCATCCGGTCACTCCAAATCCTAAAAGACACATTCGTGCCGGAGCCGGACTTCAATATCCGCGAGGACAAGCTCGGCATCTGTGATGACGGGTATGAGGTCGAGCTGCTGGTCCAGCCGTCTTACGCCCATATCCTCTCGGAAGCAGTCTGGGGAGAAGGACAGACGATCGAAACACATAAAGACGGCAGCGTCACATTCCGGGCGCTGATGTTCGGGAAAGTCTCCATCGTCAAATGGATCATGAGCATGGGAAGTCATGTGAAGGCAATTGGACCGGAAACGATTAGAGAAGAAGTGAAAAATGAACTAATGAAAACATTACATTCCTACTAAATTATTTTTTATTGTGACATATATAGTGCCTAGTTCCCTGTTAGACTCAATGTGTACAGAGCATAAGAGACATCTTTTGCGAACATGCAGCCGGACCTTTCCAGTAAGGCGGAAAATGATGGAGAAGAGGGAAGAAACGATGAACATCACGTTTGAATTGCAAGGAGAACCACCGATGTGGGCGCCGGAAGCGAAATGGTATTATGAAAACGCCCTCGGCGAGCCGTGGATTGCAACAATCGAGAAAGACCAAGTCATTATCAGCGGCCATGACATCGGCTGGGAGGAAATCATCATGACACCGGAGCAGACCGAGGAAGTACTCGCCTGCCTGCTCTCAAGAGCCTCCAATAGCGAGGATTTTATGGATCATCCGCTCGCCAAATGGATCCTCGACAAAGGGGAAAAACTTTGGGTGCTGTCGGTACTGATGGTGGCACTGGAGACATTTTAAAGGTATCGATCAAACTCAACAGCGATACAAATCGCATATAACAAGGGGGAAAAATCATGAAGCGTTTAAAATTTTTGAGTCTATTCTTAGTAGCAGCTTTGGCATTGGCTGCATGCGGCAACGAGGCCACGGAGGAATTGGATAAAAACGATACGGAAAAAGCAGCTGCGAAAACAGACGGAGCTAAGTCCGATTCCGAATCGAAAGACAAGAAAAAGGAAGAAGATATCTGGACATACTATGAGGATGCCAACTGGGAAGGTACTTTCGAAGATTTGCATTTCAACATCCAAAAGGTGGTCGTTTCCGACAAAGCGCCTGAAATCAATGATGAAGGCGAAGAAGTGACCGGCAGCGCAGTCGGCTTCAAAATGCAGATGGAAAACAAATCAACGGACAAAATCTACACAAGCTACCCGGACCAAGCAACGCTGGTCACATCGACAGGGGAGCAAGTCGAAGCCGATATGTTCACTTCCGATAGTCTCGGCGGAGAGATTCACGAAGGTGTCATCAAAGAAGGGAATGTCATTTTCTACCTCGAACGAGGTGAAGCCGAAAAAATCGAATGGGTCAAATTTACGTGGAGCAACTCCTATGAAGACCCGAATGGCAACTATGACAATGATATCTACGAAGACACCGAAGTGAAATTGGAATTGAAATAAAGAGATGAGCCTCCAAAATGGGGGCTATTTCATTTTGTGTGGCAGAAAAAAAGGAATTTGTCCTTGCCAAAATGAATATTCTAGGGAAGCGGGAACGTTAAAATAGGAAGGGGCTTTAGGAGATGTCTGTTTCTGCGGGGAAATATATCGAAGTTGATCCGGGAGTGGAATTGTACGTGCAAGACATCGGAAGCGGGGATGCGGTTGTTTTCATACCTGGGTTCACGTTCACAGGAGAAGTGTTTTCCAAGCAAGTGGACCATTTTTCTAAGACGAATCGCGTGATTGTCATCGACCCAAGAAGCCACGGGCGCTCAACGATATCGGTACAAGGCAATGATTACGTGACACATGGCGCCGACTTGGCGAAGGTTCTGGAGGCATTGGATCTAAAAAACGTGACACTAGCCGGCTGGTCATTCGGATGCCTGACGATCTGGGAATATGTTAAGCAGCAAGGAACGGACAACATTACATCATTGATTCTCATCGATATGTCACCGCAGCCGTTATCGACAAATCACGAACAAGATTGGGTAGAGGGTCCGCTTGCTGAGATAGGTGCTCTCTATAACATGTATTTACGCAACCCTAAGGGGCAGAGGGCTTTCATCGAAAATTACACAAAGCAAGTAATGGTGCAACGGGAGCTGAAGGAAGAGGAACTGGATTGGCTTGTCGGGCAATCACTTAAGACACCTCATTACATTGCAGCGAATCTGTTCGCATCCGGCATGTTCTCAGACTACCGCGAAGAAGCGAAGGCGGCGAGCAGGTCAGTGCCGACTTTGACGGTCGTTGCGGAGCATTGGGCAGAAGCGGCAGTGACCTACACAAATCGGCTTACGCCTGAATCGAAGGTGGAAGTGCTGGGGGGACATCTGATGTTCTGGGAACATAGCGAGTCATTTAATGAAATGATGGAGACATTTTTGAAGGAACTTCCTTAAGAGGTCCCTGTTTCACAGATTGGAGATTGGCGGTAGATCCTGGTCTATTATGGAGGAGCGTTTGTAGGATTCCGGCTCCACGTGATGCTCGGCTTCTAAAACAGACGTGAAACGGCTTCTGATTGCTTCCCAATATTCACCGTAGTCGATCTGGAAGTCTTCAAAATCAGAAGCCGAATGAATCAATAAACAGTCCAGGTTTACGTCCAATTCCTCTAAGTCATAGTGCAAGGCAAAGGGGATCGTGTAATAAATGTTCAGTTGGTCCGGGTTCAGCCTGACCAATTCAATCTGATGCTGTTGTGCAAAAAGGAGAAGTTTACCTGCCTCATGCAGAAGCCTGACTTCCCCTTTCTCTCCGCTGCCATAAGCCTGCTTGTTCAACAAGATAATCCCCTTCATTCGTACCTCCATCTATCCCATTCGTTTTCAGTTCCGATGATTTTTTCAACAGTGTGCCCAAAAGCGACAGACGTTATTCGAATGTCATCTTATTGGGAACATTTCAGGGGTGAAAGACGTATACAAGAGTTGTTAGTGAAATTGGTTATTAACGAGTAGATTGGCGAGCCGTAGTTTTCAGGGAATGGTAACGAGAATACTTGGAGAGGAGGAAATTCAATGAATAAGAAACTATTGCATCTGGAAGGGGCGGCTGTGCTGGGGTTCAGTCTCTATCTATATGGATTCTGGGAATTAAGCTGGCTTTTGTTCATTTTGTTATTGTTTGTGCCTGACTTGTCCATGATCGGATACATGTTCGGAAATAGGACGGGAGTTGTAATGTACAATGCGTTCCATACGTATTTGCTGCCGATCATTGTGATGTTTCTCGGTGTGTTCCTTTCCTATCACATCATACTAGCCATCGGTCTGATTTGGCTGGCGCATATCGGAATGGACCGGATGCTTGGATATGGCTTGAAGTATCCGCGTGACTTTAAGGATACCCATTTGCAGCGGATATAGAGGAGAGAGCAGCTAGGAATGAAAGGGGGAAGCATGGGATTATAGCTACCATACACAAACATTAGCTGACAATCTTTTTCAGTGATTTTTTTTCGATGAGTTAGCACTGAATCGTCATTTACCTTCCCTTTTAAAAAATCACGAAGTCTTCTATACTAAAAT
>JBJFHG010000037.1:0-8697 GCA_051893455.1 Bacillus sp. (in: firmicutes)
CTGGTTTTCATTACCGAACTTATGTAAAAACAACAATCTTTTAGAAAACAGCCTTAAATTTAAAACATAGCCCATGTTGCTTATCTTGGGGATGAAGTTGACCTAAAGAAGTACGAGATCTCTTTGAAGAGCTAAAGGTAGCGATTGCTTACATGGATGAATATAACTATCACCGATACCAGTGGACATTAATTAAAGATGACTCCAGTACAATACTGAAATCATCTTCTGAGTACATAAGTCTTTTTTAGACTGTCTGAAATATGGGTTGCAGTTCAGTTCAACATGCTTCCACTAGTTTAAACACTGGGTAATGGCTTTGCCTAATGCTCTTTTTAGAAGTACATAATCCTTTTATTCATGGAGCCATGCGGAAAAACAGTCCAAGATGGCCTTTCTTTTTCAGAGCCTTTGTTCCGAACACTTCAAAGTAGGGGCATCCTTCAGAATTCTTTCAATCGCATACAATTAATTACAGAAGCTCAGACCTTTTCTCTCCTTCACCATTTCCTTTTTACCATGATTCAGCACATGGTTATAGCCAATGAACACCCGTGCCTTCAATTTGTTTTTTCCGTCGACATTGAGGTAGTGCTCCCACCTATTTTTTGTGTCATGATATACGCCATAATGAATGGAAGAGCATTTTCGCTATGACAATCGGTATGGATAGTTCGCCTGCTTTACATGTGCGGCAAGCGTAGACATATCTTTTGTTCCGCCACTTCTTCTTCCCACGGAATGATAGTCATTTCCTTGCTACCCTGGCACAGTTTCTTACGTACCTGCAATTTACGTGGATCAATAAAAGATAAATTTTTTTATGTTCTAATCAAGAATCTCCCGTATAATATCCTGTTTACACATTTCCCATCTGCCTCGTTCCCATTGTCCGCGGGGTGCTTCATACTGTTCTCGGTAATCCCTTGCCTGTGCCAGCCATGCTGTGGCTTCTCCCATCTTGGAGCGGTATCTCCCGGAGATATGTTCGATGTCTGTTTTATAGTCTTCGTCTGTTCCCTCACGTATGCATTTGTCATAGACATCTATAATGCTATCCCCTTCCCGCTCGGGGAAATATTCATGGGGAGCCGTACTATCGAAAATCGCAAATCCCAACTCACGCACAATCACCATGTCCAGGCTGTTAGGATCGAATCCGCAATGATAGATTTCAACATCATATCCTTCACTTTCTGCCCTGGCGGCAATCTGCCTCAGCATCGTCGACTTTCCTGATCCCGGTCTTCCCTTAATGAGATACCTGTTTGGCAGCCCTTCCGTCAATTCCGGTATGAAATCGACCGCTCCAGTTGGGGTCGCTGCTCCCAGGAATCGGTGGACTGCCTTGCCAGGCTCCGGTTTCGATGGTCCCTGCAACAAGAGCTGCATGACTTCCCCTGTCAGTTCATCCGCTCTCCCGAAATCCATATTGTCTATGAAAATAGCTTCCCATTCATCATGAATTTTCAGTGCTTCCTTAAAAGCCCTATATGCCTCCTGATAGGCTGACTCCATCTTACTGTGCAGGTCAGCCTTCCCATTTTCCATACCTAAGTCTATAATCCTGATTTTTTTGCCAGCTGGATACAGGTCAATTTTTCGCGGAGCCGTCCCGTCAATAATCGCGACACCAATGTCATCCAAAATTACGCCTTCTAGGAACTCACTGTCTGCAGCCGAATGCAAATAATGAATACAGCCAGTAACTTCAGCGAATTCATCAGTGATTTCCTGCAATAACTCAGTCCGGCTGGCCAATGTACCGCCGTTCAATACAAAAATCTTCTCTGTATCCATGAGGTTCGTTTCATATAAGCTATAAAAGCCATGCGCTGTATTGCCGCCAGCAAAATACCGTAGAATGTGCTTACCCAAAGAACAGCACTCCTTTGTGTTAAATTCCATACTCACCGGCATTATATGAACCAACAGCTTGGTAGGTGAATGCCTAATTCCATGAAAAGAGGAATCCTCCTTCATGAGGATATCCCCTAATCCTACGTTTATATACGAAACCTCTTAAAATCTCACTATTATCAGCCTTCGCTTAATTATCAACACTCTTCTGCCTCTGACCTTCCTACTGGATAAGGTCTGTAAACTTCGCCTCTGTCACTTGAGCGAGCAGATGTGGCCCTATTTCGATCTGTGTCCCGATTTTTCCACCGCTTACGATTATTGACTGAAGCTTCTTGGCATCTGCCTGTATGAAGGTCGGATACTTCTTCTTCATGCCGATAGGGGAACAGCCTCCCCTTATGTAACCTGTCAGTTTCTGTATATCCTTCACCGGCGCCATTTCCATCTTTTTCTCCCCGGCTGCCACTGCCGCCTTCTTCAGGCTCAATTCTTCTGCTACCGGGATAACGAAAACATAGATATTCCGGCTGTTTCCTTGCGCCACCAATGTTTTATAAACACTGTCCAGTCCCCTGCCGATCTTTTCGGCCACCGACACGCCATCTATTTTTCCATCATTCGCCTCATAACTCAGCATCTCGTAAGGAATCTTCCCACGATCAAGAATTCGCATTGCATTCGTTTTTCCTTTAGCCATTCTATGGTCCTCCCATCCATATCCGGCATCCCCCGCCGGAATATTCTTTATCATCCAGTCTAGACGAAAATAGTCTTCACCTCAAGACTCCTAAGCCTGGGGCACGGATACAAGCCTATCCATATTTCAGGAATCCAAACTATGTTATAGTAACGATACAAGATATTAAAGGAGCACGAACATATGGCAAAAAGTGTAGTCTTAGCAGAAAAACCTTCAGTGGCGCGCGATATCGCGAAAGTGCTGAATTGCAATAAGAAAGGGAACGGCTTTCTTGAAGGAAACAAATACATCGTCACTTGGGCCCTTGGGCATTTAGTGACTTTGGCCGATCCGGAAACATACGACAAAAAGTATCAGAAATGGAATCTTGAAGATCTGCCGATGCTGCCCGACCATCTGAAGTTGACCGTCATCAAGCAATCAGGCAAACAGTTCAATGCCGTCAAATCGCAATTGAACAGAAGCGATGTCAATGAAATTATCATTGCCACCGATGCCGGCCGGGAAGGC
Organism: Bacillus sp. (in: firmicutes); assembly: GCA_051893455.1. Classification (GTDB taxonomy): domain Bacteria; phylum Bacillota; class Bacilli; order Bacillales; family DSM-1321; genus Bacillus_AD. Next base: position 3,074 of record JBJFHG010000037.1, read on the forward strand.
GAGCTGGTGGCCCGTTGGATCATCGCCAAATCAAAGGTGAACAAATCGATTAAGCGGCTTTGGATTTCTTCTGTCACAGATAAGGCCATCAAAGAGGGATTCAACAACCTGAAACCCGGCAAAACTTACGAGAATCTGTATTTTGCGGCGGTTGCTCGCTCTGAAGCAGACTGGTATATCGGGCTTAACGCCACCCGGGCCCTGACGACGAAGTATAATGCCCAATTGAACTGCGGGCGTGTGCAAACGCCGACTGTGGCAATGATTGCCGCACGTGAAGATGAAATCAAAAACTTCAAGCCGCAAACATACTACGGCATTGAGGCACAGACCGATACGGTGAAGCTGACATGGCAGGATGCCAAAGGAAATAGCCGTAGCTTCAACAAAGAAAAAACAGATGCCATCATCCAATCACTGGGACGCCAGCATGCAACCATAACAGCCATCGACCGCAAGGCAAAGAAAACATTCGCGCCGGCTCTCTATGATTTAACGGAACTTCAACGGGATGCCAATAAAATATTCGGGTACTCAGCGAAAGAAACATTGAAAATCATGCAAAGCCTGTACGAAACACATAAAGTCCTTACGTATCCGCGGACAGATTCCCGCTATTTGTCATCTGACATCGTAAGTACCCTTCCGGAGCGGCTGAAAGCTTGCGGTGTGGGTGAATTCCGCCCGCTGGCAAATAAGGTGCTGAGAAAGCCGATTAAGCCTTCAAAGGCATTTGTCGACGATCGTAAAGTGAGTGATCACCATGCCATCATCCCGACTGAAGGTTACGTGAATTATTCTTCCTTCTCGGACAAGGAACGGAAAATTTATGACTTAGTGGTGAAGCGTTTCTTGGCTGTCCTGTTCCCTGCCTATGAATACGAGCAATTGACCGTAAAGGCGACCATCGGCAAGGAGACATTCATTGCCAGAGGAAAAACGGTCATCCATTCTGGTTGGAAAGAAGTGTACCAAAATCACTTTGAGGATGAGGATACAGCAGATGAAGTGAAAGAACAGCTCCTCCCTGCCCTCAAAGAGGGGGATGTGTTGCAGACAAAGCTGATCGCCCAAACATCTGGCCAAACAAAACCGCCGTCCAGATTTACGGAAGCCACCTTATTGTCAGCTATGGAAAATCCGACGAAGTACATGCAGACAAATAATAAAGAACTAGCTAATACATTAAAAGCAACCGGAGGGCTTGGCACCGTCGCCACACGCGCAGACATCATCGATAAGCTCTTTGCTTCATTCCTGATTGAGCAACGGGGCGGCAAAGAAATCTTCATCACTTCAAAAGGGCGCCAGCTATTGGACTTGGTGCCGGAAGAATTGCGGTCGCCGATCACGACAGCCGAATGGGAGCAAAAGCTTGAGATGATTGCCAAAGGCAAACTGAAGAAAGACGCATTCATTAACGAAATGAAACGTCACACAAAAGAGATCGTAAGTGAAATCAAAGCAAGCGATAAAAAATACAAGCATGAAAACATCTCCACCAAGACCTGCCCGGATTGCGGAAAACCAATGCTTGAAGTGAACGGCAAAAAAGGCAAAATGCTCGTTTGCCAGGACCGTGAGTGTGGACACCGTAAAAATGTATCCCGCATCACCAACGCGCGTTGTCCTCAATGCAAAAAGAAACTGGAGCTTCGCGGTGAAGGCGACGGCCAGATTTTCGTATGCAAATGCGGATACCGTGAAAAACTGTCCGCTTTTGAAGCAAGACGGAAAAAAGAATCACGAGGAAAAGTCGATAAGCGGACTGTCCAAAAATATCTGAAACAGCAGGAGAAAGAAGCTGAACCGCTCAATAATGCATTGGCCGAAGCACTAAAAGGCTTAAAATTCGACTGATTCCAAAAAGAAAACTGCACGGCAGCGTCAGATCATCAATCTGACAATGCCATGCAGTTTTTTCATTCAGCGTCTTTCTTATTGGACTGCCGCGTGTCTACCTAACAGGATGCTCCTCAATTCTTCCACGGTATTCACGATGTAAGTCGGCGATTCATGTTCAAGCTCTTCCCGTGTGCCATACCCGTATACGACACCGACGGAATCAATGCCTGTATTATTGGCACCGATCATATCATGCTTGCGGTCCCCGATCATGATAAAGTCCTCTCTTTTACTGGAAGGATAAGAATCCATCGCGTACTGAATCACTTCCGTCTTCGCTGTTCTGCTGCCATCAAGATGGCTGCCGACAACCTTATCGAAGAAATGGCTGATCTTGAAATACTCCAGGATTGGTTCGGCAAATACCGTTGGTTTCGAGGTAGCGACCACAAGCGTCTTCCCTTGATCCTTAAGTTCCTGCAATAAGCCGGGTATTTCCGGGAATAACTCATTTTCGAACATCCCTACATCCTTAAAACGCTCCCGGTACCAATGGATGGCCTGCTCTATTTCTTCCTCTTCCAGCCCGTAATATTCAGCGAATGAGACATGCAGGGGCGGGCCGATAAAACACTGCAGCTTATCAAGATCCGGTTCATGTATACCCATTTTAGCCAGTCCGTATTGCACTGATTTAGTAATACCGATTTTGGGGTCCGATAATGTTCCATCCAAATCGAATAATATGATTTTATGTTGAGACATATGGTTCTCCTTTGTTATTTACTCGCTTTACCGGTATAAATCCGGCACTCTGCTTTTGAAAATGGGGACTTCCTTGCGGACGGAATCGACTTTTTTGAAGTCCAGATCCACAATGGTCGTCGCCTCTTGCTCAATGCCTTCCTCGGCCACAATGTCACCCCACGGGTCCACAATCATCGACGTGCCGGCATAGACGACCCCGCCGTGCTCCCCGACACAGTTGCATGAGACCACGTACATCTGGTTCTCAATTGCCCTTGCCTGTTGGAGTATTCTCCAATGGTTTCTCCTTGCTACCGGCCACTCGGCAACTACTAAAAGGAGCTGAGCGCCTTCAAGGGCCAGGTTACGGATGATTTCCGGGAAGCGCAGGTCATAACAGATGATGAGACCGATTTTAACACCTTCCACTTCGACAATCACGGGAGCCGATTTGCCTCCTTTTAGGTAATCTGGCTCCCTTAACATCGGAACAAGATGGACCTTATCATATTGGCGGATACACGCCCCTGAGCGATCGATTACGAAAGAAGTGTTATAGATGCCATCCGCTTTCTGGTTTGCAATCGACCCGGCCACGATGTTCACGCCGTAATGCTTTGCCAGCCCGCCGACGAATGGCAGTGTCTCTCTCCCTTCCGGTTCTGCCATGGACTTAAGTTCCTCCAGACAATAACCAGTGGTCCATAGTTCAGGCAGGACAAGTAAATCAGGCTTATCTCCCCCCTTGCACACGGTATGAACCCAGCTCTCCACCTTTTTCCGGTTTTCCGAAGGATTTCCCGTTGTTATTCCCATCTGATAGATTGCGACTTTCATATCATAACCCTCTCCCTTGTCCGATTATGTAGATGCCCATAGTATATATCGTACCGATTCCTGTGCAGAACCGTCAACAAAGGTAATCTTCTCTTCTATCCAAAAAACATTAAAAACAGGTGGAGAAAAACCAGTCGTTTTTCTCCACCTGTTTCATTTAAAGAACTTTTGTACAGCCCCTTTTCCGATTATTTATCGGGAAGAATAACAGTCCTAACAGAACCTTCTACTAAGTGTGACCTGTAGTCGTCTTCCGAAACGTTATATGGCTTCAGAAAACCTAAAACTTGAAAGTTCTTTTTTTGTTCGACATTAGGCAATGTAAACCAATAAATATTTCTTTCACCAGGGTTAACCTTAACAAAGTGTACCAATTGATTGTCATTAAAGGGGATTTGCTTCCAGTCCAGTAATGCTACTAACGCAAACCAAGCAGGATCTTCATACAGATTTCCTACTGATAAATAAACCTCCTCCCCACTATTAGCTTGGGGTACTATGGTTAAATTATTTTTTTCTTTACTAAGGAAGACTCCATCTAAAAGATCATTTGGAACAACTGATTCTGGAGATAAACTTTCTACAGGTTCCTGAACAGGGTTTCTAGTACTAAATTTTAATGGCAAAACTTGTTGTAAGTTGTTCATATTTTCGATTTCTAGTTTTTCAATGAGATGATTTGGGTCTTTAATTACTAGATAATCAACTTCTTTTGTATCTTCTGAAATATTGTTTGTCACTTCCACATCAGCAGTCTGATTTGGTTGAATGGTTACATCATAACTATCTGCTGATCTTCCCTCTACGTCAAATGATGCTTGTTTAAAATCGTTAAAAATCAACAACTTATATTCTCTTTCCATTTCTATAAAATGAGATATGGAAACCTTCGATTTGAAGGAGTCTCCACTAACCTCTAATTTCGTTCCCTCAGGGATGATATCTTCTTTCTCATCGTACATCCCAATTCCTATATTATTAGTACCTGGGGCTAGTCTGCCATCAATATCAACAGGTTCAGAGTTATTTTGAATATAATAGTTAGAAGCAACCGATATCACAAACAATAAAGCAACTGCCAACATGATTTTCTTTCTCATTTTCTCCCTCCCCATGGGCATACGAGATTGCCCATTATCTTTCTGCCACCCACGCATCCGTATACAAATCTTACCATTAAACCTTTTCCAGGAACAGATAAGGCAAACCATCGTAACCATGTACCATGACTGATAGCAGGGAGACAACTGACAGGAATGTATTATCACTTTACATGGAAACAGAATGTCGAATAGAATAAGAGGAATGAAAATGAAATTTCGGGAGTTGACATAGAGGATGAGTTTGTTAGTTGTTGAAGGTCTCAGCCATAGTTTCGGGGACCGTATGTTATTTAAGAATGTTTCCTTCCAATTGAATAATGAACACGTCGGGCTGGTGGGAGCGAATGGTGTCGGAAAATCGACATTGATGAACATCATTACGGGCCAGACGATTCATGATACCGGAAAAGTCCAGTGGACCCCTGGTGTCGTATACGGATATCTGGACCAGCATACCAACCTGGTTCCGGGCAAGACAATCCGCAACGTGCTCCAGGAGGCATTCGATCACCTATTCTCCGTGGAAGCGGAACTGAATGAAGTGACAGGCAAGATGGGCGAAGCTTCCCCGGAAGAACTGGAAGAGCTGCTGGAGCGCATGGCTGAACTTCAGGATCAGTTGGATGCCGGCGGCTTCTATAATCTGGACTTGAAAATCGAGGATGCCGCCCGCGGGCTTGGGCTGGATGCCATCGGACTCGACCGTGATGTGGCGGCATTGAGCGGCGGACAGCGAACAAAGGTATTGCTGGCGAAGCTTTTGTTGGAACAGCCACAAGTACTGCTGCTCGACGAGCCCACGAACTACTTGGATGAGGAACATATTGCATGGCTCGGTCGATACTTGAAGGAATACCCGCATGCATTCATTCTGATTTCGCATGACACAGAATTCATGAACTCTGCCACGGACGTCATTTTCCACTTGGAATTTGCCAAGCTGACCCGCTATACAGCCACTTATGACAAGTTCCTGGAACTGGCGGAGCTTCATAAGAATCAGCATATAAATGCTTATGAGAAACAACAGGAATTCATCAAAAAACAAGAAGAATTCATCGCCAAAAATAAAGCGCGCTATTCCACAACCGG